>NZ_JAYSEG010000011.1:0-85444 GCF_041913985.1 Arenimonas sp.
CTCATGGCTCCATCCTCTCAAGGTTTGGAGCCTCCGGGAAAGCCGGGGCGATTCATGCCACCGCCTGATCCGGGAGGGCGCGGCTCTGGTCGAGGCGCCGGAAGAAGTCGTGGCGGCGTTGGGGCCGGTCGCCGAAGGCCTGGCCGAACAGCTGCGCGGGCGACTCGGAACGGGGTTGTTCAGCCCCGCCACCCACTCAGCCGCCGGACAGCCAGTCGGGGACGAAGACCACAAGCGCTTGTGGTCGGCGCTGGGCCACGACCCCACCGGCATGGATGAACTCGCCCGCCGGACAGGATTGACGGTGGCCGCCCTGTCCTCCATGCTGCTGCTCATGGAGTTGGATGGGCGGGTGGTCGCCGACAATGGCCGCTACGCCCGGCACCCCTGACCTTCCCATCGCGCCCAATGGCGCAGGCTGAGGGTAATGAAAGAGACCATTCTGGATGTGCTGCTGTACCTGTTCGAGCATTACTTCTACGACGACCCCGACGCCGTCCGGGATCGCGATTCGCTCCAGAACGGCCTGATCCAGGCCGGTTTCAGCCCCGCGGAAATCCACAAGGCCTTCGACTGGCTGGACGAGCTCGCCCGCCAGCGCCCGGCCGTGGCCGCGCCGCGGCTGCAGACCCCGGTCCGCGTGTACTCCGAGCCCGAGCTCGACCGCCTGGACATGGAATGCCGCGGCTTCCTGATGTTCCTCGAGCACAGCGGCGTGATCGACGCCGACCAGCGCGAACTGGTGCTCGACCGCGTCATGGCGCTCGACCAGGACGAAGTGGACGTGGACGACCTCAAGTGGGTCGTGCTGATGGTGCTGTTCAACCAGCCGGGCTCGGAAGCGGCCTACGCCTGGATGGAAAGCCAGATGTTCGAGGACGAACCCGAACCGGT
This sequence comes from Arenimonas sp., assembly GCF_041913985.1. GTDB lineage: Bacteria > Pseudomonadota > Gammaproteobacteria > Xanthomonadales > Xanthomonadaceae > Arenimonas. Next base: position 895 of record NZ_JAYSEG010000011.1, read on the forward strand.
TCACTGAACCCGCCTTCACGGCTACGCTGTGGACGCCCGGCCCCGGCCGGGCGTCGTCGTTTCGGGGAACGCGCGCCGCGCGCGCAGGGGAGCAGGCATGCAGCAGTGGTACTACGTGGACCGCGGGCACAACCGCCAGGGGCCGGTGCCGGCCGAACAGGTGGCGCAGGCCTACCGACAGGGCAAGGTGACGCGCGACAGCCTGGTCTGGCGCGACGGCCTGGAGAAGTGGGAGCCGCTGGGCGAGCACCTGGCGGAGTTGGGCCTGGACCAGCCCGGCCCGCCCGCGCCGCCGCCCGCTGAAATCCCGGCACCCGCCGCAGCCGCCTTGGCCGCCGCGCCGGTACAGGCACCGGCCGCCGCCGCAGGCCCCGACGAGGTGGTGGACGCCGGCTTCCTGCGCCGGTTCGCCGCCTTCTTCCTCGATTCGCTGATCGTCAGCGGCGTGTTCTACACGCTCTACCTGGTGGGTTTCGTGCTGTTCGCGCTGTCCATGGCCGGTGGCGGCGAACCGGACGAAGCCATGGTCATGGCCGGCGCGCTGGCCATGAGCCTGCTCTACGTGCTGCTGAGCCTGGCCTACTACGCCGGCATGGAGAGCTCGTCCCGGCAGGCCACGCTGGGCAAGATGGCGCTGGGCATCAAGGTCGTGGACGCCCGCGGCCAGCGCCTCGGCTTCGGCCACGCGGCCGGCCGCTGGCTGGCCAGCGCCCTGTCCTACCTCACCTTCTACATCGGCTTCGCCATGGCCGGTTTCACCGCCCGCAAGCAGGGCCTGCACGACCTGGTGGCCAACACCTACGTGGTGGACCAGTGGGCCTACACCGACCAGCCCGGGCGCCAGCAGCGCGGCCCCTCGGGCTGCCTGGCGGCGGCGGTGGTCGGCGGCGTCCTGCTGGTGCTGCTGTTCGTGGCGGGCATCCTGGCCGCCATCGCCCTCCCGGCCTACCAGGACTACGTGGAGCGGGCCGGGCGGGCCGCTTCGGCGGCCTCGGCCGACCTGGCCGGTCCGATGGCCCAGGCCCGCGCGTTGGCCACCCAGGTGGACGACTTCCGGCGCAACACCGACCGCTGCCCCCGCGACCCGGAGGAGCTCGGCCACCCCGGCTCGGCCCCGCCGGACATCGAGGCCTTCCGCCTGTTCGAGGACGCCCTGGGCCGCTGCGTGGTGGCCGTGGACCTCGGCGACGCCGGGACCCTGGGCGAAGCCTCCGGCGGCACCCTGCACCTGCGCCTGGACGGCCAGGGCGGCTGGACCTGCGAAGCCAGCGGCATCCCGGAGGCGCTGGTGCCCGCGGACTGCCGCTGACCCCGGCCGGGGGGCCTTGCTTGACAGGCCCGGCCGGACTGAGGCCTTAATGAAAAAAGAACCCCCCGGCCCGCGCACCTCGCGGGCCGCGTCATCTGGGCGACCCGAACGCGGCGCCCTGGAGCATCCCCCGGCATGGCCAAGAACCTCCTCATCGTCGAATCGCCCGCCAAGGCCAAGACGATCAACAAGTACCTGGGCAAGGACTTCCATGTCCTGGCTTCGTACGGCCACGTCCGCGACCTCGTGCCCAAGGAGGGCGCGGTGGACCCGGAGCACGGCTTCGCCATGCGCTACGAGCTGATCGAGAAGAACGAGAAGCACGTGGACGCCATCGCCAAGGCCGCCAAGGGCGCCGACGCCATCTACCTGGCCACCGACCCGGACCGCGAGGGCGAGGCGATCAGCTGGCACATCTCCGAGATCCTCAAGGAGCGCGGCCTGCTCAAGGGCAAGGACCTGCACCGGGTGGTGTTCACCGAAATCACGCCGCGCGCCATCCGCGAGGCGGTGGAACACCCGCGCCAGGTCGCCGCCGACCTGGTGGACGCGCAGCAGGCGCGCCGCGCGCTGGACTACCTGGTGGGCTTCAACCTGTCGCCGGTGCTGTGGCGCAAGGTGCAGCGCGGCCTGTCCGCCGGCCGCGTGCAGTCGCCGGCGCTGCGCATGATCGTCGAGCGCGAGGAGGAGATCGAAGCCTTCGTGCCGCGCGAATACTGGAGCGTGGAAGCCGAGCTCAACCACCCGCAGCAGGGCTTCACCGCCCGGCTGGTGAAGCTCGACGGCCAGAAGTTCGAGCAGTTCACGCTCACCAATTCCAAGGACGCCGAGGCCGCGCGCACGCGCCTGGCGAAGGCCGCGGGCGACGCCCTGCGCGTCACCGACGTGGCCAGCAAGGAGCGCAAGCGCCGCCCGTCGCCGCCCTTCATCACCTCCACGCTGCAGCAGGAGGCCGCGCGCAAGCTCGGCTTCACCACCTCGCGCACCATGCGCGTGGCGCAGAAGCTCTACGAGGGCGTGGCCATCGGCGAAGAGGGCACCGTCGGCCTGATCAGCTACATGCGTACCGACTCGGTGAACCTGTCGGTGGACGCCGTGAAGGAAATCCGCGACGTCATCGCCCGCGACTTCGGCACCGCCGCCTTGCCGGACAAGCCGAACGAGTACAAGTCCAAGTCCAAGAACGCCCAGGAAGCGCACGAGGCCATCCGCCCCACCTCGGCCCTGCGCACGCCGGCCTCGGTGGCGAAGTACCTCGACGACGACGCCCGCCGCCTGTACGAGCTGGTGTGGAAGCGCACCGTCGCCTCGCAGATGGTGCCGGCCACCATGAACACCGTCTCGGTGGAACTGGCCGCCGGCAGCGAGCACAGCTTCCGCGCCAGCGGCACCACCATCATCGACCCGGGCTTCCTGGCCGTGTACGAGGAAGGCAAGGACGCCAAGACCGCCGAAGACGAGGACGAAGGCCGCAAGCTGCCGCCCATGAAGCCCGGCATGTCGGTGCCGCTGGGCAGCATCCACACCGACCAGCACTTCACCGAGCCGCCGCCGCGCTTCTCGGAAGCCTCGCTGGTGAAGGCGCTGGAGGAATACGGCATCGGCCGCCCGTCCACCTACGCCAGCATCATCCAGGTGCTGCAGAGCCGCGAATACGTTTACCTCGACAACCGCCGCTTCCGTCCCAGCGACGTCGGCCGCGCGGTGGCGAAGTTCCTGACCGGCCACTTCATGCAGTACGTGGACTACGACTTCACCGCCAAGCTCGAGGACGAACTCGACGCCGTGGCCGCGGGCGAAGCCGCCTGGGTGCCGCTGATGGAGCGCTTCTGGAAGCCCTTCAAGGCCACCGTCGAGGAAAAGAGCGAATCCGTGGACCGCTCCGAGGCCACCGGCGCGCGCCTGCTGGGCACCGACCCCAAGACCGGCAAGCCGGTGTCGGTGCGCCTGGGCCGCTACGGGCCCTACGCCCAGATCGGCCACATGGACGACGAGGAAAAGCCCAAGTACGCCTCGCTGCGCCCGGGCACCAGCATGCACACCATCACGCTGGAGGAGGCGCTGCCGCTGTTCAACCTGCCGCGCACCCTCGGCGAGGTGGACGGCAAGTCCGTGACGGTGGCGATCGGCCGCTTCGGCCCCTTCGCCAAGCTCGGCGACACCTATGCCTCGCTGGGCAAGGAAGACGACCCGTACACCATCACCTTCGAGCGCGCCGTGGAACTGGTGCGCGCCAAGGAGGAGATGATCGCCAACCGCACCATCAAGACCTTCCCGGGCACCGGGATCCAGGTGCTCAACGGCCGCTATGGCCCGTACATCACCGACGGCGAGAAGAACGGCAAGATCCCCAAGGACCGCGACCCCGCCAGCCTGACCCAGGCCGAGTGCGAGGCCCTGCTGGCCGAAGGCAAGCCGGTGCGCAAGGGCGGCCGCTTCGGCAAGAAGGTGGCGGCGAAGAAGGCACCGGCGAAGAAAGCCGCCGCGAAGAGGGCGGCCGCGCCCGCCGAGGCGCCGGCCAAGAAGGTCGCCAAGAAAGCGGTGAAGAAGGCCGCCAAGAAGGCCCCGGCCAAGAAAGCCGCGAAAAAGGCGGCGAAGAAGGCCGTGAAGAAGGCGACGAAAACCGCCTGAACCAGACCCGCCCACCCCGGGAATACCGGCGTGGGCGGAGTTATAGTGGGCCCCAGAAGAATCCCTCGGAGCCCGCCATGACCCGCCGCACGCCGCTGCACATTGCCCTGTCGATCGCCTTGGCCTTCGCGGCCTCCGGGGCCCACGCGCAGTCCCTTCCCAGCGTCGGTGGTGAACCAGCCCTGCCGCCGAAGGCCGAAGCCCCACTGGCCTGGCGAGACGCCGGCAGCGCCCAGGCGATTCAGTCGGCCCCGCGCCAGGTGTTCGGGCCCATGGCTGCCGAACGCATCGCGGAGCTGGCCGCAAACAACGAGGCCAACGGTTTCAAGCGCCTGCAGGTCGGCATCAACCGCGATATCGGCGAGGCGCAGTCGCGGCTCGAGGGCCTGCAGTGGGCGCCCGTCGCCGGCGGCCATGTGGCGCGGCTGGCCATCGAATCTCCCGACGCCCTGGCCCTGCGCGCCGGCCTGCGGGTGCGCGGCGGCGACGGCCGGCTGGAGTTCCGCTTCTCCGGCAGCGACGACGCCGGCCGCGTCGAAGCCCAGCTGACGGGCGCCGAAGCGCGCAACGTCGCCGACGCTTCCGGGCTCTTCTGGGGTCCGATTACGGACGGCCAGGTGCAGTTCGTCGAGGTCTTCGCGCCGGCCGGCACCGACCTGGCGTCCATCCAGGTGACAGTGCCGCAGGTTTCGCACCTGGTCACCAGCATGGCCAGCGGCTTCCGGCTGGCGCCGAAGATCGGGGAATCCGGCAGCTGCAACGTGGACACCAAGTGCCGCGAAAACACGCTCGGTGCGGCCTTCGTGAATGCCAAGAACGCCGTGGCCTGGATGAACTTCGTCGAAGGCGGCGGCAACTACATCTGCACGGGCACCCTGCTCAACGACACCGACAACGCCACGCAGATCCCGTACTTCTTCACCGCCAACCACTGCATCGACAACCAGACGGTCGCCAGCACCTTGGTCACCATCTGGAACTACGAAGCCACCTCCTGCGGCAGTGGCGTGTCGGCGGCCACGACCCAGCGCGGGCCTGGTGCCACCCTGCTCTACACCGACAGCGCCGGCCCCATCGATGCGCCCCCCTATGAAGGTACCGACATCACGCTGATGCGCCTGAACCAGGCTCCCCCGGCGGGCGCGTACTACGCCGGCTGGGATGCTAACCCAGTGGCCGCCGGCGCCAGCGTTCTGGCCATCCACCACCCCCGCGGCGACGCGAAGAAGGCCTCGCTGGGCCAGCAGCTGCTCAACGACCTCACGACCTTCGAGGCCGGCTGGCTGAGCGGCACCACCGAGGGCGGCAGCAGCGGCTCCGGACTGTTCACGCTGGGCGACGGCTACCAGCTGCGCGGTGGCCTGTTCGGCGGCCAGGCGCTCTGCGCGAACAGCGGCAACCTGGGCAATCAGGGCAATTTCGACATCTACTCGCGCCTGGACGTCGCCTGGCCACAGCTGCAGCAGTATCTCGCCCCCACGCCGCAGACCTTCGGCCCCACGCCGGGCCGCGACTACACCGGCGCCTGGTACAACCCGAACGAATCCGGCTGGGGCCTCACCGTCTACCAGTTCCCGCCGCCGACCAACAACCTGTTCGTGATGTTCTTCATCTACGACCAAACCGGCAAGGCGCAGTGGTTCGAGTTCGACGGCACCTGGTCAGCCACCGACGTGCGCTCGGGCAATGTCCTGCAGTCCACCGCAGGCCCCTGGGGCCCGACCTACAACCCGGCCAACCGCCAGTTCACCGTCGCCGGCAACGCCACGCTCACCTTCACCTCGGCCACCACGGCGAACGTCTCGTTCACGGTGAACGGCGCGACGCGCAACATTTCGCTGCAGAAGCTGTAATCGGCGAAGGCAGGCGAAGCCCCGGCGTGCGCTGCGCGTCGGGGCTTTCTTGTCTGGAGTCCAATCCACAGAATCTCGTTGAATCCACAATGAATTCAGTCGCCTGTCTCATGACACACCGATCCTGTCGCATGCCGCCCGCACTGCAAATGTGATTGCCGCGGCCAAGCCGACAAGATCTTGAGGTGAACCCAAACTCGGCCCCATGATCGAGCCGACCGTCTACTGGGCTATGGAAACATTCCCTGAAGGCCGAATCGCAACGCACAGCCTCCCCCAATGGATACCTCGATCATCCGCCAGCAGTGCGAGCGCAATCAGCGTTTTACAATCGTTCGGCTCTGATTGGCATCAGTCTCTACATAGAGGCGTAGTTACCTGTGCTGGAGTAGGCCGACGGGGCAGTGGTGGCTCGGTAGCGCGCTTGTAGGCCTCATCCTCCGACGCGCTAAATGCGTGCGTTTCCCTCAACGCCTTGGCTCTGCCCGGCACGGAGTGCAGCCGCATTTGACAGGCAATCTCGCGCTTGGATGCAGCATCCTCATCAGAATGGATACATTGAGAAAGGATGCCAGCCCACAATTCGAAACTTCCGCTTTGAGCTCTCAGGGCACCGTTCCACGCGAGCGCCTCAAAAGGGCGCTCATCCCTCCAAACAGAGCCAATTCTGCCAATCCCCTTAAATGGGCCACGTTGCTAGTGGCCGCCACCATTTTCAACTCTGACTCTCCGGCAAACTTTTCGCCCAGCCGTTGTCCTATGCCCTGAGGGCAATGCGTGTCTGCTCTAGGGCAGGCCATATCTGCATGAGAGATGCGTCCACTTGGGGCGAGATACCAGGGCTCGATTTCAATCGCCCATCAAATGCAAGGTGGGCGCATCTCAACTGCAAGATACTGCTCTGCTTGCGGCGAAGTTGCAGAAACACTTAGAAATCTACTCCAACTCAGTGAGAAGATAAATGAAGAAACTCCCAGGCGTATTGCTACTCACATTCCTAACTACAATTCCGACTGTGGTCCTGGCGATCGACTGCAACCCAACCACTGAACCGAAATTCATAATCTCCTATAGCGGAAGCGATTTCGAAAAATCGAAGTCCGACGTCGCGAGCGCTGTGGCTGGGCTGAATGTTGAGGTTAGTTATGAGCGAAAACTTGTCTTTGGTTATCACTCGATATCAATGTCAGGTGCATCTTCCGACATTCAGTCGGCCGTGCAACTTCTTCGCCAAGACAGCTCCCTAGTCTCCTACCTTCAACCGGACCCGATTGCGCGTCCAGCTAACACCCCCACTGATCCGCTTATCAATCAACAATGGGCACTTGGCAATGGGCCTGGCTCACTGTTGATGTCGCAGGGCTGGAACTCACAGAACGGTTATGGAACAGTGGTCGCGATCTTAGATACGGGGATCACTCCACACGAGGATCTGCAAAGCAGATTGCTTCCTGGATACGATTTTGTGAGTCAAATCTACGCCCGAGACGGCGGAGGATGGGACTCGGACCCAACCGACCCCGGAGACTGGGTGGAGGCATCTGAATGCAGTGCCGGAAGGAGATCCACTTGGCATGGAACACATGTCGCGGGAATTGCAGCTGCATCCGCCAACTCTGTTGGTATCGCCGGGATTGCCCCTAGAGCAAGCATACTTCCTATTCGAGTAATGGGTGACGGGCACGGCTACGCATCAGACATTGCAGCTGCAATTGCTTGGGCAGCGGGCTCGCCAATTGAAGGAGGGCCACCGACACTTTCTGCAGGAAGCACTGCATCTGTAATAAACCTTAGCCTTAGCCTTGACGGAAACTGCAGTTCGACACCTGAGCTGGCAATCCTTAGAGAGGCGGTCTCATATGCGCGCAGCAAAGGAGCCATTGTTGTTGCTGCTGCAGGAAATGATCAGAGCCATAGCAGCCTATACTCTCCGGCGTCCTGCCCCGGCGTTATCTCAGTGGCAGCGTCAATAAAGGCAGATTTGCCGACCTTAGCGAGCTTCTCGAATACGGGCGCAAGATTTTCCGCGCCTGGTGTCGACATACTTTCTACCTATAACAGCGGCATGCAGCAGGCTTCGGTCGGAAATTACTCATATCAGGAAGGAACCAGCCAAGCGGCACCGTTTGTCACAGGAACAATCGCATCAATGCAGTCGGTAATGCCGCGGAGCGAATCAGAGATTATTCGAATCTTGGATGAGACTGCCGATCGCGGGGGCTGTACGTCTACAACCACCTGCCCGACGCCTCGAATTCTCTCGGGACCCGCAATCCTTCGCGCCGCCACATACCCAGAGGCGCGATTCAAATTCATGCTGAATAAAACATATCCTGCAAAGATCAGCGCGCGAAATACTTCCGCGGACCCCAATGGAGACACGATGACCGCAGTGTGGAGCTTTGACTCCATGAAATACTATCAATGGAACCTTCCATCAATTCCTGTCACTCTTGGCTCACATCGTATTGAGCTTGAGGTAACTGACGCCACTGGAAAGAAATCAACGACTAGCCAGATGATCAATTGCCCCACTTTGGGCAATTGCTATTAGCGGAATAGTGTTGCCACAGCCATTGGTGTCGGGCTGATTCCCAAGCCCCGGCGTGCGCCGCACGCCGGGGCTTCCTGTTTCAGCGTCCTGGCTGGGCGTAACGCGTGATGCCGCGCTTCGCCTTTTCTTCCGCCACGATGCGGCGCACGTCCCCGAGCAGCGCGGCGGCGTCGTACACGATGCCGTCCTTGATGGTGTAGCGCACGCCGCCTACGCGGCGCGGCTGGCCGTCGGCGCCCAGGCGGATGTGGCCGGTGGCGTAGAGCACCTTCAGGTTGGCCAGCGGGTTTTGGCCCAGCACCACCAGGTCGGCCAGCTTGCCCGGCTCGATCGAGCCGATGCGGTCGGCCGCGCCCAGCGCCTCCGCGCCCGAGAGCGTGGCCGCGCGCAGCACTTCCAGCGGGTGGAAGCCGGCTTCTCGCAGCAGCTCGAGCTCCTCGATGGTGCCGAAGCCGTAGGTCTTGTAGATGTAGCCCGAATCGCTGCCCACGGTGACGCGGCCGCCGCGGTTCTTGTAGTCGTTCACGAAGGCCATCCAGCGCCGGTAGTTGTCCTTCCAGGCGGCCTCTTCCTCGCTGCCCCAGTCGAAGAAGAAGCTGCCGTGGTTGTCGCGGCTGGGGGTGAAGAAATCCCACAGCGCCGGGTGGGTGTATTCGTCGTGGTATTCGGCGGTGCGCGCGCGCATCAGGTCGCGCGTGGCCTGGTAGATGGTGAAGGTGGGGTCGAGCGTGAAGCCCAGGCCCAGCAGTTCGGTGATCACCGCCTCGTAGCGCTCGCTGCCTTTTTCGCTGGCCTGCGCCCAGAGCTTGCCGGCCTCGCCGAAGCGGTGCTGTTCGTCCATGTAGTTGTAGCCGGCCGGGTACTGCTGCACGGTCTGGCCGTCGAACAGCGCCTCGGGCAGGCCGTACCAGTGTTCCATGGTGGTCAGGCCCCAGCGCGCGGTGGTGAGCACGTTCACGCGCGCCACGTCGAGCTGGGCGTGGTGGCAGGCGCTGCCCATGCCCTGCTTGCGCAGCTCGTCGAAGGCGGCTTCCAGTATCTCCGGCCGGTAGCCGAAGCACTTCATGCCCAGCGCGCCCTTGGCCTTCATGCCGCGCACCCACTGGCGCGCCTGTTCGGGCGTGGTGATGGGGCCGTCATGGCCCATGCCGAAGAAGGCATACGGGAACAGGCGCGGCGCGGTGATGGCATTGGCGGCGCTGCGGCGCGCTTCCGAGGCGCACCATTCGATGCCGTTGCCGCAGCCCGGGTCGCGCACGCTGGTGATGCCGTGCGCCAGCCACAGCTTGTAGACGTATTCGGCGGTGACGCCCTGCTCGTCGCCGCCGATGTGGCCGTGCATGTCCACGATGCCGGGCATCACGTAGTGGCCGGCGAGGTCGATCTCGCGGCCGCCGGGCTTCAGCGCCGGGCGGTACTTCGGGTCGATGGGCGCATTCGCGCTGCCGACGATGGCCACCTGCACGATGCGGTTGCCCTCGATGACGATGTCCACCGGGCCGTGCGCCGGCGCGCCGATGCCGGTGATGACGGTGGCGCCGCGCAGGATCAGCTGCGGGTACGGGCCTTCGCCCTCGTCGCGGTCGGGCGCGGCGGGGATGGCCGCCTGCGCCAGCGGCGCGAGCAGCAGGGCGAAGAGGGCGAGCAGTCGAGTCATGGCGGGTCCCGGGCTGGAAGTGGCGGCGGCGCGGGCGGACAATGCCGGCATGCGCCTGCGCTGGTGGCCAAGCTTAGCCATTTTGCTGATCCCCGTTGGCCCGCCGGCCGCGCAGGAGATCACGGTCTACCGCTGCCAGGACGCGCAGGGCCGCGTCACCCTGCAGGACGCGCCCTGCCCGGCCGGCAGCACCCAGGACACGCGCCGGATGCAGCGGCCGCAGGACCCACCGCCGAAGCCCGCGGCACCACCGGCGGCACCACCGCCCACGCCGGCGCCGGAGCCGGAAGCGCCACCCCCGCCGCCGCGCCGCTCGCCGCCCACGCTCTACCAGTGCACCGCCTACGACGGCGCCGTGCGCTACAGCGAAAACTACGACCCGAACCCGCGCTGCATCCCGCTGGCCGTGCTCGGCTACGACGCCGGCCCCTGGGGCGCCACCTGCCGCTGGGTCGAGGACTCCTGCGTGCGCCTCGACGACGCCTCGGCCTGCCTGGTCTACGCCGACAAGTTCGAACAGGCCAAGTCCGACGCCCTGCACGCCTTCAGCGACACCGCCGCCTACCGCAAATCCGAAGTGGCGCGCCTGCGCCAGATCCTCGACGACGGCTGCCGCTAGAACCCGTAGCGGAGGAAACCGCCGTCGACGGCGATGCATTCGCCGGTGACGTAGCTCGAGGCCGGCAGGCACAGGAAGGCCACCGCCGCCGCCACTTCCTCGGGCTCGCCGATGCGGCCCATGGGCGTGCGGTCGAGCACCTCGTCCAGGTAGTCCGGGTCGGCGAGCTTGCCGGAGGTGCGGCGGGTGCGGATGTACCACGGCGCCACCGCGTTCACGCGCACGCCGTCCTCGGCCCATTCGCAGGCCAGGTTCTTGGTCAGCTGGTGCAGCGCCGCCTTGCTCATGCCGTAGGGCGAGCCGGTGCGCACGTGCGTGAGTCCCGACACCGAGCCCACGTTCACGATGCTGGCGCTGGCGTGCTGGCTGAGCAGCGGGAAGGCGAAGCGGCACAGCTCGAAGGCCGAGAACAGGTTGGTCTCGAAGATGTCGCGCCACTCGGCGTCGGCGTAGTCCATGGTGGGCTTGCTGGCGTTGGTGCCGGCGTTGTTCACCAGGATCTGCAGGCCGGTGCCGAGGTCCTCGACCCAGTCGAAGATCTCGCGGCGCTGCTCGGGGTCGGAGACGTCGGCGGCGAAGGCGCGCACGTCGGCCTCGGGGAATTCGTCCTCGAGCTCGTCGCGGGTGGCGTCGAGCTGGGCCTGGTCGCGCGCAACGAGCATCACGTCGGCGCCCAGCCCCAGCAGTTCCGCGGCGATCGCGCGCCCGATGCCCACGCTCGCGCCGGTCACCAGCGCCACCTGTCCGTCCAGCCGCCAGCGGTTCGCGTCCATGGCCTGCTCCTCGTCGCCAGGGCTTAGGATAACGGCCTGCGACCGTAGGGAGTAAACCGCGATGAGAGCCGCCCTGACCGCCGTGCTGTGCCTGGCGCTGTGCGCCTGCAGCGACCCGCCGCCCAACGAGGAGGTACCGCCGCCGGAGCCCCAGGCCGCCGCGCCCGCGGAGAAGAACACCGAGCTGCGCGACGCCATGCAGGCGCCGCTGGACAAGGCCCACGCCGTCGAAGCCGCGCAGGAACAACGCGACGCCGAGCGCGACCAGGCGCTGGAAGACGCCGGCGGCTGAAAACAAAACGCCCGGGTTTCCCCGGGCGTTTTCCCTGCCTGGCGCCGCGCCTCAGTAGGCGCAGAGGCAGTGCGCGACCGCGCGGTAGGGCGTGCGGCCCTTGCTTTCGAGCCAGCGCAGCTCGCCTTCCACCCGTGCCATGGTTTCGCGGTCGAGCAGCAGCGGGGTCGGGGCCAGCAGGCGCACCAGGCCCTGCAGGCGGGCCTGGCCGCCCATGTTCACCACGAACTCCTCGAACGGGCTGAGCGGCTTCTCGACGTAGCTCACGCCGTACTGGCCCTCTTCGAGCTTCGCCAGCTTCGCGGCCTCGGCCAGGGCGGCCTGCAGGCCGCCCAGCTCGTCCACCAGCCCGCGCTCCTTGGCCTGGGCGCCCGACCAGACGCGGCCGCGCGCATGCACGTCGATTTGCTCTGGCGTGCTTCCGCGCGCCTCGGCCACCTTGCCGGTGAAGTCGGCGTAGCCCTTGTTGATGACGGCCTGGATGATGGCGCCCGCGTTCGGGTCGAGCGGCCGGGTCGGGTCGAAGGCGCCCGCCAGCGGCGTGGTGCCGACGCCGTCGGTGCTCACGCCCAGCTTGTCGAGCACGCGCGGCGCGGTCAGCCAGAGGCCGTAGATGCCGATGGAGCCGGTGATGGTGGACTCGTCGGCGTAGATCCTGTCGGCGTTCATCGAGATCCAGTAGCCGCCCGAAGCGGCCACGTTGCCCATGGACACCACCACCGGCTTGCCGCTGGCCTGGATCAGCTCTACCTCGCGGCGGATCTGCTCGGACGGGAACACGCCGCCGCCCGGCGAATCCACGCGCAGCAGCACGGCCTTGACGTTCTCGTCCTCGCGCGCCTGGCGCAGCAGCATCGAGGTGGACTCGCCGCCCACGGTGCCCGGCGGCTGGTCGCCGTCGATGATCTCGCCCTGCGCCACCACCACCGCCACCTGCGGACGGGAGTCGATCGGCATGCGGTGCAGGCCCATCTGGGTGAGGTAGCCGCGCAGTTCGATCTGGCGGAAGCTGTGCTCGTCCTCGTCCGGCGCGCCGCGCTCGATCAGCATCTGCTCGAGCTCGTAGTGGGTCTTGAGGCCGTCTACCAGCTTCTCTTCCAGCGCCAGCTTGCCCAGGTCGCCGCCGGCCGCCTGCACGCGCGCCGGCAGCTCGTTGATCATGGCCTCGAGTTCCGCCTGCTCCATGCCGCGGGCCTTGGCGATGTCGGCGACGAAGCGGTTCCACACGTCGCCCATCCAGTACAGGTCGGCCTCGCGCGCTTCGGGCGAGGCGGCGTCGAGCACGTAGGGTTCGGCGGCCGACTTGTACTCGCCCACCTTGAACAGATGCACGTCCACGCCCAGCTTGTCCTGCAGGCCTTCGCGGTAATACATGCGGTAGCGGCCCAGGCCCTCGAGCAGCACGCCGCCCTGCGGGTCGATGTACACCTCGTCGGCGTGCGCGGCCAGGTAGTAGGCCTTCTGCTCCATGCCGTTGCCGAAGGCGATCACTTCCTTGCCGGCGGCGCGGAAGTCGCGCAGCGCCGCCGCCACGTCGCGCAGCGCGGCGAAGCCGGCGGCGTTGAAGCCGTCGGTGAACAGCACGATGCGCTCGATGCGGTCGTCGTCCTTCGCGGCCTCGATGGCGCCCAGCAGGTCGCGCACCTGGATCTCCAGGCGGCCCTGGCCGGTGGCCTGGTTGAGCACGCGGTCCACGGGGTGGGCGGTGTACTGCTCCACCAGGTCGCCGCCGAGGTTGATCACCAGCGCGCTGTCGGCCATCAGCGGCTTCACGCCCGGGCTGGAGAACAGCACCGCGATGAAGGCGAACAGCAGCACCAGGAACACCAGGTTGAACACCAGGCGGCGGGTGAAGTTGACGGCGTTCCAGATACCGACCAGGAAGCGGCGGATCGGACCCGGCTTCGACTCAGACATGGGGAAACTCCATAACATCCAACCCACAGCATACCGACCGGGGGTGAAGGCCGCATGGGCGTCAGGTCACCACGACGGCCGGCAGGGGGCGGCGCGAAAGCCGCCAGAAACGCCAGCCCAGCAGGGTGGCGGCGGCGCTGAGGCCGAGGATCAGGCCGGTCCACAGGCCGGGCGCGCCCTGGCCCAGGTGGATGCCGAGCCACGCGCCCAGCGGCAGGCCGAGGCCCCAGTAGGCGAGCACGGTGATGAACATCGGCACCCGCGTGTCCTTCATGCCGCGCAGCGCGCCGGCCGACAGCGCCTGCATGCCGTCGGGGTACTGGAACACCGCCGCGTAGGCCATCAGCAGGCTGGCCAGCGCCACCACGGCGGCGTCGGTGGTGAACAGCGACGCCAGCCAGGCCGCGCCCGCCACCAGCCCGATGGCCGAGGCCGTCTGCGCCAGCAGCGCCAGCGCGTAGCCCGCCGCCGCCGACCAGCGCACGCCGGCCAGGTCGCCGGCGCCCACCGCGTGGCCCACGCGCACCGTGGTGGCCATGGCCACGCCCAGCGGCACCATGAAGCACAGGCTGGCGACGAGGATGGCAATCTGGTGCGCGGCCATCTGGGTGGTGCCCATCGTGCCGATCAGCAGCGCGGTGGCGACGAACAGGCTGCCTTCCATGAACACCGACACGCCCATGGGCAGGCCGAGCTTCAGCAGCGCGCGAATGGGCGGCCAGCGCGGCGGGTCGAAGCGCGCGAACAGGCCCAGGTCGGCGAAACGGCGCGAGCGCGCCAGGTAGGTGGCCATGGCGGCCGCCTGGCACCACAGCACCAGCGCCACCGCGTAACCCAGGCCGGCCGCGCCCAGCTCCAGCCCGAACATGAAGGCGTAGCCCAGCGGCGCCAGCAGCGCCAGGCCGACCACGCCGAACACCATGGACGGCACCGTCCACGCCACGCCTTCGCTCAGGTTGCGCAGGCAGAAGAACAGCGCCAGGCCCGGCGCACCCCAGCTGATGGCCTTGAGGAAGGCCACGGCTTCCGGCCGCGCCTCGGCGGTGATGCCCATGGGCTCCAGCGCCAGCGCGCCGGCCCGCACCACGGCGACCAGGCCCAGGCCCAGCGCCAGCGCCAGCCACAGCGCCTGCCGGAACACCGGCCCGATCTCGCCGCGGCGGCCGGCGCCGTTGAGCTGGGACACCGTCGGCGGCACCGCCATCAGCACGCCGATGCTGACCAGGATCACCACGCTCCACACCGCGCTGCCCACGCCCACCGCGGCCAGCGTCACCGGGCCATGGCGGCCGGCCAGCACGGTGTCGACGATGTTCATGCCCATGGACGAGGCCTGGCTGAGCACCAGCGGCAAGGCAAGCACGAAGCTGACGCGCATTTCTCGCAGCAGGCGGGCGGCGCGGCTTTCGGTACGGCTCATGGGGGCTTCGGGCGGGGCGGCGGCCCGCTATATTAGCGGCAGCCCTGCCGGAGCCCGTGATGAGCCCTGAAACCGCCCCGCCGAACGGAACCGCCGCGCCGGAGCGCCGCTGCCAGAACTGCGGCGTGCCCCTGCTGGGCGAGCACTGCTACGCCTGCGGCCAGCCCACCAAGGGCCTGGTTAGGCACTTCACCAGCATCGTCGGCGACTTCATGGATTCGGTGTTCGAGCTCGACTCGCGCATCCTGCGCACGCTCGGCCCGCTGCTGTTCAAGCCCGGCTACCTGAGCCTGGAATATTTCGCCGGCCGGCGCGTGCGCTACGTCAGCCCGGTGCGGCTGTTCGTGTTCATGAGCCTGGTGGCGTTCTTCGCCGCGCAGCTGAGCTTCGACATCGACAAGGGCGCGGTCGTCGACGACGAGGCCGGCGCCAGCCAGGCCAGCAAGGTGGGCGAGATCGGCCGGGTCACGACGGTGGCGGAAGTCGAGGCGCTGCGCGACCAGGCCGTGGCCGAGCTGCAGCGCGCGCGCAAGGAAACCGCCGACGTGCCCGGCGTGGGCATCGGCCTGGACGTGGCCGAGAAGGGCATCGAGAACGAAGCCGAGCGCCGCATCGAGGAAATCCGCCGCGCCGAGGCCGCCGGCGAACCCGTGCCGGTACGCGGCGCCGAACCCGGCGAACCGTCCATGTCGTTCAACGGCGAACCCTGGCACCCGCAGAAGAACCCGATCCGCATCGGCTTCCTGCCCGACGCCGCCAACGCCAAGCTCAACGAACAGGCCGGCCGCGCCCAGGGCAACATCAAGCGCATCCAGGAAGATCCGAACCTGCTCAAGGACGCCTTCCTGTCCACGGTGCCCACCACGCTGTTCGTGCTGCTGCCGCTGTTCGCGCTGCTGCTGAAGGTGGCCTACGTGTTCAAGAAGCGCCTGTACATGGAGCACCTGATCGTCGCCCTGCACAGCCACGCCTTCCTCTGCGGGGCGCTGCTGGTGGTGGTGCTGCTGGACGTGGGCGCCGACTGGGTGGCGGCGCTGCCCTGGCTGGCGGGCGCGATGGGCTGGGTGGAAGTGGCGATGATCGCCTGGATGCCGCTCTACCTGCTGCTGATGCAAAAGCGCGTGTACCGCCAGGGATGGATCATGACCCTGCTCAAGTACGGCGTGCTGGGCACCTGCTACCTGATGCTGGTGAGCATTGGCGCCGGCATCAGCCTGATGGTGAGCCTGGTCAACGTCTGAGCCGCGCCGGCTACTGGCCCAGGCGTTCGCGCAGCAGCGCCTCACGCGCTTCCGGCGGCGCCGACAGCAGGTCGCGGCGCAGCGTCTCGCGCGCGTCGGCCGGCAGGCGGCGAGCCAGCAGCGCCAGGTCGGTGCGCGCTTCCGGCGACAGGCCGCGCAGCATTTCCAGCAGCTGCGGCCGCTGCGCCTCGGGCACGTAGGCGAACAGCGGCTGCAGCGGCGCGAACCAACCCCCCACTTCGGGCCCCAGCCACCACGAGGCGCGCTGGTCGTCGGGCAGCGCCGCGAAGGCGTCCTGCAGCGGCTTGCGTTCGGCCTCGGGCAGCGCGGCGAAGGCCAGCGCCGCGGCCTGCACCCGGGTGCGCTCTTCCGGGCGCAGCGACAGCCAGGCGGCGTGGGTGCCGCGGCGGCGGGCGCGCTCGGCGGCGGGCAGCGCGTCCCAGGCGGCGATGCGCTCGCGCAGGGCCTGGCGCGCCGGTTCGTCCAGCGCCAGCCAGTGCGCCGCGTGGGCGATCACCTGGCGGCGGGTGTCCGGGTCGAGGTTGGGCCAGGCGCCGGCCAGCGGCACCAGCAGGGTGCGCTGGGCCGCGGGCAGGGCCTCGAAGCTGGCCACGTCGTCGGCGGGGCCGTCCACCGGCGCCGGCAGGGGTGCTCCACCGGCCGGGGCCGGGGCCAGCGCCGCGGTGCCCGCCAGCCAGCTGTGGAAGGCCAGGTCGGCCGAGACCGTGTCGTCCACCGCCTCGGCCAGGGCGGCGTAATCGGGGTGGATCACCCGGTCGGCGTCCACCGGCGCCGCGGCGGCGGGCGCGGGCGCTTCGGCCGGCAGTTCCGGGGGCAGGGTTTCGGTGCCACCGGGCGGCAGCGGCGGGGCCGGCTCCCAGAATGTGGCGGCGAAGGCCAGGGCCAGCAGGCCCAGGCCCACCCAGGGCAGGCGGCGCAGCCAGGCCGGGGGCGGCGGCGGCGGGGCCGGCGGCGCGGGTTCGGGCTCGCCGCGCGAGACCCGCCCGCGCTCGTCGGCCAGCGCGGCCACGGTGGCCTCGGGCAGGGTCTTCACCTGCCGGTGCAGGCGTTCGCGCAGCTGGCCGAGCGCGGCATAGCTGATGCCGGCCTCGCCCAGCTGGTGCAGGGCGCGCTGCAGGGCGAAGCGGTAGGTCGCCTCGCCCACGCCCAGCACCTGGGCGGCATGGGGGAAGTCCAGGCCCGCCACCAGCCGCAGCAGCAGGGCGGCCCGGGGGCCGCTGCTCAGGGCCGCCAGCTCGGGCAGGGTGGACTGGCCGTCGGAAAGCTCGGCCTGGGCCAGCAGCAGCGACCAGAAGCCCGCCGGCCAGCCCGACAGCGGGGTGGCGGCCGACACGGCCCCGAACGCCCGCATGGCGCGCCCCACGGCGGCCAAGGCTTCCCGGTCCCGCCCGCACTGCAGCTGGGCGAACACGAAGGCGCGGCGCTCGATGCCGCGCAGGAAGGCCGAGAGGGCGGGAGACAGAGGGGCTTGTGCGGACATCGGGGGGTCGGAAATCACCCCCCATTCTAGCCAGCGAACGACCCGAAGCAGCGGTTGACAGCCGGAAAATCCTTGCTCAGCCAAGCCCGGCGCGGCTTCCGGCGTGGAACGTTGTGCACAGCGGCAGCGCAAGGCCGTGAAGAAGGCCGCCGGACGGCCCCGCGGCGCCAATGACTGTTTTGTGATTGAGCCAAGCCTTTGATTCCAAAAGACTATGACGCCTTGGTTAAAAAATCACCAACCCGGCTGTGGAGCCGTGCAGACAGGGGGTGCGCAGACTTGCCCAAGGCCCCTTCCACAGAGTTATCCACAAAGCATGTGGATAAGGGACTTTCGGTTTTGTGAACAGCAGCTTACCTCCGCTTTGTGATGCGTTTGGCAGCAATGCGGCGCAAGTCCATCCACAGGGCGGCCAGCCGGCCACAGGCTAGACTTGGCGGATGTCCGCCACCCCCGACCCCGTGCTGCGCGTCGCCCTGCCGGTGCCGCTGCCCCGGGACTTCGACTACCGCCCGCCCGCCGGCCAGGCCGCCGATGCCGGCTGGGTGGGCTGCCGGGTGCGGGTGCCGTTCGGGCGCGGCTCGGGCGAGCAGGTGGGCGTGGTGGTCGGCGTGGGCGCCCCGGAAGGCGACCCGGCCGCGCTGAAGCCGGTGCTGGCCCGGCTGGACGACACCCCGCTGCTGGCCGGCGAACTGTTCGACACCCTGCGCTGGGCCGCGGCCTACTACCACGCCCCGCTGGGCGAGGTGCTGGCCACCGCCCTGCCCACCCTGCTGCGCGCCGGCCAGCCCCTGCCCGACACCACCCGCTACGGCTGGGCCCTCACTGCCGCCGGCCAGGCCGCGGCCGCCGCGCCCGGCCGCGAGGGCAAGCCTCGCCGGCTGCTGCTGCGCCTGCAGGCCGGGGCCCTGTCCGAAGACGTGCTCGACGCCGCCGACGAGGCCTGGCGCCCCGCCGCCCGCAGCCTGGCCGAGCGCGGCCTGGCCGGGCGCGTGGTGCTCGACGGCCCCGGCGACGCGCCTGCGCCGGCCCCGCCGCCGGTGCTGATGCCGGGCCAGGCCGAGGCGCTGGCGGCCCTGCGCGAAGGCAGCGGCTTCCGGCCGGTGCTGCTCGAGGGCGTCACCGGCAGCGGCAAGACCGAGGTCTACCTGCAGGCCATCGCCGACTGCCTGGCCGCCGGCAAGCAGGCCCTGGTGCTGGTGCCCGAGATCGGCCTCACGCCGCAGACGCTGGCGCGCTTCCGCGCCCGCCTGGGCGTGCCCGTGGCCGCCTTCCATTCCGGCCTGGCCGACGGCGAACGTGCCCGCGCCTGGGCCGCCATGGCCAGCGGCCGGGCGCGCGTGCTGGTGGGCACGCGCTCGGCGGTGTTCTGCCCGCTGCCCGAGGCCGGCCTGCTGGTGGTGGACGAGGAACACGACGGTTCCTACAAGCAGCAGGACGGCATCCGCTACCACGCCCGCGACCTGGCCCTGGTGCGCGCCAGCAAGCTCGGCGTGCCGGTGCTGCTGGGCAGCGCCACGCCTTCGCTGGAATCGCTGCACAACGCGCTCTCCGGCCGCTACCGGCACCTGCGCCTGGCCCAGCGCGCCGGCGGCGCGCGGCCGCCCTCGGTGCGGGTGGTGGACGTGCGCAAGCGGCCGCTGCGCGACGGTTTGTCGGAAGCGCTGCTCGAGGCCGTGGGCGCCTGCCTGGCCCGCGGCGAGCAGGCGCTGGTGTTCAAGAACCGCCGCGGCTACGCGCCGGTGCTGATCTGCCACGACTGCGGCTGGAGCGCGCACTGCAAGCGCTGCGACGCCGCCATGACGGTGCACGCCGGCGGGCGGCGGCTGGTTTGCCACCACTGCGGCGCGCGCGCCACGCCGCCCAACGCCTGCCCCGACTGCGCCAGCCTGGCGCTGCAGCCGCAGGGCGCCGGCACCGAACGGCTGGAGAAGGCGCTGGCCGAACGTTTCCCCGACGCGCGCCTGGTGCGCGTGGACCGCGAAACCACCCGCCGCCGCAACGCGCTCGAAGACCACCTCGCCACGCTGGGCGACGGGCCCGGCATCCTGGTGGGCACCCAGATCCTGGCCAAGGGCCATGACCTGCCGCGGCTCACCCTGGTGGCGGTGGTGGGCGTGGACGAGGGCCTGTTCAGCGCCGACTTCCGCGCCGGCGAAAAACTGGCGCAGCTGCTGATCCAGGTCGCCGGCCGCGCCGGCCGCGCCGCGCTGCCGGGCGAAGTGCTGCTGCAGACCCACCACCCCGACCACCCGCTGCTGGGCACCCTGCTCAACGGCGGCTACCCGGCGGTGGCGGCGCTGCAGCTGGCCGAACGCGAGGCGGCCGGTTTCCCGCCCTACACGCACCTGGCCATGCTGCGCGCCGAAGCCGGGACCGAGGCCGAGGTGCACGGCTTCCTGCAGGAGGCGCGCGCGGCGCTGGATGGGCGCGAGGGGCTGTCGGTGAACGGCCCCATGCCCGCGCCCATGGCGCGGCGCGCCGGCATGGCGCGCGGCCAGCTGCTGCTGGAGGCGGCGCAACGCGGCCCGCTGCATGCGGCCCTCAACGCCGCGCTGCCGGCGCTGCACGCGCTGCGTTCGGCGCGGCGGGTGCGCTGGTCGCTGGACGTGGACCCGACCGACCTCTACTGAGGCGCCACGCCGTCCTGGCGCACCAGCAGGTGCAGCCGCAGGCCCGGCGACAGCTGCCGCAGGTGCAGGGCGCCGTTGAGCGCCAGCACGCGGTCGCGCATGCCGGTGAGGCCGTTGCCGGGGCTCAGGCGCTCGAGCCGGCCGTTGCCGTCGTCGCGGATGTCCAGGAACACCCACAGCGCGCCGTTGCGCCGGTTGATGCGGATGCGCAGCAGGCAGCGCGTCGCGCCGGCATGGCGCACGATGTTCGTCATCGACTCCTGCGCCATGCGGTAGATGGCGGTCGAATGCGTGGCGTCGAGCTCGGCGAGCAGGCGCGCGTCGCCTTCCAGGCGCACGTCCAGCGCCAGGCCGGCGTCGTCCACCAGGCGGCGGATGCTGCCGCGGTCGAGTTCGCCGAACAGGCCCAGCTGCTCCAGGCCGGCGGGGCGCAGGTCGCCCAGCACGCGACTGATGTTGCGCTGCATGGTGCGGGTGAGCTCGAGCAGCAGGTCGGACATGCCGGGACGACCCGACACCGCCAGGTGCGGCGCGGCCAGCTTGAGGTGGGTCTGCAGCGCCGCCAGGTTCTGGCCGAATTCGTCGTGCAGCTCGCGCGCAAGGCGCCGGCGCTCGGCCTCCTCCAGCTGCAGGTTGCGCAGCGCGGCGTCCTGCAGCTCTGCCAGCAGGCGCAGCTCGCGCCGGCGCGCATGCAGCAGGTCGGCCGCCTGCTGGCGGTAGTCGTCCACCGAGCCGCCGAACAGCAGCATCATCGTGCCGGTCACCACCAGGTAGGTCTGCAGCAGGATGGGCGTGAGCATCGGCAGGCCCAGCCACACTTCCAGCGCGACCGCGGCGGTGAGCATCTGCATCGACACCACCGCGCCGCGCCAGCCGTGCCACATGGTGAAGGCGGCGATCACCGCCACCAGCAGGCGCCGCAGCAGTTCGGCGAATTCCGAGGTGGGGAACTGCAGGCTCAGCACCACGAACAGCGCCATCGCCGGCGCCATCAGCGCCAGCGCCCAGCCCAGCACCCGCGCGGACGGCGACAGCGGCCGCGGCGCGAACAGCCACAGCACCAGCGGCGTGAGCAGCAGGATGCCGATCATGTTGCCCAGCACGTGCATGGTGGCGAATTCGCCCAGCAGCGCCCACGCGCCCTCGCCCCGCAGCGGGTGCGGGCCCACCACCACGGCCAGCTTCACGTCGGCGACGAAGCCCTCGTTGAGCACGTAGGCCAGGTCCTTGAGCGTGACGGCGAGCGAGGACACCAGCGCCGCCAGGTGCACCTTGCCCTCGGTGCGCATGCCCACGCGCACGCCGGGATGCACCTGCCAGCCCTGCAGCAGGAAGGCGCCGGTCATCACCAGGAAAGGCTCGGCCACGTTGCCCAGCACGAACTGCAGCGGATCGGCCCAGTAGGCCAGGAAGCCACCGTGGTAGCCGCTGCGCTCGCCAATGACCACGCCCATGGCGATGCGCGAGACGATGGTGCCGCCGGCCAGCCACGGCCACCAGCGGGTGGGCAGGCACCAGGCCAGCACGAACACCAGGCCGGTGGCCAGGTTCCACTGGTAGCGCTGCACGAAGGACAGCGGCAGCAGCAGCAGCGCGACCGCCAGCGCCAGCCCGGCGCCGATGGCCAGGGCGCGCGCAGGCGTGGTGGCGCGGGCCTCCAGCCAGCGTGCGGGCCAGCCTTGGATTTGCCGCGGGGTCGCCATGGTCGGCAAGCTTAGCGGCCTGCTCCCGCCACCGCTGGGAATTTTTCTCTGCGGAGCCCTGTCCGGGTTTGCGAGACTTCGCGTATGCACCGCATCCTGCTGATCGACGACCACGCCATCGTCCGCGAGGGCTTCCGTCGCCTGCTCGAGGAGGCCGACGGCTTCGAAGTGGTGGCCGAGGCCGGCAACCCCACCGAGGCCCTGGCCGCCGCGCGCCGGCATTCGCCGGACCTGGCCCTGGTCGACCTGAGCCTGGGCACCGAGAGCAGCGGCCTGGTGCTGCTGATGCAGCTGCACGAAACCTTCCCGGCCATGCGCTGCGTGGTGCTGAGCATGCACGACGACCCCGGCCTGGTGGTGCGCGCGCTCGAGCGCGGCGCCCAGGGCTACTTCAGCAAAGCGGTGGCGGCCGAGGAACTGCTGGGCGGCCTGCGCCGCGTGCTGGCCGGCGAACGCGTGCTCAGCTCCGACCTCTCGCCCACCTCGGCCACGCCGCCGGCCAGCACGCTCACCGCGCGCGAGCGCGAAACCCTGCGCGGGCTGCTGTCGAACCTGCCGCCGAAAGTGGTGGCCGCCGCCCTGGGCATCAGCGACAAGACCCTGTACCGCCACCGCGCCAACCTGATGGAAAAGCTCGGCGCCCGGCACCCCGGCGAACTGGCCCACATCGCCCGCGAGCGCGGCCTGCTGGTGGACCCGGACTGAAGCCCGGAAACGACGACGGCCCCTCGCGGGGCCGTCGGTGCTTGCGTGGCGCGGGCGGCGATCAGGCCGCGAACAGCGCCCGCATCTTCTTCAGCGCGTTGGCCTCGATCTGGCGGATGCGCTCGGCGGACACGCCGTATTCGTCGGCCAGCTCCTGCAGCGTCGCCTTGGGCTCGCCCAGGAAGCGGCGCTTGAGGATGTCGCGCGAACGCTGGTCGAGGTCGGCCAGGCCTTCGCGCAGCAGGTCGAGCTGGTCTTCCTCGTGCGAGGCGCGCTCGTAGGCCAGGGCCGGGTCGTCGCCGGCGTCGCGCAGGTAGGCCACCGGCGACGGCGGGGCGTCGTCGTCGGAATCCTCGGGCGCGTCGAAGCCGATGTCGCGGCCGCTCAGGCGCGACTCCATCTCCAGCACCTCGCGCTCGGAGACGTTGAGGTCCTTGGCCACCGCGCGCACTTCCTCGGCGTTCATCCAGCCCAGGCGCTTCTTGCTCTTGCGCAGGTTGAAGAACAGCTTGCGCTGCGCCTTGGTGGTGGCCACCTTGACGATGCGCCAGTTGCGCAGGATGAACTCGTGCATCTCCGCGCGCACCCAGTGCACGGCGAAGCTGACCAGGCGAACGCCCTGGTCGGGGTCAAAGCGCTTCACCGCCTTCATCAGGCCGATGTTGCCTTCCTGGATCAGGTCGCCCATGCCCAGGCCGTAGCCCTGGTAGCCGCGGGCCACGTGCACCACGAAGCGCAGGTGCGACATGACCAGGGCCTTGGCGGCGTCCAGGTCTTCCTCGTCGCGATAGCGGCGGGCCAGGGCCTGCTCGTCCTCGACGCTCAGCACCGGCACGCGGTTGACCGCGGCGATATAGGCGTCCAGGGAACCCAGCGCACTGGGAACCGGCAGGTTGTTGGCGATCAAAGCCGTGGTGGTCATTCGATCCTCGCTCATGGATTCAGTTTAGCACTCGGGTCATTCGAGTGCTAAAGAGGCCGAAAGTTCCCTGTCTGTTCCATAAACAGAACAGCCGCTCCCCGGGCCGTCAACCTGTTCTGGGGGTGGCCCGGCCGGGTTCAAGGGGCCGCCGGGCTTAAGCGTGGCCAAAGCCTGGCCCCTACACTGCAAGGATGGCCACCCCTGCCTCCCCATGAAAGTCCTGATCGTCGAGGACTCCGAACGCCTCCGCGAGGCCCTGCGCACCGGCCTGGCCGCCGCCGGCCTGGCCGTGGACGTGGCCTGCGACGGCCGCGCGGCCCTGCCCTACCTCGACGCCGGGGACTACGACGTGATCGTGCTTGACCTGATGATGCCCCAGCTCGATGGCCGCGGCCTGCTCGCCGAGATCCGGCGCCGCCGGCTGGCGGCCCGCGTGCTGGTGCTGTCGGCCCTCGACGCCGTGGGCGAGCGCGTGGGAGCCCTGGACGCGGGAGCCGATGACTACCTGGTCAAACCCTTTTCCTTCGACGAACTGCGGGCCCGGGTGCTGGCGATGGCGCGGCGCCACCCGGGCCAGCCGCAGCCCGTGCTTCGGCACCGGGGGCTGGAGATCGACACCGCGCGCCGGACCGCCGCCGGGCCGCAGGGCACGCTGGGGCTGACCCCCAAGGAGTACGCCCTGCTGGAAGAACTGGTGCGCCACCCGGGCCGGGTGTACAGCCGTCCGCAGCTGTTCGAGCGCCTGTACGCCAGCGACAGCGAGGCCTCGGACAAGGTGATCGAGGTCCTGATGAGCACCCTGCGCACCAAGCTCGCGCGCGGCGGCCTGGAGGACCTCATCGAAACGCGGCGGGGGTTCGGCTATGTGGCCCGCTAGTCCCGGTTCGCTGCGCCAGCGCATCGGCCTGGGCGTCGCCGGTGCGCTGGTGCTGGCCCTGGGCGGCCTGTTCCTGTCGCTCGACGCCATGGTGGACGGCGAGATCTACCGGCGCTTCGACGACAGCCTGAGTTCGCGCGCCAACGCCATCGCCGCCTACCTGGGCGCGCGCGTGGACCGCGCCCAGCCGATCGAACGCTGGATGCCGGAATTCCGCGAGGAGGGCCACCGCGACTTCTTCCAGGCCTGGGACGCGCAGGGCAACGTGGTCGCGCGCTCCGCCTCGACCCAGTCGGTGGATCTCCAGCGCCCGCCCAGCCTCGGCCCCGATGGTTTCCGCCATTACGACCTGCCGCTGCCCGACGGCCACCGCGGCCGCGCCGTGGCGCGCCGCTACGTGCTGGGCGCCGACGATCCGCGCCGCCACCTGGTGCTGGTGGTGGCCGAGGAGCGCGAGCAGATCGACGCGCTCGAGCAACGCCTGCACCTGCTCACCGGCGGCACCGTCGCGCTGGCGCTGGCGCTGGCGATCCTGCTGGCCTGGCGCGGCACCAGCCTGGGCCTGCGCCCGCTCGACCAGCTGGCCGACCGCATCGCGGCCGTGCGCCTGTCCGGCCCCGGCCTCGCCATCGACGACGCTTCGCTGCCCAGCGAACTGCAGCCCGTCGCTCGACGCTTCGACGAGGTCATCGGCACCCTGCTGCGCAACCTCGAGCGCGAGCGTCGCTTCGCCCAGGACCTGGCCCATGAGCTGCGCACCCCGGTGGCCGAACTGCGCGCCATCACCGAGACCAGCCTGCTGGTGGATGACCCGGTGCGGCAGCGACGTTCGCTCGAGGAACTCGCGCGCCTGGGCGGCGAAATGGAGCAGACCGTCGAGGCCCTGCTCAGCCTGGCCCGGCACGAGGCGGGCCTGGTGCAGGCCGAGGTCGAACCCCTGGACCTGGTCGCGATGCTGGGCGCTTCCTGCCGGCGCCTGGAAACCCTGCGCCAGCGCCGCGGCGTCGCCTGTTCGATGGCCCTGCCGGCGGAATGCTGGGTCCAGGCCGACGCCTCGATGACCGCCCGCCTGCTCGCGATCCTGCTCGGCAACGCCTTCGAGTACGCGCCCGGGGACAGCACGGTGCGGGTGGCGCTGCAGGCGGGGCCGGGCGTGCTCACGATCGAAAACGAAGCCCCGGAACTGGTCCCGGCCGACCTGGCGCAGCTGGGCACGCGCTTCTTCCGCGGCGGCCGCGCCGCCAGCGGGGCCACCGGCATCCCGCACGCGGGCCTGGGCCTGGCCCTGGCGCGCGCGCTGGCGCAGGCGCAGGGGCTGGAACTGGGCTTCTCGCTGGAGACCGGATGGCTCCGGGCCACGGTGTCGGGCTGGACCGCACTGGATTCGAACGCGGCTTAAGCACGGCCAAAGCTTCGCGCGGGATCGTGGGCGGAAACGACCCCGGAGACCCGCCCGTGCCCCGCCTCCCGACCTTGCTGCCCCTGGCCCTCGCGCTTGCCTTCGCGTCGGCCGGCACCCCCGCCGCCCCGCTGCCGGTTACGCCGGCCCAGGCCGAGGCCATGGGACTGGCGTTCGCCAGCGCCGAGCCGGCCGACTGGATCCCGGTGGTGACGATCCCGGCCCAGGCCGAACTGGCGGCGGGTGCGCGCACCATCCTGGCGGCACGCCACGCCGGCACGGTCGAACGCACCCTGGTCGCCGACGGCGATGCCGTCACCGCTGGCCAGCCGCTGCTGGCGCTGGCCAGCGCCGACTGGTCGGCCGCGCTGGCGGCGGCCAGCGGCCGCGCCGCCCGGCTCGACGCGCTCGCGCGCCAGGCCACACGCAGCGAGGCCCTGCTGGCCGCCGGCGTGATCGCGCGCCGCGAACACGAAGCGACGCGGGCCGAACTGTCGGCCCTGCAGTCCGAAGCCCGCGCCGACGTGGCCGCGCTGCAGTCGGCCAAGGTGTCCGCCGACGGCGGCCTGGTCCTGCGCGCCACCGTCGCCGGCAAGGTGCTGCGCCGCCACGTGTCCACCGGCAGTCCCTTCCAGGGCGGCGACGTGCTGGTCGAGATCGCCAGCGGCGACGGCCTGGTGGCGGAAGGCCAGGCCCCGGCGCGCCTGGCCGGCCAGCTGGCGGTCGGCATGCGCGCCACCACGCCCGACGGCGCCATTGGCGAAGTGGTGGGCGTCGGTGCCGCCATCGACCCGGTGACACGCTCGCTTCCGGTCATGGCGAATCTCCCGGCCGGTGCCGCGGTGCCCGGCGCCTTGCTCGAGCTGGGCATTTCGCGCCGCGCCGACGGCGGTGTGGCGCGGGTGCCCGCCACCGCCGTCATCGCGGTGGCCGGACAGCCCTCGGTGTTCGTGCGCCGGGGCGAAGGCCTCGAGGTCGTTCCGGTGCAGGTGCACTTCCGCGACAGCCGGCAGGCCTGGATCGGCGGCCTGGCGGCGAAGGCCGAGGTGGTGTCGCGCGGCGTGCTGGCGCTCAAGGCCGTGGCGGAATCGGCGGCCGACGTCGCCGGGGAGGGCTGAACATGCTCGCCCGCCTCGTCGCCTGGTCGCTGGCCCAGCGCCTGCTGGTCGCGCTGGCCACCGCGGCGCTCGCCGTCGCCGGCTACGTCGCCTGGCGCACGCTCCCCATCGACGCCTTCCCGGACATCGCCCCGACCCAGGTCAAACTCATCCTCAAGGCACCGGGCATGACGCCGGAGGAAGTCGAGCAGCGCGTGGTCGTGCCGCTTGAAATGGAGCTGCTGGGCATTCCGCGCCAGGTGATGCTGCGTGCTTCCGCCAAGTACGCGCTGGCCGACCTCACGCTCGATTTCGAGCAGGGCACCGACATCTACTGGGCCCGCCAGCAGGTGGCCGAACGCCTGGCGGCCGTCTCGGGCGACCTGCCCGAGGGCATCGACGGCGGCCTGGCGCCCATCGCCACGCCGCTCTCGGACATGTACATGTTCACCGTGGACGGCGAGGGCTACACGCTGGCCGAGCGCCGCGAGGTGCTGGACTGGGTGATCCGCCCCGCGCTGCGCACCGTGCCCGGCGTCGCCGACGTCAACGCGCTGGGCGGCCGCGTGCGCACCTGGGAAGTGGTGCCCGACCGCGCCGCGATGGCCGCCGCGGGCCTGGACCTGGCCAGCCTGCGCGGCGCGCTGGAAGCCAACAACGGCAACGACGGCGCCGGCCGCCTGGACGAAGGCGAGGAGTCGCTGGTGGTGCGCGCCACCGGCGCGATGCGCGACGGCACCGACATCGGCGCCACCGTGGTGGCCGTGCGCGAAGGCCAGGCACTGCGCGTGGGCGACATCGCCCAGGTGCGCGACGGCTCGCTCACGCGCTATGGCGTGGTCACCCGGGACGGCACCGGCGAAGCCGTGCAGGGCCTGGTCGTGGGCCTGCGCGGCGCCGATGCCTCGGCGGTGGTGCGCGGCGTCAAGGAGCGGCTGGCGCTGCTGCAGCCGAGCCTGCCGCCCGGCATGGTCATTTCGCCCTTCTACGACCGCAGCGACCTGATCACGCGCGCCACCGGCACCGTCACCAGCGCGCTGCTCGAGGCCACCGTGCTGGTGGTGATCCTGCTGCTGCTGTTCCTGGGCGACGTGCGCGCGGCGCTGGTGGTGGCGGTGACGCTGCCGCTGGCGGTGCTGGGCACCTTCCTGGTGATGCGCTTCGCCGGCCTCAGCGCAAACCTGATGAGCCTGGGCGGCCTGGCGATCGCCATCGGCATGCTGGTGGACGCGTCGGTCGTGGTAGTGGAGAACACCGTCGAACAGCTCGCCGGCGCCCGCAAGGGCGACGGCATCCCGCGCCTGCACCGGGTGTGGCGCGCGGCTGCGGAAGTGGCGTCGCCGGTGGCTTCGGGCATCCTGATCATCGCCCTGGTGTTCACGCCGCTGCTGACGCTGCAGGGCCTGGAGGGGCGCATGTTCGGGCCGGTGGCGCTGACCATCGTGTTCGCGCTCGGCGCGTCGCTGCTGCTCTCCCTCACGGTGATTCCGGTGCTGGCGTCCTGGCTGCTCCGGGACGGCTCGCACCACGAACCCTGGCTGATGCGCCGCCTCAATGCCATCTACGCGCCGGCGCTCGACGCCGCGCTGGCGCGGCCGCGACTGGCGATGGCCGCCGCGGTGGCCGCGCTCGCCCTGGCGGCCCTGGCCTGGGGCGGCATCGGCAAGACCTTCATGCCGACCATGGACGAGGGAGCGATCCTGATCCAGCTTGAGAAACTGCCCTCGGCGAACCTCGACGCCAGCGCCGCGGTCGACCTGGCGGTGCAGGACGCCATCCTTGCCGAAGTCCCCGAGGTGCGCAGCATCATCGCGCGGGCCGGCGCCGACGAACTCGGCTTCGACCCGATGGGCCTGAACCAGACCGACAGTTTCCTGGTGCTGGCGCCCAAGGAAGAATGGCGGCAGCCCGACAAGGCCTGGCTGGTGGAGCAGCTGCGCCAGGTGCTCGACCGCTTCCCCGGCACCGCCTACGCCTTCACCCAGCCGATCGAGATGCGCGTGTCGGAAATGCTGACCGGCGCGCGCGGCGACATCGCCATCAAGGTCTTCGGCCCGGACCTGGCGGAGCTGGAGGCGCTGTCGGCCGCCGTCGAGGCGCGCGTGCGCGCCGTGCCCGGCGCGGAGGACGTCTACCGGCTCACCAACGAAGGCGTGCAGTACCTGGAGATCGAGGTGGACCGGCTCGCCGCCGGCCGGCACGGCTTCGACGTGGCGCGGTTGCAGCAGGAGCTGCGCGCGCAGGTCGAGGGCGTGGCCGTGGGCGTGGTGGTCGAAGGCAGCCGGCGCATCCCGCTGGTGGTGCGCGGCGACGAGGCCCTGCGCACCGACCCGGCGCGTTTCGCCGACCTGCCGCTGGTGTCGCCGCTGGGCGGCCAGGTGCGCATCGGCGACGTCGCCCGCGTCCGCCGCGTGGATGGGCCCGTGAAGGTGGATCGTGAAAGCGGCTCGCGCTACGCGCTGGTGCAGGCGAACGTGTCCGGCCGCGACCTGGTGGGCTTCGTCGAGGAAGCGCGGCAGGCGGTGGCCGACGGCGTGCCGCTGCCACCCGGCTACTCGCTGGGCTGGGGCGGCCAGTTCGAAAACCAGCAGCGCGCTTCGGCCCGGCTGGCGCTGGTGGTACCGGTGGCGCTGTCGCTGATCTTCGTGGTGCTGTTCACCAGCCTGGGCAGCGCGCGCCAGGCGCTGCTGGTGCTGGCCAACATTCCGTTCGCGCTCGTCGGCGGGGTGCTGGCGCTGTGGCTGGTCGGCGAGTACGTCTCGGTGCCCGCGTCGGTGGGCTTCATCGCCCTGCTCGGCATCGCGGTGCTCAACGGCACGGTGATGGTGGGCCACTTCAACGACCTGCTGGCGCGCGGGCTGCCGATGGACCGCGTGGTGGTCGAGGGCGCGCGCAGGCGCCTGCGCCCCGTGCTGATGACCGCCTCGATCACCGCGCTGGGCCTGGTGCCCCTGCTGCTGGCCTCGGGCCCCGGCTCGGAGATCCAGCGCCCGCTCGCCATCGTCGTGGTGGGTGGCCTGGCCACCGCGACGCCGCTGACGCTCCTGCTGCTGCCACTGCTCTACCTGCGCTTCGGCCA
The DNA here is from genome assembly GCF_041913985.1 of Arenimonas sp. Classification (GTDB taxonomy): domain Bacteria; phylum Pseudomonadota; class Gammaproteobacteria; order Xanthomonadales; family Xanthomonadaceae; genus Arenimonas. Next base: position 31,077 of record NZ_JAYSEG010000011.1, read on the forward strand.
GGCCCGCTCGAGGACCACGCCATGAACGACAACCCGCTGGTCCAGCTGACGCTGGCCTATCCCCGACCGGCCGAGCGCCAGTTGCTGGCCGACCTGCTGGAAATGGACCCCGACCTCGCCGGCTTCACCACGCTGCACGCCGAGGGCCACGGCCACGGTTTCGCCCGCGCTTCGGTGCAGGAACAGGTGAGCGGGCGCGCGGAGCGCGCGCTGCTGCTGGCGGTGTTGCCCAAAGACAGCGCGCGCCGCTTGGTCGAAGGCCTGCGCACGCGCCTGCCGTCGCCGGAAATCGCCTACTGGATGAGTCCGATCATCGAATTCGGGAGGATCGTCGAATGAAAGCCCGCCTGAGCCCGCTGCTCCTGGCCCTGGCCATCGCGGGCGCGCCGCTGGCGCGCGCCGCCGAGTTGCCGGCCGCGCTGGCAGGCACGCTTCCTGATACGCCCCTGGCGGTCGCCGCGATCGATGCCGACCCCGGCGTGCGCCGCGCGCAGGGCGAACGCGAGGCCGCGCTCGCGCGTGCCTCCGGCCGCCGCCGCGGCACCCACGAATGGATCGCCGGTGGCCAGTGGCTGGACCGCGACGCCGGCGCCCAGGGCCGGTTCAACGAATGGGAAGCCAGCCTGCAGCGCGAACTGCGCCTGCCCGGCAAGGCCACCGTCGACCGCCGGATCGCCGACACCGAAGAATCGGTCGGCGACGACCTGCTGGCGGACGCCCGCCACATGGCGGCGATCGGCCTGCTCGAGACGTGGCTGGAATGGCTGGCCGCCGAAGAGCTGCGCCGCGTGGCGGCGGCGGCCGTGGCCGACGCCGACGCCGACCTCGAGGCCGTCGCCGCGCGACTGCAGGGCGGCGACGCCGCGCTGGTCGAGCACGATGCCGCCCTCGCCGCCGCCGCCGCCGCCCGCCGCGAGGAGCGGCTGGCGGAAGTCCGCGCGCAGGAGGCGCGGATCACGCTGCAGGCGCGCTACCCCGGCCTGCCGCTGCCGGCGCAGCCGGCACCCGTGGCCGCGCCGGCCATGCCCGAACCCGGTTGGGGCCATTGGGGCGAGCGGGTCGTCGCGGTCAGCCATGAAATCACGCTGGCCCGGGGCCGGGCGGAACTCGAGGCAAGCCGCGCCGAGCGTGCCCGCCTTGACCGCCGCGCCAACCCCACGGTCGGCGTGCGCGCCCTGTCGGAGCGGGGCGGGGACGAAACGGCGCTGGGCGTGTTCTTCAGCGTGCCGCTGGGCACCGGCGCACGGCGCGCCGTGGCGGCGGAGGCGGCCGGCCAGGCCATGGCGGCCGAGGCCGACGCCGATGCGGTGCGCATCGAGGTGGGCCGCCACGCGCAGGCCCTGGCGGCCCGCGCCGAGGCCCTGGCCGCGGCCTGGACGCTGGCGAAGGAAAGCCTGGACGCACAGCGCCAGGAAACCGCGCGCCTGGTGAAGGGCCGCGAGCTCGGCGGCGTCGCCCTGGCGCCTTTGCTGGCGGCCCGCCGGCGCGAACGCGAGGCCGCGATGGCCGAAGTGGAAGCGCGCGCCGCGGCCTGCGGCGCGACGGCGCGGCTGCTGCTGGACGCACATGCCTACTGGATCGACGACGACGGCCATTCCGCGGAAGGACACGCCGCGCCCTGAGCCCGCTGGCGGGCGCCCTCAGCCGCCGGCCAGCATGGCCTCGACCTCGGCCCGGGGCGGCAGGGCCCACTGGATGGGCGTCTTGCCGCCGCCCTGCAGCCAGCGGTTGGCCTTGCCGAAGTGGCCGCAGCCCAGGAAACCCCGGTGCGCCGACAGCGGCGAGGGGTGCGGGGCGCGCAGCACGCAGTGCCGGCGGGCGTCCACCAGCTTGCCCTTGGCCTGGGCGTAGCTGCCCCAGAGCAGGAAGACCAGGCCTTCCTTCTCCCGGTCCAGGGCCTGGACGATGGCGTCGGTGAAGCCCTCCCAGCCCTTGCCCTGGTGCGAGCCGGCCCGGCCTTCCTCGACCGTCAGCACCGCGTTGAGCAGCAGCACGCCCTGCCGGGCCCAGGGCAACAGGCAGCCGTGGTCCGGGGGCGGGATGCCCAGGTCGCCCTGGATCTCCTTGAAGATGTTGAGCAGCGAGGGCGGCACCGGCACGCCCGGCAGCACCGAGAAACACAGGCCATGGGCCTGGCCGGCGCCGTGGTAAGGGTCCTGGCCCAGCACCACCACCTTCACCTGGTCGAAGGGCGTGGCGTCGAGCGCCGAGAAGATGCGCGGGCCGGGCGGGAAGATGCGCTTGCCGGCCGCCTTTTCCCTACGCAGGAAGGCCGAGAGTTCCTGCATGTCCGGGCGCTGCAGGTAGTCGCCGACGCGCGCCTTCCACGACGGCTCGAGCCGGATGCGGCCCTTTTCCGACACCGCTTACTTGCCGAGCTTGGCGCGCAGCAGCCGGCCGACGCGCAGCTGGAACAGCAGCTTGGTGACCAGCAGGCGCTCTTCGATGGGCTTCTGCACCAGGTCGTTGGCGCCGGCGCGCAGCAGGTCGCTCTGGTTGGCCGGGTTGGCGTCGCCGGTCATCACCAGCACGGGCAGCAGGCCCTTGGCGTAGCCGAACTCGTCGCGGATGGACTTGAGCAGGTCCTTGCCGGTGAGTTCGCCCTTCAAATACACGTCGGTGAGCACCACGTCGGGGCCGGGCACCTTGCCTTGGGCGCGTGCGGTTTCGAGGTGGGCGATGGCGTCTTCCACGCCGGTGGCGTGGGTGACCGTGAGGCCGTGCTTCTCGAGCATGCGGCGGGTGGCCATGGCCACGACGCGGCTGTCCTCGACGTAGAGCACCTCGCCGCCCGCTTCCGATTCCGGCGCCACGTAGCCCTTGATGAAGGCGGCCAGGGCGTTGAAGCCCAGCGCCTTGTCGAAGTAGTCGGTGACGTCGTCGCTGATCGAGCGGCTCTCGAGGCGCTCCTGCACGTCGCCCGAGACCACGATGATGGGGATGTAGGCCTGCGGGGTGTGCTCGCGCAGGTAGCGCGCCAGGTCCAGGCCGTCCATGTCGGGCAGGCGCAGGGCCATGGTGACCAGGTTCACGGCGCCGGCCTGCAGGGCGGCCTTGGCCTCCTCGCCGGTTTCGCAGCCGACGAACTCCATGTCGGGCAGCTGCTGGCGCAGCACGCCCTCGATCATCTTGCGGACGACCTTGGAGCCGTCCACGACCATGATTCGCGGGTTGGGGGTGTCGAAGCTTCGGAAGGCTGGGCTGTTCATGTCACACGTCCGTAGGACGGGTCCTGCGCAGATGATGCCCGGTTGCGAGCCATGCGCCCAGCCACCCCATGGCGGCGGCGCCGGCCAGCAGGGCCAGGGTGCCGCGCCAGCCGGGGCCGGAGAGCGCGAATTCACTGCCGTAGCTGGCCACCAGGGCGCTCAGCCGGCCCTGCAGCAGCAGGCCCGCGACCAGCAGCAGGGCCAGGGCCAGCAGGCCCGCGGCCAGCCCGTACCAGGCGCCCAGGTAGAGGAAGGGCCGGCGAACGAAGCCGTCGGTGGCGCCCAGGTGCTGCAGCACGGCGATCTCCTCGCTGCGCGCGCCGATGTCCAGGCGCACCGTGTTGCCCACCACCAGCAGCACGCCCAGGCCCAGCAGCACCGCCACCACCTGCACCACGCGCTCGCCGAAGGCCAGCCAGGCCGACAGGCGCTGGCGCCAGGCGGCGTCGTGCTGCACCACGTCGGCCTCGGGCAGGGCACGCAGGGCCTCGGCCAGGGCATTGCCGTCGTCGCCGGCGGCCGGCTGCACCACCAGCACGTAGGGCAGCGGGTTGTCCTCGAGCACGTCGAGCGCGCCGGCGAGGTCGCTCATGGCGCGGAATTCCTCCAGGCCTTCCTCGGGTGTGCGCACGGTGACGCCGGCCACGTCGGGGCGGGCGCGCAGCTCTTCGGCCAGGGCCGCGGGACGGCCTTCGGCCACCTCGGCCTTGAGGAAGACGCCGATCTCGCGCGATTCGCTCACGCTGCCGGAGAAGCGCTCGAGGTTGCCCAGCGCCAGCGCCAGCCCCAGCGGCAGGGCGATGGCCACCGCCATCACGCCGATGGTGAGGCCGGTGGCCACCGGGCGCTGCAGCAGGCGGCCCAGGCTGGAAACCAGCGAATACAGGTGCTGCTCGCGCCAGGCGCGCAGGCGGCTGCCGGGGCCGCCGGCCTTGACGCGTTCGGCGGCGGCGGACCGGGGCCGGGTCTCGACCTTGCTCATGCCGCCAGGTCCTCGGGCGAAATGTCGTCCACCAGCTTGCCGTGGTCGAGCACCAGCACGCGGCGGCGCATGCGCTTGACCAGGGCCAGGTCGTGGCTGGCGATGACCACGGTGGTGCCCAGCGCCGGCAGCGAGGCGAAGAGCTGCATGATCTCGGCGGCCAGCTGCGGGTCGAGGTTGCCGGTGGGTTCGTCGGCCACCAGCAGCTGCGGCTGGGCGACGATGGCGCGGGCGATGCCCACGCGCTGCTGTTCGCCGGTGGACAGCTGCAGCGGCAGCGAACGTTCGCGTTCGGCCAGGCCGACCTTGTCGAGCACGGCGCGCACGCGCTTGCCCACCTCGGCGCGCGGCGTGCCGGCGATCAGCAGCGGCAGCGCCACGTTCTCGAACACGCTGCGGTCGGTCAGCAGGCGGTGGTCCTGGAACACCACGCCCACCTGGCGCCGGTGCAGCGGCACCTTGCGACCGCGCACCTTGGCCAGGTTGCGCTCGTTCACCAGCACGGTGCCGCGGCTGGGCCGCTCGGACAGGTGCACCAGGCGCAGCAGGGTGGACTTGCCGGCGCCGGAGTGGCCGGTGACGAAGAGCATCTCGCCCTCCTCCACCGCGAAGCTCACGTCGCTCAGCGCCGGCGGGCTGCCCGGGTAGGTCTTGGAAACGTTGTCGAAGCGGAGCAGGGCCATGCCGGCGACGGTGGGGGAAGTCCCGCGCAATCTAGCAGACGCGCCGGCGGCGCCGGCGCATCGTGATCAGTGCTTGCCGGGCGGCGTGCGCTTGACCAGGGACTTCAGGCCGGCCTTGATGCGGCCGAGCAGCGACGGCTTCTCGGCCGGCGCGGGCGCCGGTTCGGCCTTCTTGCGGCCACCCTCGGCGCGCGGCGCGGCGGCCTCGGCGCCGGCTTCGCCCACCGGGCGGCCACGGCGACGACGGCGGCGCTTGCGGGCCGGCGCGTTCGGGTCGGCCTGCATCGGCGACGACGGCGCCGGGCGCTGGGCCGGACGCTCGGCGGCCGGGGCCGCTGCGTCCACGGCCTCGCCCGCGGCTTCCGGCGCGCGCTCGCGGCGCGGACCGGAGCCCGAACCGCTGCGCGGGCCGCGTTCGCCGCGCCCGCCGCCGGAGCGACCACCCTCGCGCCCCCCGCGACCGCCGGAACGGCCACCGCCGCGGCGCTCGTCCTCGGCGGCCTTGGCCTCGCGGACCTCGCGGAAGATGGCGGTGACGCTCTCACCCTCCTCCTCGCCCTCGACCTTTTCGCGCGGCGCGCGCGGCACCGGCACCAGCAGCTCCTTGTCGATCTGGGCCACCGGCAGCTTCTGCTCGATGTAGGCCTCGATGTCCGGCAGGCTCATCGCATAGCGCTCGCAGGCGAAGCTGATGGCGTCGCCCTCGGCGCCCAGGCGCGCGGTGCGGCCGATGCGGTGCACGTAGTCCTCGGCGTCGAACGGCAGGTCGTAGTTGTAGACGTGCGACACGCCGTCGATGTGCAGGCCGCGCGCGGCCACGTCGGTGGCCACCAGGATGTCGAGCTGGCCCTTCTGGAAGCGCGCCAGCAGGGTTTCGCGCTTCTTCTGCGGCACGTCGCCGGACAGCACGCCGACGCGGAAGCCGGCGCGCTCGAGCGCCTTGGCCACGCGCTCCACCCACACCTTGGTGTTCACGAACACCATGGTGCGGTGGCCCTCGCTGCGGGTCAGCAGGCCGATCAGCAGCGGGATCTTCTCCTCGTCGGAGGGGAAGTAGACCTTCTGGCGCACCTTGGCCGCGGTGATGAACTCGGTCTCGACCACGAGCTTCTCGGGGTCGTTCATGTGCTCGTAGGCCAGCTCCAGCACGCGCTGGCTGAGGGTGGCGCTGAACAGCAGGGTCTGGCGCTCGGTGCGGATCGGCATGCGCCGAAGCAGGAAGCGGATGTCCTTGATGAAGCCGAGGTCGAACATGCGGTCGGCCTCGTCGAGCACGCAGATCTCGCAGGCGTGCAGGGAGACGACCTTGTGCTGCTTGACGTAGTCGATCAGGCGGCCCGGGGTGGCGATGATCACGTCCACGCCCTGCTGCAGCAGCTCGCGCTGCTTGTCGTAGTCGACGCCGCCGTAGACCAGGGCGAAGCGCAGGCCCAGGTCGGAGCCGAACTTCACGGCGTCCTTGTGGATCTGGATGGCCAGCTCGCGGGTGGGCGCCAGGATGAGGGCGCGCGGGTCCTCGGGCTTGCGCTCGGCCAGGGCCGGGCGGGTCAGCAGCCGGTTCATCAGCGCCACCAGGAAGGCCAGGGTCTTGCCGGTGCCGGTCTGGGCCTGGCCGGCCACGTCGCGCCCGGCGAGGGCGATCGGCAGGGTCAGGGCCTGGATGGGGGTGCAGCGGGTGAAGCCGGCGGCCTCGAGGCCCGCCTGGAGCGCCGGATGCAGCTCGAAGTTGGAAAAAGCGATATCGGTCAGCGGTTTATCGGACATGGGACTCTCTGGGTGCGCGTCTCTGCGCTTGCGCGGCCAGCCCGGTGGGTCGCAAACTGCCCTCAACCCGGGGCCGCCAGGGGCGGTTGAATTAACGTCTTGAACGCCCCAGTTTAACCCAAGGACGGCCGGGACCGGCCGCGACCCCAAGCAAATCAGGAGTTTGACGCATGAGCGACCAGGTGCTCCATGTGGGTGATACCGACTTCGAAGCCCAGGTGCTCAAGTCCGATACCCCGGTGCTGGTGGATTTCTGGGCCGAGTGGTGCGGCCCCTGCAAGATGATCGGCCCGATGGTCGACGAGCTGGCCGGCACCTACGCCGGCAAGGTCAAGGTGGTGAAGCTCAACATCGACCACAACCCGATGGTCCCGCGCCAGTACGCCGTGCGCGGCATCCCAACCCTGATGCTGTTCAAGGACGGCAAGGTGCACGCCACCCAGGTCGGCGCGGTGGGCAAGGCCCAGCTCGCGCAGTTCGTCGACAAGGCGCTCTGAGCGCCCCCGGCCCCGGCCAGCCCGGGGCCCTCGCGGGGCGGCGGCTTGTCGTGCCGCCCCCGCCGGTGTTAGTTTGTGAAGCATTCGGGCGCCCCTGGCGCCGATCTTCTGCAGTACCCCCTTCCTCCCCCACGCTCGCGTTCGCGAGGTGAATCCTGTGTCCGAAAACGAAACCGACTCCGGCGCCAGCGCCGAGAAGCGTCCGCGCAAGCCGCGTGCCGCCAACCCCAACAACGATGCCGTAGCCAGCGCCCCGGCGCCCGCGCCCGTGTCCGCCCCCGCGCCCGAGCGCGCCCCGGCCGAAGCCCCCGCCCACGGCGGCGGCGAGCGCCAGGGTGGCGGCGAGCAGGGCCAGGGCGGCGGCCAGGAAGGCGGCGGCCAGCGCGAGGGTGGCGACGACGCCAACCGCGAGGGCGGCTTCCGCGAAGGCCGGCGCAACCGCCGCGACCGCTTCCGCGACAAGCGCGACCGCTTCCGCGACCGCGACCGTCCGCGCGGCGAAGGCGAGGACGAGGGCAATGGCGGGGGCAACGGCGGCGGCGAGCGCAACGACCGCCCGCTGCCCCAGCTGCCGCCGGACTTCCCGACCTACAGCCTCAACGACCTCAAGCGCATGCCGGCGCACAAGCTGCTCGAGATCGCCGACAAGCTGAACCTGCATGAGGGCGTCGCCCGCATGCGCAAGCAGGACGTCACCTTCGCCCTGCTCAAGGTGCTCACCCGCCACCCCGCCGGCGTGGCCGGCGACGGCGTGCTGGAAATCCTGCCCGACGGCTATGGCTTCCTGCGCTCGGACGACGCCAGCTACCTGGCCGGCCCGGACGACGTGTACATCTCGCCCAGCCAGATCCGCCGCTTCAACCTGCGCACCGGCGACCACATCGCCGGCCGCATCCGCAGCCCGAAGGACGGCGAGCGCTACGTCGCGCTCAACATCGTCGACACCATCAACGGCGAGCCGCCGGAGGCGTCGAAGGGCAAGGTGCTGTTCGAGAACCTCACGCCGCTGTTCCCGCGCGAGCGCTTCCGCCTCGAGCGCGGCAACGGCTCGTCGGAGGACATCACCGGCCGCGTGATGGACCTGATGTCGCCGCTCGGCAAGGGCCAGCGCGCCCTCATCGTCTCGCCGCCCAAGGCCGGCAAGACCATGCTGATGCAGAACGTCGCCCAGGCCATCATCCACAACCACCCGGACGTGCACCTGATCGTGCTGCTCATCGACGAGCGCCCGGAGGAAGTGACCGAGATGCAGCGCACCGTGCGCGGCGAGGTCATCAGCTCCACCTTCGACGAGCCGGCCGCGCGCCACGTGCAGGTGGCCGAGATGGTGATCGAGCGCGCCAAGCGCCTGGTCGAGCACAAGAAGGACGTGGTGATCATGCTCGACTCGATCACCCGCCTGGCCCGCGCCTACAACACCGTGGTGCCCAGCTCCGGCAAGGTGCTCACCGGCGGCGTGGACGCCAACGCGCTGCACCGCCCGAAGCGCTTCTTCGGCGCGGCCCGCAACGTCGAGGAGGGCGGCAGCCTGACCATCATCGCCACCGCGCTGGTGGAAACCGGCTCGAAGATGGACGAGGTGATCTACGAGGAGTTCAAGGGCACCGGCAACAGCGAAGTGCACCTCGACCGCCGCATCGCCGAGAAGCGCGTCTACCCGGCCATCAACATCAACCGCTCCGGCACCCGCCGCGAGGAGCTGCTGATCGAGCCGGACATGCTGCAGAAGATCTGGATCCTGCGGAAGCTGCTGCACCCGATGGACGAGCTGGCGGCCATGGAGTTCCTGCTCGACAAGATGAAGAACACCAAGTCCAACGACGAGTTCTTCAGCTCGATGAAGCGCTGAGGCCCGCCTCGCGCTTCAAATGGAAACGCCGGCCACTGGCCGGCGTTTTCGTTTCCCGCCCGCGGGGTGGTTCAGTCGGCGGGGCCGCCCAGCGGCGTGAGCAGGCGCAGCCGGGCCGAGCCGCGTTCGCCGGAGTCGGCCAGTTCCACCGGCGCGTGCGCCGCCGCGGCCGCGACCACCCAGGCCGGCACTTCCACCGGCACCGGCCGCACGCGGGTCCAGCGCCGCTCCTCGCGCGACTGCCCGGGGGCGATGTAGCGCACCGGGATGCGCACCAACTCGCCGGGCTCCACGCCCTTGATGGTCCAGTACTTGATGGTGGCCAGGGTGGCGCGCTGGAACTGGCCGGCGAAGCGCCGGCCCTGCGCGCCCGGGTCGGGCCCGGTGAGGTGCAGGTATTCGGTGGCGGCGTCCGTGGGCTTGCCGTGGGCGTCCACCCGCGCCGCCACGACCACCAGCGCCCCCACGCCGGTCAGCGCCGCGTCGCGCGGGTACAGCGGTGCGCGCAGGCTGGGCGCCTTGTCCGGCCCGCGGTAGGTTTCCGGGTCCAGGAACACGGCGCGCTGGATGGCGAACTGGGCGGTGCGCGCCTGGTCGTCGCGTTCGGCCACCAGGTCCAGGCGCATGCGGCCGCGGGCGCTGATGGGCTGGCCCTGCACGAGCACCGGCGCGAACTTCCACTCGCGCACCTTGGCCTCGTAGCCGCGGCGCACGTCGTCGCCCAGCCAGCCGGCGTCCTTGAACGCCACTTCCAGCACCTGCCCCTGCGGGCCGATGACCAGTTCCCCCTCGAGTTGCGCGGTGAAGCGCGCGGGCTCGCCCGCCTGGGCCAGGCCCGGAACGAGCAACAACGCGCACAGCCATCCAACCAGACGCATGTCTTCCCTCCCCCCCGGGCACCGCGGGAGTAGAACACCGGCGCCACCCCCGTTCAATGCCACGTTTGCGCGGCGCATAATCGGCCAATGCACGGAAATGGCGGCTACCTCGGCATCATCCTCGTCTTCCTGGTCGCCGCGGTGGTGGCGGTGCCGCTGTTCCGGCGGCTGGGCCTGGGCGCGATCCTGGGCTACCTGGCCGCCGGCGTCGCCATCGGTCCCGACGGCCTGAAGCTGGTGCCCGACCCCGAGGACGTGCTGGCCGCGTCCGAATTCGGCGTGGTGATGCTGCTCTTCATCATCGGCCTCGAGCTCAGCCCGCCGCGGCTGTGGGTGATGCGCCGGCAGGTGTTCGGCACCGGCGGCCTGCAGGTGCTGCTGTCGGCGCTGGCCATCGGCCTGGCCTGCACCCTGGTGGCCGACAGCTGGAAGGCGCCGTTCGTGATCGGCATGGGCCTGGCGCTCTCGTCCACCGCGGTGGGCCTGCAGCTGCTGGCCGAACGCAAGGAGCTCGCCAGCGACCACGGGCGCGTGGCCTTCGCCATCCTGCTGTTCCAGGACCTGGTGGCCATCCCGCTGCTGGCGGCCATCCCGCTGCTGGGCGCCGCCAAGGCGCTGGAGCGCTCCGTGCCGCCGCTCGACTCGGTGGTGACGGCGGTGGCGGCCATCCTGGCCGTGGTGGTCGGCGGGCGATTCCTGCTGCGGCACCTGCTGCGGGTGGTGGCGCGGGCGAAGTCGGTGGAAGTGTTCACCGCCAGCGCGCTGCTGGTGGTGGTGGGCAACGCCTGGCTGATGCAGAAGGCCGGCCTGTCGATGGGCCTGGGTGCCTTCCTGGCCGGCGTGCTGCTGGCCGAGTCGGAGTTCCGGCACGAGCTCGAGTCGCACATCGAACCGTTCAAGGGCCTGTTCCTGGGGCTGTTCTTCATCGCCATCGGCATGAGCATCGACCTCAACGTCATCGCCGACGAACCGGCGCTGATCGCCGGCGGCGTGCTGGCGCTGCTGCTGGCCAAGACCCTCATCCTGGTGGCCGTGGGCCGCTTCGCCGGCGGGCTGCCGCTGCGCAGCGCGCTGATGCTGGGCGCGGTGCTGGCGATGGGCGGCGAGTTCGGCTTCGTGGTGTTCGCCGAGGCGCTCAAGGCCGGTCTGTTCGACGCCGCCATGCGCGACAAGCTGTTCGTGGTGATCGGCCTGTCCATGGCCGCCACGCCGCTGGCGATGATGGCGGTGGCGCGCTGGCTGCGCGAGCACCCGGAAGTGGCGGCCGCGCGCGCCCCCGACCCCATCGACCACGAGCACCCGCGGGTCATCATCGCCGGCTTCGGCCGCGTCGGGCAGATCGTCGGCCGCATGCTGCGCGCGCAGAAGATCCCGTTCACCGCGCTGGAGAACAGCGCCGAGCAGGTGGATTTCTCGCGCCGCTTCGGCAACAAGATCTACTTCGGCGACCCGGCCCGGCCGGAGCTGCTGCGCGCCGCGCACGCCGAGCGCGCCGAGGTGTTCGTGCTCACCACCGACGACCCCGACGCCAACGTGCGCACCGCGCGCCTGGTCAAGCGCATGTACCCGCACCTGAAGGTGTACGCCCGCGCCCGCAACCGCCAGCACGCCTTCAAGCTGATGGACATGGACGTGGACGTGACCCGCGAAACCTTCCACTCCAGCCTGGCCATGGGCCGCAAGGTGATGGAGGCGCTGGGCGTGCCGCCCGACGAAGCCGCGCGCAACACCGACCGCTTCCGCCAGCACGACGAGGCGCTGCTGCGCCGCCAGCACCTGGTGTACGACGACGAGGCCGCGCTGGTGGCTTCCTCGCACGAGGCGCTGCGCGACCTGGAAACCCTGTTCGAGGCCGACACCACGCCCGAGCCGGGCGAAGGCGAAGACACGGGCGAAGGCCAGCCGCCGCGCTGATCAGCGCGGGCGCTTGGGGCCGCCTTCGTCGCCCGCGGCCGGTTCGCGCAGGAACCGCGCGAGCGAGGGCGTGCCGGTGCCCCGGGCCGGTTCGAATTCCGCCGCCACGTCGACGAAGCCGCGCAGCACCGCCAGGTCGTGCGGGGTGCGGCCCAGCGTGTCGCGCGCCTGGCGGTCGGCGCCCTCGCGCAGCAGGCGCTGCACCACGCGCGGCAGCCCGTGCAGGGCCGCCAGGTGCAGCGGCGTGAGGCCGCGCGCGTCGTGCGCTTCCAGCGAAACGCCTTCGCCCAGCAGGCGGTCGAGGGCGGCCAGCAGCACGTCTTCGTCGCAGGCGGTGCCGGGCTCGGCGCGCGCGCCCAGCAGCAACAGCAGCGGCGTCTGGCCGGCGGCGCTGGGCGAATCGGGCTCCACGTCGGCCAGCAGCAGCACGTCCACCAGCGCCAGCACGCGCTGGCGGTCGCGCGAGGAGAAGGCGTGCAGCGCCGCGCAGTGCAGCGGCGCCAGGCCCTGGGCGTCGCGCGCCTCGGGGTTGGCGCCGTGCGCGAGCAGGCGCGAGATGAGTTCGGGCTGGCCCAGCGCGGCCGCCAGCATCAGCGGCGTGACCTGGCCAGGCAGCGGCAGGTCGGGCTCGGCGCCGGCGCGCAGCAGCTGGTCGACCACGCCGGCGTGGCGCATGCTGATCGCCGCCGACAGCGGCGTGGCGCCGGTGCGCGCGGCGATGCGGGTGTCGGCGCCGCGCGCCAGCAGCAGCGCCACCACGGCCTCGTGGCCACCGCCGGCGGCGCGCAGCAGGGCGCTGCAGCCCTGCGCGTCCACCGCGTCCACGGGCAGGCCGAGTTCGAGCAGGCGGCGCACGGCTTCGTCGTCGCCGGCCATGGCCGCGGCCGGCAGGTCCGAGGGCTGCAGCGCGCGGCCCGGCAGCTGCCACTGCCGCCATTCGAGCCAGTGCGACAGCTCGCGGCGGTCGGCGGCGAGCGCCAGGCCCAGCGGCGTCTGGCCGTCGGGCGAGCACAGCGCCGGCGAGGCGCCGTGGCGGATCATGATGCGCAGCGCGCCTTCGCGGCCCAGCGCGGCGGCGGCGTGCAGCGGCGTGTGGCCGCGGCCGTCGCGGGCGTTCGGGTCCACGCCCATCGCCAGCAGCGCTTCGGCCAGGCGCAGCCAGCCCAGGCGGATGGCCAGGCCCAAGGGCGGGTCGTTCGGCGCGCCGCCGAAGGCGTCGGCGCCGCGCTCGAGCAGGCACAGCGCCAGCTGTTCGTGGCCGCGGGTGACGTGTTCGCCGTCCAGGCAGGCCTGCAGCCAGCGCGCCAGGCCACCGCGGCCGCCCACCGGCTGGGCGCGCTCGAGCAGGCGCTGCAGCGCCGCGCTGGCGTGGCCGCCGCGGTCGAGCAGGTGGCCCAGCACGGTGCCGTCGGCATCGAGCCAGGTGTCGGCGCTGGCGCCATGGCGCAGCAGCCAGTCGAAGCGCGGCAGGTCGGGTTCGCCGGCGAACTCGAGCAGCAGCGCGGCCATGCCGGCGGCATCCGGGCCGGCGCCCAGGCGCAGCATGGCCTCGGCCGATTCCATGCGGTCGGCCACCAGGGCTTCGCGCAGCAGTTCGCGCGGGCTCTTCTCGAAGTGGCCGCCGGCCAGGCCTTCGGCGACGCTGGCGGGCAGCGGATAGGTCGGGTCGAGCACGGCCACCTGCGGCCAGCGGCCGGCGCCGAGCGCGTGTTCGATGGCGCGGCGGCCGTCCTGGTCGCGCTGTTCCGGGTCCACGCCCATCGCGATCAGGTGGCGCACCAGCTCCGGGCCGGCTTCCGATTCCGCCGCCAGCACGAGCGCGTTGCGGCCGCGCGCGTCCACCGCGGCCACGTCCGGGCGCGCCTGCGCCAGGCGGGCGAGCACGGCGCCCTGGCCGTTGCGCGCGGCCTCGAGCAGCGGCGTCAGGCCGTCTTCGTCGCGGGCGTTGCGGTCGGCACCGGCGTCGAGCAGGCAGCCGACGATGTCCACGTGGCCGGCGGCGCAGGCCACGTGCAGGGCGCTGCGCTGGCGCTGGCCGCGGGCGTCCACGCGCGCCTTGTGGCGCAGCAGCAGCTGCACGCCGGCCGGGTCGTCGTCGCCGGCGGCGGCGGCCAGCAGGGCCGGCTGGCCGCCCTTGGGCTCGGGCTTGGCGCCGCGTTCGATCAGGAAACGCGCCAGCCGCCAGTTGCCGCAGGCGCAGGCCACGCCCAGCGGGCTGAAGCCTTCGGCGTTGAGCGCCTCGAGCACCGCGCCGGCGTCGAGCAGCAGCGCGGCCACGCCAGGGTCGGTGCTGCGCGCGGCGTGGTGCAGGGCGGTGTTGCCCTCGGCGTCGGCGTGGCGCGCGTCGGCGCCGTTGGCCAGCAGGGTCATCACCGCCTCGGGGCGGCCGTGCCAGCTGTCGCGGGTGGCGGCGAGCAGCGGCGTGAGGCCGGCGTGCTCGGCGTTGAGGTCGACGCCGCGGGCGATCAGCTGGCGCAGCAGGCGCAGGTCGCCGAGCAGGGCGGCGAGCATGGGCAGGCTGCGCTGGTCGCGGTCGTTGGCGTCCGGCAGGGCTTCCGGGTCGGCGCCATCCTCGAGCGCGGCGAGCGCGGCTTCGATGCGGCCGGCGCGGGTGGCGGCGTAGAGGCGCGCATCCGGGTCGCTGGCCTCGACGGGCGCCGGCGCGTCGGTGTCGTCGTCATCGCCGATGATCGGCAGGTTCGCCGGCACGCGGTCGGGTGCCGGCGGTTCGGTGCCGAAACGCTGCACCACGGCATGCGCCAGCACCGAGCCCAGCGCGAACACGGCCACCAGCGCCGGCCGCAGCGCCGGCGCCACCAGGCCCGGCCAGGCCAGCGCGAGCGCGCCGGCCTGCACCACGAACACCGCGACCGCCACCACGAAGCCGCGCCCGGCGTCGGCGCTGCCGCCGTTGCCCACCTGCGCGGCCAGTGCCGCCAGGCTGCCGCCGGTGCGCCCGGCCTGGCCAAAGGCTGGCCAGGCGCGCCACAGCACCAGCAGGGCGATGCCCGACAGCGTGCCCAGGCCCAGGGCCGCGGCCAGGCTGCCGGTTTCCAGCAGGGCCGCCAGCGGCCAGCCAGCGGCGAGCACAAGCAGCACGCCGCCCAGGCCCCAGAGCACGGCCAGGGCGATGAAGTCGCGCTGCAGCAAGGGCGCGGGCAGGGCCGGGCGCAGCCCGCGCAGGCGCGACAGGCCCAGTGCCAGCGCCGGCTGCGCCAGCCAGGCACCGACGACGGCGGCGGGGTGCGCCAGCAGCAGCGCGGCGGCGAGCACCAGGCCCAGCGCCAGCCAGGCCCAGGCCGACCACGGGCGGGCGGCTTCAGCCATCGACCATCGGGTCCAGCACGGTGGGCGGGAACTGCAGGTGGAAGCCGTGCGCCTCCAGGTTGGCGCGCACCACCGCCGGGTCGCTCTGCGCCAGGCGGCGGCCTTCGACCAGGGCGAACTCGAGCACGAACACCAGCTGCCCCAGCGGCGCCAGCACCGGCGGCGGCACCGGCGTGAAATCGTCCCGCTTGCGCAGGAACAGGTAGGTGTCGGGCTTGCGCAGGGATTTGTAGACGTAGGTTTGCATGGGGGCGCCGCGCGGGTTGCCGGGGATTGTCGCCGCAAACGGCAGGTGGGAAAAGCCGCACACGCGGCCGCCCCGCCGGCTTTGTTAGGCTTGCCGGCCTGCCTGATCCCGGGAGCCACCATGCACCGTCGCCTCACCCCCATCGCCCTGCTGCTCGCCGCCGCGCTGCCGGCCGCCGCCCAGCCCGCGCTCACGCTGGACCAGGCCATGGCCAACCCGGACTGGATCGGCCCGCCGGTGGAATCGGCCTGGTGGTCGCTCGACGGCCAGCGCGCCTACTACACGCTCAAGCGCGAAGGCTCGCCGGTGCGCGACACCTGGACCGTGCCCGTGGCCGGCGGCGAGCCGGTGAAGCTGGAAGGCGCGGCGCTGGCCGAACTCGACGCCGCCAACCCGCGCTTCGACGCGGCGCGCCGGCAGGCGGTGTTCGTGCGCAACGGCGACGTCTTCCTGCGCGTGCTGGGCGGCCCGCTGCTGCAGCTCACGCGCAGCAGCGAAGCCGAGGACGGCGTGCGTTTCGCCGCCGACGGCCGCGGCGTGCTCTGGCGCGTGGGCAACGACTGGTTCCGCTGGTCGCCCGACACCCGCCTGGTGCAGCCGGTGGCGCTGCCTCGCGCGGAAAAGAACCCGGCCGCCGCGCCGGAAGCCGACGCGCTGCGCGAGCACCAGCTGCGCCTGAGCGTGCAGCTGGCGCGCGAGAAGGCCTTCCGCGAGGCCCAGCGTGAAAACGCCGAGGCCCTGCGCCAGGCCGACCCGAGCCGCGCCGCGGCGCCGGTGTACCTGGGCGACAAGGTCGAGATCGCCGACAGCGCGCTGTCGCCCGACGGCCGCTGGCTGCTGGTGGTCACCGAGGCCAAGGGCGCCGACAAGGGCCGCGGCGGCAAGATGCCCAAGTACGTGACCGAATCGGGCTACGAGGAGGCCGAGGACGTGCGCGTGCGCGTCGGCCGCAACCCGCCGCAGGGCCAGCAGCTGGCGCTGGTGGAGCTGGCCACCGGCCAGGTGCGCGCGCTGCCGCTGGCCGCGCTGCCGGGCATCACCAGCGACCCGCTGGCCGACCTGCGCAAGGCCGCCGGCCTCGAGGCCTTCAAGGGCGAGCGCGCGGTGCGCATCGACGCGATCCGGTGGAGCGACGACGGCGGCAACGTGGCGGTGATGGCGCGCGCGGTGGACAACAAGGACCGCTGGATCGCCACCGTCGACTTCGCCGGCGGCAAGCTGGTGCCCGCGCACCGGCTCACCGACCCGGCCTGGATCAACTGGAACTTCAACGACTTCGGCTGGCTGCCGGGTGGCCGCACGCTGTGGCTGCTGTCGGAGGAATCGGGCTACTCGCACCTGTACACCGTGGTGCCGGGCCAGCGCGCCAGCCGCCTCACCTCGGGCCGCTGGGAGGCCTCGTCGCCGCAGTGGTCGCCGGACGGCGCCACCGCCTACTTCCTGTGCAACCGCGAGTGGCCGGGCGACTACGAGGTGTGCGCGGTGCCCAGCACCGGCGGCGAAGTGCGGGAAGTGACCGCGCTCGACGGCGTCGAGGATTTCACGCTTTCGGCCGACGGCAGCCAGCTGCTGCTGCGCTGGTCGGCTCACCACACGCCGCCGCAGCTGGCCGTGCAACCGGTGGCCGGCGGCGAGGCGGTCAAGCTCACCGACACCCGCAGCGCCGACTACAAGGCGCGTGAATGGCTGGCGCCGAAGATGGTGCAGGTGCCGTCCACGCACGGCGCCGGCAGCGTGTGGGCCAAGCTCTACCGCCCGGAAACGCTGGAGCCGGGCCGCAAGTACCCGGTGGTGATGTTCGTGCACGGCGCGGGTTACCTGCAGAACGTGCACGCGCGCTTCCCGGTGTATTTCCGCGAGCAGATGTTCCACCAGCTGCTGGTGGAGCGCGGCTTCATCGTGCTCGACATGGACTTCCGCGCCTCGGAGGGCTACGGCCGCGACTGGCGCACGGCGATCTACCAGCGCATGGGCCACCCGGAGCTCGAGGACTACCTCGACGGCGTGAAGTACATGGTGGCCCGGCACCAGGGCGACGCCGCCAACGTGGGCATCTACGGCGGCAGCTACGGCGGCTTCATGAGCTTCATGGCGCTGTTCCGCGCGCCCGAGGTGTTCAAGGCCGGCGCCGCGCTGCGCCCGGTCAGCGACTGGACCAGCTACAACCACGAGTACACCTCGAACATCCTCAACACGCCCGAGCTCGACCCGGAGGCCTACAAGCGCAGCTCGCCGATCGAGTACGTGGAGAACCTGCGCGGCCACCTGCTGATCAGCCACGGCATGATCGACGACAACGTCTTCTACCAGGACTCGGTGCGGCTGGCGCAGCGCCTGATCGAGCTGAAGAAGGACAAGTGGACGATGGCCAGCTACCCGCTCGAGCGCCACGCCTACCAGCACCCCGAGAGCTGGTACGACCAGTACCGCCGCATCCTCGAACTGTTCGAGACCAGCCTGAAGTAGGGTTCACGCTTTCAACGCGGATAAGAGCGGATGGAAGCGGATAAAAGCGGATCCACTTGAACAAGAAGGCCCGCGATCCAAGCAAGGATCGCGGGCCTTTTCATTCGACCGCCCTATTCGCCCTTATCCGCTTCCATCCGCTCTGATCCGCGTTCAAACCCACGCAGTCACACCGCCGGAAAGACACCCTCGAGCTCGACGTCGAGTTCACGGCGGCAGACGTCGCCGCGCAGGTAGGTGATGCGGCCGGCGTCGATGCCGCTGCCCGCGAGGATGGCCTGCGCGGTGGCCAGGTCGCGCGGGTGGCGCAGGTAGACGCGCAGCGATTCGCAGCCGGCCAGCGGGAAGCGCCGGCCGGTGCGCTGTTCGCCCTGTTCGAGCAGGGCTTCGAGGTTGCGCAGGCTTTCGTGCAGCTGCCCGGCGAAATCGCCGACGTGCTGCGAGACGTGGCCGATGATGCTGGCCGTGCCCGAAGCCAGCAGGCGCGGCGTGGCGGTGCCGGCGTCGAGCACGGCGCCACGCGAGAAGCCCGGCGACACCGGCCCGTGTTCGCGCGGGTAGCGCCAGGCCGGCGTCTGCCGCGGGTTTTCCAGCGCCAGCGCCGGCGCCTTCGCGCACAGCGCCACCACCTGCAGGCGGCCCGGCAGGCCGTCGGCGCCGATGGCGGTGGCCGCCGGCGGCGGGTCGTTGAACATGCCGTCCACCGCCGCGGCGCGGCCGACGCAGAAGCGGCGGTAGCGCTCGTCGTCGCCCTCGCCGGCGTTGATCGCGGCGAAGTAGTTCCAGATGCGCAGCAGGTAGGGATGCGACGACGGCCGCACGGCGGCCAGCAGCCGACGGTAGGCCTCGGCGGCGGCGGCCTGGATGTCACCGCCCGTTTCCGCCACTTCGATCGCCTGCAGCGCGTAGTGGTCGCCCTCGGCCAGCCAGGCCTCGGCCGCCGGGCCCGCCAGCCGCGCACAGTCCACCGCCAGCGGCGACGGCGCCGCGGGGGCGTAGCGGAAGGCGATCAGCGCGTCCGGGCGTTCATCGGCCAGGACACGCAGGCGGGGAGGCGTGGGGGAGTCCATTGCTGGCGCGGATTATAGCCGCCGGCCCGGGCGGCTATCATGGCCCTCCCTTTCCGCCAGCGCCCGCCATGTCCGATTTCAACGCCGTGCACGCCTTCCTCCGCGACCTGCAGGACCGCATCTGCGCGGGCCTGGAAGGCGCCGACGGCGGCGCCCGCTTCCAGCAGGACGAATGGACCCGCCCCGAAGGTGGCGGCGGCCGTTCGCGGGTGATGAAGGAAGGCGCGGTGTTCGAGCAGGCCGGCGTGGGCTTCTCCGATGTTTCCGGCGCCACCCTGCCGCCTTCGGCCACGGCGCACCGCCCGGAGCTGGCCGGTGCGCCCTGGCGCGCGGTGGGCGTGTCGCTGGTGATCCACCCGCGCAACCCGTACGTGCCCACCTCGCACGCCAACGTGCGCTTCTTCGAAGCGCGCCCGGAGGGGCGCGACCCGATCTGGTGGTTCGGCGGCGGCTTCGACCTCACGCCCTTCTATCCCTTCGACGAGGACGTGCGGCACTGGCACGAGGTGGCACGCGACCTGTGCGCGCCCTTCGGCGAAACCCGCTACGCCGAGCACAAGGCCTGGTGCGACAAGTACTTCTTCCTCAGGCACCGCAACGAGGCGCGCGGCGTCGGTGGCCTGTTCTACGACGACCTGCACGCCGACGGCTTCGAGCGCTGCTTCGACTACACGCGCGCGGTGGGCAACGGCTTCCTCGACGCCTACCTGCCCATCGTGGCGCGCCGCAAGGACACGCCCTACGGTGAACGCGAGCGCGAGTTCCAGCTCTACCGCCGCGGCCGCTACGTGGAGTTCAACCTGGTCTGGGACCGCGGCACGCTGTTCGGGCTGCAGAGCGGCGGGCGCACCGAGTCGATCCTGATGAGCCTGCCGCCGCGGGTGCGGTTCGAATACGCGTACGTGCCGGAAGCGGGCAGTGCGGAGGCCAGGCTCGGTGAGTATCTGCGGGCGCGGGATTGGCTCGGCGAAGAGCTTCGCGGCTGAAGCCGCTCCTACAGGGAGCCGGCGCGGCAAATAAAAACCCCGCGGGCCAGGGGAAGCCCGCGGGGTAGGGGATGGAGCTCAGGTTGGGGAGAACCCTGCTCCGGTTGGATCCACTCAGGGGAGGGAGTGATCCTGCGCCGGACCTTGCATCCGACGCGCCTAGTAGACCCCCCCACGCATGAGAAGTTCGTGAACAGGACAGTTAAAAAACCGTTCGATTCAGGACGCGTTCATTCCGCCGCAACTGGCTGATTCAAAAGGCGAATTCCGTCACGGAATCAATGCGCCTGGTCCCAGTTTTCGCCCACGCCCACGTCCACCACCAGCGCCACCCTGAGCTTCGCCGCCGATTCCATCCGCGTGCGCACTTCCGCGACCAGGGTGTCCACGAAACCGGCCTCGGCCTCGAACACCAGTTCGTCGTGCACCTGCAGCAGCATCGCCGCCCGGTCGCGGTGCGCCTGCACCCATTCGTCCACCGACACCATGGCCCGCTTGATGATGTCGGCGGCGGTGCCCTGCATCGGCGCGTTGATGGCGGCGCGCTCGGCGCCGGCACGCTGGGCCTGGTTGCGCGAATTGATTTCATTGAGCTGCAGGCGGCGGCCGAACACCGTTTCCACGTAGCCCTGCTCGCGCGCCTGCTGGCGCACCCGCTCCATGAAGTCACGCACGCCCGGGTAGCGGGCGAAGTACAGCGCGATGTAGTCCTGCGCCTCGCCGCGGCCGATGCCCAGCTGGCGCGCCAGGCCCCAGGCGCTCATGCCGTACATCAGGCCGAAGTTGATGGCCTTGGCGGCGCGGCGCTGGTCGCCGCTCACCTCGGCCAGCGGCACGCCGAACACCTCGGCGGCGGTGGCCTTGTGCACGTCCTGGCCGCTTTCGAAGGCGCGCAGCAGGCCGGCGTCTTCCGACAGGTGGGCCATGATGCGCAGCTCGATCTGCGAGTAGTCGCAGGCCACGATCTTCCTGCCCGGCGGCGCGATGAAGGCGGTGCGGATGCGGCGGCCGTCCTCGGTGCGGATGGGGATGTTCTGCAGGTTCGGGTCGTTCGAGCTCAGGCGGCCCGTGGCGGCGCCGGCCTGGTGGTAGCTGGTGTGCACGCGGCCGGTGCCGGGGTTCACCATCTCCGGCAGCTTGTCGGTGTAGGTGTTGCGCAGCTTGGCCAGGCCGCGGTATTCGAGGATCAGGCGCGGCAGCTCGTGCTGGTCGGCGATGGCCTCCAGGGCCTCCTCGTTGGTGGACGGCGCGCCGGTGGGCGTCTTCACCAGCGCCGGCAGCTTGAGTTCGTCGAACAGCAGGGCGCCGAGCTGCTTGGGCGAATCGAGGTTGAAGGCGCGGCCTGCAATTTCGTGCGCGCGCTGCTGCGCGGCCAGCATGCGCCGGCCGAGGTCGGCGCCCTGCCGCCTGAGCTCGGCCACGTCCACCAGCACGCCGGCGGCCTCCATGCGCGCCAGCACCGGCACCAGCGGCATCTCGATGTCGCGGTACACCTGCTGCAGCGAAGGCTCGGCGGCCAGCCTGGCCGACAGCACGCGGTGCAGGCGCAGGGTGACGTCGGCGTCCTCGGCGGCGTACCGGGTGGCGTCGTCGAGCGCCACCGACGAGAACGGGATCTGCTTGGCGCCCTTGCCGGCCACGTCTTCGTACTTGATGGTGTCGTAGCCCAGGTACTTGCGCGCCAGCGTGTCCATGTCGTGGCGCAGGCCGCCGGCGTTGAAGACGAAGCTCTCGAGCATCGTGTCCTCGGCGTAACCGAGCACGTCCACGCCGTGGCGGCGCAGCACGTGGATGTCGTACTTGCCGTGCTGGCCCAGCTTGGGCCGGGCGGCGTCGCACAGCACCGGGCGCAGCGCGTCGAGCACCTCGTCGCGCGGCAGCTGCGCCGGCGCGCCCGGGTAGTCGTGGCCCACCGGGATGTAGCAGGCCTTGCCGGGCTCCACGGCGAAGCTCAGGCCCACCAGGTTGGCGCGCAGCGGATCTAGCGAATCGGTTTCGGTGTCGAAGGCCACGAGCTCCGCCCGGAGCAGGCGTTCGACCCAGGCCGCCAGCGCCTCGCGGGTGGTGACGCATTCGTATTCACCCGGCGCGGACAGCGACGGATCGGGCGCAGCCTCCTCGGCCGCCGCTGGCGCGGCGCGGCCGGCGGGGCGAGCGGCGGACGACGGCGCGCCACCCTCGAGTTCGCGCAGCGCGGCGTTGAAGCCGTAGCGCGCGTACAGCTCGCGCAGCGCATCCACGTGGCGCGGGCGCAGCTTGAGCTGCTGCGGCGCCAGGTCGAGCGGCACGTCGGTCCGGATGGTCACCAGCGCCTGGTTCAGCGGCAGGCGGCCGAGCACGGCGCGCAGGTTCTCGCCGATCTTGCCGCCGATGTCGGCGGCATGGGCGATCACGCCCTCGAGCGAGTCGTACTGCGCCAGCCACTTGGCGGCCGTCTTGGGGCCGCACTTGTCCACGCCGGGCACGTTGTCCACGGTGTCGCCCATCAGCGCCAGCAGGTCCACCACCTGGTCGGGACGCACGCCGAATTTCTCGAACACGCCGGCCTCGTCGGTGACGCTGCCGGTCATGGTGTTGGTGAGCGTGATGCCCGGCCGCACCAGCTGGGCGAAGTCCTTGTCGCCGGTGGAAATGGTGACCGGGATGCCGGCCGCGTGCGCCTGCAGCGCCAGCGTGCCGATCACGTCGTCGGCCTCCACGCCGGGCACGCGCAGGATGGGGAAACCCAGCGCCTCGACGATCCGCATCATCGGCTCCACCTGGGCGCGCAGCTCGTCCGGCATGGGCGGGCGGTTCGCCTTGTAGTCCGGGTACATCTCGTCGCGGAAGGTCGGGCCCGAGGCGTCCACCACGAAGGCGGTGTAGTCGGGGTTTTCCTTCAGCGTGGCGCGCAGCATGTTGACGATGCCGAACAGGGCGCCGGTGGGCGAACCGTCCGGGCCGGTCAGCGGCGGCAGGGCGTGGAAGGCGCGGTAGAGGTAGGAGGAGCCGTCGATGAGGACGAGGCGGGACATGGCGGCGGTCCGGTGCGGTCGAACCCGGATTCTACGCGCCCCGGGCGCGCCGCTTGAGGGCCCGGGGCGCTTTTGCCATGCTGGCCGTCCCGCGTGCAGGAGCCCGCCATGAACGCCCTGATTCCCCTGCTGTTCGCCCTGGCCGCGCAGGACGCCGCGCCCGCCGCGGAAGCCCCCGCCCGCGAGGAAGCGCCCATCCCCGAGAAGGTGCAGGCCGCGCCCACCGGCGACGAACTGCCGGCGGTGAGCATCCGCACCGAGCAGAACGGCGACCGCGTCGAGGAGTACCGCCAGGACGGCCGGCTCTACATGGTCAAGGTCACGCCTGCGCGCGGCCGCCCGTATTACCTGATGGACACCGACGGCAACGGCCGCCTCAACCGCGACGACGTGGCCGACCACGTGTCGCCGGTGTACTGGACCCTGTACGAGTGGGATTGAGCCGCCTCGCCCCGGCCCTGCGCTGGGCCGACGCCGTGAGTGAAGCCGGTGGCCGCGTGGCCGCCGCGCTGGCGGTCGCGCTGGTGGCGCTGGCCTTCGGGCTGGTGCTGGCGCGGCATGCCGCCGGCGCGGGTTCGGTGGCGGCGCAGGAAGCGGTGCTGTGGCTGCACGCCTCGGTGTTCCTGCTGGGCCTGGCCTACGCCCTGCGCCACGGCGCGCACGTGCGGGTGGACGTGTTCTCGCAGCGCTGGGGCGCGCGCACCCGCGACTGGGTGGAGTTCGGCGCCGGCGTGGCGCTGCTGCTGCCCTTCTGCGCCTTCATCGTGGCGATGAGCTGGGACTACGTTGCTGCCAGCTGGGCCGCGCGCGAAGGCTCGCGCGACCCGGGCGGCCTGCCGGCCTGGTACCTGCTCAAGGCGCTGATCCCGCTGTCGGCGGGCCTGCTGTTCCTGCAGGGCCTGGCCGAAACCCTGCGCGCGCTTAGCCGCGCCCTCGCCCGCGGGGGCGCATGAGCCTGCACGACCAGCACGTCCTGATGCTCGTCCTGCTGCTGCTCGGCCTGCTGGCCGGGCTGGCCAGCGGCTTCCCGGTGGCCTTCGTGCTCGGCGGCGTGGCGCTGCTGGCCGCCGGTGCCGGCATCGTGCTCGGCAACTTCGACGCCAGCTTCCTCGAAGCCTTCCCGAACCGCGTGTTCGGCGTGATGAGCAACGAAACCCTGGTGGCGGTGCCGCTGTTCGTGTTCATGGGCGTGATGCTGGAACGCTCGCGCATCGCCGAGTCGCTGCTCGAGGCCGTGGCCGCGCTGTTCGGCCGCGTGCGCGGCGGCCTGGTGGTGGCCGTGCTGCTGGTGGGCGCGGTGCTGGCGGCGTCCACCGGCATCGTCGGTGCCACGGTGGTGGCCATGGGCCTGATCTCGCTGCCCACCATGCTGCGCCATGGCTACTGCCCGCGCCTGGCCAGCGGCGCCATCTGCGCCTCGGGCACGCTGGGCCAGATCATCCCGCCCTCGATCGTGCTGGTGCTGCTGGGCGACCAGCTCGGCAACGCCTACCAGCAGGCGCAGCTGAAGCAGGGCATCTACGCGCCGGAAACGGTGTCGGTCGGCGACCTGTTCGCCGGTGCGCTGGTACCCGGCCTGGCGCTGGTGGCGATGTACCTGCTGTACGTGCTGTGGGTGGCCTGGCGCCAGCCGGAGCGCGCGCCCGCGCTGCGGGAAGCGCAGCCGCGTTCGCTGGCGCAGCTGGCCAAGGCCATCCTGCCGGCACTCTCGCTCATCGGCCTGGTGCTGGGCTCCATCCTCGCCGGCTACGCCACGGCCACCGAAGCGGCGGCGGTGGGCGCGGTGGGCGCCACGGCGTTCGCGGCGCTGTACGGGCGGCTCGGCCTGCGCCGGCTGTTCGAGGTCGGCACCGAAACGGTGAAGGTGACGGCGATGGTGTTCGCCATCCTGGTCGGCGCCGCGCTGTTCTCGCTGGTGTTCCGCGGCTACGGCGGCGACGACCTGGTGCACGAGGCGCTGGCCTCGCTGCCCGGCGGCAAGTGGGGCGCCATCGTGGCGGTGATGCTGTTGATGTTCCTGCTCGGCTTCGTGCTCGATTTCATCGAAATCGTGTTCGTGATCGTGCCGATCGTCGGCCCGGTGCTGCTGGCGATGGGCGTGGACCCCGTCTGGCTGGGCGTGATGATGGCCATCAACCTGCAGACCTCGTTCCTGACGCCGCCGTTCGGGTTCGCGCTGTTTTACCTGCGCGGCGTGGCGCCGCCGGAACTTCGCACCGCCGACATCTACCGCGGCGTGCTGCCCTTCATCGTGTTGCAGTTGCTGGTGCTGGCGGCCGTGGCGGCCTTCCCTTCGCTGGCCACCGCCCTGCCGGACTACCTGTATGGATGAGCTTCGCATCAGCACCGACCCCGCCGACGTCGACCTCGACGTGGTCTACGGCTTCCTTCGCGAACACGCCTATTGGTGCGTCGGCATCCCGCGCGCGGTGGTGGAGAAGGCGGTGGCGAATTCGCTGTGCTTCAGCGCGCTGCTGGGCGGCCGGCAGGTGGGCTTCGCGCGCGTCATCGGCGACCGCGCCACCTTCGGCTACCTGGCCGACGTGTTCGTGCTGCCGGAGTTCCGCGGCCGCGGCATTTCGAAGGCGCTGATGGACGCGGTGGCGGCGCACCCGGAACTGACCGGCCTGCGCCGCATGCTGCTGGCCACGCGCGACGCGCATGGCCTGTACGCGGATTACGGGTTCACCCCGCTGTCGCGGCCGGAAAGCGTGATGGAACGCTACCGGCCGGACATCTACCGCCAGGGCTAGGCTTTCGCGGCCTTCGGCTGGCCGGGCTTCGCCGGCAGGCCGGAAAGGTGCAGCCAGAGCGCGGTCACTTCGTCGTCGGTCATCACGCCGTAGGTGCGCCAGGGCATGAACGGGTGCACGTCGCTGCCGTCCGGGCGCTTGCCCTCGCGGAACACGCGGGCGAAATCGGCCTGGCTCCAGCCGGCCAGGCCGTTGGCGTGCGGCGTCAGGTTCGAGGCCGGCGGCAGTTCCGGCGGCGTGCCGGGCACGCGCTGGCCGGCCCAGTCGGCGCCGTGGCAGCCCGTGCACACCTGGGCCAGGTAGGCGCCGTATTCCGCGGTGGGGCCCTGCGGCGGCGCGGTGCGCTGGCGCGGCGAATGGTCGAGCGTGGCGGCCGGCACCAGGTGCAGCTTGCCCAGCAGGTAGAGCACGCGGCCCAGCGGGCGGATCTCGGTATCGCCCGGGTGGTTGTCGGAATCGGGCAGCGCCTTCAGGTGCGCGACCAGCGCGGCGGTGTCGGCGTCGGTGAGGTTGGCGAAGTCACCCGAGGGCATCACCCGCAGCGGGCGGCCGTCGGGGCCGACGCCGTGGCGGATGGCGGCGGCCAGCTGGTCCACGTCGTAGCGGCCACGCAGCGCGGCGGGCGTGAGGTTTGGCGCCACCACGCGGGCCACCGGGCCGGCGTCGATGAACACCTTGCCGCGGCCGCCTTCGCCGTGGCACTCCACGCAGCCGGCCACCTGGTACAGGTGCGCGCCGCGCGCGAGTTCGGCCGCGTCGCCGGCCAGCACCAGCGGCGGGTCGGCCACCTCGTAGACGCGGGCCATGTCGGCCTCGGCCTTGAACCAGGCCACCGCGAACAGCAGGCCCACGGCCCCCACGACCACGCCGGCGGCGACGCCGACCCGCTTGAACCACTTGCGCATGACACGAACACCTCATTCGGGAAGTGGACGTTCTTTACGCGCGAATCGCCCCGGGCCGGCCGGGGCGCGTTCAGCGGCGATTCTGGCCTTATACGCCGAATCGTGACCTTTGGCAGGGTCAGCCGCGGGTGGCGTAGTACGCCTCTTCCGACACCGCGTGCCAGGCCTTGGCCTGGGCGCGGAAGGCGCGCATGGACTCGAGCGCCTTGCGCGCCAGCGGGTCGGCGGCGGCGGCTTCCTCGAGCACCTTGTCGGAGGCCTTGCGCAGGGCCAGCAGCACGTCGTCGGGCAGCTGGCGCAGCTCCACGCCGTGCTCGCGCACGAGCACGTCGAGCGCCTGCTGGTTGCGCGCGGTGAACTCGGCGAGCATCGCGTCGTTCACGGCGCGGCAGCAAAGGGCCACGATTTCCTGCAGGTCCTTGGGCAGGCTTTCCCAGGCGGCCTGGTTCACCATGCACTCGAGCGTGGGGCCCGGCTCCTGCCAGCCCGGGTAGTAGCAGTACTTGGCGGCGCGGTGCAGGCCGAAGGCCAGGTCGTTGTAGGGGCCCACCCACTCGGCGGCGTCGATGGCGCCCGACTGCAGCGAGCTGAAGATCTCGGCGCCCGGCAGGTTCACCGGCACGGCGCCGACGCGCGACATCACTTCGCCGCCCAGGCCGGGGATGCGCATCTTCAGGCCCTGCAGGTCGGCCAGGCCGTTGACCGGCTTGCGGAACCAGCCGGCCATCTGCACGCCGGTGTTGCCGGCCGGGAAGGGCACCAGGCCGAAGCGCGCGTACAGTTCGCGCCACAGCTCCAGGCCACCGCCCTCGTAGAGCCAGCCGTTCATTTCCTGCGCGTTGAGGCCGAAGGGCACGGCGCAGAAGAAAGGCGCGGCCGCGGCCTTGCCCTTCCAGTAGTACGCGGCCGAATGGCCCATCTCGGCGGTGCCGCGGCCGACGGCGTCGAACACCTCGAAGGCCGGCACCAGTTCGCCGGCGCCGTACACCTTCACCGCGAGCCGGCCGCCGCTGGCGGCGGTGATCATTTCGGCCAGCTTCGCCGCGCCCGAACCCAGGCCGGGGAAGTTGGTGGGCCAGGAGGTCACCATCTTCCACTGGAAGCGCTCGGTGGACGCCGATTCGCCGCCCTGCGCCGCCGGCTGCGCGCCGCAGGCCGCCAGCCCCGTCGCCACGGCCGCGAGGCCCGCGCCCCGCAAGAGTTCACGTCGTTTCATTTGCGTTCCTGTCCTTCAGGCGGGTTGGAGGTTGGCGTAGCCGAGCACGAGCCACTTGGCGCCGCCGGTTTCGAAATTGACCTGGATGCGGGCGTGGGCGCCACTGCCTTCGGCGTCCATCACCACGCCCAGGCCGAAGCTGGGGTGCATGACGCGCTGGCCCAGGCGCAGCGACAGGCCGGGCGCGGCGTCGAGCGCGGCGGCGCGCGGCGGGCCGAAGCCGGTGGGGCGGCTGACCTGCACCTTGGGGCGCACCTCGCGCAGCAGCGCCTGCGGGATTTCGCGCAGGAAGCGCGAGGGCGTGCCGAACATCTCCATGCCATGCAGGCGGCGCGATTCGGCGTAGCTGAGTACCAGCTTCTGGCGCGCGCGGGTGAGGCCGACGTAGGCCAGGCGGCGCTCTTCCTCGAGCCGCCCGCTTTCCTCCAGCGACTTGCCGCTGGGGAACAGCCCTTCCTCCACGCCCACCAGGAATACCTGCGGGAATTCCAGGCCCTTGGCGCTGTGCAGGGTCATCAGCTGCACGCCGTCCTCGCCGGCCTCGGCCTGGCCTTCGCCGGCTTCGAGCGCGGCGTAGCCCAGGAAGGCGACGAGCTCGCTCATGCCGGCCAGCTCCTCGTCGTCGGGGCGCTCGAAGCGGCTGGCCACCGACACCAGTTCGTCGAGGTTGTCCACGCGCGAATCCAGCTGGCCGCGCGATTCGGCGGCATAGTGCGCGCGCAGGCCCGAGGCGTTGATCACGTGGTCGAACTGCTCGTGCAGCGGCGAATCCTGGATGCCCGCCTCCAGCGAATCCATCAGCTCGATGAAGCCGCGCAGCGCGTTGCGCGCGCGGCCCGCCAGGCCGCCGGATTCCCCGGCCAGCACTTCGGCGGCGCGGAACAGCGGCATGGCATCCTCGCGCGCGTGCCGGCGCACTTCGTCCAGCGTCTTGCCGCCGATGCCGCGCGGCGGCGTGTTCACCGCGCGTTCGAAGGCGGCGTCGTCGCCGCGGTTGGCCACCAGGCGCAGGTAGGCCAGCGCGTCCTTGATTTCCATGCGGTCGAAGAAGCGCTGGCCGCCGTACACGCGGTAGGGCAGCCCGGCCTGCACCAGCTGTTCTTCCATGGCACGCGACTGCGCGTTCGAGCGATAGAGCACGGCGTTGTCGCCGGCGCTGCCGCCCTCGCGGATCCAGGCCTGGATGCGTTCGACCACGAAGCGCGCCTCGTCCACCTCGTTGTAGGCGGCGAAGAGGTCGATCGGCTCGCCCTCGCCGTCGGCGGTCCACAGCTGCTTGCCCAGGCGCTCGGGGTTGTGGGCGATGACCGCGTTGGCGGCGGCCAGGATGTTGCCGGTGGAGCGGTAGTTCTGCTCGAGCTTGAGCGTGCGCGCGCCGGGATAGTCGTGCAGGAAGCGCTGCACGTTCTCCACCTTGGCGCCGCGCCAGCCGTAGATGGCCTGGTCGTCGTCGCCCACCACGAACACCTGGCCCGTTTCGCCGGCCAGCACGCGCACGAAGGCGTACTGGATGGCGTTGGTGTCCTGGAACTCGTCGACCAGCAGGTGGCGGAAGCGCTGCTGGTAGTGGTGCAGCAGCGCGGGGTGCTCGAGCCACAGCTCGTGCGCGCGCAGCAGCAGCTCGGCGAAGTCGACCAGGCCGGCGCGCTGGCAGCGTTCCTGGTAGGCCTCGTAGACGCGCAGCATGGTGGAGCCGTAGAAGTCGCCGCCGGCCGGCTGGATGTGCTTGGGGCGGCGGCCCTCGTCCTTCTGCGCGTTGATCCACCAGGCCATCTGCCGCGGCGGGAAGCGGCCCTCGTCGAGCTCGAGGTCGGCGGCGATGCGCTTGAGCAGGCGAACCTGGTCGTCCTGGTCGAGCACCTGGAAGGATTCGGGCAGCCCAGCCTCCTGCCAGTGCAGGCGCAACAGGCGGTGCGCCAGGCCGTGGAAGGTGCCCACCCACATGCCCCGGCTGCCGTGGCGCAGCAGCGCCTCGACGCGGCCGCGCATCTCGGCGGCGGCCTTGTTGGTGAAGGTGACGGCCAGGATGCCGTGCGCCGGCACGCCGACGACTTCGTTGAGCCAGCCGATGCGGTGGGTCAGGACCCGGGTCTTGCCCGAGCCGGCGCCGGCCAGCACCAGCAGGTGGCCCGGCGGGGCCGAAACGGCCTCGCGCTGGGCGGTGTTGAGGTCATCGAGCAGGTGGGAGACATCCATGGCGCCATTGTACCGGCGCCACGGCGTTCCGGCCGGCGGAAGAACCGCCGGATCAGTGCTTCTTGCTGGCCGCCACCGACTGCGACATCAGCTTGTCGGTCCAGGCGATGCCGATGGCCGAGACGATGAAGGCCATGTGGATGATGGTCTGCCACATCACGCCGGTTTCGGTGACGGTGGTGCAGCCCTTGCCCTTGGCGCCCGCCTTGAGCATCAGTTCCTGCGCCAGCAGCCCGGCTTCGGTGTCGCAGATCGGCAGGCCGCCGATCATGCCGGCCTCGATGAAGGTCTTGAGCAGGTGGATCGAGGAAATGCCGATGATGGCCATCGCCAGCTTCACCTTCAGCACGCTGGCGTTGACGTGGCTCAGCCACTCCGGCTGGTCCGGGTGGCCGGCCAGGTTCAGGCGCGACACGAAGGTTTCGTAGCCGCCGACGATCACCATCACCAGCAGGTTGGAGATCATGACCACGTCGATCAGGCCCAGCACCAGCAGCATGATGCCCTGCTCGGTCAGCGTGTTCGCGTCCACCACCAGGTGGGTGAGCTCCTTGAGGAACAGGAACACGTAGACGCACTGCGCCACGATCAGGCCCAGGTACAGCGGCAGCTGCAGCCAGCGCGAGGCGAAGATCAGGGTGGGCAGCGGGCCGAGCTTCGGCGCGTTGGAGGGAACGTTGTTCGACATGGGTTTTCCGTGGGTTCGTTTATTTCTTGCTGGCGGCGCCGATCACCAGGGCCACCGCGCCGGCGCCCATCAGCACCCAGCCCAGGTTCACGGGCGGGGCCTTGGTGTCGGTCTTGGTCACTTCGATCGGGCCCATGTCCAGCACCTTCTCGGTGGACTGGAACTTGAAGACGCCGGCGGCGATCAGGCCACCGGCCACCAGCAGGATGACGCCGAGGATGAAGGCAGGCATGCGCATGGTCTGGCTCCCGGTTCGCCCGTGGGCGGGCCCGGCAAGGGTAGCGGCCGGGGCCGCGCGCGCCAAGCGCCGCCGTTCAGTCCAGGCGCACGCCCGGCAGCGACAGCACGTAGTCGGCGCCCATCAGCTTCGAGGGCGTGTAGTAGCCGCCGGCCGGCGCGGGGCCCTGGAGCAGGCGCTGCACGATGCCCAGCGCGGCGGTCACGGTGATGTCGTAGCCGTTGGGCGTGCGCAGGCGGCGCTTCAGCTCGTGGCCGGCGGCGTCGCGGGCCTCGCCCCAGACCACGCAGCCGGTCTTGCCGCGGGTGTTGTCGGACGGGCCGCGTACCTTCTTCTCCACCTGCTTCTTCAGCCAGGCCTGCACCGGGCCCAGGCCCAGCAGCGGGCCGAGCAGGCGAAGGCGGCGCAGGCGCGCGGCGGTGGCCGGCGGCACGCCCATGTAGACCTCGATGTCGGGGATGCCGGTGGAGACGTGCGCCGTGTACACGTCGCCCCAGGGGATGGTCATGGCGAATCGCTGCTCGCCGTCGCGCTCGAACGTGCGCGTCTTCCAGGCCAGCGGCACGCGCTTCACCACGCCGCCGATGCGGGCGCGCCCGCCCTTGCCCAGGCCTTCCACGCTGGTCTTGGCAGTGCCGGGGCTGGGCCCGCCGCCGGCTTCGAAGGCCAGCACCAGCGCGGTGGCGCCGGGCAGTTCGCGCTTGAGCTGGGCGGCCAGGCAATCAGTGGGCACCACGTCGAAGCCCGAGCCGGGCAGCACCACCACGCCCTTTTCGCGGGCGGCGGCGTCGTGCTCGTGGCAGAGCGCGAACACGTCGATCTCGCCGGTGATGTCGAGGTAGTGCGCGCCGACGTCGAGGCAGGCCTCGAGCATGGGCCGGCAGGTGGCCGAGAACGGCCCCGCGCAGTGCAGCACCAGGCCGATGCCATTGAGCCCCGTGCGCAACGCCGCCGGGTTGTCGAGCGCGAAGGCGCGCACGGCCAGGCCGTGCTTCTGCGCCAGTGGCTCCAGCGCGGCGGCGCTGCGGCCGGCGAGCACGGGCTTCAGGCCGCGCTTCACCGCTTCTTCCACCATCATCCGGCCGGTGTAACCGTTGGCGCCGTAGATCATCCAGTCCATGTCAGTGCCCCGCGCCCCGGGCCCGGACGAGCTTCAGGAGCTGCTTGAAATAAAGGTTCGGGAACCAGCGCTTCAGGCGCCAGCGCATGGGTTCGCTGCGCGTGGGCAGCACCAGGAACTCGCCGCGCTCCACCGCCGCGAACACGCGGTCGGCGACGCCCTCGAGCGTGTCGGGCGAGCTGGCCATCATGCGGTCGGCGAAGGCCTTGAGCCGCGGGTCGCCCTGCCAGCTCTCCAGCAGGTTGGTGCGGAAAAAGGCCGGGCACAGCACGCTCACGGTGATGCCCTTGTCGGCCACCTCGGCGCGCAGCTGTTCGCTCAGCGCCACCACCGCGGCCTTGGCCACGCCGTAGCTCATGATGCTGGGCGCGCCGGCCAGGCCGGCGAAGCTGGCGGTGTTGATGACCTGGCCGCGGCCGGCGGCGACCATGCCCGGCAGGAACAGCCGGCAGCCGCGCACCACGCCCAGCAGGTTGATCTCCAGCACGTTGCGCCACTCGGCCATGGTGGTGTCCACCATGGCGCCGCCGGTGGCGATGCCGGCATTGTTCACCAGCACGTCCAGGCCGCCCCATTCGCGGGCGATGCGCTCGTGCACCTGCTCCATCGCGTCGTCGCTGGCCACGTTGGCCGAGATGGCCAGGTGGCCTTCGCCGGGCAGCGCGGCGCGCGTGAGGTTGGCGCGGGCGGCGTCGAGGTCGACGCAGGCGACCTTGTCGCCGGCCCGCGCATAGCGGTGCGCCAGGGCCTGGCCCAAGCCGCTTCCCGCACCCGTGATCAGCACCCGCCGCTGCGCCATCCGTGCACTCCCCGTGAAGCCGGCCCTCGACGGGGCCTGTGCTAGATTTCCGAGCATAACAAGCCTGTCGTTAAACCCACGTCCCGGAGCTGCGCGTGACCGACCCCCTGTTCGACCTGTCCGGCCAGACCGCCCTGATCAGCGGCGCTTCGCGCGGCATCGGCGAGGCCATTGCGCACCTGCTGGCGGCGCACGGCGCCCATGTCATCTGCACCAGCCGCAAGCTCGACGGCTGCCAGGCCGTGGCCGACGCCATCCGCGCCGCCGGCGGTTCGGCCGAGGCGCATGCGGTGCACGTGGGCGACCCGGCCGCCATCGAGGCCCTGTTCGCCACGCTCGACGCCGCCGGCAAGCGCGTCGGCATCCTGGTCAACAACGCCGCCGCCAACCCGTATTTCGGCCCGGCCGTGGACATGACGCTGGATGCGTACGAAAAGACCGTCGAAGTGAACCTGCGCGGTTACTTCTGGACCACCGTGCAGGCCGCGCGCCGCATGAAGGGCCACGGCGGCGCCATCGTCAACATCTCCTCGGTGAACGCCGAGCGCGCCGCGCCCGGCCAGCTGGTGTACTCGATGACCAAGGCCGGCATCGTCAACATGACCGAGGGCTTCGCCAAGGAACTGGCGCCGCTGGGCGTGCGCGTGAACGCGGTGCTGCCGGGCCTGACCGACACGAAGTTCGCCTCGGCACTGACCGGCAACCCGAAGATCATGGACATGATGCTGCGCCTGATCCCGCTGGCGCGCGTGGCGCAGCCGGGCGAGATCGCGCCGGCCGTGCTGTTCCTCGCTTCCCCCGCCGCCTCCTACCTCACCGGCGCCGCGCTGCCGGTGGACGGCGGCTACCTCGCCTGAGCCCTGAAGAAAATGATGCGAACCCTGCTGCTGGCCGCCGCCATGACCCTCGCCCCCGCCGCCCACGCCGAGAAACTCACGCTCGAAGCCATCACCGGCGGCGCGCCGCTGTCCGGCCCCGGCCTGATGAAGCCGGCCATCTCGCCCGACGGCACGCGCGTCACCTTCCTGCGCGGCAAGGAAACCGACCGCTTCCAGCTCGACCTGTGGGAGTACCACGTGGCCGAAGGCGCCACCCGCCCGCTGGTGGATTCGGCCGTGGTGCTGCCGGGTGACGAGGTGCTGAGCGACGAAGAGAAGGCGCGGCGCGAGCGCCAGCGCATCGCTGCCTTCCGCGGCATCGTCGAGTACCAGTGGGCGCCGGATTCGCAGTCGCTGCTGTTCCCGCTGGGCGGCGAACTCTACCTGTACGACCTGCGTCCCGGCGTGGCCAACCCGGTGCGCAAGCTCACCTCGGGCACCGGCTTCGCCACCGACCCGAAGATCTCGCCCCAGGGCAAGTTCGTGGGCTTCGTGCGCGAGCGCAACCTGTGGGTGATCGACCTGGCCACCGGCCGCGAGCTGCAGCTCACCGACGACGGCGGCGAGACGATCGGCAACGGCGTGGCCGAGTTCGTGGCCGACGAGGAAATGGGCCGGCACACCGGCTACTGGTTCGCGCCGGACGATTCGGCGGTGGCCTTCGCGCGCATCGACGAGTCGCCGGTGCCGGTGCAGAAGCGCTACGAGATGTACGCCGACCGCACCGAGGTGGTGGAGCAGCGCTACCCGGCCGCGGGCGACCCGAACGTGCGCATTTCCCTGCACGTGGCCGACCTGGCCTCGATGCGCGCCGGCCAGCCGGGCGTGGACAAGCCGGCGAAGCTTTCGGTGGCGGACGTGGACCTCGGCCCCGAGGCCGACATCTACCTGGCCCGCGTGCAGTGGCGCGCGCCGGGCGTGCTCACCTTCCAGCGCCAGTCGCGCGACCAGCGCAGGCTCGAGCTGGTGGAAGCCACCCTGGCTTCCGGCAGGCAGCGCGTGCTGCTCACCGAAACCAGCGCCACCTGGGTGCCGCTGCACGACGGCCTGCGTTTCCTCGATGACGGCCGTTTCCTCTGGATCTCCGAGCGCAGCGGCTTCGAGCACCTGCAGCTGCACGCCGCCGACGGCGCCCTCGAGCGCGCGCTCACGGACGGCGAGTGGGTGGTGGACGCGCTGCTGGGCGTGGACGAAGCGGCCGGCCTGGCCTACATCGCGGGCACGAAGGATTCGCCGCTGGAGAAGCATGTGTACGCCGTGCCGCTGGCCGGTGGCGAGCCGCGCCGGCTGACCGCCGCGCCGGGCATGCACGAAGCCGCGTTCAGCGCGAACGCCGCGGTGTTCGTGGACCTGTGGTCGAACCCGGAAACGCCGCCGCAGACCGAGCTGTTCAAGGCCAACGGCAGCAAGCTGGCCACGCTGGTCGCCAACGACCTCGCCGACCCGGCGCACCCCTACGCGCCTTACCGCGCCGCGCACCGGCCGGTGGAGTTCGGCCAGATGGCGGCCGCCGATGGCGAAGTGCTGCACTACAGCCTGATCAAGCCCGAAGGCTTCGACCCGGCGAAGAAGTACCCGGTGGTGGTGTTCGTCTACGGCGGCCCGGCCGCGCAGACGGTGACGCGCGCCTGGCCGGGCCGCGCCGACGCGCTGTTCAACCAGTACCTGGCGCAGCAGGGCTACGTGGTGTTCTCGCTCGACAACCGCGGCACGCCGCGGCGCGGCGCGAAGTTCGGCGGCGCGCTGCATGGCAAGCAGGGCACGGTGGAGGTCGAGGACCAGGTGGCGGGCGTGGAATTCCTGCGCAGGCAGCCCTGGGTGGACCCGGCGCGCATCGGCGTGCACGGCTGGTCGAACGGCGGCTACATGACCCTGATGCTGCTGGCCAAGGCGTCCAGCCACTACGCCTGCGGCGTGGCGGGCGCGCCGGTGACCGACTGGGCGCTGTACGACACCCACTACACCGAGCGCTACATGGACCACCCGGAACGCAACCCGGCGGGCTACCGCGAGGCCTCCGTGTTCAGCCACCTGGACGGCCTGCGCTCGAAGCTGCTGCTGGTGCACGGCATGGCCGACGACAACGTGCTGTTCACCAACTCGACCAAGCTGATGTCCGAGCTGCAGAAGCGCGGCACGCCCTTCGAGCTGATGACCTACCCCGGCGCCAAGCACGGCCTGCAGGGCGCCGACGCGCTGCACCGCTACCGCCTGGCCGAGGCCTTCCTGGGCCGCTGCCTGCGCTGAGGGTTTTTCCCGGAAATCAGGGGGCGAGGTGCACCAGCGCCGGCGCGTGGTCGCTGGGGCGGTCCCAGGTGCGCGGCTCGCGGTCGATCTCGGCGCCGGTGCAGCGTTCGCGCAGGGCGTCGGACACCAGGCACAGGTCGATGCGCAGGCCCAGGTTCCGGCGGAAGCCGGCGGCGCGGTAGTCCCACCAGCTGAAGGTGCCGCCGTCGGCGTGGTGCAGGCGGAAACTGTCGTGCAGGCCGAGTTCCATCAGCCGGCGCAGCGCCGCGCGCTCGGCGGTGGAGGTGAGGATGCTGGCGTCGTTCCACACCGCCGGGTCGTGCACGTCGCGGTCGTCGGGCGCGATGTTGAAGTCGCCCATCACCACCAGCCGCGGGTGCGCCTTGATCTCGTCGGCGAGCCAGCCGTGCACGGCCTCCAGCCAGCGAAGTTTGTAGTCGTATTTGTCGGTGCCCACGTCCTGGCCGTTCACCACGTACAGGTTGACGATGCGCAGGTCGCCCACGGTGGCGGCGATGACGCGCTTCTGCTCGTCGTCGAAGCCGGGGATGCCCACCTGCACGTCGGCGGCCGGCTGCTTCGACACGATGGCCACGCCGTTGTAGGTCTTCTGCCCGGCGAACACGCTGCGGTAACCCAGCGCGGCCAGCGCGTCGTCGGGGAAGCGGCTGTCCTCGAGCTTGGTTTCCTGCAGGCCGACGATGTCGGGCTGGCGAAGCTTCAGCCACTCTTCCAGGTGCGGCAGGCGCACGTTGAGCGAGTTGACGTTCCAGCTGGCGACGGTGGTGGTGTTGGCGTCCATGGCGCGAATGCTAACCGTTCGCGCGAAGGCGGGCGAATGCTTGACCGGCGTCAATGCCTTCGGTGAACGTGGGCGCATGCTGGAGCCTGCCCCCGCCCGCCCGGAGCCCCGCCGATGAACGCCCAACGTCCCCGCTACGCCCCCTCCCGCCGCGCCCTGCACTGGCTGATCTTCCTGGCCGTCGTGGCCGCCTTCGTCTTCATCGAAGGCCGCGAAAACTTCGACCGCGGCACCCCGGCCCGCCTCGCCATGGTGCAGGCGCACTTCTGGACCGGCCTGGCCATCCTGGCGCTGATGCTGCCGCGCCTGCTGCTGGCCTTCTCGCGCCCGGCGCCGGCGGTGTCGCCGCCGCTGCCCGCCTGGCAGGCGGTGCCGGCCAAGGCCCTGCACCTGCTGCTCTACGCCATGCTGGTGGCTCAGCCGCTGCTCGGCCTGTTCACGGCCTGGACCGACGGCAAGGACATCTTCATCCCCTTCACCAGCGTGGCCCTGCCGGCGCTGATGGCCGAGAGCGAATCGCTGGCGCACCAGTTCGAGGACATCCACAAGCTCGTCGGCGACGCGTTCTACTGGGTGGTGGGCCTGCACGTGCTGGCGGCGCTGTACCATCACTTCCTTCGCCGCGACGACACGCTGCGCCGCATGACCTGACGAGGGAAGGATTCGATGGATTGGGTGGACCTGCGCAGCGACACCGTCACCCGGCCCACCGCGGCCATGCGCCAGGCCGGCTTCGCGGCCGGGGTGGGCGACGACGTGATGGGCGACGACCCCAGCGTGAATGCCCTGCAGGCCCGCCTGGCCGGCGAACTCGGCTTCGAGGCCGGGCTGTTCGTGCCCAGCGGCACGCAGAGCAACCTGCTGGCGCTGATGGCGCACTGCGAACGCGGCGACGAGTACCTGGTGGGCGCGGACGCGCACACCTACAAGTACGAAGGCGGCGGCGCCGCGGTGCTGGGTTCGATCCAGCCGCAGCCGATTCCGCACGCTGCCGACGGCACGCTGCCGCTGGAGGCCGTCGCCGCGGCCATCAAGCCGCTGGGCGACCCGCACTTCGCCCGCACCCGCCTGCTGGCGCTGGAAAACACCTGGCACGGCCGCCCGCTGCCGCTGGACTACCTGGCGCGTGCCGGTGAGCTGGCCCGCAGCCGCGGCCTGGGCTTCCATCTCGACGGCGCGCGCCTGTACAACGCCGCCGTCGCCTGCGGCGTGCCGGCGCGGGAGATCGCGCGGCATTTCGACAGCGTGTCGGTGTGCCTGTCCAAGGGCCTGGGCGCGCCGGTCGGCTCGGTGCTGGTGGGCTCGAACGAACTCATCGGCAAGGCCCGGCGCTGGCGCAAGGTGCTGGGCGGCGGCTGGCGCCAGGCCGGCCTGCTGGCGGCCATGGCCAGCCACGCGCTCGACCACCACGTGGCGCGCCTGGCCGATGACCACCGCCGCGCCGCGGAACTGGCCGACGCACTGCGTGCGATCCCCGGCCTGTCGGTCGAAGGCGCCTTCACCAACCTGGTGTTCGTGACCGTGCCGGAAGGCAAGCGCGAGGCGCTCACCGCGCACATGGCCGGCCACGGCATCCGCATCGCCGGCGGCTACGGCACGCGCATCCGCCTGGTGACGCACCTCGACGTCGACGACGCCGGCCTCGCCCGCACCCTCGCGGCATTCCGCGAGTTTTTCGCTGG
Organism: Arenimonas sp.; assembly: GCF_041913985.1. GTDB lineage: Bacteria > Pseudomonadota > Gammaproteobacteria > Xanthomonadales > Xanthomonadaceae > Arenimonas. The sequence continues at coordinate 69,487 of NZ_JAYSEG010000011.1, forward strand.
CTGACGCCACGCGTCGCCAGCTCCTGCAGGAGCGGCCTAGGTGGCGGGGCGCTGCGCGGCTTTCGGTTCCGCCACTTCCTGGCCGGCCTGCGCGCGGCCGGCCATTTCGGCGCCGGCGTCGCGCGGCAGCCGGAACATCACCCAGGCCGAGAGCGCCGAAATGGTGCCCACGGTGAGGAAGGCCCAACCGAAGTTCGCGGCGTCGGCGTAGTCGTGGCCGGTGAGCGCGCCGGCCACCTGCAGCGCGTAGCCGCCGATGGCCACGCCCAGCGCCAGCGAGAACTGCTGCATCATGCCCGACAGGCTGCTGGCCTGGCCCATGCGCGCCTGGTCCACTTCGGCGTAGCTGATGGCGTTGAGGCTGGTGAACTGCAGCGAACGGAAGCAGCCCGACACCAGCAGCACGCCCATGATGAGCCAGTGCGGCGTGTCGGCGCGGAACAGCCCGAAGCCCGCCAGCATGGCCGAAGCCAGCAGCGCGTTGATCCACAGCACGCGCCGGAAGCCGAAGCGGCGCAACACCGCGGCGGCGATCGTCTTCATGAACATCGCGCCCACCGCCGACACGAAGGTGAGCAGGCCCGAGGCCAGCGGGCTCAGGCCGAAGCCAAGTTGCAGCATCAGCGGCAGCAGGAAGGGCGTGGCGCCGATGCCGATGCGGAACAGCGTGCCGCCCAGCACGCCGGCCCGGAAGGTGGGCAGCTTCAGCAGGCCCAGGTCGATCAGCGGGTGCGGGTGCCGCCGCGCGTGCCACACGTAGGCCGCCATGCCCGCCAGCCCGATCGCCAGGCAGGTGGCCGCCACCGGCGTGGACACCATGTGCCGGCCCAGGGTGGAAAAACCGAACAGCGCCAGCGCCAGGCCCAGGCCGGAGAGTGCGAAGCCGGTCCAGTCCAGCGGCTTCACCGGTTCGCGCAGGTCGGGCACGTAGCGCCGGGCCAGCACCAGGCCCAGCGCGCCCATGGGCAGGTTGATCAGGAAGATCCAGCGCCAGTCGCTGTAGGTGGCGATGAAGCCGCCCACCGGCGGGCCGATGATGGGCGCCACCAGCGCGGGAATGGTGAGCCAGCTCAGGGCCTGCACCAGTTCGTTCTTGGGCACGGTGCGCAGCAGCACCAGCCGCCCCACCGGCACCATCAGCGCGCCGCCCATGCCCTGCAGGAAACGCGCCGCCACCATCTGTTCCAGGCTGCCGCTGGCGGCGCAGCCGACCGAGCCCAGCAGGAACACCGCGATGGCCGCCATGAAGGTGCGCCTGGCGCCGAACCGGTCGGCCACCCAGCCGCTGACCGGGATGAACACGGCCAGCGCCAGCAGGTAGGCGGTGAGCGCCAGCTTCAGCGCGATGGGCTCGGTGCCCAGGTCGGCCGCGATCGCCGGCAGCGAGGTGGCGATGGCGGTCGAGTCCATGTTCTCGATGAACAGGGCGCAGGCGACGATCAGGGAGAGGCGGCGGCCGGGGTTCATCGGTCGAGATGCGGGTGGTCGATCAGGTCCCGGATGAAACGCATGGCCCGCTCCTGGTCGCCCGGCCGCAGTTGCCGGCCTTCGTCGCGAGCCCGGACCGTCATCGGCCATTGGTCCGCAAGGTAGTCCGAGATCGCCACGGCCATCCAGCCCAGGGCGGCGCAGTCGCTGCGGAGAAAAGGGGCCAGCGCTTCAACGAAAACCCACTGGCTTTCCGTGGGGAACTGGTCCCTCCGCGTGTGCTGGCCCTCCAGTGCCCAGGCCTTGCGCAGGGCGACGCCCATCCGGCTCTCGTCGCCCAGGCGGGTGGTTTCGTACAGACCATCCAGGGTTGAGGCGCGCGACGCTGGTCCTGCGGCCCACTCATTGAGCAATGCCGCCCATTGGGCCGGGCAGACCGAGTACTCGCTGAAAGGTTCGCCCAGCTCCTCGCCTTGCGGCACCGAAGGGACCGACGCGATTGGCGTGAGGGGGGTGCCGGCACAGGCCGCGAGCAGGGAAAGCAGGCATAGCGGCGGCAGCAAGCGGGGTGTCATTCGGCCTATTGTCTTCGGTCTGGCTACGGATTTATGTTAGCACTTACGCAATACCTGCCGAGACAGCCATGAGCTTCCTTTCCGAACAGGGCACCTTGGCCCTGGCGAGCCGCCTGAAGGCGCTGAGCGACCGCAGCTACGACCTGGTGGACCAGATCTACCGGGAGCACGGCATCGGCCTGCAGGCGCGCTGGTTCCCGGTGCTGCGGCTGCTGCAGCAGCGCGGGCCGATGGCCGTGGGCGACATCGCCCGCGAGGTGGGGCTCACGCATTCGGCCGTGAGCCAGCTGGCCAACAAGCTCACCCGCGAAGGTTTCCTGGCGCGCCAGAAGGGCGGCGACCGGCGCCAGCGCGTGCTGGCGCTCACGCCGCGGGCCGAGGAGGAACTGCGCCGCGCACGGCCGCTCTGGCAGGCCATGCGCGCCAGCGTCGAGCGCCGCATCATGGACACCGGCGTCGACCTGCTCTCCGCCCTGTCGCAGTACGAAGCCAGCCTCGACGAACGCCCGCTGCCCGCCGACGTGACGCGGCGCGTGCGCGCGCTGGAAACCGCCGAGCTGCGCGTGATGCCGTTCGCGCCCGAACTGCGCGAACACTTCTACCGGCTCAACGCCGAGTGGCTGGCCAAGTACTTCAAGATCGAGCCCATCGACCACGCGGTGCTGTCGGAGCCGGAGAAACACATCCTCGCGCCCGGCGGCAGCATCCTGTTCGCGCTGGTCGGCGACGAAGTGGTGGGCACCTGCGCGCTGATGCCCGACGGCCCCGGCGTGTACGAGCTGACCAAGATGGCGGTGACCGGCGGCCACCAGGGCCTGGGCATCGGGCGCAAGCTGATGGAAGCGGCCATCGCCGAGTTCCACCGCCTCGGCGGCAGCGAGCTGTTCCTGGAATCGCAGCGCCGCCTGCAGCCCGCGCTCAAGCTCTACGAGAGCGTCGGCTTCGAGATGCAGCCGGGCGTCAAACCCGGCAGCCACTACCAGCGCGCCGACGTCTACATGATCTACCGCGGCGCGCCTCAGGCCGCCAGGCCGTAGGAGCGGAGCAGGGCTTCGGGGTCGGGTTCGCGGCCGCGGAAGGCGACGAAGCTTTCCAGGGCCGGGCGCGAGCCGCCCACCGCCAGGATCTCGCGGCGGTAGCGGGCGCCGGTGGCGGCGTCGAACACGCCGGCCTCCTCGAAGGCCGAGAAAGCGTCGGCGCTCAGCACTTCCGCCCACAGGTAGCTGTAGTAACCGGCCGAATAGCCGCCCGAGAAGATGTGCGTGAACGCGTGCGGGCCGCGGTGCCAGTGCGGCGGCTTCACCACCGCCACCTCGTCGCGCACCTCGGCCAGCAGCTCCAGCGTGCGTGGACCGCGCACCGGGTCGAATTCCAGGTGCATGCGGAAGTCGTACAGCGCGAACTCCAGCTGGCGCACCAGGAACAGGCCGGCGTGGAAATGCCGCGCCTGCAGCATCTTCGCGTACAGCTCGTCGGGCAGGCGCGCGCCGGTCTGCCAGTGCCTGGCGAACAGGTCCAGCGCCTCGCGCTGCCAGGCGAAGTTCTCCATGAACTGGCTGGGCAGCTCCACCGCGTCCCACTCCACGCCGCTGATGCCGCCCACGCTGGGCCAGTCCACTTCCGTGAGAAGGTGGTGGATGCCGTGGCCGAACTCATGGAACAGCGTGACCACGTCGTCGTGCGTGAGCAGCGCGGGGGCATCGCCGGAAGGCGGGGGAAAATTGCACGTCAGGTAGGCGACGGGCTTGTGCTCAGCGTCGCCGTCGCGCAGGCGCGAACGGCACACGTCCATCCAGGCGCCGCCGCGCTTGCCGGCGCGGGCGTAGTGGTCGAGGTAGACGCCGGCGCGCACGCTGCCGTCGTGGTCCACCACGTCGAAGTAGTGCACGTCCGGGTGCCAGGCCTCCACGCCCTCGCGCTCCACCAGGCGCATGCCGAACACGCGCTCGGCCACGGTGAACAGACCCTGCATCACCGCCGGCAGCGGGAAATAGGGCTTGAGGTCTTCCTCGCTGAAGGCGAAGCGCGATTCGCGCAGCTTCTCGGAGGCGTAGGCCACGTCCCAGGGCTGCAGGTCGGGAATGCCCAGCGTGGCGGCGAAGGCGCGCAGCTCTTCCAGCTCGCGCTGCGCCACCGGCCGCGCCTTGGCCGCCAGTTCGCGCAGGAAGCCCAGCACGCGCTCCGGCGTGCCGGCCATCTTGTCGGCCAGCGACACGTGCGCGGCCGAGGCGAAGCCCAGCAGCTGCGCGGCCTCGTGGCGCAGGGCCAGGATGCGGCCGATGCGCTCGCTGTTGTCGAAGCGGCCGGCGTGCGGGCCCTGCTCGGAGGCGCGGGTGTTGTAGGCGGTGTAGAGCTCCTCGCGCAGCGCGCGGGCGTCGGCGAAGGTGAGCACCGCCTGCACCACCGGGCCCTTCAGCGTGGCCAGGTAACCTTCGGCGCCCTTTTCCTGCGCCATGGCGCGCAGCAGGCCGCGGGCCGAGTCCGGCAGGCCCGCCAGCTCGTCCTCCGGCACCGGACGCGACCAGGCGTCGGTGGCGTCGAGCACGGCTTCCTCGAATTCGGTTTCCAGCTTGCTCAGTTCGTTCTGGATGGCCTTGAAGCGCGAACGCGCCGGCTCTTCCAGTGCCACGCCGCTGAGCTCGAAGCCGCGCAGGCTGTCTTCCACCAGCGCGCGGCGGGCGCGGTCGAGCGCGGCGAATTCCGGCGCGTCGTGCAGGGCCTTCACCGCCGCGTACAGGCCGCGGTTCTGGCCCAGTTCGGTGCCGTGTTCGGTGAGCTTCTCCAGCGCCTCGGAATAGGCCTCGCGCAGCGCCGGCGAATCCTTCACGCCGTGCAGGTGCGACACCGGCGAGAAGGTGCGGCCCAGCTTTTCCTCCCAGCGTTCGAGCGGCGCCATCAGGCGGGCGAAGTCGCGGGCCGTGGGATCGGCCACCAGCCGGTCCACTTCGGCGCGGAAGCCGGCCAGTACGTCGTCGATGGCGGGGTTCACGTGTTCCGGCGCGATGGCGGAAAACGCCGGCAGTTCGGCGTCGGCGAGCAGGGGGTTGGTTTTGATGTCCATGGCTTCACAGATGGCGGCGCGCGCCGCCGTTTCAATCAGCGGGTGAGGAACTTCACCACGAAGTCGGCCAGCTTCCGGTAGGGCGGGTCGAACACGAACATGCCGTTCAGGCGCGGCTGGTACAGCACCGGCATCGGCTTGCTGAAGGCCAGGAAGCCGGCCTCGCCGTGGTACTGGCCCATGCCGCTGGGGCCCACGCCGCCCACGGGCAGCTCGTGCTGGCCGAAGTGGATGAGCGTGTCGTTCACGCACACGCCGCCGGCGACGATGGCGTCGAGCGTATGGCGCAGGCGCGCGCGGTCGCGGTCGAAGGGGTAGAAGGCCAGCGGGCGGTCGCGGCCCTGGATGTAGGCGATGGCCTCGTCATGGCTGTCGTAGGACTTCACCGGCAGCAGCGGGCCGAAGATTTCCTCCTGCATCACCTTCGCGTCGTCCGGCGGATCCAGCAGCACCGTGGGCGGGATCACCTCCACGCCCGGCGGCGGCGATTCGCTGTCGGGACGGTGCTGCACCACGCTCACGCCGCGCTCGCGGGCGTCGTCGAGCCAGGCGCGCAGGCGGTCGGCCTGGCGGTGGTTCACCACGGCGGTGTAGTCGGGGTTGCCGGCCAGCGTGGGGTAACGCCGGCGCAGCGAGGCGAGGTAGGCGCGCACGAACTCGTCGCGCTGCGCGCGCGGCACCAGCACGTAGTCGGGCGCCACGCAGGTCTGGCCGCCGTTGAAGCACTTGCCGGCGGCGATGCGCTCGGCGGCATGCTCCACCGGGTAACCGGGCGCGATGAGCGCCGGCGACTTGCCGCCCAGCTCCAGCGTCAGCGGCACCAGGTTCGGCGCCGCGGCCGCCATCACCGCGCGGCCCACCGTGGTGGAGCCGGTGAACACCAGGTGGTCGAAGGGCAGGCGGGTGAAGGCCGCGCCCACCGCGGCGTCGCCCAGCACCACGGAAACGCGCTCGGGCGGGAAGACTTCGCCGATCAGCCGCGCCAGCAGCTCGGCCGTGCGCGGGGTGTGCTCGGAGGGCTTCACCAGCGCGTGGTTGCCGGCGGCGATGGCGTCGGCCAGCGGGATCAGGGCCAGCTGGATGGGGTAGTTCCAGGGCGCCACGATGCCCACCACGCCCAGCGGCTGGCGGCGGATCTCGGCGCGCGCGGGCAGGAACGCCCAGTTCACGCCGCGGCGCTCGGGGCGCATCCAGCCGCGCAGCTTGCGGCGCAGGTAGGCCACCTCGTCGAGCGTGGTCATGATGTCCGCGGCCAGGGTTTCGTGGCGCGAACGGCGGCCGAAGTCGGCCGAGACCGCCTTCACCAGGTCGTCCCGGTGCCGGCGCACGGCCTCGCCCAGCTTCCCCAGGTCGTCCATGCGCTGGCGGTAGCCGGGCGGCTGGCGGCGGTGGGCGGCCCTCAGCTGGGCCAGCAGGGGGCGCAGGTCGTCGTCGGGGTGGGCGGGGGTGTCCATCGGATCATCTTACGACCAAGCACCGTAAGGCGGGCGCGAATTCCCGGGGGTAGAATCGGCCCATGAACATCCGACCCTTCCGGGGCATCCTGCCCACCCTCGGCGCCCGGGCCTACGTGGACCCGGCCGCCACCGTCATCGGCGACGTGCACCTGGGCGAAGACAGCTCGGTGTGGCCCGGCTGCGTCATCCGCGGCGACGTGAACCACATCCGCATCGGCGCCCGCACCAACGTGCAGGACGGCACCATCATCCACGTGACGCACGACGGCCCCTACACGCGGCCCGACGGCTTCCCGACGCTCATCGGCGACGACGTCACCATCGGCCACGGCGCCATCATCCACGCCTGCACCATCGGCAACGCGGTGCTGATCGGCATGGGCGCCACCGTGCTCGACGGCGCCGAGGTGATGGACCACGGCTTCGTGGGCGCCGGCGCGGTGGTGCCGCCCGGCAAGAAGGTGCTGGCCGGCGAGCTCTGGCTGGGCAACCCGGCCAAGCCGGTGCGCCACCTTTCCGACAAGGAAATCGAGCAGCTGTACTACAGCGCCAAGCACTACGTGCGCCTGAAGGACGAGTACCTGGCGGGCTGAGCCCCGCCGCGGCTCAGGCCGTGGCCCGCTCCAGCGCCAGCAGGCCGGCCAGGGCTTCGTCGCGGTTCGCGCCGCACATGCCGTCGGACGGCCGCAGCGAAGCGCACACGGCCGGCCGTTCCGGCGAGCCGAAGATGAGGCAGCGGTAGTCGTCGCCCAGCTGCACGCAGGGCATGCCGGCGGGTTTGCCGTGCGGCATGCCCGGGATGGGCGAACTGATCGAGGGCGCGATGCAGCAGGCGCCGCAGCCGGCCCGGCAGTCCATCAGTCGGCGGTGTGCAGGGCGTCGGCGCGGGCGCTGAGCGAGGCGTACACCGGGTCGGTGTCCGGGCGCCGGCCGTGCCAGATCGCGAAGCTTTCCGCCGCCTGCTCCACCAGCATGCCCAGGCCGTCCACCCGCGTTTCGCAGCCGGCGGCCTGCGCCCAGGCCAGGAACGGGCCCGCGGCTTCGCCGTAGCTCAGGTCCACGGCCAGGGTGCGCGCGGTGGCCAGCGTGAACGGCAGTTCCAGCGGCGAACCGCCGCGGCCGGCCGAGGTGGCGTTGACGATCATGTCGAAGGTGCCCAGGTTGCGCAGGTCGGCCCAGTAGCGCGAATGCACGCGGCCGGGCTCGCCCATGGCATCGACCAGCGCGTCGGCCTTCTCGGGCGTGCGGTTGACCACCCAGAGCTCGTCGATGCCGGCGTCGAGCAGGGCCGGCGCCACGCCGCGGGCGGCGCCACCGGCGCCCACCATCAGCACGCGGCGGCTGCGCAGGTCGAGCCGGCGGCGTTCGGTGAGGTCGTGCACCAGGCCGATGCCGTCGGTGTTCTCGCCATGCCAGCCATCGGCGCGGCGGGTGAGCGTGTTGGCGGCGCCGGCGCGGCGGGCCCGGTCGCCCAGCTGCGTGCACAGGGCCAGCGCGGCTTCCTTGTGCGGCAGGGTGATGTTGGCGCCGAGGCCGCCGGTTTCGGCGAAATGGGCCAGCGCGCGCTCGAAATCGGCCGGCGCCGCGTCGACGGCGGCGTATTCCATGGGAATGCCCAGCTGGCTGCCGAAGGCGGCGTGGATGCGCGGCGACAGCGAGTGCACCACCGGGTGTCCGAACACGGCGTAACGGGCGGTCATGTCATTCCTCCTTGAGCCAGCGCGCCGCGTCGAGCGCGAAGTAGGTGAGCACGCCGTCGGCGCCGGCGCGCTTGATGGCGGTGAGCGCCTCGAGCGCGCAGGCACGTTCGTCGAGCCAGCCGTTGAGGGCGGCGGCCTTGAGCATCGCGTACTCGCCGCTCACCTGGTAGACGAAGGTGGGCGCGCCGAAGTGGTCCTTCACACGACGCACGATGTCGAGGTAGGGCAGGCCGGGTTTCACCATCACCATGTCGGCGCCCTCGTCGAGGTCCAGGCCCACTTCGCGCAGGGCCTCGTCGGAGTTCGCCGGGTCCATCTGGTAGGTGTACTTGTTGCCCTTGCCCAGGGCGCCGGCGCTGCCCACCGCGTCGCGGAAGGGGCCGTAGAAGGCCGAGGCGTACTTGGCGCTGTAGGCCAGGATGCGGGTGTTGAGGTGGCCGGCCTCTTCCAGCGCCTCGCGGATGGCGCCGATGCGGCCGTCCATCATGTCGCTGGGCGAGACCACGTCGGCGCCGGCGTCGGCGTGCGAGAGCGCCTGCTTCACCAGCGCCTCCACGGTGTCGTCGTTGGTGACGTAGCCGCTGGCGTCCACCAGGCCGTCCTGGCCGTGGCTGGTGTAGGGGTCGAGCGCCACGTCGGTGATCACGCCCAGCTGCGGGAAGCGCTGCTTGAGCGCGCGGATGGCGCGCTGGGCCAGGCCGTTTTCGTCCCAGGCGGCCACGGCGTCGAGCGACTTGGCCTCGGGCGCGGTGACCGGGAACAGCACCAGCGCCGGGACCTTCAGCTCCACGGCCTGCTCGGCGGTGCGCAGCAGTTCGTCGATGGACTGGCGCTCGACGCCGGGCATCGAGGCCACCGGCGCGCGGCCGGAAAGTTCGTGGATGAAGACCGGCAGGATCAGGTCGTCGGCGCTGAGCCGGTGCTCGCGCATCAGCCGGCGGGAGAAATCGTCGCGACGCATGCGGCGCATGCGGGTGTACGGGAAGGCCATGCCTCGGCTCCTCGGAAAGGATGCGTCCATGATACGCCCCCCGGCCCGGCGGCTAAGATGCCGCCCATGCACCCGCACCGTTCCCTGCCACGCTCCGCCCGCGCCTGCCTGTGGCTGCTGGGTGCGCTGGCGCTGGCGTGCTGGGGCGGGCCCTGGCTGCTCGACCTGCCCGACCCGCACCGCCCCGACTGGACCGCGCTGTCGTCGCCGCCCTCGGCCGCGCACTGGTTCGGCACCGACGCCATCGGCCGCGACATCCTGGCGCGCACGCTGGCCGGCGGCCGCCTCTCGCTCACCGTAGGCGCGCTGGCCACGGCGGTGGCGCTGGTGATCGGCCTGGCCTTCGGCGCGGTGGCCGGTTACGCCGGCGGCCGCGTCGAGCGCGCCATGGTGCGCCTGCTCGACGTGCTCTCGGCGCTGCCCTTCCTGCTGATCGTCATCCTGCTGCTGGCGCTGTTCGGGCGCTCGCTGTGGCTGCTGCTGGCGGCCATCGGCGGCTACGTGTGGATCGACCTGGCGCGCGTGGCCCGCGCCGAAGCCGCGCGCCTGCGCGAGATGCCCTTCGTGCTGGCGGCGCGCGCCGCCGGCGCCCGCTTCGACCAGGTACTGCGCTGGCACCTGCTGCCCAACCTGCTGCCGCTGGGCCTGGTGTACCTGGGCCTGATCCTGCCGCAGGCCATCCTGGTGGAAAGTTTCCTGGGCTTCCTGGGCCTGGGCGTGGACGAACCCGCGGCCAGCTGGGGCAGCCTGCTCAGCGAGGGCACGCAGGAACTCGACGTGGCGCCCTGGTCGCTGCTGTTCCCGGCCGGTTTCCTGGTGGCCACGCTGGCCGCCTTCCAGTTCCTGGGCGACGGCCTGCGCGACTGGCTCGACGTGCGCGGGGCACCCTGACATGGCCGAAGAAGACGCGCTGCGCCTGACCGGCCTGGAAGTGCACGCGGGCGAGCGCCGCCTGCTGGGCCCGCTCGACCTGGCGCTGCCCGCCGGCGAATGCCTGGCGCTGGTGGGCGAAAGCGGCAGCGGCAAGAGCCTCACCGTGGCCGCGCTGCTGGGCCTGCTGCCGCCGGGCCTGGCGGCGCGCGGCCGCCTGCACGTCGGCCAGGGCGCCGACATCGCCCTGGGCTCGCCCGAACACGCGGCGCTGCGCGGCCGCTACCTCGCCTGGGTGCCGCAGGATCCGCAGGCCAGCCTGCACCCGCTGCGCACCGTGGGCGCGCAGCTGCGCGAAAGCCTGCGCGTGCTGCGCGGCCTGGGCCGGGACGATGCAAGGCGCGAGGCGCGCGCGCTGTTCGAACGCCTGCAGCTGCCCGAGCCCGACGCGCTGCTCGAACGCCACCCGCACCAGCTCTCCGGCGGCCAGCGCCAGCGCGTGCTGATCGCGCTTGCCCTGGCCGGCGCGCCGCGCGTGCTGCTGGCCGACGAACCCACCTCGGCGCTGGACCCGCGGCTGGCGCGCGAATCACTGGCGCTGTTCGACCAGCTGCGCCGCGAGCTCGGCCTGGCCGTGCTGCTGGTCAGCCACGACCTGCCGCTGGTGGCCGCGCATGCGCAGCAGCTGGCCATCCTCCAGCGCGGCGAACTGGTGGAACGCGGCGACACCGCCGCGGTGTTCGCCACCCCCGCCCACGCCTACACCCGCGAACTGCTGGCCGCCGACCGCCTGCCCGCGCCGGCGCCCTCCACGCCCGGCCCGGTGCTGCTGCAGCTGGAATCCGTGGCCGTGGCCTACCCCGGCGCGGCGCGCCCGGCCGTGCAGGACATCACGCTCGAGCTGCGCCGCGGCGAATGCCTGGCGCTGGTGGGCGAAAGCGGCAGCGGCAAGTCCAGCCTCGGCCGCGCCCTGCTGCGGCTGGTGAAGCGCGGCGTGGCCGGCCGCATCCGCCTGGACGGCCAGGACCTGCTGGCCGCCGACCGCAGCGGCCTGCGCGCGCTGCGCCGGCGCATCGGCGTGGTGTTCCAGGACCCGTACGCCTCGCTCGACCCGCGCCTGCGCGTGCACGACCTGGTGGCCGAACCGCTGCGCATCCATGGCATCGGCGACGCCGCCGCGCGCGCCGCCCGCGTCGCCGAACTGCTGCCGGCCGTGGGCCTGGACCCCGCGCTGGCCAGCCGCTGGCCGCACCAGCTTTCCGGCGGCCAGCGCCAGCGCGTGGCCATCGCCCGCGCCCTGGCCACCCGCCCGGAACTGCTGGTGTGCGACGAAGCCGTGTCGGCGCTCGACGCCCAGCACCGCGCCGGCATCCTGGCGCTGCTGGGCCGGCTCAAGCGCGAACAGGGCCTGGCCCTGCTGTTCATCACCCACGACTTCGCCGCGGCGCGGGCCCTGGCCGAACGCTGCGCGGTGCTCGACCAGGGCCGGCTGGTCGCCGCCGGCCCCACCGGTGCCGTGCTGGCCGGCACGGTCCGGGCGGGCTGATACACTCGGGCCGGACCCCGGGGGAGGGGAAGGTAAGCCGTTGATGCCGCACCACACGCTGTCCGCCAGCGACGCCCAGACCACGCCGGTGCGCCTGCGCGCCGGCGACCCGGCCGCGCTCGCCGCCGAGGTCGAGCGGCTGCGGGTGGACGTGGAGCGCCTCGGCCGCGCCGAGAAGCTCCAGCGCGCCCTGTTCGCCATTTCCGACCTCGCCAGCTCCGGCGAGGACACCGCCACGGTGATGAAGGGCCTGCACGAGATCGTCGGCCGGCTGATGTACGCCGAGAACTTCTACATCGTGCGCTACTCGCCCGAGCGCGACACGATGCGCTTCATCTACTTCGCCGACAGCCTCGACCCGGTGCAGCCCGACCCGGACGAGGAGATCCCGGCCAGCGAAATGGGCAACAGCCTCACCCTGGCGCTGATCCGCCTGGGCCGGCCCGTGCTGGGCCCGTCCACCGACGTGCGGGTGGAACTGGGCGTGACCCGCGACGAATCCCTGGGCCCCGACAGCGAGGACTGGCTGGGCGTGCCCATGGTGGACGAGGGCGTAGTGCGCGGCGCCGTGGTGGTGCAGAGCTACGACCCGCAGAGCCGCTACAGCGAGGACGACCGCGCGCTGCTCAGCTACGTGGCCCAGCACATCCTCACCGCGCTGGCCCGCCGCGACGCCAAGGCCGAGCTGGAGCACCGCGTGGACGAACGCACGCGCGAGCTGCGCGAGCAGGTGGTCGAACGCGAGCGCAGCGAGAAGCTGCAGGCGGCGCTGTTCCGCATCGCCGAGCAGGCCGGGCGCAGCGAGAGCATCGAGGTGTTCTACGCCGAAGTGCACGGCATCGTCAGCGACCTGCTCGACGCCCGCAACTTCTTCATCGCCCTGCTCACGCCCGACGGGCAGGAGCTGGACTTCCCGTACTCGGTGGACGAACGCGACCAGGCGCGCCCGCGCCGGCGCCTGGCCAAGGGCCTCACCGAATTCGTGCTGGCCACGGGCGCGCCGCTGCTGGCCGACCGCGACGGCATCCACAACCTGGTGGCCGAGGGCAAAGTGCAGTCCTTCGGCACGCCTTCCGTTTGCTGGCTGGGCGTGCCGCTGCAGATCGAGGGCCGGGTGGCCGGCGTCATCGCCGTGCAGAGCTACACGCCCGACTACCTCTACACCAAGCGTGACCAGGAGCTGCTGAGCTTCGTGTCCTTCCACATCGCCCAGGCGCTGGAACGGCGCCAGGCGCATGAGTCGCTGCGCGAGGCCTACGCCGAGCTCGAGCAGCGCGTGGCCGCGCGCACCAGCGAGCTGGCCGAGGCCAACCGCGAGCTGCTCGACCAGATCTCGGTGCGCGAGCGCATGGAACACAAGCTCAAGCACGAAGCCATGCACGACACGCTCACCGGCCTGCCCAACCGCAGCCACCTGCTGGGCCGCATGGGCATGGCGCTGTCGCGCTACCGGCACGACCCGGGCCAGCTGTTCGCGGTGCTGTTCCTCGACCTCGACCGCTTCAAGGTGGTGAACGACTCGGTCGGCCACCTGGTGGGCGACGAACTGCTGAAGGAAGCCGCGCGCCGCATCGGCCGCTGCGTGCGCGACCCGGACATGGTGGCGCGCCTGGGCGGCGACGAATTCGCCATCGTGCTCGACTTCATCCACACCGCCGAAGACGCGGTGGCGGTGGCCGAACGCGTCATCGACGCCCTGGCCGAGCCCATGCGCATCGCCGGCAAGGAGCTCTACACCTCGGCCAGCATCGGCATCGCCCTGGTGGACGGCCGCTACCGCAGCCCGGAAGAGCTGCTGCGCGACGCCGACGTGGCCATGTACCGCGCCAAGGCCACCGGCCGCCAGCGTTACGCGCTGTTCGACGAACACCTGCACGAGGCCGCGCTCAAGCTGCTCGAACTCGAAGGCGACCTGCGCCGCGCGCTGCAGCGCCAGGAATTCGTGCCGCACTACCAGCCCATCCTCACGCTCGCCGACGGCCACCTGGTGGGCTTCGAGGCGCTGATGCGCTGGCACCACCCGGTGCGCGGCCTGTGCGCGCCGGGCGAATTCATGGGCACGGCCGAGGAAACCGGCGCGCTCGAGCAGATGGACTGGCAGATCTACGACCGCGTCTGCAGCGACATCGCCCGGCTGGCCTCGGGCCGCGCCTACACCACGCTCAACGTCTCGCCCCGGCACCTGCGCGCGCCCGACTTCGACCAGCGCCTGCTCGAGCTGATGGGGCGCCACGGCGTGAAGCCGGTGAACCTGCGGCTGGAAGTGACCGAAGGCGCGCTGCTCGAGCAGCCCGAGGTGGTGCAGGCCTGCCTGGCGCGCCTGCGCGAGGCCGGCGTGCTCACCCTGCTCGACGACTTCGGCACCGGCTATTCGTCGCTGAGCTACCTGCACCGCTTCCCGCTGCACGGCCTGAAGATCGACCGCAGCTTCGTGGCCGAACTGCGCAGCGGCGAGAGCGGCGGCAGCACCGCCATCGTGCGCGCCATCCGGCTGCTGGCCGATTCGCTGGGGCTGGAAGTGATCGCCGAGGGCATCGAGGCCGAGGAGCAGCGCTACCAGCTGCGCCTGCTGGGCCTGAGCCTGGGCCAGGGCTACCTGTTCTCGAAGCCGGCCTCGGCCGACGACATCCTCGAGCGTTACGGCCTCGCCTCGACCTGAGGCGAGAGCAGGCCTTCCTCGCGCAGCCAGGCGATGGTGTCGGCCAGCAGCTGCGGCAGCGGCGTGGCGCGGTAACCCAGTTCGCGTTCGGCCTTGGTGGAATCCACCTGCAGGTGGTGGCAGGTGAAGGCCGCCGCCGCGGGGGTCAGTTCCGGCGGGCGGCGGGTGAGGCGCGAAGCCAGGTCGAGCACGCGGGCGTAGGCGCGCAGCGCGGCGGCCGGCATGGCTTTCTTTGGCGCCGGCTTGCCCAGCTGGCGGCCGGCTTCCTGGATCAGCGCCAGGAAGGTGGCGTGTTCGCCGCCGAGCAGCCAGGTTTCGTCGCGCGCGCTGCCCTGCCAGGCGCGCACGTGGGCCCGCGCCACCTCGCGCACGTCGGCGAAGGCGCCGGAACCGGGCGGCGAACCGGGCAGCTTGCCGGCGTCGAGCAGGCGGATCAGGTTCGACCAGTTGTTGCGGTCGCCGGGGCCGAGGATGTGCGAGGGCTGCAGCACCAGGAAGGGCAGGCCGGATTCGCGCACCAGGCGTTCGGCCGCGTACTTGTTGCGCTCGTAGTTGATCCACGAGCCGGCGCCGCGCTGCGGCACGTCCTCGCGCAGCGTGCCGTGCACCCGGTGCGAATAGGCCGAGACGCTGGAGGTGTAGGCGAAGCAGCCCACGCCCGCCTCGCGCGCGGCGGCGAGCAGGCGGCGGGTGCCGCCGACGTTGGTTTCGGTTTGCGCGGCGTCGCGCGGTCCCCAGTTGTTGGTGTCCGAGGCGGTATGGAACACCGCCTCCACGCCTTCCACCGCGGCGCGCAGCGCGTCGGCGTCGCCCAGGTGCCCGCGCACGGGCTGGGCGCCCGTGGCGGCGACGGCCGCTTCGCCTTCGGCGGAACGGGCAAGCCCGCGCACGCTGGCGCCGGTGGCGAGCAGTTCGCGCAGCAGGTGCTGGCCGAGGAAGCCGGTGGCGCCGGTGACGAGGACGGTGGGCATGGGGCAGTTCTAACCCGGGCGGGGGGCGGGAAGCCATGGGCCCGGCCCGGTCGTCCGGGTCAAGCCCGGGGTGTCCGAATTGTGAAACCGGTCACGTTTCCTAGATTATGCTTCAGCAAAACTGGCTAACCCCCCGCCCAATATGACTTTCATGTCGCCCCTGCTGCCCCTCCCGCTGCCCCTGGCACCCCTGGCCTGGCTCACCGGCTTCCGCCGGGTGCCGGACAACAGCGTGGTCACCGTGCACCGGTTCGGCCGCTTCGTGCGGGCCCTGGGGCCGGGCTGGCGCTGGACCCTGCCGGGGCTGGACCACCTGGGCCAGCCGGTCTGCCTGATCGGCCACCACCTGGAAGTCCGCGAGGGCGACGGCCCGCATGCCGAGCTCTACTACCAGATCCTCGACCCGGCCCAGGCCGGCGAAGCCCTGGACCGGGTGGACGCCCTGGTCACCGACCAGGCCCGCGACGCCCTGGCCAGCCTGCCGGCCGCCAACGACGACGCGCCCACCCTGGCCGATTCGCTCAAGGCCGAACTCAACCGCCGCCTCGGCCGCCTGGGCCTGCGCGTCATCCGCTGCGCCCTGCACCCGGCCCTGTAGAAGAAGGGGGGGGGGGGGGGGTTTTTTGCGGCCGGGGCCGGTAGTAGCAGGAGACCCCCCCAGGGAAAAAAGGGGGGCGTGTGAGCCCGGCTTAGGCGGGGG
>NZ_JAYSEG010000012.1:0-84699 GCF_041913985.1 Arenimonas sp.
TGGTGGCAGCTGGCGCTGGCCACGCCGGTGCAGTTCTGGCTGGGCGCGCGCTTCTACCGTGCCGCATGGCGTGCGCTGAAGGCCCGTACCGGCAACATGGACCTGCTGGTCGCGCTGGGCACCAGCGCCGGCTACGGCCTGAGCCTCTACCACCTGCTGTTCACCAAACCGCACCACGGCGAACCGCCGCTGTATTTCGAAGCCTCGGCGGTGATCATCACGCTCATCCTGATGGGCAAGTGGCTCGAGGCGCGCGCCAAGCGCCAGACCACCGAGGCCATCCGCGCGCTGCAGGCGCTGCGCCCCGCCACCGCGCGCGTGCGCCACGCCGGCGGGCACGAGCAGGAAGTGCCGGTGGCGAGCGTGCGCGTCGGCGACCACGTGGTGGTGCTGCCGGGCGAACGGATCCCGGTGGACGGCGAGGTCATCGAAGGCCGCAGCCACAGCGACGAGTCGCTGGTGAGCGGCGAATCGCTGCCCATGGCCAAGGAACCCGGCGACCGTGTCACCGGCGGCGCGGTGAACGCCGAGGGCCGCCTGGTGCTGCGCACCACGGCGGTGGGCGCGGAATCGGCGCTGGCGCGCATCATCCGCCTGGTCGAGGACGCGCAGGCGAAGAAGGCGCCGATCCAGCGCATCGTCGACCGCGTCAGCGCGGTGTTCGTGCCGGTGGTCGTGGCCGTCGCCCTCGCCACCTTGCTTGGCTGGGGCTTCGCCAGCGGCGACTGGACCCAGGCCGTGCTCAACGCCGTGGCCGTGCTGGTCATCGCCTGCCCCTGCGCCCTGGGCCTGGCCACGCCCACGGCCATCATGGCCGGCACCGGTGTCGCCGCCCGCGCCGGCATCCTGATCAAGGACGCCGAGGCGCTGGAAACCACCCGCGGGCTGCGCACCGTGGCCTTCGACAAGACCGGCACGCTCACCGCCGGAAGGCCGCGCGTGGTGGCCGTGGAGGCGCTCGACGCCGGCCCCGACGCGGTGCTTCGGGAAGCCGCCGCACTTCAATCGGGCAGCGAACACCCGCTCGCCCGCGCGGTGCTCGACGCCGCCGGCGAGGCGAAGCTCGCCGTGGCGCCGGCCACCGGCATCACCGCCATCGCGGGGCGCGGCATCGAAGGCCACGTCGACGGCCGCCGGCACCTGCTCGGCAGCGGCCGGCTGATGCAGGAGCACGGCGTCCCCACGGCGCCGCTCGACGCGGCCGCGCAGCGCCTCGCGGCGCAGGGTCGCACCGTGTCGTGGCTGGCCGTGGAAACCAACGCGGGCTTCGCCCTGCGCGGCCTGCTGGCCTTCGGCGATCCGCCGCGCGCCGAGGCCGCCGAAGCCGTGGCCGCGCTGCATGCGATGGGCCTGCGCACGGTGATGCTCTCGGGCGACAACCGCGGCGCGGCCAACGCCGTCGCCGCGTCGCTTGGCATCGCGCCGGACGACGTGATGGCCGAAGTGCTTCCCGGCGAAAAGGCCGAGCACGTCCGCGCCCTGGGCCGCGACGGCCGCGTGGCGATGGTCGGCGACGGCATCAACGACGCGCCGGCGCTGGCCGCCGCCGACGTCGGCTTCGCCATGGGCAGCGGCACCGACGTGGCCATGCACGCCGCCGGTGTCACGCTGATGCGCCCGGACCCGCGCCTGGTGGCCGACGCCATCGACATCTCGCGCCGCACCACCCGCAAGATCCACCAGAACCTGTTCTGGGCCTTCATCTACAACCTGGTGGGCATCCCGCTGGCCGCGGCCGGCCTGCTCAACCCGGTGGTCGCCGGGGCCGCGATGGCGCTTTCCAGCGTCAGCGTGGTGTCCAACACCCTGCTGCTGCGGCGCTGGTCGCCGCGTGCGCGGCACTGACACGGAGAACACCATGGCACGCCACGCCATCCGTCCCGAGCTTTCCGAAGCCAAGGAACAGGGCCTGCACAACATCGGCGAAGCCTCCGCGCTCAGCGGGGTTTCCGCGAAGATGATCCGCCACTACGAGGCCATCGGCCTGATTCCGCCCGCCAGCCGCACCTTCGCCAACTACCGGCTCTACAACGACGCCGACCTGCACCGCCTGCGCTTCATCCGCCGCGCCCGCAACCTGGGCTTCCCGATGAAGCAGATCGAGGTGCTGCTGGGCCTGTGGGGCGACCCGAACCGCAGCAGCGCCGAGGTGAAGCAACTGGCGCAGGCGCATTCCGATGACCTGGCCGCGCGCATCGCCGAGATGCAGGCCATGCAGCGTACGCTGCAATCACTGGCCGCGCATTGCCATGGCGACCATCGTCCCGAGTGCCCGATCCTCGACGACCTCGCCGGGCCCTGCCATTGAACGCGCTGGTGCATGGCATCCGCCCGAACGTGGTGCAGTTCCTGCACCAGCTGCTGCAGGTGCTGCTGGTGGGCCTGACGCTGGGCATGATGCGCACCGTGGTGCCGGCGCTGGCGGAAACCGAGTTCGGCGTGCCGCGCGGCTCCTTCCTGCTGCTGGGCACCTTCGTCATCGCCTTCGGCGTGGTGAAGGGCGTCATGAACTTCGTCGCCGGCCGGCTCTCCGAACGCCTGGGCCGGCGCCGCGTGCTGATGCTGGGCTGGCTGGTGGCGCTGCCCATCCCGGGCTTGGTGTGGTTCGCGCCGGACTGGGGCTGGATCGTCTTCGCCACCATGCTGCTGGGCGTGAACCAGGGCCTGACCTGGTCGATGACCCAGACCTCCAAGCTCGACCTCACCCGCCCCGACGAACGCGGGCTGACGATCGGCCTCAACGAATTCGCCGGATATGCCGGCGTGGCGCTGGCAGGCCTGGCCACGGCCTGGCTGGCCACCGTGCTGGGCGCGCGCCCCGGCCTGCTGGTGTTCGGCGGCGGCACCGTGCTGGTGGCGCTGGGGCTGACGCTGGCCTGGGTGAAGGACACCCTGCCCTGGGCCCGGCAGGACGCGGCACGCCACGCACTCACCGACGACACGCCGGTGCCCGGCACCTGGGAAGTCTTCGCGCGCGTTTCCTGGAGCGACCGCCGGTTGATGGCCGTGTGCCAGGCCGGCCTGGTCGAAAAATTCGTCGACGCGCTGGTGTGGGTGATGCTGCCGCTGTACCTCTACCAGCGTGGGCTCAGCCTGGCCGCGGTCGGCGGCGTGGTCGGCGTTTATGGCCTGGCGTGGGGCGGCTCGCAGCTGTTCACCGGGAAACTCTCAGACCACGTGGGCCGGCAGTGGCCGAACGTGCTGGGCATGTTCACCTGTGGCGGCGGCGTGGCCCTGATGGTGCTGGGCCAGGGCGTCGCCTGGTGGAGCGTTTCGGCCGCGGTGACGGGCCTGGGCATGGCCCTGCTCTACCCCAACCTGTCGGCCGCCGTCGCCGACGTGGCGCCGCCGGCCTGGCGTGGTTCCGCCATCGGCATCTACCGCTTCTGGCGCGACCTCGGGTACGCCCTGGGCGCGCTGGGCCTGGGCCTGGCCGCGCAGCTGGGCGGCGACATGGCCGTCGCGTTCTGGTTCGTGGCCCTGGCCATGTTCGCCTCGGGCGCGCTGCTGGCCTGGCTGGGCGAGGAAACCCATCCGCGCCTGCGCCGCGGCGGGCCTTGACCTTCCCATGCCGTCATGGCGCAGCATGGCGCACCCCGCCTCCGTCCCCGGACATCCCCCTCCCATGCACGAATTCGTCCTGTTCTATTCCCCCGGCGCCTGCTCCCTGGCCGTTCACGCCGCACTCGAACACGCCGGCGCCGCCTACGAGGCGGTGAACGTGGACCTGCGCCAGAAGCTGCAGCTGGCGCCGGAATACCTGCGCCTGAACCCGCAGGGCCGCGTGCCCACGCTGGTGGTCGAAGGCCGCCCGATCACCGAAGCCGTCGCCATCGCCGATTTCCTCGACCGCCGCTTCCCGGAAGCCGGCCTGCTGCCGCACGGCGACCTCGACCGCGCGCTCGCCATGGCCGCCATCCAGCGCCTGTCCAGCGACATCCACCCGATCTACCGCGCCCTTTGGATTCCCGGCTGGTTCTCCGACGACCCGGCCGCGCACGACGCGCTCAAGGCCACGGCCACCCGCCGCCTGCTCGAGTTCTACGCCGAGCTCGACCGGCGGCTGGGCGAAGGCAGCTGGGGCCCGGGCGAACCCACGGGCTTCCTGGCCTTCTACACGGCGGTGTTCCTGCGCTGGAGCGCCGCCGTGGCGCCGCAGGGGCTCGGGCCGCACTGCGAGGCCCTGCGCCTGCACCTGTCGCAGCACCCGGCCCTGGCCGAGGTGGTGGCCCGCGAGGGCGTGCGCCTGGACAGCCTCAAGCGCCTCACCGACTGAGCGCCCGGATTGATGCCGGTCAAGGCCGGCGGCCGCGGACGGGCGGACCATGGAACCCACCAGAGACGGCCACCGTGCCAGGGAGTTCACATGATCCGTTACGTCACCGGCGACATCCTGCTCAGCCAGGCCAGCGTCATCGCCCACGGCGTCGCACCCAACGACGACTTCAACCAGGGCCTGGCCCATTCGCTGCG
This sequence comes from Arenimonas sp., assembly GCF_041913985.1. Lineage (GTDB taxonomy): Bacteria > Pseudomonadota > Gammaproteobacteria > Xanthomonadales > Xanthomonadaceae > Arenimonas. Next base: position 4,474 of record NZ_JAYSEG010000012.1, read on the forward strand.
CGAGTTCTCGCCGGCGATGTACAAGGATTTCCGCCACTTCTGCCAGTCCACCCATCCCAAGCCGGGCTCGCTGTGGACCTGGGGCGGCGCCGGCGGCGCGCGCATCGTCGCGCTGTTCACCCAGGAAGGGGCCTACGGCCACGGCGCCAAGCCGGGCCGCGCCACCACCGCCAACGTGAACCATGCGCTGCGCGCGCTGGCGCATGAAGTGCAGAAGGAAGGCTGGACCAGCCTGGCCCTGCCCCGCCTGGCCACCGGCGTCGGCGGCCTGGACTGGGCCGAGGTGAAGCCGCTGATCGAGCAGCAGCTCGGCGGCCTCGACATCCCGGTGATCGTGTACGAGACCTACCACAAGGGCGAGCCGGCCAAGGAAGGCCTGTAAGCCCGCGGCGGGCGTGGCGCTTGACCTTCCAACGGGGTCAGGCGCCACGCTGGTTTCACCGCACCCGTTGTAGACTCACCGCATGTCGCTGCTGCGCACCCTCGCCCACCTGATGCTTGTCCTGGCCCTGCTGGCCGGCGGCCTGGCACCCGGAATGGCCAGCGCCAGCGAACCTTCGGGCGACGCCGCCATGGCCTCGCCCTGCCACGACATGGCGGGTGACCTCGTCGCCCCGCCCGCGGACGACTGCTGCGACGACGGCAATTGCGCCTGCGATTGCCTGCACCACGCCCCGGTCGCCTTCGCGGTGCCGGCGCCCCTGCCCCACCTGGCCGTGCGCGGCGTCGACGAACGCCCTGCCACCCGTCTCCTGCCCGCCACCCGCGCGGCGCCCGAAATCCGACCTCCCATCGCCTGATCGCCAACGGCGGGCGCCTGCCCGCCACCCCGCGACGCGCCCGGCATCCGCCGGGCCACCCGGCCGTGCCGGGACCGAAACACCGGAGATCGAACCATGACCATTGCATTCGCCCGCGCCGGCCTGGCGCTGGCGCTGGCCACCGTCCTCGGCGGTTGCGCCACCCTGTCGCCGCAGCCGCGCGGCGACGACATCACGCCCCTGCTCGAGGCCCGCGGTGGCCCGGCCGTGGACTGGGCCGCCCAGGCTGGCCGCGCCGACGACGGCGACGCCGCCATCGCGCCGCTGCTCGCCCGCCCGATGACGCTCGACGCCGCCCTGCGCGTGGCCATGCTGCGCAGCCCGCGCCTGCAGGAGGAATACGCGCGCCTGGGCCTGGCCCGCGCCGAGGTGATCGAGGCCGTGCAGGTGGAGAACCCGCGCCTCTCGCTCTCGCGTTTGTCGGTCGACGGCGGCGGCGAGAAACGCAGCACCGGCCTGTCCCTGCCCTTGCTCGACCTGCTGGTGCTGCCGATGCGCGCCCGCCTCGCCAGCGCCGAATACGAACGCGCCAGGCTCGAGATCGCCTCCGCCGTGCTGGGCGTGGTGGCCGAGGTCGAGGCGGCCTGGTACGAACACGTCACCGCGCGCCAGGTGGCGGCGATGCGCGAGGCGGTGGCCGAGGGCGCCGACGCCAGCGCCGAGCTGGCCCAGCGCTTCTTCGACGCCGGCAACATCAGCGAACTGCAGTTGCGCCAGGAACAGGCCGTGGCCAGCGAGGCGCGCATCGACGCGCTGCAGGCCCGCGCCGAGGCCGGCCGCAAGGCCCTGGCCCTGCACACGCTGCTGGGCCTGCGCGGCGAGGAAACGACCTGGCAGGCCAGCGACACCCTGCCGCTGCCGGTGCCCGAGGAGGACGCGCCGGAACGCCTGGCGGCGCTGGCCCGCGAGGGCAACCTCGAACTGCTGGCGGCGCGCCAGGAGGCCGAGGTGCTGGCCGATGCGCTGGGCATCACCCGCAAGCTGCGCTGGCTCGGCGGCAGCGAGGTCGGCTACGAACGCGAAAAGGAAGCCGACGGCGGGCGTCTGCGCGGGCCGTCCATTTCGCTGGAACTGCCGGTGTTCAACCAGGGCCAGGGCAAGCTGGCGCGCGCCGAGGCGCAGCTGGCCGGCGCGCTGGCGCGGGTGGCGCAGGCCGAGCTGGCCAGCGAGCACGCGGTGCGCCAGGGCGCGGAAACCGTGTCGGCCCTGCGCCGCGTCGTCGCCACCCATCGTGAATCGCTGGTGCCGCAGCGCGAGGCCATCGTGGCCCGCCAGCAGGAGCGCCAGAACTTCATGCTGATCGGCGTGTTCGAACTGGTGCAGGCCAAGGTGGCCGAGTACGACGCCTACCAGGCCTACCTCGAGGCCGTGCGCGACTACTGGCTGGCGCGCGTCGAACTGGCGCACGCCGTCGGCCAGCGCCTGCCCAGCGACGCCGGCATCGGCGAGCGCACGCCGGGCGTGCAGGACATCCTCGGCCCGGCGCCGGGTGGGCACGAAGGCATGGACCATTCGCAGCACCAGGGCATGGATCATTCGAAGCACGAGGGCATGGACCACTCGCAGCACGACGCGGCCAGCCCGGAGCCGGCGCCCGAAAAAGCCGAAGCCGCGGAAGAAGACGAACACGCCCACCACCACGGAGCCACGCCATGAAGCTCACCCGACGCAACCTGCTGATCGGCGCCGGTGCCGGCCTGGTTACCGGCACCGCGGTGCCCGCGCTCGCCCAGTCGGGCGGCCATGAAGGCCATGCCCTGCCCGACGCCACGCCAGCGCCGCCGCGCCGCGACGGCGGCAGGGTGCGCACCCTCAACGGCTGGTCGCTGCCGCACAAAATGGTCGGCGGCGTGAAGGAATTCCACCTCGTCGCCGAAGAGTTCGAACACGAATTCGCGCCAGGCTCCAAGGCCCTGTGCTGGGGCTACAACGGCGGCACGCCCGGCCCCACGATCGAGGCGGTGGAAGGCGACCGCGTGCGCATCCTGGTCACCAACCGCCTGCGCGAACCCACCACCATCCACTGGCATGGGCTGATCCTGCCCAGCGGCATGGACGGCGTCGGTGGCCTGAGCCAGCCGAAGATCGCCCCGGGCGAAACCTTCGCCTACGAATTCGACCTGGTGCAGCACGGCACCCACATGTACCACCCGCACGCCGACGAGATGGTGCAGATGGCCATGGGCATGATGGGCCTGTTCATCATCCACCCGCGCGGCGGCGACCACGTGGACCGCGACTACGCCCTGCTGCTGCACAACTTCGCCCTGCACCCCGGCACCCGCCGGCCGGACCCGGCGGTGATGCAGGATTTCGACCTGTGGACCTTCAACTCCAAGGTCTACCCGGCCATCGAGCCGATGGTGGCGCGCACGGGCGAACGCGTGCGCATCCGCGTGGGCAACCTGAGCATGTGGAACCACCCGATCCACCTGCACGGCGTGCAGTTCGAGGTCACCGGCTCCGACGGCGGCCGCTGGCCGAAGGCGCAATGGCGGCGCGAGGTGACCGAGATCGTCGGCGTCGGCCAGATGCGCGACATCGAATTCACCGCGGTGCCCGGCGACTGGGCCTTCCACTGCCACATGTCGCACCACACGATGGGGCCGATGGGGCACGACATCCCGAACACCCTGGGCGTCGACCAATCGGGCGTCGAGCAGAAGATCCGCCGCATGCTGCCGGGCTACATGGCCATGGGCCAGGACGGCATGTCCGAGCACCAGGAACACACCGACAGCGGCCACATGAAGGGCCCCGAGAACACGCTGGCGATGATGGCCGGCAAGGGGCCGTTCGGGAACATCGAGATGGGCGGCATGTTCACCGTGCTCAAGGTGCGCGACGACCAGGCGCCGGGTGACTTCAGCGACCCGGGCTGGTACCGCAACCCGCCCGGCACCGTGGCCCGCCGCGTCAGCAGCGACCCCGCGTACGGCGCGCCCGTGCGCCGCAAGACGACCTGATCCCGAGGAGAAAGACCATGAAGACCTTCCGCAACACGCTGGCCCTGCTGGCCTGCCTGCTCGCCGCGCCCGTCGCCACCGCGGCGACGCCGAACACCAGCCCCGTGGACAACCCCCTTCCCATCGTCACCGTGCACAAGAGCCGCTACTGCGGCTGCTGCCTGAAGTGGGTGGAACACATGCGCGCCGAGGGTTTCGAGGTGCGCGTGGTGGAAACCGAGGACATGGGACCGGTGAAGCAGCGCGTCGGCATCCCGCCGGCAAAGGGCTCCTGCCACACCGCCGAAGTGGACGGTTACTTCGTCGAAGGCCACGTGCCGGCCGCCGACGTGAAGCGCCTGCTGGCCGAGCGCCCGAAGGCGCGTGGGCTCACCGTGCCGGGCATGCCGGCCGGTTCGCCGGGCATGGAAACGCCCGACGGGCGCGTGCAGCCGTACACCGTCGAGCTGATCAGTCCCGAGGGCAAGGCCTCGCCCTTCGCGCGGCACGGCGACGCGCGGTAATCCCGCTGCCGGGGAGGCTCAGGCCTCCCCGGACACCGCCAGCACCACGTTGCCGGCCACCTGGCCGGACTCGACGGCTTCGTGCGCCTCGGCGACGCGCTCCAGCGGCAGCCGCAGGGCGATGTTGTGGCTGAGCGCACCCTCGGCCAGCCACCGTTCCAGCTGCCGTTCGCAGCGTTCGCGGTCGGCCGGCGCCAGGTGGTAGACGATGAAGAAGGCCAGCTGCAGGTTCTTCAGGATGCCCGGCACGAAAGGTACCCGCGCCTCGGGATGGCCGCTGCCGTAGACGACGGCCAGGCCGCCCGTGGCCAGCATGGCGAAGTCGTGCATGGCGTTCGCGGCCAGGTCCACCTCGATGACGCGGTGCACGCCTTCGCCACCGGTGAGTGACATCACGCGGGCCACCAGGTCCTCGCGGCGGTAATCCACCACCGCGTGCGCGCCGGCGGCCAGGGCCAGCGCGGCCTTGGCCGGCGAACTGACGCTGGCGATCACCTGCGCGGCGCCCGCCAGGCGCGCCATCTGCACCGCGTAATGGCCGACGGCGCCGGCACCGCCGGCCACCAGCACGCGCTGGCCGGCGACACCGCCATAGCCGGTGACGGCGTGGCAGGCCGTGAGCCCGGGAATGCCCAGGCAGGCGCCCGCGTCCAGCGGCACGCCCGCGGGCAGGCGCACGGCCTGCGCCGACGGCAGCACCACGAACTCCGCGGCGGTGCCGTCGGGGCGGCCCCAGGCGGCGTTCCACAGCCAGACCCGTTCGCCGACGCGATGTGCAGGGACGCCCTCGCCCACGGCGTCGACCACGCCGGCGCCGTCGCTGTGCGGCGTCACCTGCGGGAATGGCAGCGCCGGCGAACGCGTTCCGGCGCGGCTCTTGGTGTCGGACGGGTTCACGCCGGAGAACGCGATGCGCACGCGCACCTCGCCGGGCCCCGGCTCGGGCACCGGCGCCTCGGCCAGGGCAAGCACGTCCGCGGCGGGACCGGTGCGGGTGTAGACGACCTTGCGCATGGCAGCCTCCCGGCGGGCGTCAGAAGCGGACGCGGGCGGAAAGCATACCGCCGAGCCCCTCGGTGTCGCCGAAGGCCTGCTCGACGCGGGCGCCGAGCTCGGTCCGGCCGAAACGCTTCGACAGGCCCAGGCCCAGCTGGCCCTGCGTGGACGCGCCGTCGCGGGCCACGAGCACCGTGTCGTCCACGATGTCCAGGCGCGCTTCGCCGTCGTCGCCGGCATCGCGGCCCAGCGTCACGTCCACGGTCCACTGGAACGGAAGCGTGCTGCGCGCGGCGTCGTTGCCCAGCGCCAGGCCGATGCCCGCCGCCAGCGAACTGCCGCCCGCCAGGTCCACGCTGCCCGCGGTGCCGGCCAGCACCGGCAGGTCCACGTCGGTCCACTGCAGGTTCGCCGACGGCTGCAGCCACAGGCTGCCCACCGCGATGCGGCGGCCGAATTCCAGCGCCGTGCCGACGACGCGTGCGTCCTGCCCGCCGTGGATGCCCACGCTGGCCCAGCGGGTATCGAGGTCGAGCCAGTCGGCGCGCAGCAACGCCTGCCCGTACCAGCCATTTGCGCCTTCCCAACCGGCATAGGCGCCGATGTGCTGGCCGTCGAACTCGCTGCGGTCGCCGTTGCCGAAGCGCATGTCGGAGCGGCCGGTGCCGCCCAGCGCGCCAACGCGCCACGGCCCGGCGGCATACTCCACGCCCACCTGCACGCCGTCGTGCGAACCGTCCCAGGCTACGTCGCGGCGGCCCTGCACGCTGCGGGCGCGGCCTTCGTGGTCGGTGTCGCCGCCCAGCACCTGCACCCAGCCGGAAACGCCGTCCTCGCGGCTGCCGCGCTGGCCGTTCGACCAGGCGTCCACGCCGGCCCGCCACAGTTCGCGCGCGCCGTCGGCGAGGAAGGCAGTGCGGTAGGCGCGCTCGCCGAGCTCGCTTTCCAGCGACCACGTGCGGTCCACCGCGTCGAAGTCGAGGCCGAGGTCCATGAAGCCGAAGCTGGTCTGCGCGAGCATGAACTCGTCGCCCGAGGCCGCGCCGGTGGCCCGCGCCAGCACCGGGCCGTCCAGGCCCAGGCCGCTGGCCGACTGCAGCAGATTCAGTTCGATCACCGTGCGGCCCGAGGCGGTGCCGACTTCCAGGGTGTCGGCGCTGCCGCCGCCCAGCAGGGAAACGTCGAGCGCGACGCGCGAGGCGCTGCCGCCGACCAGTTCGCCCGAGAATGCCATCAGGTCGCCGGTGTGCTGGTTCACGAGGCTGATGCGGCCGGCGTTCTCCAGGCGCTCCAGTCCCTCCACCCGCACCGAGGTGGCCGGGCCGGCCAGCGGCGCCAGCGCCAGCAGGCCGCGGTTCACCAGCCGGTCGGCGCCGTCGCCGAAGTCGCTGCTGCCTTCGAGGTAGATGCGGCCGTCGTTGGCGAGCACGTCCACGCCCTCGCTCAGCTGGAACGGTCCCCACAGCCGGCCCGTGGAGGCGACGCGGATGTCGGAACCACCGCCGCTGACCTGCAGCGAAGGCCCTTCGCCGCCCAGCACGATGCCGGCGATGTCCACGCGGGTGCCGGTGCCAGAATGCGCCATGATGCCGGCCAGGCTGCCGTACACGAAGGCGTTCTCGCGCACGTCCACGTGCACGCCGCCCTCGATGCTCTCGCTCAGGATGGCCGGGCCGTTGAGCGCCACCACTTCGTCGAGCACGTCGATGCGCGTATTGCCCGACCAGGTGCTGGTGGCGATGGCGGCGGCCAGGTCGCCGCCCTCGTAATGGGTGATGACGCTGCCCACCACCAGGTGCTGGTCGCCCTCGCCGGTGCCCACCACGACGCCCGAGGAGCCGTTGCCGAAGGCTTCGATGCGGTCGACGGCGATCGACACGTCGCCACCCGCGAAGGCGCCCACGCCCGCGCTGTACTCGCCGTAGGTGCGCACCGTACCCAGCTCGAAATGCACCGAGCCGCCGGTTTCGGCGCTGATGCCGGTGGACCAGTCGCCGCCAGCTTCGATGCTGCCGACCTCGGCGCGGATGTCGCCGTCCAGGGAAATCAGCTGCACGCCGTCGGCGATGAAGCCGTTGGTCTGCACGCTGTCGGCGCGCACGTCGATGTCGGCGTAGGTGTCGACGAAGATGCCGCGGGCCACGTCGCCGAAGACGCCGATGTTGCCGGCTTCGATGCGGACGTCGCCGGTGTCGCTGCCGGCGAAGATGCCGACGATCTCGCCGCCGTCCATCCAGACGTCGCCGGCGGTGATGTCGATGTCGCCGCTGGTCGTCAGCGCGCGGATGCCCTCGCTGCGGTGGCCGGTGATGCTGATGCTGCCGACGTCCACGGCGATGGCGCCGCTGTCGGAAATGGCGAACACGCCCTGGCTGTAGAGCGCGTCCTGCACGTGGATTTCGTCCACCGAGACCCCGATGTCGCCGGTGACGGTGCCGGCCACGACGCCCGCGCCACCGGGGCCGCCGTGCACCTCGCGGGCCACGACGCTGACATTGCCGGCGAAGCTCTCGGCCTGGATGGCGATGTCGGCCGCCACGCGGTCGGCCACCACGCTCACGTCACCGCCGCCCGAGAGCGCGGCGATGCCGTGCAGCCCGCCCTGCACCTGGTCGGCGACGACGGTGACGCGGCCGCTGGTGGAGGCCACCTCGATCGCGGGCGCGACGCCGCCGACCACTTCCGTGCCGGACTCGGCGATGAAGCGCACCTCGCCGTCGCCCATCACCGCCACCGAACCGTGCACCTGCGCGCCGCTGCCGAGTACGACCTCGAAGTCCTGCACGCCCTGGTAGTCGATACCGGTGTAAGGGTCGGTCCCGGGGGCGCATGTGACCGAGCCGCCGGGCGCGGCGGCGCCGCATTCCTCCGCGGCGTGCGCGGACATCGGTTGCAGCATGGCCAGGCCGACCAGGCCGGCGAAGGCGACCCGGCCCAGGGCGGCGCCGCGCCAGTGCGAAGCGATGGCCAGGGCCAGCGGCGTGCGGCGGGCGGCGTTGGCGTGGCGGGTGTGGCGGTGCGGCGGACGGCGGGTATCCAAGCGTGTTCTCCAGGGTTCGAAGCCTTCGGGGGCTTCGATGCTGGGGCTTGCCACCGTGGCAGGTTCAATAGCCGGAAGTAACCACCGGAAGGCAACCGGAATGGCGCTGGCTGCACTCGACGCGGGGGGCCGGCCGAGGAGAATCGGTGCCATGAACATCGGCAAGGTTTCCAAGCTCACCGGGCTCAGCGCCCGCATGATCCGGCACTACGAAGCCCAGGGCATCCTGCATTCGCCGCGGCGGCGCGAGTCCGGGCACCGCGACTACGGCGCCGAGGAGATCCGCACCCTTCGCTTCATCCGCAACGCCCGCGACCTGGGTTTCCGGATCGTCGACATCGGCCGGCTGATCGAACTCTCGCGCCTGGGCCCCTGCGGCAGCAGCGCGATCGAGGCCTTGGTGGCCGAACGCCTGCGCGAACTGCGCCGGCAGGAGGACGAGATCCAGGCCAACCGCCGCCGGCTGGAACAGCTGCTGGATTCACCGCCGGCGGCGATGGCCGGTCATGCCCTGGTGGGCCTGCTCGCGGGCGAACCGGCGCCTGTCCAGGCCGGGTAGTCCCAGCCGGAGGCCGGCCCCGCCGGCCGGTGTTTTCCGCCCATCCGCATCCCGCGCCAGCCGGCCAGGGCCAGGCCGCCCTCGCCCACCGGCCAGCACAGCGCCTCGGCCTCGCCGGCCTCCGCGGGCCGCAGGTCCTGGCGCCGGAACGCCGCCCGCTGCACGCCCTCGCCGCTGCGCTTGCCCTGGGCCTCGAGCAGCGCCCACGCCTGGCGGAAACGGCGGTCACGGCCGGCATCACTCTCGCCCAGCACCCAGGCGGCCGTCGCCGGCGAAAACAGCCGCTGCGCCAGCCCGGCCCAGTCGCGCGGCTCCGGCGAGAGTTCCAGGTCGAGCCCGATCGGGCGCGCCGACACCGCGGCGGCCACCTGGTCGTGGCTGTGGCTGAGCGACAGGCAGAGCCTGAGGCCGCCGGGGCCCAGCAATTCGCGGCGCTGCTGCGGGCCGATGTGGAAATGCCAGGCCGCCGGCTCGCCGCCGGCGAAGTCCACCGCGAGCTGCCGCGCCAGCACGTGCCCGGCCAGGAACTGCGCGCGGCGCGGGCCCGAGGCGAACGCGGCCAGCCGGCCGCGCTCTTCACCGCCCAGCCAGTCGGCACGGGCAGGCACCGAGGCGATCGGCGCCAGCGCCAGCAGCACGTCGTGTTCGGGCGGAACGGAGGGCATGGCGGGCATCTTCGCACCAGGCGACAGGCAAAGAAAAAGCCCGGCCGGAGCCGGGCTTTCTGGACATCACTGATGATGGCGTCCCCACGGGGATTCGAACCCCGGTCGCTACCGTGAAAGGGTAATGTCCTAGGCCTCTAGACGATGGGGACAGCGTGCCGCTTTGATTCGGTGGTGGAGCTAATCGGGATCGAACCGATGACCTCTACAATGCCATTGTAGCGCTCTCCCAGCTGAGCTATAGCCCCACCGAAGGAAGAAGCGAAAGTTTAGACATGCGTCCGGACTTCGTCAAGCACATGCCGCACTTTTTTTGTCGGCCGGCGTTTCGCCGGTGTCCGACAGGGTGTGGGGGCCGTGCCCCTGCCCTTCAAGATAGTCGAGCCACTTGTTGAAGAAGCTGTTCATGCGCAGGCGGTGGCTGACCATGGCCTGCACGCTCGGGCGCAGGCCCAGCACGTCCTGCCAGTGGCGGCCCACGTAGCAGTGCGTCACCTCGGCCTGGCGCGCGTCGCGGTAAAGCCGCACGTAGGCCGACGGGTCGGGCTGGCCGGTGGCCGCGTCGAGCATGCGGTAGCTCAGCCGCAGTTCCACCGTGTACGGGTGCTGGGCCAGCACGTCCACCTGCAGCTCCAGGCCACCGGGCACGTGGGAAACGTAGCGGCCCTCGGCCAGCGCCTGCGGCTGGAACATGCGCGTCAGGCGCAGGAAATTCTCGCCGTAAAGCCCCATCAGCCACTCGAAGCGGCCGAGCCGGGGCAGTCCGTTTTTCAGGCGAGTGGCGGGCATGGACCGATGCTAGCACGCGGCCCGGCGCCGGCCCGCGGGGCTCAGAACATGTGCCGGTGGATGCCCAGGTTCGCCAGCACCTTGCCGGCGATTTCCTCGATCGAGGTGTGGGTGGTGCTCAGCACCGGAATGTTCTCCTGGCGGAACATGGCCTCGGCCGCCAGCACTTCCGTGCGGCAGGTTTCCAGGGTGGCGTAGCGCGAGTTCGGCCGGCGCTCCTGGCGGATCTGCTGCAGGCGCGCCGGGTCGATGGTCAGGCCGAACAGCTTGCGGCGGTGGGCGCGCAGGCGCCGGGGCAGTTCCCGGCCCTCCAGGTCCTCGACGGTGAGCGGGTAGTTGGCCGCCTTCACGCCGTAGTGAAGGGCCATGTACAGGCAGGTGGGCGTCTTGCCCGAGCGCGACACGCCCACCAGGATGACGTCGGCGTCGTCGTAGTGGATGTCGATGCCGTCGTCGTGGGTGAGCGCGTAGTTGGTGGCGTTGATGCGCTGCTCGTAGGCGGCGAAGTCCACCAGGCCGTGGGCGTGGCCCACCCGCGGGTGGCGCACCCGGCCCAGCTCCTGCTCCAGCGGGCTGATGAAGGGAGCGAACACGTCCAGCATCAGGGCGCCGCTGCCGGCCAGCAGGGCGTTGAGCTGCTCGTCCACCACGGTGTTCACCACGACCGGGCGGCAGCCGGTGGCCTCGCCGGCGGCCCGGATCTCGGCCACGGCGGCCTCGGCCTTCTCCACGCTGTCCACGAAGGCGATGCGCCGGCTGGCGAACTCGACCCCGCTGAACTGGGTCAGCAGGCTGTGGCCGATGGTCTCGGCCGTGATGCCGGTGCCGTCGGAAACGTAGAAAATCGGCCGAACGCCTTCCATGCCCTGCCCTCGCCTGCGGCGCCGGCCTCCCGGCGCACGAATCCCTAGCCAATTCAAGCTTGTATGGCTTGCCCTCGGGTCGCATCATATACAGCTTGAACCCATCGCACGCGGGGCCCGCCGCTCTGGCCGCCCCCACTCCCGAGCGCACGGAGACCGCATTGAACGCCGACGTCCTTTGGCTGCACGAACTCCGCCTCTCCGACCTGGCCCAGGTCGGCGGCAAGAACTCCTCGCTCGGCGAGATGATCGGCCAGCTGGCCCATCTCGGCGTCTCGGTGCCCGGCGGTTTCGCCACCACGGCCCACGCCTTCCGTGAGTTCATCGCCCACAATAACCTGCACCAGCGCATCTACGACCGCCTGGGCGCGCTGGACGTCGAGGACGTGGACGCCCTGGTCGCCGCCGGCGCCGAGATCCGCGCCTGGGTGATCGACGCCCCGCTGCAGCCGCAGCTCGACCAGGCCATCCGCGACGCCTACCGCAAGCTCTGCGCCGAAGCCGGCGCCGCCGACCTGGCCGTGGCCGTGCGTTCCTCCGCCACCGCCGAGGACCTGCCCGACGCCAGCTTCGCCGGCCAGCAGGAAACCTTCCTCAACGTCACCGGCGAGGACGACGTCGTCCACAAGGTGAAGGAAGTCTTCGCCAGCCTCTACAACGACCGCGCCATCGCCTACCGCGTGCACCACGGCTTCAAGCACGAGGACGTGTTCCTCTCGGCCGGCGTGCAGCTGATGGTGCGCTCCGACATCGGCGCCTCGGGCGTGCTGTTCACGCTCGACACCGAGTCGGGCTTCCGCGACGTGGTGTTCGTCACCTCCAGCTACGGCCTGGGCGAAATGGTCGTGCAGGGCGCGGTGAACCCCGACGAGTTCTACGTCTACAAGCCCACCCTGCAGGCGGGCAAGCCGGCCATCCTGCGCCGCACGCTCGGCAGCAAGCTGATCCGCATGGTGTATTCGGACAAGCCCGGCGAGCGCGTGCGCATCGAGGACACCCCGGCCGACCTGCGCCGCGGCTTCTCGGTCACCGACGCCGACGTCGAGGAGCTCTCGCGCCAGGCGCTGGTCATCGAAAAACACTACGGCCGCCCGATGGACATCGAGTGGGCCAAGGACGGCAACACCGGCAAGCTCTACATCGTGCAGGCGCGCCCGGAAACGGTGAAGTCGCGCGCCCACGCCACCCAGATCGAGCGTTATGCCCTCGCCGCCCGCGGCGAAGTGCTGAGCGAAGGCCGCGCCATCGGCCACAAGATCGGCGCCGGCACCGCCCGCGTGGTGCGCAGCCTGGCCGAGATGAGCAAGTTCCAGCCCGGCGACGTGCTGGTGGCCGACATGACCGACCCCGACTGGGAGCCGATCATGAAGCGCGCCGCCGCCATCGTCACCAACCGCGGCGGCCGCACCTGCCACGCGGCCATCATCGCCCGCGAGCTGGGCGTGCCGGCCGTGGTGGGCACGGGCGACGCCATGCAGTCGATCCCGGACGGCGCCGAAGTGACCGTCAGCTGCGCCGAGGGCGACACCGGCTACATCTACGCCGGCAAGCTGGGCTTCGAGGTCACCACGACGGACCTCGGCAACATGCCGCCGGCGCCGCTGAAGATCATGATGAACGTCGGCAACCCCGAGCGCGCCTTCGACTTCGCGCAGCTGCCGAACCAGGGCATCGGCCTGGCCCGCCTGGAATTCATCATCGCCCGCCAGATCGGCGTGCACCCGCGCGCCCTGCTCGAGTACGACAGGCAGCCGGCCGACCTGAAGAAGCAGATCGACCAGATCACCGCCGGCTACGCCGACCCGGTGAGCTTCTACGTCGACCGCCTGGCCGAGGGCATCGCCACCCTCACCGCGGCCTTCGCGCCGAACGCGGTGATCGTGCGCCTGTCCGACTTCAAGTCCAACGAATACGCCAACCTGGTCGGCGGCAAGGCCTACGAGCCGCACGAGGAAAACCCGATGATCGGGTTCCGCGGCGCCTCCCGCTACGTGCACCCCGAGTTCCGCGACTGCTTCGCGCTCGAGTGCCGGGCCGTGCGCAAGGTGCGCGACGAGATGGGCCTGACCAACTGCTGGATCATGATCCCGTTCGTGCGCACCCTCGACGAGGGCCGCGCGGTGATCGCGGCGCTCGAGGCCAACGGTCTCAGGCGCGGCGAGAACGGCCTGAAGGTGATCATGATGTGCGAGGTGCCCTCGAACGCCCTGCTGGCCGACGAGTTCCTCGAGCTTTTCGACGGCTTCTCGATCGGCTCCAATGACCTCACCCAGCTCAGCCTGGGCCTGGACCGCGACTCGGGCATCGTCGCCCACCTGTTCGACGAGCGCGACCCGGCGGTGAAGAAGCTGCTGTCGATGGCCATCGGCGCCGCCCGCGCCAAGGGCAAGTACATCGGCATCTGCGGCCAGGGCCCGTCCGACCACCCTGACCTGGCCGAGTGGCTGATGCAGCAGGGCATCGAGTCGGTGTCGCTCAACCCCGACACCGTCATCGACACCTGGCTGCGCCTGGCCAAGCTCAAGGCCGGCTGATGGCGGCACCGGCCTCGCTCGCCGAGATCACCGGCAACGCAGGCGACCTGCTGGGTCGCCTGGCCTCCTCGGAATGGCTGTGGCGCATCGGCGTGGCGCTGGCCATCGCCCTGGTCGGGATGTGGCTGGCGCGCCTGCTGTCCAAGGGCCTGGACCGCGTGATGACGCGGGTCGGCATGGACCTGATCCTGCGCGACTTCCTGCGCAACATCGCCTACGTGGTGCTGCTGGTAGTGGTGCTGGTGGCCGCGCTCGACGCGCTGGGCGTGCCCACCACCTCGTTGCTGGCGGTGCTGGGCGCCGCCGGCCTGGCCATCGGCCTGGCGCTGAAGGACTCGCTCTCGAACATCGCCTCGGGCGTGATGCTGATCGTGCTGCGGCCCTTCCGCGCCGGCGACGCCGTGCAGATCGCCGGCCAGGAGGGCGTGGTCGAGCGCGTGGGCATCTTCCAGACCGTGCTGCGCGCCTACCAGAACCACGACATCACGCTGCCCAACAGCGAGGTCACCACCTCGCCCATCGTCAACTTCACCTCGCGCGGCGAGCGCCGCATCGACCTGCCGGTCGGCGTGGGCTACGGCGACGACATCCGCCATGCGCGGGAGGTGCTGCTTGGCCTGGCCAAGGCGCACCCGCGGGTGCTGGCCACGCCGGAAACCGACGTGCTGGTGAGCGGCCTGGGCGAGAGCAGCGTCAACCTGGTGCTGCGCGCCTGGGTGAAGACGCCGGACTTCGTCGCCGTGCGCAGCGACCTGACCGAAGCCATCCACCGCGACTTCGCCCAGGCGGGCGTGTCCATCCCCTTCCCGCAGCGCGACCTGCACGTCTACCACCACGACGCCGACGGGCGCCCGCTGGCGCAGATCACGGCGGCGGTGGAAGACCCCGACCGCGGCTGAGCGGGCTCAGGGCGCCGGCTGGCCGCCGAGCTTGCCCATGTGCTGGCGGTAGTGCGCCAGCTCCTTCACCGATTCGCGGATGTCGCTCAGCGCCGTGTGCGCGCCCACCTTCCCCACCCCGGCCAGCACGTCCGGCGCCCAGCGCCGCGCCAGTTCCTTGAGCGTGGAGACGTCGAGGTTGCGGTAGTGGAAGTAGCGCTCCAGCCGCGGCATGTGCCGCACCAGGAAACGCCGGTCCTGGCAGATCGAATTGCCGCAGATGGGCGACTTGCCGGCCGGCACCCAGTCGGCCAGGAAGGCCACGGTCATCGCCTCGGCCTGGGCCATGGTGACGGTGCTGTCGAGCACGCGCTGCCACAGGCCCGAGCGCGAATGGGTGCCGCGGTTCCACTCGTCCATGGCCTCGAGCCGGGCCAGCGGGTGGTGGATGGCCAGCTCGGGGCCTTCGGCCAGCACGTTGAGCTGGCTGTCGGTGACCAGGGTGGCGATCTCGAGCACCGAATCGGTGTCGGGGTCGAGGCCGGTCATCTCGAGGTCGATCCAGATCAGGTTCTGTTCGTGGGCGGGCATGGGGCTATGGCGGCAGTGAGTGTGGCCGCATCATACTCCGCGTGTCCCACCACGCAGGCGCGACCATGTTCCCCGCGGACAACCTGGACCACTACCGCATCCTCTCGTCCATGCTGGCCCCGGCCCTGCTGATGGCGGCCACCGGTTCGCTGCTGATCTCGGCCAACAACCGCCTGGCGCGCGTGGTGGACCGCCTGCGTTCGCTGGTGGGCCAGCTCGATGGCAGTTCGCCCCAGCACCGCCCCGAACTCGAGCTGCAGATCAGCCGGCACCGTGTGCGCTCCAAGCACGTGCTGCGCGCCTGCGTGATGCTTTACGTGTCGCTGGGCTGCTTCGTGGGTACCAGCCTGGCGCTGGCGGTGGACGCCTTCAGCGGCTTCCGGCTGGGCCTGGCGCCCACGATCCTGGCGGTGGCCGGCGTGCTGGGCCTGCTGGCGGCGAGCTTCTTCCTGACGCTCGAGGTGGTGCTGGCGGTGCGCAACTTCAGCGCCGAGCTGGACCTGGAAGTCACCCGGCGGGCGCGGAAGGACTGAGTCAGAGCCCCGGGCGGGCCCGCTTGCGGCGGAAGTAGTCGGTCAGGCGCGCACCGGCCTCTTCGCCCAGCACCCCACCCTCGGCCTGCAGCCGGTGGTTGTGGCGCGAGTCGGTGAGCAGGTTGAAGACACTGCCGGCGGCACCGGTCTTGGGGTCGCTGGCGCCGTAGACGACGCGCGCCAGCCGCGCATGCACCATGGCCATCGAGCACATGGCGCAGGGCTCGAGCGTGACGTAGAGCGTGCAGCCGGTGAGCCGGTAGTTGCCCAGGGCCTGGCCGCCGCGGCGCAGGGCCACGATCTCGGCGTGGGCCGTGGGGTCGTTCTCGCCGATGTTGCGGTTCCAGCCCTCGGCGACGAGCTCGCCGCCGGGACCGACCAGCACGGCACCCACCGGGACCTCGCCTTCCTGCTCGGCCCGGTCGGCCAGCGCCAGCGCGTGGCGCATCCAGTCTTCGTCGCTGCGCGGCGCGCTCATTCCCACTCGATGGTCGCGGGCGGCTTGCCGCTGATGTCATACACTACGCGAGAAATGTCGCGTATCTCATTGATAATGCGGCGAGAAACCGTGTCAAGGAAGTCGTAGGGCAAGTGCGCCCAGTGCGCCGTCATGAAGTCCACGGTCTCCACCGCGCGCAGCGCGATGACCCATTCGTAGGCGCGGGCGTCGCCCACCACGCCCACCGACTTCACCGGCAGGAACACCGCGAAGGCCTGCGACGTCTTATCGTACCAGCCGGCCTTGCGCAGCTCCTCGATGAAGATGGCATCCGCGCGGGCCAGGATCTCGGCGTATTCGCGCTTCACCTCGCCCAGGATGCGCACGCCCAGGCCGGGGCCCGGGAACGGATGGCGGTAGACCATCTCGCGCGGCAGGCCGAGCTCGACGCCGATGCGCCGCACCTCGTCCTTGAACAGCTCGCGCAGCGGCTCCACCAGGCCCAGCTTCATGTGCTCGGGCAGGCCGCCGACGTTGTGGTGGCTCTTGATGACGTGGGCCTTGCCGGTCTTGGAACCGGCCGACTCGATCACGTCGGGGTAGATGGTGCCCTGCGCCAGCCACTTCACGTTGCTGAGCTTGGCCGACTCCTCCTCGAAAATCTCCACGAACAGGCGGCCGATGATCTTGCGCTTGGCCTCCGGGTCGGAAACGCCGGCCAGGGCCGCGAAATAGCGCTCGGCGGCGTTCACGCGGATCACCTTCACGCCCATGTGCTCGGCGAACATCGCCATCACCTGGTCGCCTTCCTGCCAGCGCAGCAGGCCGGTGTCGACGAACACGCAGGTCAGGCGCTCGCCGATGGCCTTGTGCAGCAGCGCCGCCACCACCGAAGAGTCGACGCCGCCGGACAGGCCCAGCAGCACCTCGTCGTCGCCCACCTGGGCGCGCACGCGCTGCACCTGGTCCTCGATGATGTTGGCCGCCGTCCACAGCGTGGCGCAGCCGCAGATCTCCACCGCGAAGCGGCGCAGCATCTGCTCGCCCGACTTGGTGTGGGTCACTTCCGGGTGGAACTGCACGCCGTACCAGCGGCGGGCTTCGTCGGCCATGGCGATGATGGGCACCGAGGCGGTGCGCGCCGTAACCTCGAAACCCTCGGGGATGCGGGTGACGCGGTCGCCGTGGCTCATCCACACGTCCAGGCGCGGCGGGCTGCCGGCGTGGTCCTTGAGGCCGTCGAGCAGCGAACATTCGGCCGTGACCTCGACCTCGGCATAGCCGAACTCGCGGTGGTGGCCGCCCTCGACCATGCCGCCCAGCTGCATGGCCATGGTCTGCATGCCGTAGCAGATGCCCAGGAGGGGCACGCCGGCGTCGAACACCGCCTGCGGCGCGCGCGGCGAGCCCGCCTCGGTAGTCGATTCCGGGCCACCCGAGAGGATGATGCCCTTGGCGCCCCAGGCGGCGATCTCGGCCGGGTCGTGGTCCCAGGCCCAGATCTCGCAGTAGACGCCGAACTCGCGGATGCGGCGGGCGATGAGCTGCGTGTACTGCGCGCCGAAGTCGAGGATGAGGATCTTGTCGCCGTGGATGTCGGTCATGTGTGGCGTCCTGGCCTCAGCCCATGCGGTAGTTGGGCGGTTCCTTGGTGATCTGCACGTCGTGGACGTGGGCTTCGCGGGTGCCGGCGTTGGTGACGCGCACGAACTTGGGCCGCGTGCGCATCTCCTCGATGGTGGCGCAGCCGACGTAGCCCATGGACGAACGCAGGCCGCCGGCCAGCTGGTGCACGATGTTGCGCAGCAGGCCGCGGTACGGCACCCGGCCCTCGATGCCCTCGGGCACGAGCTTGTCGGCGTCGGAGGCGTCCTGGAAGTAGCGGTCCTTGCTGCCCAGCTCCATGGCGCCCAGCGAACCCATGCCGCGGTAGCTCTTGTAGCTGCGGCCCTGGAAGAGCTCGATCTCGCCCGGGCTTTCCTCGGTGCCGGCGAACAGGCCGCCGATCATGATGCAGCTGGCGCCGGCCACCAGGGCCTTGGCGATGTCGCCCGAGTAGCGGATGCCACCGTCGGCGATCAGCGGGATGCGGCCCTTGAGCGCGTCGGCCACCATGCCCACGGCGGTGATCTGCGGCACGCCCACGCCGGCGACGATGCGGGTGGTGCAGATCGAGCCGGGGCCCACGCCCACCTTCACGGCGTCGGCGCCGGCGTCCATCAGGGCCAGGGCGGCGTCGCCGGTCACGATGTTGCCGCCGATGACCTGCAGCTTCGGGTAGTTCTTCTTCACCCAGGCGACGCGGTCGAGCACGCCCTGGCTGTGGCCGTGCGCGGTGTCCACCACCACCACGTCCACGCCGGCGGCCGCCAGCGCCTCGATGCGCGCCTCGGTGTCGCCGCCCACGCCCACCGCGGCGCCGGCCAGCAGCTGCTCGTCGGCGTCCTTGGCGGCGTTGGGGTTGTCGCGCGCCTTCTGGATGTCCTTGACGGTGATCAGGCCGCGCAGCGCGAAGCCGTCGTCCACCACCAGCACCTTCTCGATGCGGTGTTTGTGCATCAGCTGCAGCACCTCGTCGTCGCTGGCGCCCTCGCGCACCGTGACCAGCTTCTCCTTGCGGGTCATGATGTTCTTCACGGGGTCGTCGAGCTTCTTCTCGAAGCGCATGTCGCGGCTGGTGACGATGCCCACCAGCTGGCCGCCGTCCACCACCGGCACGCCGGAGATGTTGCGGGCGCGGGTGAGCTTGATCACCTCGCCGATGGTGGTCTGCGGCGTCACGGTGAACGGCTCGCGGATGACGCCGGCTTCGAAGTTCTTCACCTGCAGCACGTGCGCGGCCTGCTGCTGCAGCGACATGTTCTTGTGGATGATGCCGATGCCGCCGAGCTGGGCCATGGCGATGGCCAGGCGCGCCTCGGTCACGGTGTCCATGGCGGCGGACACGATGGGCAGGTTCAGGCGGATGCCGCGCGTGAGCTGCGTGGCGAGGCTGACGTCCTTGGGCAGGACCGCGGAATGGGCGGGAACGAGGGAGACGTCGTCGAACGTCAGTGCTTCTGCCTGGATGCGCAGCATGGAGCGGCTCCGGGGGATGGGAAGCGCGACATTATAGCCGCTCGGCCCCTCCGGCGGCTGGGTTGCTGTGTCCTACAGCAGCCCCAGGCTCAGCCCCGGCCACCAGGTCAGCAGCGCCACCGCCAGGCCCAGGATCAGGAAGAACGGCAGGCAGGCCCGCACCAGGGTGCCGATGGGCTTGTTGAACCGGTAGGCGGCGATGAACAGGTTCATGCCCACCGGTGGGGTGAAGTAACCCAGCTGCAGGTTGGCCAGCATCACCACGCCCAGGTGCACCGGGTGGATGCCGAAGCCGGCCGCCACCGGCAGCAGCAGCGGCGTGAGGATGACGATGGCCGAGAAGATGTCGAGCAGCATGCCCACGACCAGCAGGAACAGGTTGAGCAGGCCCAGGAACACCCAGGGACTGTCCACGTGCTCGCGCAGGGCCTCGAACAGCGTGGTGGGTACTTCCTGGTCCACCAGCCAGTTCGACAGGGCCAGGGCGGCGCCGAGGATCAGCAGGATGGCGCCCACCATGCGCATGGACTCGGCCATCACGCCGGGCAGGCTGCGAAGTCTTATTTCCTTTTTAATCAATACGGTTACGACCAAAACATAAAGTGCCGTCACAGCCGCGGCCTCGCTGGCCGCCAGCTCGCCCGAATAGATGCCGCCCAGCACGATCAGCGGCAGCGGCAGCTCCCAGGCGCATTCGCGCAGCGAGAGGGCCAGCTCGCCGGCGTCGAAGCGGTGCCGGGCCCGGGGAATGCCCCGGCCCACCCACATGGCGTGGGCCGACAGCATCGCCACCATCAGCAGCCCCGGCACCAGGCCGGCAAGGAACAGGTCGGGAATGGTCACCGGCGTCTCGCCGCCCACCTGCCCCGCCACGAAGCCGTAGACGATCAGCGGCAGCGAGGGCGCGAACAGCAGGCCCAGGCTGCCCGCCGAGGTCACCAGGCCCAGGCTGTAGCGCTCGGAATAACCGGCCTGGCGCAGCGCCGGGTACAGCAGCGCGCCCAGCGCCACGATGGTCACGCCCGAGGCGCCGGTGAACGCGGTGAAGAAGGCGCAGGCGACGATGGCGACGATGGCCAGCCCGCCCGGCAGCCAGCCCAGCAGCGCGTTCGACAGCCGCACCAGGCGCTTGGGCGCCGCACTCTCGCCCAGCAGGTAGCCGGCCAGGGTGAACAGTGGAATGGCGATCAGGCCCGGCATGTCGCCGAGGCGGTAGAACTCCACCGCCACCACCACCAGGTCGTAGCCGGCCAGGTGGAAACCCAGCAGCGCCACCGCGGCGATCACCGCGAACAGCGGCATGCCCAGCGCCGCCAGCGCCAGGATGATGGCCAGCCCCAGCGCCAGGCTCATGCGCCGCCCTCGCCTTCCAGCGGCGGCGCGGCCAGGGCCGAGAGCACGAAGCGCAGGGCCATCAGCCCGAAGCCCGCCGGCAGCGCCAGCATCGGCACCCAGCTCGGGATGCCGGCGATGAAGGGCACCGGCGCCTCGCGCTCGAAGCCCACCATGCCGGCGCCGAACCAGGCCAGCGCGGCGCAGATGCCCGCCGCGGCCAGGTGGGCAACGGCCCAGGCGACGCGGCGCGCCGGCGGCGGCAGCACGCGCGGCAGCGCATCGATGGCGATGTGCTTGTGGCCGCGGGTGGCGCCGAGCGCACCCAGCAGCGCCAGCCACAGCACGCCGGCGCGGCTGAGCGGCTCGGCCCAGGCCAGGCCGGCGTCGAAGAACACGCGCAGGGCGATCTGCCCCACCGACAGCAGCAGCAGCGCGCCCAGCAGGCCGGCCAGCAGCCCGTCTTCGGCGCGATGCAGGCGCGACAGCCAGCGGGCGGCCCCGCCCTCGGCCATCAACGTGCCCCGGGCTGGGCCAGGGCCTGGCGAAGGGCGGCCAGCACCTGCGGTGAAATCTCGCCCTTGGCTTCCATCTCGGCCGTGACCTGCTTGCCGAAGCCGCGCCAGCGCGCCGCTTCGGCCGCGTCGAGCGTGGTCACCACCAGGCCCTGCTTCTTGAGCGCCTCGAGCGCGGCCACGTCGTCGCGGCGCACGTTGGCGTCCATCCGCTGCGCGGCGCCGTCGAACGCCTTCTGCACCACCGCCTGGTCGGCCGGCGAGAGCTTCTTCCAGGCCTTGTCATCCACCACCAGGTAGCCCACCACGAAGCTCAGCGGCAGGTCCACCAGGCTGCGCAGCTTGCCGTGCCACTGCAGCGCGATGGCGCCGCTGGGCGTGTTGGCCACCGTGTCCACCATGCCGGTCTGCAGGCTGGTGAAGACGTCGCCGATGGGCAGCGGGATGGGGTTCACGCCGCCGATCTCGAAGGTGCGGATGGCGATGGCGTCGTTGGCGGGCACCCACAGCTTCACGCCGGCCATGTCGGCCTGGCTGCGCAGCGGCTTGTTGCCCATCAGGTAGGCGAAGCCCACGCCCGAGGCGCCGAGCATGTGCAGGCCGTGCTGCGAAAAGCCCTTGGCCAGCATCGGGTCGACCACCGGCCGCACCTTGTCCACGTCGGCCCAGCCGGAGAACTGGAACGGCAGGCTGTACACGGTGGCGTCGGGATAGACCATCGACAGCTCGCTCGAGGTCAGCACGCCGCCCTGCAGCTGGCCCAGGCGGATCTTGCGCAGCACGACGGCGTCGTTGCCCATCACGCCGCCGGGGAAATACTTCACCTCCACCCGGCCGCCGGTGCCCTGCTTCACCTCGGCGGCGGCGGCGCGCAGTTCGCGCATCCAGGCCGAGCCGTCGGGCGCCAGCGTGGCGATCTTGAGCGTCTGCGCGGCCGCGGGGGCGGACAGGCACAGGGCGAGCAGCAGCAACAGGGTCCGGCGCAGCATGGGGGCCTCGGGGGCGGTCAGAAGAAGTCGCGTCCGCTGGCCTGAAGCGCTTTCGCACGCTCCTGGGCCAGCACGTTCATGAGGGTGAAGCCGGGCTGGCGCGGTTCGGCGGCCAGCACTTCGGCCAGCAGCCGGTCGTGCAGCGCCTGGTCGAACACCAGCCGCGCGTAGTACTCGGCCATCAGGGTCTTGGCGTAGAGGTTGTGGCCGCCGCTGAGCGCGATGGCCGCCTCGAAGTGCTGGCGCCCGAGTTCCGGCTTGCCGCCGATGGATTCGGGCCGCAGCGAATGCAGCACGCCCAGGTACACGCGGGCCATGCCGCGGTCGTGCGCCGGGTCGATGGCGACCACGCGCTCGAGCAGGGCCTGCACCTTGGGCAGTTCGGCGATGGCGGCCCAGTCGTCGCTGTTGGCCTGCAGCTGGCCGGCCCAGGCGGCGCCCAGGGCGTAGAGCGTGTCGACGCGCTTCGCCGGCGCGGCGGCCACGGCCTCGAGGAAGGGTTCGACCGGACCTTCGATGGTTTCGCACAGGCGCGGGTCCTGCAGGCAGGTGCCGCGGCGCGCGTAGTCCATGGCCTTGGCGGCGAGGCGGCGCGCACGGGCCTGGTCGCCCCCGGTGAAGTTGCCGGCGTAGGCGCCGTTGAGCTGGGCGGCGGCGAACAGCAGCGGTGCGTTGGCGGCCTTGCCGGGCTTCTGGCCGGCGATGAGGCCGTCGAGCAACAGCAGGTAGGCCGGCAGGCCGTCGCGCACCGTGGCCGGGTCGTCGCTGGCGAGCACGGCGGCGCCGAGGTTGCCGGCAAGCCGGTCGCTGGCCTTGCCCATCACCGCCGCGCAGCCGCCCGCGGCCAGGGCCACGAGGCCGGCCAGCAGCAGTCGGGTCAGGGCGGGTCGGAGCATTCGCATGGCGTCAGGCTCCAGTGTGGCCGGTCAAGATGACGCCAAGGCGGCATCGAAGGCTTCGGCGGCTTCCAGCGTGTTCTGCATCAGCGTGGCCACCGTCATCGGGCCCACGCCGCCCGGCACGGGCGTGATCCAGGAGGCGCGCTCGAAGGCCGCGTCGAAGCCGACGTCGCCGACCAGGCGGCCGTCCTCGAGCCGGTTGATGCCCACGTCGATCACCACCGCGCCAGGTTTCACCCATTCGCCCGGCACCAGGCCGGGGCGGCCCACCGCCACCACCAGGATGTCGGCTTCGCCCACGTGCCGCTGCAGCACCTCGCGCGGGGTGAACTTGTGGCAGCAGGTGGTGGTGCAGCCGGCAATGAGCAATTCCAGCGCCATCGGCCGGCCGACGTGGTTGCTCACGCCGACCACGGTGGCGCTCTGCCCGCGCACGGGGCGGTCGGTGTAGGCCAGCAGCGTCGTGATGCCGCGCGGCGTGCAGGGTCGCAGGCCGAACTGGCGCAGGGCCAGGTGGCCGACGTTTTCCGGGTGGAATCCGTCCACGTCCTTGCGCGGGTCGATGCGGTGGATCAGGTGGCTGCCGTCGCGGCCGCCGGGCAGCGGCAGCTGCACCAGGATGCCGTGGATGGACGGGTCGGCGTTGAGCTGGTCGATCAGCGCCGAGATCTCGGCGTCGGTGGTGTGGGCCGGCAGGTCGTAATCCACCGCGCGGATGCCCACCTTCTTGGCGGCGCGGCGCTTGTTGCGCACGTACACCGCCGAGGCCGGGTCCTCGCCCACCAACACCACGGCCAGGCCGGGCGCCGGCTTGCCGGCGGCCACGCGGGCTTTCACGCGCTGCGCGAGGTCGTCCAGGAGCTTGTCGGCAATGCCCTTGCCGTCGAGGATGCGGGCGGTCATGGCACGATTATCCCCGAACCCCCCCGAGGACCGCCACATGAACGACACCACCGCCCTCGAGGCCGCCGCCTTCCGTCGCCTGCTCGCGCACCTGCGCGAACGCAGCGACGTGCAGAACATCGACCTGATGATCCAGGCCGGCTTCTGCCGCAACTGCCTGTCGAACTGGCTGCAGGAGGCCGCGCAGGCCGCCGGCGTGGCCATGGACAAGGAGCAGGCGCGCGAGCACGTCTACGGCATGCCCTTCGCCGAATGGAAGGCGCGCTACCAGCGCGAGGCCACGCCGGAGCAGCTGGCCGCCTTCGAGGCCGCGCAGCGCCGCCACGGCTGAGCGCCCCGCGGCATAAAAAAACGCCCCGGCCGGGTGGCCGGGGCATCGAATTCCCACTGACGGGAAGGAGAGACGGGGGCTCAGGCGCGCTTGCGGGCGCGGCCGGCGGCCGGCCGCGCGGCGGGGCGCGGGCGGCGCTTGGGCTGGATGAAGCGGGCTTCGAACTCGGCCTGGGCCTGGGCGGCGAAGCCGGCGGCCTGCTTGCGCAGCTTCGCCACCTGGCGACCGGCCTGGACGGCGGCGGCATCGGCGCGGGCGCGCAGGGCTTCGGCGTTGGCGATCTGCTTCAGCGCCCGCTTGCGCGCCAGCGAGGCGGCGCCCAGGCCGGCGAGCAGCACGGCACGCGGCGTGATGGCGACGGGGGCGGGACGACGGCGGCGCGGGGAAGTCTGACGGGTCATGGCGAACCTCGTGGGGATGGGCCAGGGTGGCCCGTTTCGCATCCGAGTCTCGCCGCCCCGCCCCGAGTTTTCACACTAGAGCCGGCGCCGGCTTGCGGGGCGCGGGAGGTCGGGCGATGCTGCCCGCATCCCCGCGATGGAGTCCCCCCTGCATGGCCGCCAAGAAATCCGCCTGGGCGAAGTTCCCGCACGACGCCAAGGCCTTCGACTACGCCGGCGACAAGCTCAGGAAGGCCTGGCCGGGCCTGCACGCCGGCGACGCCGAACCCTTCCCCGACGACAAGCGCGCCGCCGCGCTGGCCAAGGCGGCGGGAAAGGCCGCGCCCAAGGGCATGGAAGCCGCGGAACTGGCCGAAGCGCTGCAGGAGGCCTGGCGCGCCTTCCACCGCGGCGACTTCCAGCAGGCGTTCGAGGCCGGCCAGGCGCTGGGCCCTGTGGGCGCCTCGGTGGCCTGCAAGGCCATCGCCATCCACGCCACCCACCTGGTGGACGACGAGGACGAGCAGCTCAGGCGCTACGAACAGGCCGGCAAGCTGGCCGAGGCCGCCATCGCCGCCCTGCCCGGCGAAGCCAACAGCCACTACCGCTACGCCCACGCCATGGGCCGCTACAGCCAGGGCATCTCGATCGCCAAGGCGCTCAAGCTGGGCCTGGCCACCAAGGTGCGCAAGGCGCTGGAAAAGACCCTGGAGCTGGCGCCCAGGCACGCCGAGGCGCACACCGCGCTGGGCCTGTACCACGCCGAGATCATCGACAAGGTCGGCGCCCTGGTCGGCGGCCTCACTTACGGCGCCAAGGCCGCCGAGGCCGAGAAACACCTGGCCACCGCGCTCAAGCTCACGCCCGATTCGCCGATCGCCCACGTGGAGCACGCCAACCTGCTCCTGCTGCTGCACGGCGAGAAGAAGGAAGACCAGGCCGCGAACGCCTTCGAGAAGGCCGGCAAGCTCAAGCCCCGGGACGCCATGGAGGCCCTGGACGCCGAGTTCGCCCGTGCCCAGCTCGAATAAACCGCAGGGCCTGGACGAGGCCGAGGCCGCCCGCCGCCTCGCCCGCTTCGGCCGCAACGAACTGCCGCCGCCCCCGCGCCGCGGCGTGGGCCGCATCGCCGCGCAGGTGATGACCGAGCCGATGTTCCTGCTGCTGGCGCTGGCCGCCGGCGCCTACCTCGTGCTCGGTGAACCGGCCGAAGGCAGCCTGCTGGCCGGTTTCGCGGTGGTCACCATCGGCCTGGTGGTGGTGCAGGAGCGCCGCAGCGAACGCGCACTCGAGGCGCTGCGCGCGCTCGGCGCGCCGCTGGCCGTGGTGCTGCGCGAAGGCAGCGTGCGACGCATCCCCGCCGGCGAGGTGGTGCCCGGCGACCTGATCGTGCTCGAGGAAGGCAGCCGCGTGCCGGCCGACGGCCCGCTGCTCTCGGCCCAGTCGCTGCAGGTGGACGAATCCCTGCTTACCGGCGAAAGCATGCCGGTGGACAAGCAGCCCGGCGCGCCGGGCGAGGACGGCGAGGTGGCCGCGGGCACGCTGGTCGTCGCCGGCTCCGGCCTGGCGGAAGTCACGCGCACCGGTACCGCCACCCGCAGCGGCCAGATCGGCCAGGCCCTGGGCAGCATCGGCATCGAAGCCACCCGCCTGCAGCGCAACACCGCGCGCCTGGTGCGCCTGTTCGGGTTGTTCGCCCTGGTGGTGAGCCTGTCGCTGCTGCTCTTCCACGGCCTTGTGCGCGGCGAGTGGGTGCAGGGCCTGCTCTCGTCGATCGCGCTGGCCATGGCGATGCTGCCCGAGGAATTCCCGCTCGCGCTGGCGGTGTTCTTCGCGCTGGGCGCCTGGCGCATGGCGCGCGTGGGCGTGCTGGTGCGGCGCGCGGCGGTGGTGGAAACCCTGGGCGCGGCCACCGTGCTGTGCGTGGACAAGACCGGTACGCTCACCGAGAACCGCATGCGCGTGGCCTGGCTCGACGACGGCCGGGACGCGTCGCGGCTCGATTCCGCCGCGGCGCTTTCGCCCGCGCAGCAGGCGCTGTTGCGCACCGCGGTGCTGGCCAGCCGCGCGCACTCGATGGACCCGATGGACCGTGCCCTGCAGGCCATCGAAGGCCATGGCGCCACCCAGGCTGAAACGGCGCACTTGCCGCTGACGTCCGAACTGCCTGCGATGAGCGTGGCCCACGCCGGCGACGGCGGCCGCCTGCGCGTGGCCACCAAGGGCGCGCCGGAGGCCGTGGCGCGCCTCTGCGGCCTGTCCGCCGCCGAACTCGAGGCCGTGCACGCGCGCGCCGCCGACGCCGCGGCCCACGGCCTGCGCGTGCTCGGCGTGGCCGAGGCCGAACTGGACGGCGCCCTGCCCGCCAGCCAGCAGGACCTGCCGCTGCAATGGCGCGGCCTGGTCGGCTTCGAAGACCCGCTGCGGGCCAGCGTGCCGGCCGCCGTGGCCGAGGCCCGCGAGGCCGGCCTGCGCGTGGTGATGCTCACCGGCGACTTCGCGCCCACCGCCCGCGCCATCGCCCGCCAGGCCGGCCTGGCAGCCAGCGACGAGGTGCTGCTGGGCGAACAGCTCGCGGCGCTGGACGACGCCGCCTTCGCCCGCGCCGCCGCCAGCACTGGCGTGTTCGCCCGCGTGCGCCCCGAACAGAAGCTGCGCCTGGTGGACGCGCTCAAGGCCGGCGGCGAGGTGGTGGCCATGACCGGCGACGGCGTCAACGACGCACCCGCGCTGAAGTCGGCGCACATCGGCATCGCCATGGGCAAGCGTGGCACCGACGTGGCCCGCGAGGCCGCGCCGCTGGTGCTGGTGGAGGAAGACTTCGGCCTGATCGTGGCCGCCGTGCGCCAGGGCCGCCGCATCTTCGACAACCTGCGCAAGGTGATGCTCTACATCGTGGCCATCCACGTGCCCATCGCCGGCCTGGCCGTGCTGCCGCTGCTGATGGGCTTCCCGCCGCTGCTGCTGCCGGCGCACGTGGTGCTGGTGGAGATGGTGATCGACCCGATGTGCTCGATCGCCTTCGAAAGCCAGCCGGACGAACCCGACCTGATGCGGCAGCCGCCGCGGCCGCTGGGCGAACCGCTGGTCGGGGCTTCGCAGCTGATGCTCTCCGCCGGCCTCGGCGCGGTGCTGCTGCTGGCCTGCCTGGCCAGTTACCTGATCGGCCAGTCCGAAGGCCTGCCGCAGGACGTGGTGCGCACGCTGGCCATGCTCTCGCTCACCGTGGGCAACCTGGCGCTGGTGGCCAGCCTGGCGCACCGGCGCGGTGCTTGGACCCAGGGCAATGGCCGGGCCTACGCCGCCATCGCCGGCGGTTCCGCGCTGGTGCTGGGCGCCTGCATCGGCGTGCCGGCGCTGCGCGAGCTGTTCGACTTCGGACTGCCCTCGCCCGGCGACGCCCTGCGCGCCGCCGCCCTGGGCCTGGCCGGCGGCCTGGCGTTGGAGCTGTTCAAGCCGCTGGCCGGCGTGCAGCGCGTGCTGGGCCGCCACGCCCGGGCCGCCTGAGCCCGGAAAACAAAAAGGCCCGGCAATGCCGGGCCTTTTCGGGACTTGGTGGGCGGTACAGGATTTGAACCTGTGACCCCTGCCGTGTGAAGGATGGGCTATAGGGTCTCCCCTTGTCCATGAGCCGCATAAATACAGGGATTTAGTCTACCTCCGTCTCTTGATTGTCCGCCTATGTTTTCCGTACTCTTTCCGTACGCCCCTTCCGGCGTACGAAACGGAGCTCGCGGATGGACCTGTCTCGAGTGGCCACACGGGAGAAGCTCGCCGCCAGGCGTGAGCCGTACTGGGCGGCCCTGGCCACCGGCGAGCACCTGGGCTTCCGCAGGACGGCATCGGCACAGGGAGGTACCTGGCTGGCACGTGCCTATGACCCAGCGACCAGGAAGCAGCGTTACAAGGCCCTGGGGGACTACGGCACCCTGCCCGCCTCAGTTCGTTACGGCGCAGCGCTGAAGGACGCCCAGGAATGGTTCCGCCACCTGGGCGGTGGTGGACAGCACGAGGTTCTAACCGTCCTAGAGGCCTGCGAGCGGTATGCGGCCGCAGTGGGCAAGAAGAAGGGGGCCAAGTACGAGGCCGAAGCCCTGGCTCGCTTCCGGCGATACGTCTTCCCTGACCCGATCGCACGCATCCCCCTGCCAAAGCTCCGTCGACACGATCTGCAGGGCTGGCGTGACCGCTTGTCCGGCCGACCGGCCCTGGTTAGCCGGAGCACCAAGCGAGACGCCGAGGTGCGCACCCGAGAACGCTCGGCAGCCACCCTCAACCGGGACCTGGTGCCCGTCCGGGCGGCCCTGCGAATGGCCCTGGCGGACGGCTACGTGCTCAGCGACGTGGCCTGGAGGGCAGCCCTGAAGCCGGAGAAGGCCAGCGGCAGGCGCAACGTCTACCTCGACAAGGATCAACGCCGCGCGCTGATCGAGAAGCTCGAGCCCGAGATTCGGCCTTTCGTCGAGGCTCTTTGCTACCTCCCCATTCGCCCGGGCGCCCTGGCCAAGTTGGCCGTCAAGGACTTCGACCCGCGCCAGAGGACTGTGCGCATCGAGTCGGACAAGGCGGGCGGGGGGCGCAGCATCCTCCTGCCCCACGCAACCAGCGACTTCCTGAAGCGACAGGCCCGGGGGAAGCTGCCGGGCGCTCCGCTGCTCGCGCGCCCGGACGGGCGCCCTTGGGACAAGGACAGTTGGAAGCGTCCCCTCAAGCAGGCCGCAGCCGAAGCCGGTCTACCGGAGGCGACGACGGCGTACACCATCCGCCACAGCACCATCACCGATCTGGTGACCGGGGGGCTGGACCTGCTCACGGTGGCCCAGGTTAGCGGCACCAGCGTGGCCATGATCGAGCGCCACTACGGACAGCTTCGCCGCGAACGCGCCGCTGAGGCCCTGGCCCAGCTCTCTCTCAACCCTGCTTGAACCAAGTCCAAGGAGGCAACCATGAACTCGATTCTTTCAAGTCCCAACTTTCGGGTGGGCTTCCACTTCGGCGCGCGCCTCTCCCGCTCTGAACCGATCCGCGCGCGCAGACTTGCCCGCAAGCATCTTTACGGATACCTGAACCCCACCGACGGGTCCGAGGCCGACTTTGACTTCGGCATGTTCTGCGGGGTCACTCAGACGATCGGACTTCGTAGCAGAAGACTCCCCACCAGAACAGCGAAGGATTGAGGTCCATTCGTTGCGGCCTGGGATGCAATCGACGCTTCACCGGACCCTCGGCCTGATCCGTCCGTTCCAGGAAGAGTTCTTCCACAGGGAGGACAAGTCGATAGACCAGGTACGTGGTTGATTTTTAAGCTATTTGCTCCCAGAAACTCACTAAAAAGCGCGGCGCTCTGTACCTGTCCCTAAAGGTGACTGTGAAAGTCTAGAGACTCCTTCACTCCCTGGTGGGAAAACATGCACGCCTCAACCACGATTGACTCCGTCGGCACGTCGACGAATCCCCGCTCCCTCCTTCGCATGAGTGCGGTGATGGAGCGCGTTGGCCTCAAGCGAGCCACCATCTACCGGCTAATCGCTCAGGGAGAGTTCCCCGCCCAGGTGCGCGTCCTTCCGGGTCACCGCGGCTCCCGCTGGGACAGCCACGCCATCGACCGCTGGATCGCTGAGCGGGTCGAAGCCTCCAAGGACCAGGCCGCCTGAGCGGCTGGCCCGGACCAGGAGCCCGTCGAGATGACCACGCACTTCGATCTTGGTGCCCGCGTGCTGCGGCCAGTGAACCCTCTCGCAAAGCCGGCACCGAACCGGCGTCAGCGCGCCCCCAGCCAGCACTGCTTGGCCCAGATCGCCGAGGCGCATGAGTGCCTCTACGACCCCAACTACAGGGAGTCCGCCACGTCTCGCCAGCTTCGCCGGCGGGTGCTTGAGGCTCGGGACCCCGCGCAGGTGGATGCCATCACGGGCTTGCCCAAACCCCGGGTGACACGATGAACCACCAGCTCGCGGACGAGCTCGACA
Source organism: Arenimonas sp. (assembly GCF_041913985.1). GTDB lineage: Bacteria > Pseudomonadota > Gammaproteobacteria > Xanthomonadales > Xanthomonadaceae > Arenimonas. The sequence goes on from NZ_JAYSEG010000012.1 coordinate 35,047, forward strand.
ACCCGGTGTCCACCACGACCATCGGACCGCTCACTGTCATGTGCCTCCGCTCCGGCATGGCAACGGTGGAGTGGTATTCCCAGTGCGGGAACGGGCAGCGCCTGATCATCTACCCGGACGAACTTGCGCCGCTGGTGAGCTTGCTCACCGACCACCTCCTGGCGTCCAGAGCTGGTCGCGCCATCACGCGCGAGGAGTTGTGCCGTGGCCACTGAGAAGGCAAGGCAGCGCGCCCATTACTACAAGCGGCACATCGGCGACTACAAAACAGACGCGGGTCACCTGACGATGCTTCAGGACGGCGCCTACACCAGATTGCTCGACCTCGCTTACGCCCTCGACGGCCGTCTCCCTGGAGACCTGAGCCGGATCCACGCCTTGACGCGGGCAGGTTCTCGAGCAGAGCAGAACGCGGTGGCAGAGATTCTTGCTGAGTTCTTCGAACTCAGGGATGGGCACTATCGCCAGAGCCGGGTCGACCGGGAGCTGGCAGCGATGCAAAGCGTCTCGCGAAAGCGGCAGGATGCAGCCCAGGCGCGCTGGGGTAAGGAGCCTGATGCAAATGCATTGCACAAGGACACCAAGTGCAATGCTATCCATAAGCCACTATCCACTACCCAAGAACCACAACCCACAATCCACACACCCATCGACGCCAGCGGCCAGAGCCCCGCTGGCCGTGCGTGCAGGCTGATGCGCGATGCGGGCTGTGCTCGAACCAATCCCGCACACCCGGACCTGCTGGCCGCCTTGGCCGAAGGTGTCACCCCCGAAGAGTTGGCAGCAACTGCCAAGGAGGGTCTCGAGGCCGGCAAGAGCAACCCGTTCCCCTGGGCTGTCACAACGGCTCGAGCCAGACGTTCCCAGTCCTCGCGGTCGCCGACTATGAACCGGCAGCCACAGAGAGCGCTGCCAACCGCGCGCGCTGGCGACGCGAGCCGCTACCCGCGCCCGCCGGAGCTGCCAGTCGAACCCGCCTCCGAATCGGAGAAGGCCAATGGCTGAGCAACTCCAGACCCGGATCGCGCCGGCCTCGTGCCCCCGCTGCGGCGCCGCGTCAAGGGCCGTTGAAGGGCCCTGGGGGCAAATCGCCAGGCCCTGCCCCACCTGTCGGGACGCGCTACTCGAAGAGGATCGGCGCCGCGCCGCGGCCGAGGCCAGCGTGGCCCGCGTCCAGGCCGACGAGCTCTCAGGCTTCCCTCGCCGGTTCCGCGGCCTGCAGTTCCAGGCCATGCGCGGCACGTGCGAAGACCACCGCCGAGTTCTGGCTGCCTGCGACAACTATCTCGAGACGTTCCCGCGCCACGAGGCGGAGGGAACAGGAATGCTGTTCATCGGCACGCCTGGCACCGGCAAAACGACCATGGCCTGCGCACTGTCTCAGGCGGTACGCGAGCGATACGGCATAGGCGTCAGATATGCGCGCGCGGCGGACCTGGTGGAGCTGGCGTTCGACCGGGCCCGCAGCCAGGACAATTACCGGGCTGTCGAAACGGCGGATCTCCTGGTGCTGGATGAACTGGGGGCCGAAGGCAGCCATGAGTTTCCGGCGAGGGTCCTGACCGCCGTGCTCGATCGTCGCTACGCGGACCAGCGACCGACGATCCTTGTCTCGAACCTGCCCGACCTGCCGGGGGAAACCCCGACCCTCTGGGAGCACCTGGGCGCGCCGTTGTCGGATCGCGTAAAGGCAACCATGCAGACGCTGGGCTGCGCCTGGGGCTCACTTCGCCACGGAGCCACCGGAGGCCGCAATGGACGGTAACCGCACCGGCCGAAATCACGCCCCTGAAGCCGAGCAAGCGGTCCTGGGCGGTCTCATGTTGGACCCGGACGCGCTGGATGTGATCGGAGACTCCCTGCTCGAGGGCGACTTCCACCTGCACGCCCACCGCCTCATTTACCGCGCAATCCGGGCGTTAAGTGAGAAGCGGCAGCCGTTCGATGCGGTGACATTGGGCGAATGGCTCGAGGCGAAGGGGCTGGCTGAGCAGATCGGAGGACCCTCATATCTGGTCGAGCTGGCCAGCAACACGCCTTCCGCGGCCAACATTCGTGCCTACAGCGAAATCGTCCGAGACTATTCCCAGAGCCGCCAACTCGCGGACCTGGGCGCGCGGCTTGCCCACCAAGCGCTAGAGCCCAGAGATAGGACTCCCGGGGAACTCGCCGCTGCGTTCCGCACTGAGGTGGACCGAATCGTTCAGCGTGGGCCCACGACGTGGCTCCACGCCGGTGAAGCCGCGAGGGCCGCGTGGGACGAGCTCGCCGCGCGCTACGACGGGGCCACCGATGCCGGAGGGCTTAGCACCGGAATCCCAGACCTTGACCACTACACCGGAGGGCTCAAGCCCGGCCAGCTCATTGTCATCGCAGGCCGTCCCGGCTCAGGAAAGTCGACCCTGGGATTCAACATCGCCGAGCACGTGGGACTCGACCTTCGGCGCCCCACTCACTTCCACTCGCTCGAGATGGCCACAGAGCAGCTCGGTCTGCGACTGCTGGCCAGCCGAGCCAGGGTGTCGCATCACGCCCTGACGCAGGCGCCACATCGCCTGGATGATCCGGACTGGGCACGGCTCACGCGGGCAGTGGGCGACGTAAAGGACTGCCAGCTTTGGTTGACGGGCCCCCGCGAACTCACCCTGCCTGGGCTGCTTGCCGAATGCAGGCGCGCGCGCTCGGAGCTGGGCGCCACCCTGGTGATCGTGGATTACCTGGGGCTCCTCGCACTGCGGAAGGCAGACAGGCGGGACTTGGCAATCGGTGAGGCAACGCGCGCGCTGAAGCTGCTGGCGGGCGAACTCAATGCTCCTGTGGTCCTGCTATCCCAGCTCAACCGGGAATCTGACAAGCGACAGGACAAGCGCCCTCAGCTCTCCGACCTCCGCGACTCCGGCTCGATCGAGCAGGATGCAGACACGGTGATCCTCTGCCACCGCCCGCAAGCCCATGACCCGGGCAGCGATGCGCCGGCTGAGCTGATCGTCGCCAAGCGCCGGGACGGCCCGACTGGAACGGCCTACGTGCGGGCACAACTCGATTACTGCAGGTTCGAGGCCGTGAGCTCGCCAGCGGAACCGACTGGGGGCGCAACCCCGACCCGGCTGCAAAGCAGAGGCAGGACAGCGTTAGAGCGGCAGATGGGCAAGGACACCTAACTAACCAACGGGAGAGCTACACATGGCTACGGATCCGTTCTATCAAGAGGAAGCTGATCGACTGGTGGCTGGCCTTCCGAGCAGTCCGAGCAGGCCCAGCCTGACCCGTGCGCCGGTTCCCCCCGCGACTGCGCCGACCAGCGCAGTTGGCGCAACTGCGGCCGGGCAGCGGGCCGCCACCACGGCACGCCAAGCGGGCACTGCCGCGCGCAGCGGCCTGGTTCGTGCGGTGAACGCTGGCGCCGGCGGACTCGAGCGCGTGGCCAACACCGTGACCGCCCCCGTGCGCGCAGTCGCCGACACGACCGCGCAGTTCACGGCGGGCCTAGCGGGCCGCCCGTCGCCCATGCCCGCTCCGACCCTGACTATGCCGAGAGTGCGCGACACCAGCGCTGGCCTGCAGGTCGTTGGCGCCGGCGGCCCGCCACGCGCGGCCGCGCCGCGCGGGGGCCGCTCGCTGGCCCAGGCCAACTTCGACAACCCGGCCAACAATGCTCCTGCCGCTGCGCCGGTGGTGGCCGCTGCCGCTCCGGCGGCGAGCGCCGCGCCGCGCGCCGGCGACCCCAACAGTTTCACGTTCAGCGATGGGCGCACCGTCAGCGTCGCCGGGGCCGGCGGCGTGCAAACCGCCGCGGCAACGCCCACCCCGTCCCTGCGCCGAGGCACCGAGCCCGCGCCAGCCTCGGCTTTCGACGCCAACGCCGCCGTGGCCCCGGCGGTCGCCGCGCAGCGCGACGTGGCCAACCTGGTGCGCGGTAACGTGGCGGGCGGGCTGCGGCCTGGCTCGACCCAGGACGAGCTGATACGCCGGCTGGCCAACAGCCAGGGCAGCTACTTCAACAAGGGCCGTCCGAGCGCGCGCGCCGCCGAGGCCGCGGCCCTGACCGGCCAGATGGCCGCCCTGACCGGCGCCGAGAGCCAGTTCCAGCGCGGCGCCGGCGACGCCATCAACGCCGGCGCGGTCGGTGCGGTGCGGCATGGCCTGGAAGCCCAGGAGGCGGCCGCCCGGTCACGGTTCCAACGGCAGACGCAAGATGGCCAGCGGGAGCTGCTGGAGCTCGCGCAGAGCGAGGGAAGAGAGGTTGTCGGCAGCGACGGCACCCTGCTGCTTCGCCGCGGCGAGCAGGCGACGCCTGTGACCGACCCCACCGGCAAGCCGATCCGGATGCCTCTGCCCGAGGACAACGGGCGTCTTACCCCCAAGGACCTGCTCGAGGCATACACCGCCGAGCGGGAGACCATTGCCGGCTCCCTGGCTTCGCCAGAGGAGAAGGCCGCAGCACTGGCGGGGTTGGACGCGAATCCACTCTACCGGCCCCTGCTTGGCCAGGATGGCGGGGGAAGGCCGAGCCCGTCGCTGGATGCTTTCCTCGAGGCGGCACGGAAGCAGAACCCCCGCAAGTCCGAGGCGGAGCTGGCTGCCTACTACCGCGCCACCTACGGTGCGCCTGGCGGTGGGCTGTGACCACGTTTCGCGACAAGACAGCGACTGAGGGGCGCCAGGCTGCCAACCGCCTGGCCCTCATCGAACAGGTCGCCAAGTCTCGCGGACTGACCTGTATGCGGGCGCCAGATGCCAGCCGCTTTTGCCCCGAACCTGGCTACCTGCGGTCTCTGGCGGTCTGGTGCGGACTGACGCACGCCGAGATCGCCAAGAGACTGGGAGTCTCGATACGAACTGTGGAGCGCCATCTAACGGACAACCCCAGCGCTGCAGGTGTCCACGGATACCTGCTCCAGTACGGGATGGAAATGCTCTTTATCCACAAGGCCGCCACCACTGCCACCCTGCGCCGGCGTGCCGCCAGATTGGCGCCCGGAGGCCGACGCCCTAAATGCCATGGTGGCGTGTCGGAATAGCGTCAAGTTTCCGCCACGCTGTCGTCCGGCCGCCACCAGGGAGGCGCCGCGAGCCTTGGTATCCACCTGTGCCACATATGGGCGGTCCTCGCGCGCGCGCGCGAGGCGCTGTCGCGGCCAGGGGCAGTTCATGCCTTTCGAGCGCCCGAGCGAATCCAGCCCCCTATCCTGGCCTTCTGTGGTGGCCGGGGACGTTCCCGCTATGAGAGCCAACACTATGGGGGCGGCACGTGGTCGACCGAGGAGGTCCCGAGGAACGGAGGCGCGAAGCGCGCCGTGCGCAGCAGGAGGGAGCCCGCAAACTTGGGGCACACCTCGACCAGCGCGACCAACGGCTCAGACTCGAATTTGGGAGACAAATTGCCATGCTGCAGCAGCGTTCCAACTCAAGCGACGAGGCGAGAGAACAAATGGCCGCCTACTCCCATTACACCCAGCTCGTAATGGTGATCGGCTACGGCGCGTTCTTCACCCTCTGGGTCCAGACTAAAGGCCTGATGTCCGGATGGCTCTTTGCTTCGACTGGCCTCCTAATCACCATCTCGCTTCTGGTGTTCATCATTGTGGAGCTGGCCAAGGCGTATATTCAGGGCAAGTACCTGCCGCTGGTCATGGCAGGGAAGTTGAGCAATGCCGAGTACCTAGCGAAGCTCGACCGACAAATGAGTCACTGGCTGTGGACGTTCCTTGTCTCGGCGACTACGGGGCTAGCTGCTGGGTGCAGCCTGTTCATCTGGTTCCTATACCGAACCGTCATTGAGGGCTTCGCACTCCTCTGCTGAGGTATTGCCTCCCAAGTTGACTGCCTCCCGCTGCCGGCCTATCGTTTCGGCCGCACCCTCAGCGGGGTCCCACCCCGGGCAATCGTAGCCCGACGGTCGTCTCGCCCAGGGGGTGCACCTCAAGGCGGCGGCGCACTATGACCTCGAGCGAGAGCAATCGCGACCAGTTCCCAGAGCCTGAGGTCGACGCCGTTACCGGGCGGCTCATCTACCGCATGGGTCTCCTCGACCAGTTCGCGCTCTTCCCTGACATCCCATCAGGCGCCAAGGTCACACTTCAGGTCGTCCGGAGCCGGGACCAAACCAAGCCTTTGCACAACGGTACCTACGTCGCGAGCCCGACACTTCCACGTGCCAAGCCTCATGCGCTAGCAGCCAAAGACGGAGGCGCCAGCCCCCCCGAACTACGGGATAGCCTCAGCTCGACCTAGAAGGTACTGCCTGAAGAGGGGCCCCTTACCTAGGTCCATGCAAGAAAATCTCTCTTACGCCGCCAGGGTGCCATTGTTCGCCCTACCCGGGTGCTGGGCTATTCTCAGACTTCGGGTGGGAATGGGGATGGCGGGATGCCACTGAGCTGGAACGAAATTCGCGATCGCGCGCTGAAATTCTCGCGCGAGTGGGCCGACGAAGCCTCCGAGGACGCCGAGGCCAAATCCTTCTGGGACGGATTTTTCAATGTGTTTGGAGTCAGCCGCCGGCGTGTGGCCACCTTCGAACGCAAGGTGAAAAAGCTAGACGGAAAAGACGGATTCATCGACCTACTCTGGAAGGGTGTGCTCCTGGTAGAGCACAAATCCAAAGGCAAGGATCTCGACCGGGCCCACACTCAGGCAAAGGACTACTTCCAAGGCCTCACAGATGCGGAGCTCCCCCGCTACTTGCTGGTCTCGGACTTTGCCCGCTTCCGTCTCTACGATCTTGAGGGCGATGAGGCGCCCATGGAGTTCACGCTCGCGGAGCTCCACAAGAACGTTCGCTGCTTTGGATTCATAAGCGGCTACCAGGTACGCACCTTCAAAGAAGAAGACCCGGTCAACGTCCAAGCTGCCGAACGAATGGGTAAGCTTCACGATGCGCTTAACGCAGCGGGATACTCCGGGCACGCCCTCGAGGTACTTCTGGTTCGCTTGCTCTTCTGCCTCTTTGCGGATGACACCGGCATCTTCCCCAGATACGCGTTCCACGAACTTATCTCGCAGCGAACATCCGCTGACGGGTCCGACCTTGGTATGTGGCTTGGAAGAGCATTCCAAGTGCTCAATACGCCAACCGACCGTCGCCAGAAGACACTGGATGAGCAACTAGCCGAACTTCCCTACGTAAATGGCCGCTTGTTCGAAGAGATGCTCCCCTTGGCCGATTTCAATGCGGCCATGCGCCATCAGCTCCTTGAGGCCAGCGCCCTCGATTGGAGCCGAATCAGCCCAGCAATATTCGGCTCCATGTTCCAATCCGTCATGGATGCGAAGGCGCGCCGCAACCTCGGAGCGCACTACACAAGTGAGAAGAACATACTAAAGCTCATTGGCCCCCTATTCCTGGATGGGCTAAAGGAAGACTTGGCCAAGGCGAAGAATGATCCAAAGAAGTTGGATCATATCCATCGAAAGCTGGCCAGCCTGCGCTTCCTCGACCCGGCCTGCGGCTGTGGCAACTTCCTAGTTCTGGTCTATCGGGAACTCCGAGAGCTCGAGCGGGAAATCCTGACGCGTCGGTTCGCCACCCAGCAATCGGTGCTAGCTCATGTGCAGGACCACGCACTAGTCGATGTCGATCAGTTTTACGGAATCGAGATAGAGGAGTTCCCGGCCCAGATTGCCCAAGTGGCCATGTGGCTCATGGACCATCAGATGAACCTACTGCTCTCAGAGCAGTTCGGGGAAAACGTGGTCAGACTCCCACTGAAAAAGTCGGCAACCATAGTGCACGGCAACGCACTGGAGCTGGACTGGAAGACCCTGATCGACCCCAGTCAACTGAACTACATCCTCGGAAACCCCCCGTTCTCCGGCGCCATGGTAATGAATGACCGCGCCCGAAATGCGTTCTCTCATGCGCTATCTGACCTGGACGGATCAGGCGTTCTTGACTTCGTTTCCGCGTGGTACTGGCTCGCCGCAAAGTATATCGCCGGCACGAGAATTGAAGTCGGCTTCGTCTCGACCAACTCGATTTGTCAGGGGGAACAGGTGGGGATTCTATGGCGGCCGATGCTCGACCGCTTTGGAATAGAGATCAACTTCGCTCACAGAACCTTCAAGTGGTCAAACGAAGCACGCGGAATTGCAGCCGTTCATTGCATCATTGTCGGGTTCGCTGCTTTCGGAAAGCCGCACAAGACCATTTACGATTATGCGGCGCTCGACAGCGACCCGCATGCACTTCCGGCAACCAACATCAGCCCCTATTTGATCGACGCCCCTAACATAATCGTCGAGAACAGGGCACGCCCGCTCTGCCCTGTTCCTGTAATGCGCTTCGGTAGCATGCCGCGCGATGGAGGTAACTTACTTCTTTCGCGCGCCGAAATGGAGGAGTTAATTCAGCGGTCTCCGCACGCAATCCGCTGGATTAGACCGTATGTTGGTTCAGATGAATTTCTTAATGGGAAGGAACGCTGGTGCCTATGGCTCGACGGGATAACACCGGCTGAGCTGCACCAACTGCCACAGGTACTTGAGAGGATTGAGCTGACGAGAAAGTTTCGGCTATTGAGCAAAGCGGCCTCAACAAGAAACTTCGCGAAGACCCCTTCCTTGTTCTGCCAAATAGCGCAGCCTAGTACTGATTACCTCTTGGTCCCAGGAGTCTCGTCTGAGCGCCGAGCCTACATACCAATAGGATTTATGAAGCCTGACGTGATCGCAAACAATCTAGTCTTCGTGGTTCCCGATGCAACTCGCTACCACTTTGGCGTACTCAGTTCTCAGATGCATATGACGTGGGTGCGACATACCTGCGGCCGATTAAAGAGTGACTTCAGGTACTCCAAAGATGTCGTTTACAACAACTTTCCTTGGCCAGAAGGGAACATAGACGGACACAGAGACCGCATAGAAGAAGCAGCGAATCGCGTTCTCGCTGCTCGATCGGCGTTCATGGACTCGACTCTCGCACAGCTCTATGACCCACGCAGCATGCCCTCCGCGCTTGTTAAGGCGCACACGGCACTTGATAGAGCAGTGGCCACCGCGTACTCCGCCTCAGAGAGGGGCGCAGGCAATAAGGCGCCAAAATTGGACACCGAAGCTGAGCGCGCCGCCTTTCTGTTTGAGCAGTATCGGACCAAGCTATCCAAGACGCGCACCTAGATTGGGATAGCCGAACCATCAACCTGGGGTTGACGAGCAATTCAAAGACAAAGAGATCATGCTCCATCGTTACCAGTCCAGCCGAGATATTCCGAGCCCCGCGCCATCATTTGCCGCCGAACCTCTAAGTGAGGCGCTGCGCGTAGGTATTTGCGTCATGGACTTCGGTTCTATTGATGAGCCCTCCTTGAGACGAGAGATAGCTGCAATCGCGGAAAGGGCTGGCTCGGTCATTAAGGGGCGACGCGGACTTGACATTGAATTGCTTCAACCACGACACGCCAGCGCTGCGCTTGGCCCTTCGTTAACGGCTGTCTATGGCCTTGGTACTTTCCCTTGGCACATAGATACTGCTCATCTCACAATTCCCGCACGATGGATGATATTGGGCTGCCTCGATCCTGGGCGCCAGCCAGCAGCGACAGAGATCACATCTCTATCATCACTCCCGATTTGGCGAATTTCTGATCGACTGCACACGACACCGTTCGCTTACATAAACGGGAACCGCAGCTTCATCTCTACGATCTTGCAGAAGGATCGTCCTTTTGCACGCCTTGATCCCGGGTGCATGCGACCTCTGACCAAGGAAGGCGATGAGATTCTAACCAGCCTATCCTCGACACAGTCAGAGGCGAGCTGGAGTCGGCCCATAGACTGGATAAGAGGGCGCGTGATCATTGTCGATAACTGGAAGTTCCTTCATAGGCGCCTCGATTCTTCGTTATCAGACGGGCGAGCAATTCTGAGAGCCCTGACAACAGATGGAGTCGCGCATGCGCAGTGAGACCAACGTACCAGCAGGAATTTCCCCAGATGCGCTTTTTGCGAAGTCACAGCATTTTGTTGCATCCGCTCTTACGGCCCGAAACTCCACTGACATGAGCCTGTTCCCGCTGAGTGCGGCGATTGCGCTTGAGCTGCTGGCGAAAGCAGCCCTAGCCTCCCGCCACCCCAGCCTAATTGTTGATGTGAAGAAGAACGAGAACACACTCCTTGCAGCAGCCGGCCTCGCGGTTGAGACGCGCGTAGCCACCATTGGCGCGGAAGCCGCTTACGCGCGCATGAAGCACTTGGCTCCTCGCTTCAGAGATAGCGTATACAAGGCGTGCAAGAAGCTATCTGAGGCCCGAAACGCCTATCTCCACTCTGGAGATCTCCCATTCACTTCCGGAGATCATGGGCGTTGGGAGCCTGATTTCTGGTACGCAGCCGAGCTGATGCTAGCGACCATGAATCGTTCATTTGAAGACTGGCTTGGATCGGACGGTGCAATTGTTTCTAAGACGGTTCTGCAAAATGCTCGAGATGCTCGCAAAGCCTCTGTCTCTGTTCGTATCGTTGAACACAAGGAACAGTTCCTCGAGCTATTTCCAAAGATTTCTCAACAGAATGCGGCAAGAAGCAAATCAGAGGCCCGCGATCCGGTCCAGGCTGGACGATCTGAGCTCTACGACGGATTTGAGTGCTATTGGCTCACTGAATGCCCAGCGTGCGAATGCTTTGGCGTGTCCGGAGGAAATCACTCCGAGACACTCCTGGCCGAAGACCAGTCCGAAATGGAGCTCGGTTGGGAGAGCATCGAGAAGATTTACGACATCGCCGAGTTCGCATGCTCAACATGCGGACTCCACCTCAATGATGAGGAGGCGTATTTCGCTGGGCTAGACGAGCCCTACATCGTCGAATCTGAGAGAGAGATTGAGTGGGAGCCAGACTATGGGAATGACTAACACTGCGCTCAGCCATCAAGGCCATGAGACCTGACTATCTGGCACGACGCGAAACGCGTTGATGAGACCATCAGACCCAAGAGTTCTGGAGCTTCGCCAGATATAGCTTCGGAAGGAATCTATTCCCGGTTAATGCAGCGGCAACAGCGGCTCGCGCGTGCGGATGCAGTGAGCCTAGACGAACAGAGGGATCGGATGCCTCTGCCGCCTCAATATCAGCTTGTGAGTACTCGGCGAACAGCTCGTTACAGCCAACGTAGCTGTTGTATGAGAGAAATGGATGCTGATTTGCCAGAATTGGAGCGAGCGCAAGCATTTGCTCTGGCCTGCTCGCCTGAAAGGCAGTCGGAGCACTGTTTATAAGAAAGCACCTAAAGGGCTCAAGCAATGCAACGACGAAGAACTTCGGTTTCGGCTCTCTACATGTATTGCATCGAAGTAGAAAGACATCGCCTATTGCTATGGGCATCCCAATTCCTCGCTGCGACCTTAGGCAGATCCTGGCTGGGGATCTCGAAGGTGCTCGAGGAGTTCAGATGCGTTTTGGAGCTCCGAGGCAATGCTCTCGATTTCCATCGGAATTGACTTTGCGAAAATGCGCTTTCTCCAGGCTGCGCGCCACGCATCGTCATGGGATAAATCACGAATCCCCCACTTGCCAAAGCTCTTGTAGAGCTCAATCACTTCACTAACACACTCAACTTCACTATCGCTGAGCTGCTCAAGGTCAGGATCAGCAAGCAAGCGAAGCTGGTGATTAGGTTCGTAAGCAAGAACAGTGCGCGCATGGTCGGCACCGGGAATAGCTTGTGGCTCACCGCGGACATGCTTCATCAGGTCGTAGGTCCCTCTCGGGACAGGCCCTTCCTTCATTGCGGCATAAGAGTCGCCCACAATAAAGCGGCCGTAGCGCTCCAGATGGAGCTTGTCAGCCAAATAGAGCATCTTCATAACTGGGTACATGGACTCGCCGGTACCCTGGACGAGAAAGGCAACAACTGCAGTCGCCTTATAAACGTCCAATGCCCGAGTGGGCGCTGTCGCATGGCCGCGCATGGCCGACTCCATCTGCATCCGCCTCCCCAGTTCGGACGCCGCCCGCTACCACCCCCTAAATAGCGACCCAAGCGGGCATGCGTCGCCGTCACATCCAGTCGCGTCGGGGTCAATCCCCCCAATCCACGACCCTTGTTCGCCTGACTCTCCTGCAGGCCAACAGCCTCCCTGCAGTCATTTCCCTTATAACAGCCCCACGCAAAAAGGCCAGTGACCGCGGTCACCAAGGCCATTCTCGAGGGGAAGGTAGATGGGACGGTCCGGGTACGTATTCCGTATCGTTTCCGTACAAAGAACTGTCTTAGTCAGTCGAAATGACCCAAGTCTTTGTTTTCCTTGGTGGGCGGTACAGGATTTGAACCTGTGACCCCTGCCGTGTGAAAGCAGTGCTCTACCGCTGAGCTAACCGCCCCAAGGAGCCGCGAATCTTACGCGGGCGGCCCGGAACGGTCAACTCGCCGGCCTAGCGCAGCTTGGTGGCCAGCATGGCCGCGGCCTCGGACGGGGGCGCGAAACTGTCGGGCCGGGCCTTGTCCCAGAACACCTCGAACACCGGGTGCCCCGTCGGCACCCCTTCCAGCAGCCGGCCCTGGGCCACGAAGCGGTGCAGCGTGGCCAGCGAACGCACCTCGGTGGACGAGACCCGGCGCACGATGTGCTCCGGCCCCAGCTGCGAGGGATGGGTCAGGCCGGCCGCGGCCAGCAGTTCCTTCAGCGCCACCAGGGTATTGCGGTGGAAATTGTGGACGCGGGTGGCCTTGTCGACGGGGTCGAGCGCGGCCTGGCGGTGGCGGTCCTGGGTGGCGATGCCGGTGGGGCAGCGGTCGGTGTGGCAGCTCTGCGACTGGATGCAGCCCAGCGCGAACATGAAGCCGCGGGCGGCGTTGCACCAGTCGGCGCCCAGGGCCAGCGTGCGGGCGATGTCGAAGGCGGTGACCACCTTGCCCGCCGCCGCCACCCTAACGCGGCTGCGCAGGTCCAGGCCCACCAGCGTGTTGTGCACCAGCATCAGCGCCTCGCGCATGGGCGCGCCCACATGGTCGGTGAACTCCAGTGGCGCTGCGCCGGTGCCGCCCTCGCCGCCGTCCACCACGATGAAGTCGGGCGTGATGCCTGTTTCGCGCATGGCCTTGGCGATGGCGAACCATTCCCAGGGGTGCCCCATGGCCAGCTTGAAGCCGGTGGGCTTGCCGCCCGACAGCGTGCGCAGGCGCTCGATGAACTCGAGCAGGCCGATGGGCGTGGAGAACGCGCCGTGCGCGGCCGGCGAATGGCACTCCACGCCCTGCGGCACGCCGCGCGCCTCGGCGATCTCGGCGCTCACCTTGGCCGCCGGCAGGATGCCACCCTGCCCGGGCTTGGCGCCCTGGCTGAGCTTGAGCTCGATCATCTTCACCTGCGGGTCGACGGCGTTCTCGCGGAAGCGCGCCTCGTCGAAATTGCCTTCCGGGTCGCGGCAGCCGAAGTAGCCCGAGCCGATTTCCCACACCAGGTCGCCGCCGTGTTCGCGGTGGTAGCGCGAAATCGAACCTTCGCCGGTGTCGTGGTAGAAGCCGCCGCGCTTCGCGCCGGCGTTGAGCGCGCGGATGGCATTGGCCGAGAGCGCACCGAAGCTCATGGCCGAGATGTTGAACACGCTGGCCTCGTAGGCCTGGGCCCTGCCCTCGCCCACCGCGATGCGGAAATCGTGCGATTCGATGCGCGCGGGACGCATGGAATGGTTGATCCACTCGTAGTCGTCGCCGTACACATCGCGCTGGGTGCCGAACGGGCGCTTGTCGAGCACGTCCTTGGCGCGCTGGTAGACGATGGCGCGCTGCTGGCGCGAGAACGGCCGCTCGTCGGTGTCCGACTCGATGAAGTATTGGCGGATCTCGGGGCCGATCGACTCGAGCCCGTAGCGGAAGTGCGCGGTGAGCGGGAAATTGCGCCGCAGCGCCTGCTTCTTCTGCAGCAGGTCCCACAGGCCCACCAGCGACAGCGCGCCGAACACCGCCAGGCCCCAGCCGGCCAACGGCGTGTAGAGCAGCGCCACGCCGGAACCCACGGCCAGCAGCAGGCAGGCGGCGAAAGGCCAGTAGCGCGAAGGCAGCATCGGCGTCTCCTCAGCTGGTGCCCGGGGCGGGAGTCGAACCCGCATGGCCTTGCGGCCGGAGGATTTTAAGTCCCATGCGTCTACCAGTTTCGCCACCCGGGCCTGCCGCGATGTTGCCGCAAGCGCGCTGCTGCCGCCAGAAAGAAAAAAGCCCCGCCGAGGCGGGGCTTCAAGTTTGGAGGCCGAGGTCGGAATTGAACCGGCGTACGCGGATTTGCAGTCCGCTGCATAACCACTCTGCCACCCGGCCGGGTGTCTTGCATGGGCGAGCAGCTTAGCGCGGCTGGCCCGGAAAAAACAAAACCCCGACGGGCGGGGTTTTGTGTCGAACTGGAGCGGGAAACGAGACTCGAACTCGCGACCCCGACCTTGGCAAGGTCGTGCTCTACCAACTGAGCTATTCCCGCGGAACAGACGCACATTTTGGGGATTCCCCCGCCGGCTGTCAACACCCTTTTTCGAATTCAGCCCTTCCTGCGCATGGTGGGCCAGGCCGCCCGCAGGTAATCCCAGCCCGACCACAGGGTCAGGGCGGCGGCGATGGCCAGCAGCCATTCGCCCAGCTTGAACACCGGCAGCAGCCACAGGTCTTCCTGGAACAGCAGGCAGCTGATGGCGGTCATCTGCACGATGGTCTTGAGCTTGCCCAGGCCGGCGACCTTGACCAGGCCGTGCGCGCCCATCTGCGCCATCCACTCGCGCAGCGCCGAGATGGTGATCTCGCGGCCGATGATCACCGCGCTCAGCAGCGCCATCCAAGGCGTGTCGTGGCGCTCGACCACCAGCAGCAGCGCGAAGGCCACCGTGAGCTTGTCGGCCACCGGGTCGAGGAAGGCGCCGAAGGCCGAATACATGCCGTAGCGCCGGGCGATCCAGCCGTCCAGCCAGTCGGTCACCGCGCCCAGGATGAACACCGCCGCCGCCGCGATGTTGGTCCAGCCGTAGGGCAGGTAGAAGACGACCACCATCACCGGGATCAGGATGATCCGGAAGATGGTGAGCATGGTCGGGATGGTCAGGGTCATCGGGCGTCCGGGCGCGGGCTCAGGGCGATTGTGGCTCAAGTCCGTGCAGCGCGGCGTAGATCCGCTGCGCCAGCGCGGCGTTGACGCCCTCGACCCGGGCAATTTCCTCCGCGCCGGCGGCCTTCAGCCCCGCCAGGCCGCCGAAATGCCTGAGCAGGCTGGCACGGCGGCGCGGGCCGATGCCCGGGATGTCCTCGAGGCGGCTGGTCTCGCGCGCCTTCTGGCGCTTGCCGCGGTGGCCGGTGATGGCGAAGCGGTGGGCTTCGTCGCGCACCTGCTGCACCAGCTGCAGGCCCGGCGAGGCCGCGCCCGGGCGCAGTTCGCGGCCGTCGGGCAGCACCAGGGCCTCGTGGCCGGCGCGCCGGGCCTCGCCCTTGGCCACGCCCACCATGGCCACGCCCCGCACGCCCAGCTCGTCGAGCACCGCGCGGGCCTGGGCCAGCTGGCCGCTGCCGCCGTCGATCAGCAGCAGGTCGGGCAGCACGCCCTCCTCCACCCCGCGCCTGAAGCGCCGCTCCAGTGCCTGGTGCATGGCGGCGTAGTCGTCGCCCGGCTCGATGCCGCTGATGTTGAAGCGCCGGTACTGGCCACGCACCGGGCCCTCGGCGTCGAACACCGCGCAGGAGGCCACCGTGGCCTCGCCCATCGTGTGGCTGATGTCGAAGCACTCGATGCGCTTGGGCGGCTCGGGCAGCTCCAGCAGCTCCTGCAGCGACAGCAGGCGGGCGCGCTGGCTGGCGCTGCTGCCGATTTCGGTGGCCAGGGCCAGGGCGGCGTTCTGTTTGGCGATGTCGAGGTAACGCGCGCGTTCGCCGCGCACCGAGGCCTTGAGCTCCACCTTGCGCCCGGCCTGGCCGGTGAAGACTTCCTGCAGCAGCTCCAGGTCCGGGATGGCGTGGCTGAGCACGATCTCGCGCGGCGGCCGCTGCTCGAGGTAGTGCTGCGAGACGAACGCGCCCAGCACCTCCTCCGGCGACTCCACCCCGTTGGTCTTGGGGAAATAGCTGCGCGTGCCCTGGTTGAAGCCGTTGCGGAAGGCCATCAGCAGCACGCAGGCCATCCCCTGGTCGAGCACGCAGGCCAGCACGTCCATCTCCACCTGCTCGCCCTCGACGTACTGGCGGGCCTGGATGCGGCGGATGGCGGCGATCTGGTCGCGCAGCTGCGCCGCCTGCTCGAATTCCAGCCGGGCGCTGGCGGCCTCCATGGCCTTGCCCAGCTCGTCCACCAGTTCGGTGCTGCGGCCTTCCAGGAACAGCGCGGCGCGCCGCACCGTGGCGTCGTACTCGCGGGTGGGCACCAGGCCCACGCAGGGCGCCGTGCAGCGGCCGATCTGGTGCTGCAGGCAGGGCCGGCTGCGGTTTCGGAACACGCTGTCCTCGCAGCTGCGCAGCTTGAACAGCTTGAACATCAGGTCCAGCGTCTCGCGCACCGCGCCCGAGCTGGGGTAAGGCCCGAAGTAGCGCCCGGGCAGCGAACGCGGGCCGCGGTGGTAGGCCAGGCGCGGCCAGGTCTCGTCGGTGAGCAGGATCTGCGGGTAGCTCTTGTCGTCGCGCAGCAGCACGTTGTAGCGCGGCCGCAGCGACTTGATCAGCTGGTTCTCGAGGATCAGCGCCTCGCTCTCGGTGCGCGTCACCGTGACCTCGATGCCGGCGATCTGCGCCACCATCAGGGCGATGCGCCGCGAGGGCTGTTCCTTGAGGAAATAGCTGGCCACGCGCTTCTTCAGCGAGGCGGCCTTGCCGACGTAGAGCACGCTGCCGTCGGCGCCGAGCATGCGGTAGACGCCGGGGGCCGGCGTCAGCTTGCGGACGTAGTCCTTGCCGTCGAACGCGGCGGCATCGCCGGCCTGCGCGGTCATTCGCCGATCGGCAGCCGCGCCAGCTTGCCGTTGCCCAGGTCGTAGCGCAGCACTTCGTGCGCACCGGTGTTGGCGATCCACAGCGAACCGGGGCCGGTGGCCAGCGCGGCGGGCTGCTCGAGCGCGTGCGACAGCGGGTGTGTGGCCACGTCGCCGCCGCCCAGGCGCAGGCGGCGCAGGCTGCCGTTGTAGCTGTCGGCGATCCACAGCACCGGGCTGGACGGGTCGAGCGCGATGGCCTGCGGGAACTGCAGGCGGGCCTCGCGGCGCTGCCCGTCCTCGTCGCCGAATTCGTACAGGCCCTGCCCCACCAGCGTCTGCACCTGGCCCTGGGCCACCTGCAGGCTGCGGATGGCCGAGCTGGCGGCGTCGGCGATGTAGAGCGTCTGCTGCACCTGGGCCAGGCCGGCGGGGTGCGCGAACATGGCGCTGGCGGCGGGACCGTCGGCGATGCCCAGTTCGCCCGAGCCGGCCACGCGGCGCAGCTTCGCCCCGCCCAGCTCGTATTCCCAGATCTGGTTGGTGCCGGCCATGGCGATGTAGATGCGGTCGAGCGTGCCCACCACGTCCCAGGGCTGGTTGAGCGGCAGTTCGGCGGCCTTGCCGCTGCCCTCGCGCACGGGGCCGGCGCGGCCGTTGCCCAGCAGGGTTTCGACCACGCCGTCGAGCAGGCGGATGCGGCGCAGGGCGTGGTTGCCGGTGTCGGCCACGTACAGCGATTCGCGCACCAGGCACAGGCCGCGCGGCAGGCGGAAGGCGGCGTCTTCCGGCGCGCCGTCCACCAGGTCGCCGTGGCCGGTGCCGAATTCGCGCAGCACGCGGCCCGAATGGGTGCATTCGAGGATGCGGTGGTGGCCGGTGTCGGCCACGTACAGGTGGTTCTCGCCCACGGCCAGGCCCGAGGGGAAGGCCAGCGGCAGGCGCGGCTCGGCGCCGGTGCGGCGGGCGGGTTCGCCGGCCATGACGGCGCCGCCGACTTCCTCGATCAGGCCCTGCACGGCGGCGTCGATGGCGCCGGACTGGTCGTCGCCGGTGAACACCTGGCGCAGGCGGCCGCGGGTGTCGATCAGGGCCACCGAGGGCCAGCCCTGGATGCCGTAATGCTGCCAGGTGGTCCAGCCGCGGTCGTTGGCTACCGGGAACGGCAGGCCGAGGCGGTTCACCGCCTTGAGCACCAGGCGGCCGTCGAGCTCGGAGTCGAACTTGGGCTGGTGGATGCCCAGCAGCGACAGCCCCACGGGGAAGCGCGCCTGCAGCCGCACCAGGTCTTCGAGCAGGGTGTGGCAGTAGGCCGAGGCCGCGTTCCAGAACACCAGGGCCAGCACCCGGCCACGCTGGGCCTCGATGCGCTGCGGCGTGGCATTGAGCCACTGCAGGCTCGGCTGCAGTTCGGGGGCGGCGACCAGGGCTGGGTTCATGCGGGGGCTGTCCGGGGGAACGAAGGCATTATGCCTCCCTGGCCAAACGCCGCAGCAAGCCGTCGGCGGCCTCGCGGGCCAGCGCGCAGACCTGGTCGAAATCGCGCGTCGTGCCGTAGTAAGGGTCGGGCACTTCGCCGTTGCGCTTCACCCCGCTCCAGTCCAGCACCAGGGCGATGCGGCCCTTCGCCGCCGAGGGCGCCAGCGATTTCACCGCCGCCAGGTTGTCGCGGTCGGCGCACAGCACCAGGTCGAAGCGCTGGAAGTCGGCGTACTGCAGCTGGCGGGCGCGCTGGCCGCTGATGTCCACGCCGGCGCGGCGGGCCGCCTCTATGGCGCGCGGATCGGGTGGCTGCCCGGCGTGCCAGCCGCCGGTGCCGGCCGAGTCCACCGAATACGCCACCGGCGACTGTGCGCGCAGGTGCGCCGCCCAGCCTTCAAGCAGGGGCGAACGGCAGATATTGCCCATGCAAACGAACAATATATTCAATGCTTTAGGAGAACTACTTAAAGTTGTTTTCCGGCCAGGAAGCGGGCCTCCGCCCGCGCCAGGTCGGCCTCGGTGTCCACGCCGGGCGGAAACGGTACGGGCGTCAGGCCCACGGCGATGCGGTGGCCGGCCTCGAGCACGCGCAGCTGCTCCAGCGCCTCCAGAGTCTCCAACTCGCCGGGCGCCAGCCGCGTGAATTCGCGCAGGAACCCGGCGCGGTAGGCGTAGATGCCGATGTGCCGCAGCACCGGCCCCTGCCCCAGCGTGGTGCGGTCGCGGGCGAAGCGGTCGCGCTGCCAGGGAATGGGTGCGCGGCTGAAGTACAGCGCGTGCCCGGCGCGGTCGCGCACCAGCTTCACGGCGTTGGGGTCGAACAGGGTTTCGGCGTCCTCGATGGGCGCGGCCAGCGTGGCCATGCCGGCGGTGCCGGCGGCGAGCACGCCGGCCACGGCGCGGATGCCCTCGGGCGGCGCGAAGGGCTCGTCGCCCTGCAGGTTCACCACGATGGTGTCGTCGGCCCAGCCGAGCTGGTCGGCGCATTCGGCCAGGCGGTCGGTGCCGGAGGCGTGGTCGGCGCGGGTCATGCACACGGTGAGCGCCTCGCCACGCAGGGCCTCGGCGATGCGGGCGTCGTCGGTGGCCACCACCACCTCGCGGGCACCGGCGGCCAGGGCGCGGCGCGCCACGTGCACCACCATCGGCGTGCCGGCGATCAGGCGCAGCGGCTTGCCCGGCAGGCGCGAGGCGCCGAAGCGCGCGGGGATGGCGACGATGAAATCGGGCTCAGGCATTCACGGGGCTCCAGTCGGCCAGGCGCCCGGCGATGGCGTCCAGCAGCGCGGCGGGCAACTCCGCGTCCACCGGCACGAACCAGGCATTGGCCAGGGAAAAATCCACGCACTTCACCGCGTCCTTCTCGGTCATCAGCAGCGGCAGCGGCGGGCTGAAGCGCAGGTCGGCGGCCAGGAAGGCGTGGTGGTCGGGGAAAGGGTGTTCGTGCAGCTGCAGGCCGGCCTCGCGCAGCGAGGCGAAGAAGCGCCCCGGGTTGCCGATGCCGGCCAGGGCATGCACCGGGCCCGGCGCGAACACGGCCAGCGGGCGCGGGGCGCCGCCGTCGAGCGGCTCGGCCTCGCCCAGGCGCAGGCGCATGGGCCATTCGCCCTCGCCCGCCGCGCCGCCGTTGACCACGCGGAAATCCACGCGCCGTCCGGCCGGTTCGCGCAGCGGGCCCGCCGGCAGCAGGCGGCCGTTGCCGTGGCGGCGCTGGCCGTCCACCACCTCGATCTCGATGTCGCGGCCCAGGCGCCAGTGCTGCAGGCCGTCGTCGGCGATCACCAGGTTGCAGCCTTCGGCCACCAGCCGGCGTGCGCCGGCCACGCGGTCGTTGTCCACGAACACCGGCAGGCCGGTGCGGCGGGCGATCAGCAGGGGCTCGTCGCCGCAGACCTCGGGCGGCAGGTGCGGCGTGACCCGCACCGGCTCCTGCGAACGGCGGCCGTAGCCGCGGCTGACGATGCCGGGCCGCCAGCCGCGCTGGGCCAGGGCGCGCGCCAGCGCGATGGTCAGCGGGGTCTTGCCGCTGCCGCCGGCCACCAGGTTGCCCACCACCAGCACCGGCACGCGCAGCCGGTGCACGCGCCGCAGCCCGCGCCGGTAGAGCGCGGCGCGCAGCGCCAGCAGGCCGCGGTAGACCAGCGAGAGCAGGCGCAGGCCGGGCCCCGGCGCCACGCCGCCGTACCAGCGCCGCAGCAGCCAGTACTCGAGCGCGGCTTTCACCCGGCCTCCGTCTCGCGGAACTGCATGCGGTGCAGGTGGGCGTACAGGCCGCCGCGCGTCAGCAATTGCGCGTGCGTGCCCTGCTCCACCAGCCTGCCGCCGTCGAGCACCAGCACCTGGTCGGCGTGCTCCACGGTGGACAGCCGGTGCGCAATGACCAGCGTGGTGCGGTCGGGGATGAGGCGGTTGAGCGCGTCCTGCACCAGGCGCTCGGATTCGGTGTCGAGCGCGGCGGTGGCTTCGTCCAGGATGAGGATGGGCGCGTCCTTGAGGATGGCGCGGGCGATGGCCAGGCGCTGGCGCTGGCCGCCCGAGAGCAGGCCGCCGTTCTCGCCGATGTGCGCCTGCAGGCCGCCCGGCAGGCGTTCGATGAATTCGAGCGCGTTGGCGTCGCGGGCCGCGGCGCGGATGCGTTCGGGGTCGGTGCCGGCCGCGGCGCCGTAGGCGATGTTGGCTTCCACGGTGTCGTCGAACAGCATCACCCGCTGGCCCACCATGGCGATCTGCCGGCGCAGGTCGGCCAGGCGGTACTCGCCCACCGGGTGGCCGTCGACGAGCACCTGGCCGCCGGTGGCTTCGTAGAAGCGCGGCAGCAGGCGGATGAGCGTGGACTTGCCGCTGCCCGAGCGGCCGACGATGGCCGTGACCGTGCCCGGCGCCGCGCTGAAGGACAGGCCCGACAGCGCCGGCGCGTCCTGGCCCGGGTAGGTCACCGACACGTCGCGGAATTCCAGCTCGCCACGGGCGCGCACCAGCGGGCGGGTGCCGCGGTCGTCCTCGTCGGGTTCGTCGAGGATGGCGAACAGCCGCTCGGCCGCGGCCACGCCCTTCTGCACCAGGCCCTGCACGTTGGTGATGCGCTTGAGCGAAGGCAGCAGCGCCATCATCGAGGTGAGCAGCGCCACGAAACTGCCGGCGGTCATGCGGCCTCGGCTGGCCTCGTGGCCGGCCACCAGCAGGATGACCGCCAGGCCGGTGGCAGCCAGGATCTGCACCATCGAAGAAGCCGCCGCACGGGTCGATTCGACCTTGATGCCCAGCTGCAGGTTCCGCCCCACCAGCTCGCGGTAGCGCCCGTGCTCGGACTCCTGGGCGCCGTAGATCTTCACTTCCTGCTGGGCCGACAGCGCCTGTTCGGCGATCTGGGCCATGTTCGCCACGCCGTCCTGGATGCCGCGGTTGATGCGCCGGTAGCGGCGCCCCACCACCGAGGAAATGCCGGCGATCAGCGGTGCCAGCACCAGCATAACCAGGGTGACGCGCG
This sequence comes from Arenimonas sp., assembly GCF_041913985.1. Taxonomy (GTDB): domain Bacteria; phylum Pseudomonadota; class Gammaproteobacteria; order Xanthomonadales; family Xanthomonadaceae; genus Arenimonas. The sequence continues at coordinate 56,882 of NZ_JAYSEG010000012.1, forward strand.
GGCTGTAATAGAGCATCACGCCCAGCAGGGCGACGATGGTGAGCGTGTCGGTCAGGATGACCTTGATGGCGTCCGAGCTGGCCTGGGTGACCTGCTCGGTGTCGTAATTCAGGCGCGAGACCATGGCCGCCACCGGTTCGCGGTCGAAGCGCACGCTGGGCAGGCGCAGGTACTTGGCCAGTATGTCCTCGCGCAGGTCGCGCACCACGCTGCGGCCGGTGCGGGCCATGCCGTAGTCGGTGGCGAAGGTGGCCGCGCCGCGCACCAGGAACAGCGCGACGATGGCCAGCGGGATCGTCCAGCGCATGTCGGGGTTCTGGGCGACGAAGGTCTCGTCCACCATCGGCTTCATCATCCAGGTGAAGGCCGCGGCGGCCCCCGCCTCGAACAGCATGCCCACGCCCGCCGCGGCCAGCAGCGGCCAATAGCGCCGCGCCCGCTGGAGCAGGCGACGGTAGATCACCCAGGCCGACGTTTCCCGGCTCAAGGCCGCGCCTCGGGCGTGGTGGCGATGGAAATGCGGGTGAAGCCCAGCTGGCCCAGCGCGTCCATGGCGGTGATCAGCGCCTGGGTGTCGGCGCGGGCGTCGGCGCGCACCACCACCGGGCGCTCGCGGTCGCTGCCGGCCACCCGGGCGATGGCTTCCTTGAGCGAGGTGGCGTCGCGCTTGAGCACTTCGTTGCTGCCGATGAAGAAGCGGCCGTCGGCGTCCACCAGCACGGTGAGCGGTTCGGCGGCGTCCACCTCGGCGCTGGACTGGGTGGTGGGCAGCACGATCTTGAGCGCCGAGCGGTGGTCGAAGGTGGTGGTGACCACCAGGAAGATGATCAGGCAGAACACCACGTCGATCAGCGAGACGAGGTTGATCTCCGGCTCGTCGGGCACCCGGCCCGAACCCAGCTTCATGCGGCGCCACCCCGGGCCTTGGTCGCCCGGGGCGGCTTGCCGGGCGTGGCCGAGGGGGCCTCGTCGAGCGCGTCGAGCAGGGCGATGGCCTGCTTTTCCATGTCCACGATGTACTCGGTGACGCGGCCGCGCAGGTAGCGGTGGAACATCACCGCCGGGATCGCCACGCACAGGCCCGCCGCCGTGCTGATCAGCGCCTGGCCGATGCCGCCGGCGAGCTTGTTGGCGTCGCCCACGCCCGAGGTGAGGATGCCCAGGAACATCTGGATCATGCCGAACACGGTGCCCAGCAGGCCCAGCAGCGGCGTCACCGCGGCGATGGTGCCCAGGGTATTGAGGAAACGCTCGAGCCGGTGCGCCACGTGGCGGCCCACGTCCTCGATGCGCTCCTTGATGATCTCGCGCGGGCGGTGGCGCACGTCCAGGCCGGCGGCCAGCAGTTCGCCCAGCGGGGAATTCTGGCGGAGGATGTCGATGTGCTTGGGGTCGAGCTCGCGGCCGCGGGCCCAGTCACGGACCTCCTCGCCCAGGCCCGGGGGCAGCACTTCCTTCCGGCGCAGGCTCCAGAAGCGTTCGAGGATGATGGCCAGGGCCAGCACGGCCAGCGCGATGATCGGCGCCATCACCCAGCCGCCTGCTTTGATCAGTTCCAGCACGCCTCACCTTTGCCGTTGGGGGGTCGCCGATAGCATAGCCTGTGCCGCCACCGGGGGTGGCATGGCGCCACCAGCGCGGGTGGTCCTGGCGCCAGCGTTCGAGCACCTGTACGCCGCCGCGACCCAGGCGCAGCCGGATGGCGCCGCTGCCGGCGCTGTCGAGCAGGGCCACGCCATAGCGGTCGTAGCGCGCCAGCACCTGCGGCTTGGGCAGGCCGAAGCGATTCTCGTAGCCGACCGGCAGCAGGCCCAGCGAGGGCCGCACCGCGGCCAGGAAGTCCAGGCTCGAGGAGGTGTCGCTGCCGTGGTGCGGCACCACCAGCAGCTCACTGCGGATGGCCGCCGGCGGCAGTTTGGCGAGCCGCGCCTCGACATGGCGGCCGATGTCGCCCGGCAGCAGCGCGCTGGCGCCGGCGGCCTCGATGCGCAGCACGCAGCTGCTGTCGTTGCGCAGGTAGGGGAAATACGGCGTCGGGTGCAGCCAGCGGAAGTGCACGCCGTCCCAGGTCCAGTCCCCGCCCTGCTCGCAGCGGCGCATGCCGGGGCGGGCCCAGCCTTCGGGCGCGTACACGGCCCCCGTCGGCATGCCCGCCAGCACGGCCGGCACGCCGCCGGCGTGGTCGTTGTCGCCGTGGCTCACCACCAGCGCGTCGAGCCGGCGCACGCCGAGGGCGCGCAGCGTGGGCAGCACCGCTGTCTCGCCGGCGTCGACGCCGCGCAGCGGCGCGGGGCCGGCGTCGTAGAGCAGCGCGTGGTGTTCGGTGAGCACCAGCAGCGAGAGGCCCTGGCCGACGTCCACCAGCACCAGTTCGGCCTCGCCGTGCGCGGGACGCGACAGCGCCGGCCACAGCAGCGGCAGCAGCAACAGCGGCGCCAGGTGCCGGCCGGGCACGTCGCGTGGCAAAAGGAGCCAGAACACGCCGGCCAGCGCGAGCGCGACCGCCAGCGGCGTGGGCGCCGGCAACCACGCCAGTGCGGCTGGCCAGGCGGCGATGCGCTCGAGCGCCCACCACAGCGCATCCATCAGCGCGGCCGCCGCTTGCCAGGCCAGCGCCGCGCCGCCTTTGCTGAAGGGCGAGAGCGCGATGCCCAGCAACGCCATCGGCACCACGCCCAGGCTGATCCACGGAATGCCCACCAGGTTCACCAGCGGTCCCGGCAGCGAAGCCTGCTGGAAGAACCACACGCCCAGCGGCAGCAGCCCCAGCATGGCCACCGCCTGCGCGCCGAGGAAGGGCTTCCACCAGCCTTGCCCGCGCCCGGCGGGAAGGCACCAGAGCAGCCAGGCCACGCCGAGGAAACTGAGCCAGAAGCCCGGCGCCAGCACGCTGAGCGGGTCGGCCAGCAGGATGGCCACGGCCGCCAGCGCCAGCGCGTCGCCCGTGCCCAGCGGCCGGCGCAGCAGGCGGGCCAGTGCAACCACGGCAATCATCAGCGCGGTGCGCACGGTGGGCAATGCGAAGCCGGCCAGCGCGGTGTATGCCGCGGCCATCAGCAGCGCCGACGCGGCGGCGCCCTGCGGCCGCGGCAGCCGGCGCCCCAGCGAAGGGAAGAGCCACCAGGCGCCCTGCCCCAGCAGCGCGCCGAAGCCGGCGACGAGACCCACGTGGAAGCCGGAGATGGCGATCAGGTGCGTCAGGCCGGTGGCGCGCAGCACTTCCCAGTCGTGGTCGTCGAGGCCGCGGGTGTCGCCAAGTGCCAGGGCCTGCACGAATCGCGCGCCAGGGCCGGGGACGGCCGCGGCGATGCGCGCCGACAGCGCCGCGCGCATCGCGTCGAGGCCCTGCCCTTGCGAGATCAGACGCGCCTCACCCGGGTCGAGCACGTGCCCGGTGGCGGCGATGCGCTGCTCCAGTGCGCGCCGCTCCACGTCCACGCCGCCGGGATTCACCAGCCCGCGCGGCGGGCGCAGCTTCAGGCGCAGCCGCCAGTGGCTGCCGGGTTCGAGCGTGGGCGGCACGTCGGGCGGCTCCACGAACCAGCCCAGCCGCACGGTGCGGCCCGCCAGCGCGGAGGCGCGGCCGTAGCCTTCGGTGACGGTGAACAGGAAACGCGTGGCATCTTCGTGCCTCGTTGGCAGCCCGGTGACGACACCTTCCACGTCGAGTGGCAGCCCGGCCAGCGAGAGCGGCAACTGCGCCTGCAGCGCGGCCGCGCCGTGGGCGGCGGCCAGGGCGATGCCCACCAAGGCCGCACCCAGCGGACGCAGCCATTCGCCGCGCCACCACAGCAGCAAACCCGCGAAGCCCCAGGCCAGCTGCCAGGGGCGCTCCGGCAGGCCCGCGAGCCCCTGCACCCACAGCACGCCCGCCAGCAAGCCGGCGGCGACGGCCAGCCCGAACGGTGCCGGCGCGGCGCCCCGCGCGGGCGGCACGCTAGCCCTCGGTCAGGGGTCGCAGCTGTCCCTGGGTGAGTTCCAGGGTTCGATCCAGTCGCCGCGCCAGGCGGCGATCGTGGGTGACCATGACCAGGGCGGTGCCCTGCTCGCGGTTGAGTTCCAGCATCAGTTCGAACACGCCGGCGGCGGTCTTCTCGTCGAGGTTGCCGGTGGGCTCGTCGCCCAGCACGCAGGCCGGGCGCGTGACCAGGGCGCGCGCCACGGCGGCGCGCTGGCGTTCGCCGCCCGAAAGTTCGCCCGGCTTGTGGCCGAGGCGATGGCCCAGGCCCACGCGCTCGAGCAGCGCCTGCGCCGGGGCCTGCGCCGCCGCCACGGCTTCGCCGCGGATCAGCAGCGGCATCATCACGTTCTCGAGCGCGGTGAATTCGGGCAGCAGGTGGTGGAACTGGTAGACGAAGCCCAGCGCGCGGTTGCGCAGCTCGCCGCGGGCGCGTTCGCCCAGGGCCGACATGCGCTGGCCCGCCACGTACACCTCGCCGGAGGTGGCGCTGTCCAGGCCTCCGAGCAGGTGCAGCAGCGTGCTCTTGCCGGCGCCGGAGGCACCGACGATGGACACGGTTTCGCCGCGCCGCACCGTGAGTTCCAGCCGGTCGAACACCGGCGTGCGCAGGTCGCCTTCCTCGTAGGTCTTGCCGAGCTTCTCGCAGCGGATGACGACGTCCATGTTCGCGGCCTCACTCATAACGCAGCGCCGTGGCGGGGTCGGTGCGCGAGGCGCGCCAGGCCGGGTAAAGCGTGGCCAGCAGGCACAGCACGAAGGCCACGCCGGCGACCGAAAGCACGTCCATCGGGTCCACCAGGGTGGGCACGCCGGAGATGTAGTACACGTCGGACGGCATCAGTTCGGCGCCGACCAGGCCCTCGATGAAGCGCACCACGTGCGAGAGGTTGCTGGCCAGCAGGACGCCGCCGGCCACGCCGATGGCGATGCCGACCACGCCGATCACCAGCCCCTGAACGACGAACACCCGCATCACCCCGCCGGGCGACAGGCCCAGGGTGCGCAGGATGGCGATGTCGGACTGCTTGTCCTGCACCAGCATCACCAGCGAAGAGACCAGGTTGAAGGCGGCAATGGCGATGACCAGCGAGAGCAGGATGAACATCACCGTCTTTTCCATCTTCAGTGCGCGGAAGAAGTTGGCGTGGTCGCGGGTCCAGTCGCGCACGCGGTAGGCGCCGTCGAGGCGGTCGCTGAGGTCGCGCGCCACCGGCCAGGCCTGCCAGAGGTCGTTGAGCTTCAGGCGCACACCGGTGACGCCCTCGCCCATCCGGCCCAGCTTCTGCGCGTCCTGCAGGTGCACCAGGGCCATGCCCAGGTCGTACTCCTGCGCGCCGGCCTCGAAGATGCCCACCACGGTGAAACGCCGCGCCCGCGGCATGGCGCCGAGCGGCGTGACGGTGGATTCGGAGATGTACACGTTCACGGCGTCGCCCACGCCCGCGCCCAGCATGAGCGAAAGCTCGCGCCCCAGCACGATGCCGTAGCCACCGGGCTTGAGGTCGGCCAGCGAGCCCTGGACCATCTTCTCGCCCAGCTCCGACACCCGCGGCTCGAGCTCGGGCAGCACGCCGCGGATGATGGCGCCGCGGCGGTTGAGGCCCTGCACCAGCGATTCGGTTTCGACGTAGGGCGCGGCGCCGAGCACGCGCGGGTCCTGCCCGGCCAGCTCGACCGCGCGCGGCCAGTCCTGCAGCGGGCCGTCGAGGCCGGACACGGTGGCGTGCGCCACCATGCCCAGGATGCGGTCGCGCAGCTCCTGCTGGAAGCCGCTCATCACCGCGATGGTGGTGATGAGCGCGATGACGCCGATGATGATGCCCAGGATGGACGCCATCGAGATGAAGGAGATGAAGCCGTTGCGGCGCTTGGCGCGCAGGTAGCGCAGGCCGATCGAGAATGGCAGGGGCTGGAACATGGGGTCCTAGGCTGCCACGGCGGGCAGGATGGGGTCATGGCGGGGGCTGGCCACCGCGAGCCGGAGCTGGCGGCGGCCGGCCGCGTCGAGCGTGTCGGGCCACCAGGCCAGCCGCAGCACGCGGCCACCGGGCAAGCCTGCGCAGAGTAGCGTGAGCGGGCCCTGTTCGCGCAAGCGCGGGGCGAGCAGCGGCGCGCCCTCTTCGCTGCCGTTCATGATGCGCAGGCCGCACGGGCCGCCGACGATGGAACACGGCGGCCCGCGCTGCACCCGGCGCGCCAGCCGCCAGCCTTCGAGCGCGGCCAGCGCCGCCAGGGGCCAGCGCACGCCCGCCGGCAAGGCGCTGAGCATTACCGACAGCGCGGCGAGCAGGCCCAGCAGCCGCAAGGCCCGCGGCAGCCAGCGCGAGGGCCGCCAGTCAATGCGGAAGGTCGATGATGCGCTGGACGATGCCATCGAGGCCGCTGTCCTCCGGGCGTTCGCGCCCCATGAACCAGCGCCAGAGCTTATCGTCCTCGGTGTCGAGCAGGCGTAGGAAAAGCGAACGCTCGGCCTCGTCCGCCGCCGCCCAGCGGCCGTCGAGGTAGCGCAGCATGAGCTGGTCGAGTTCGCGCATGCCGCGACGGCAGCGCCAGCGCAGCCGTCGCAGTTCGGCGTCGTCGCTCACCGGGGCCGCCTCAGGCGCCGCGGCGCTGCAGCATCAGCTTTTTGATCTCGCCGATGGCCCGCGCCGGGTTCAGGCCCTTCGGGCAAGTGCGGGCGCAGTTCATGATGGTATGGCAGCGGTAGAGCTTGAACGGGTCCTCGAGGTCGTCGAGGCGGGCGCCGGTGTCCTCGTCGCGCGAATCGATGATCCAGCGGTAGGCCTGCAGCAGGATGGCGGGGCCGAGGTAGCGGTCGCCGTTCCACCAGTAGCTGGGGCAGCTGGTGGAACAGCAGGCGCACAGGATGCACTCGTACAGGCCGTCGAGCTTGGCGCGGTCTTCCTTCGACTGCAGGCGCTCCTTGGCCGGGGCCGCGCTCTGGGTGCGCAGCCAGGGCTTGATGGAGGCGTACTGGGCGTAGAAGTGGCTCAGGTCCGGCACCAGGTCCTTGATGACCGGCATGTGCGGCAGCGGGTAGATCGGCACGTCCTTGCCGCCGCACTCGTCGATGGCCTTGGTGCAGGCCAGCGTGTTGGTGCCGTCGATGTTCATCGCGCACGAACCGCAGATGCCTTCGCGGCAGGAGCGGCGGAAAGTGAGCGTGGGGTCGATCTCGTTCTTGATCTTGATCAGCGCGTCCAGGACCATCGGGCCGCACGAATCCATGTCGACTTCGTAGGTGTCGGTGCGCGGGTTGGCGCTGTCGTCCGGGTTCCAGCGGTAGACCTTGAAGGTGCGCACGTTCTTCGCGCCCGGCGCGGGGAAGTGCTTGCCCTTGGTGACCTTGGAATTCTTCGGGAGGGTGAACTCAGCCATTTTCTCGATTCCTGGGAGGTCAGTAGGTACGGGCCTTCGGCGGCACCACTTCGACGTCGTTGCTCAGCGTGTACATGTGCACCGGGCGGTAGTCGAGCGTGGTGTTGCCGGCCTCGTCCACCCAGCACAGGGTGTGCTTGTGCCAGTTCGCGTCGTCGCGCTCCTGGTAGTCCTCGCGGGCGTGGGCGCCGCGCGATTCCTTGCGGTTCTCGGCCGAAACCATGGTGGCCACGGCCTGGCCCAGCAGGTTCTGCAGTTCCAGGGTCTCGATGAGGTCGGAGTTCCAGACCAGGGAACGGTCGGAAACGCGCACGTCCTCGAACGACTTCACCACCTCGCGGATCTTCTGCACGCCCTCGAGCAGGGTTTCGCCGGTGCGGAACACCGCGGCGTTGTTCTGCATCACGTGCTGCATGGTGTCGCGAATCTCGGCGGTGGGCGTGCCGCCGCTGGCATTGCGCAGCTTGTCGAGGTTGGCCAGCGACTTGTCGCAGGCCGAGGCCGGCAGCGACTTGTGCGGCGCGCCCGGCTTGATGGTCTCGGCGCAGCGGTTGGCCACGGCGCGGCCGAACACCACGAGGTCGAGCAGCGAGTTCGAGCCCAGGCGGTTGGCGCCGTGCACCGACACGCAGGCCGCCTCGCCGATGGCGTACAGGCCCGGCACGACGGTGTCGGGGTTGCCGTTCTTCAGCGTGACCACTTCGCCGTGGTAGTTGGTCTGCAGGCCGCCCATGTTGTAGTGCACGGTCGGCAGCACCGGGATCGGCTGCTTGGTCACGTCGACGCCGGCGAAGATCTTGGCGGTCTCGGCGATGCCCGGCAGCTTCTCGTGGATGTCGGCCGGGTTGAGGTGGGTCAGGTCGAGGTGGATGTGGTCCTTCTTCGGGCCCACGCCGCGGCCTTCGCGGATCTCGATGGTCATCGAGCGCGACACCACGTCGCGCGAGGCCAGGTCCTTGGCGTTGGGCGCGTAGCGCTCCATGAATCGCTCGCCGTTGGAATTGCGCAGGATGCCGCCTTCGCCGCGCACGCCCTCGGTGATCAGGCAGCCGGCGCCGTAGATGCCGGTCGGGTGGAACTGCACGAACTCCATGTCCTGCAGCGGCAGGCCGGCGCGCAGCGCCATGCCACCGCCGTCGCCGGTGCAGGTGTGCGCCGACGTGGCCGAGAAGTACGCGCGGCCGTAGCCGCCGGTGGCCAGCACGGTGCCCTGGGCGCGGAACAGGTGCAGTTCGCCGCTGGCCATGTCGAGCGCCAGCACGCCGCGGCAGGCGCCCTCCTCGTCCATGATCAGGTCGAGCGCGAAGTACTCGATGAAGAACTCGGCCGAGTGCGCCAGCGACTGCTGGTACAGCGTGTGCAGGATGGCGTGGCCGGTGCGGTCGGCGGCGGCGCAGGTGCGCTGGGCGATGCCCTTGCCGTAGTGCGTGGTCATGCCGCCGAACGGGCGCTGGTAGATCTTGCCCTCCTCGGTGCGGCTGAACGGCACGCCCTGGTGTTCCAGCTCGATGATCGCCGGGATGGCCTCGCGGCACATGTACTCGATGGCGTCCTGGTCACCCAGCCAATCCGAGCCCTTGATGGTGTCGTAGAAGTGGAAGCGCCAGTCGTCCTCGCCCATGTTGCCCAGCGCGGCCGAGATGCCGCCCTGCGCCGCCACGGTGTGCGAACGGGTCGGGAAGACCTTGCTGATGCAGGCGGTCTTCAGGCCCTTCTGGGCCAGGCCGAAGGTGGCGCGCAGGCCGGCGCCACCGGCGCCGACGACGACCATGTCGTAGGTGTGCTCGTGGATCTTGTAGGCGGACGTCATGGCGGCCTCAGGCAGTGAAGACGATGCGGCCGATGGCCAGCAGGGAGGTGATGGTGGCCAGGGCGAAGACGAACTTCACGATGACCTGCGCCAGCAGTTCGGCGCCGCCGTGCAGGTAGTCCTCGATCACCACCTGCAGGCCCAGGCGGGCGTGCCAGAACAACGACAGCAGGTAGGCGACCATCAGGATGGCGGTGACCGGCTGCGCCAGCGTGGCGCGCACGATGGCCAGGTCGTCCCCGAGCATGCCCACCATCAGGATGACGAACCAGGGCGTGAGCAGCAGCAGCGCGATGGCGCTCAGGCGCTGGTGCCACCAGTGGGTGGTGCCGTCCTTGGCCGAACCCAGGCCCTTGGCCCGGCCGAGCGGGTTGCGCAGGCTCATGCCGCACCTCCCGCGCTGAGGCCGAAGTACCAGAGCACCGCGGTGAGCACCACCGACAGCGCCATCACGGCGTAGCCGCTGGCGTAGGCCTTGGGGATTTCATAGCCGTGGCCGGCGTCCCAGGCGAGGTGCCGGATGCCGTTGAGCAGGTGGTAGACCAGGCAGGCCGAAAAGACGAACAGCGCCACCTTGCCCGGCAGCGAACCCAGCAGCGCGCTCATGGTCGCGAAGGCCTCGGGGCCCGCGGCGGCAGCACCCAGCCAGGCGGCGAGCAGCAGCGAGCCGACGGCCAGCGCCACGCCCGTGGCGCGGTGCATCAGCGAGCTGAGGCTGGTGAGCTGGAAGCGGTAGTAGCTTCCGAGCATGAAGGGGGACAGCGGTCGTTTTGGCGTCGCCATGGGCTGCGCTCGTCTCGGTGGAATGTGGAGGATGCCGGGGTGGATGTCGGCGGAATGTCAGAAGTCGATGCAGCGGCCGTTCTTCTCCCAGTCGCCGTAGCGGGTGGGCTCGGGGCCGTCGCGGCCCCCGAGCTCCGCCGGCGGCGCCTCGCCCGGCGAACCCGTCGGGGGCTGGCCAGGCAGGGGCTCGGGGGATGCGGCTGTTTCGCCTATGATTCGCGGCTCGTTCGCCATTCCCTAATGTTAAGTCCCGCACCCATGTCGTTCAAGCCAAACCTTGCCGCGAACGCCTGCCATGCCCTGCCCGGCCACGGCGTGGTGGAGGTTTCGGGCCCCGATGCCGCGGCCTTCCTGCAGGCGCAGTCGATGAACGACGTGGCCGCGCTGGCGCCGGGCCACTGGCACTGGAACGGCCTGCTGACGCCCAAGGGCCGCGTGGTGGCGCTGTTCGCGCTCGTCCACCTGGCGCCGTCGCGTTTCCTGATGGTGCTGCCCGATTTCCCCGCGGACGAACTGGCGACGAGGCTGAAACGCTTCGTGTTCCGCAGCAAGGTGGCGCTGCAGCCGCTGCCCTGGGTCGCCGCGGCGGGCCCGTCGCCCGGCGTGCCCGCGCCGGACGCGGTGCTGGACGGCGACGACGAAGGCCTGGCGCTGGACATGGGTGGCGAAGGCGGCCCACGCGGCCTGTGGCTGCTTCCGGCCGGGCACCCGGCGCTGGCGGCGCCCGACCTGGCCGCGCAGGCGGCCTGGCTCGCCGCCGACCTCGAACATGGCCTGCCGCGCCTGCCCGAAGGCCAGCGCGAGGCCTGGACCCCGCAGATGCTCTCGCTCGAGCGCCTCGCCGCCTTCAGCCTGAAGAAGGGCTGCTACCCGGGCCAGGAGATAGTCGCCCGCACCCATTACCTGGGCCAGGCCAAGCGCGGCCTGGTGCGCCTGGCCGGCGAAGGCCTGCAGCCCGGGCTGGCGGTGGACGCCGCCGGGCAGGCCGTCGGCACCGTGGTGTCCGCCACGGCCGACGGCCGCGAGGGGCTGGCCGTGCTGGGCGCGGACGCCCCGGCCGACCTGGCCGCCGGCGGCCGCCCCTGCGGGCGCCTGCCGCTGCGTGAAGGCCTGCACCGCCCCGCCTGAGGCCTGCGTCACGATTGGCGTCCCCCGGCCCTATCTGCTATATCGGGCCGCAAGGGAGGAGTCCAACATGAAGCGTATCCGTGGCCTAGCGGCCTTCGTACTTGCTTTCGTCTCAGCGCCGTCGCTGGCCGCCGACTACACCCTCGCGGTGGAACCGAACTACCCGCCCGCGCAGGCGCAGCTGGTCTACAAGCCGCTGCTCGACTACCTCTCGGCCAGCACCGGCCACACCTTCAAGCTCAAGACGGCGGCGAACTACCACGTGTACTGGCGCGACCTGCGCGCGGGCATGAAGGTGGACTTCGCCTTCGAGGAAGCGCACTTCACCAGCTACCGCATCGACCGCCTGGGCTTCACGCCGCTGGTGCGCGTGGCCGAGCCCACCCGCTACTCGCTGCTGGCCGACGCGGCCATCGCCGAGGGCGGTACTTCGGGCCTGATCGGCTACCGCGTGGTCAGCATGCCGGCGCCGAGCATGGGCTACCTGCTGCTGGGCGAGATCTACCGCAACCCGATCGCCCAGCCCGAAATCAAGTCGGTGGCCTCGAACTGGCGCGACGGCGTGGAGATGATCTTCTCGCAGGAAACCGAGGCGGCGATGGTGCCCAACTACATCGCCCAGCTCTACCCGAACCTGGTGGTGGTGTCGGAATCGCGCGAGTTCACCGGCCGTACGCTCAGCGCCGCCGGCACCGTGCCCAACGACGTGCGCGAGGCGGTGTCCGCGGCCATGCTGAAGCTGCACGAGGACGCCGCGCTCTACGAAGTGCTGGCCGAGCTCGGCGCCAGCCAGTTCGTCGAAACCTCCAACGACGCCTATGCCGGCAGCGAGAAGCTGCTCGCCGGCGTGTTCGGCTACCGCGCCAAGCCCTCGGCCCCGGCGCCGGCGCCGGTGGAGGAAGTGGAGATCGACGAGGACGCGCTCGGCGGCATCGAGGTCCAGGCCGAGGACTGAGCCCGGCGGGGCGCTTCAGCCCAGGTCGAACTGGATGGCATCGCCGGTGTTCACGGCGATGCCCTGCCCCAGGCTGATGGTGCCCGACTTGCGCAGGTGCAGTTCGTCGCGGTGCAGCTTGAGCTCGTCGTCCTCGCCGATGCGCACGTAGGTGCCGTTGGTGGAGCGGTCCGAGAGCGTGAAGTGCCCGCGCTTGTATTCGATGGTGGCGTGCGTGCGGCTGACCCAGTCGGCCTCCACCTGCAGCCCGTTGCCCGGTTCGCGGCCCATCGAGAAGGGTTCCGAGTGCGGGCCCAGTTCGATCACCCGGCCGCGGTGGCGCAGGCGCAGCACCGCCGCGCCCTCGCCTTCCTCGGCGGCGGCGCGCACCGAGCTCTGCACCATGGTCATGCCGGAGGTGTCCTCCTGCCAGACCAGGTCGACGATGGCGATGGGCAGCAGCTTGCCGCTGACCCGCGCCTTGCCCAGGCTGCGCGCTTCCGGCGCCCGGCCCGAGAGACTGTCGTAGGTGGCGGCCGTGGTCACCACCTGCTCGCGCTTGGCCAGCGAGGCCATGCGGGCGGCGGTGTTCACCGCGTCGCCGTAGACGTCGCCGTCGGCTTCCTCGAGCGCGTCGCCGTGGTGCAGGCCGATGCGCACGGCCAGGCTGTCGCGCACGAAGTCGATGTCGCGGGCCAGGCGCCGCTGCATGTCGCAGGCCGCCAGCACGCCGTTGAGGGCGGCCGGGAAGGTGCACATGATCTCGTCGCCGATGGTCTTGATGACCCGGCCGCCGTGCTGCTGGCAGACCTGGGTGAGCGCCCCCAGCACCAGCGCGATCAGGCGCCGCGCCTCGACGTCACCCTTGGTTTCGAACAGCCGGGTGCTGCCGCTGACGTCGGCGAAGAGGATCGTCTGGGGCCGGGACTGGCTCATGTCCAGCAGAACGATATCAGGCCAGGCGCTCGGCCATGGCCACGATGTCGTCGTCGCTGGGAATGACCAGGAAGGCGGCGCCGGCCAGCGGGGTGTAGGTGTCCTCGCCCACCACCCGGCGCAGGGGCTTGGCGCCGTGGCCGGCCTCGACCACCGCGGTGATCACGCCCTCGCCCACGCCGGCCGAGCGGCGGCCCTCGTCCACCACCAGGATGCGGGCGCATTCGCCGGCATGGCGGGCGATGGCCTCGCCGTTGAGCGGCTGCAGCCAGCGCAGGTCGACCACGCGCACCTTCCAGCCCTTGGCCGCCTCGATGCGCCGCGCCGCGCGCAGGCTCATGGGCACGCCGTTGCCGAAGGTGAAGATCACCAGGTCGCGGGCCTCGGGCGCATAGACGCGCTCCTCGCCCAGCACCATGGCCTGGTCCGGCGCCGGGTAGCTGGTGAGCCACTGGCCGTCGCCCGCCTCGTACAGGTCCTTGGTCATGTACAGCGCGATCGGCTCGAGGTAGGCGCAGACGCGGCCGTCCACCTTCGCCAGGGCCATCATCGTGCGCAGCATGGTGGCGGCGTCATCGCCGCGGCTCGGGCAGCCGACCACCAGGCCGGGGATGTCGCGCAGCGCGGTGATCGAGTTGTCGTTGTGGAAATGGCCGCCGAAGCCGCGCTGGTAGCCCAGCGAGGCCACGCGCATCACCATCGGGTTGCGGTACTGGCCGTTGGAGAAGAACTGCAGGCTGCAGGCCTCGCCGCGGATCTGGTCGCAGGCGTTGTGGAAATACGCCAGGTACTGGATCTCGGGCATCGGCAGCATGCCCATGTTGGCGTAGCCCTGGGCCAGGCCCAGGATCATGGTCTCGTCGAGCAGGGTGTTGAACACGCGGGCGTTCTTGAACGCCTTGTGCAGGCCCTTGGTGACGGTGTACACGCCGCCCTTCTGCGCCACGTCCTCGCCGAACAGCAGCGTTTCCGGGTACTTGCAGAAAAGGTCGTGCAGGGCCTGGTTGATCTGGATGGCCAGGTGCTTCGGCGGCTGGTTCTCGGGCAGCTTCGCTTCGCCGCCGAACACCGCCAGGCGCTTGTCGGCGTAGTCGCTGCGGGCGGCCTCGGCGGCCACCTTGTCCGGCGTGTACGGCGCCAGCGGCGCCATCACGTCGGCCAGCTCGGTGAGCTTCGGACGGCGGTCGGCTTCCTCCGCGGCGGCGAAGCAGCGGGCGCGCATGGCCTCGTACTTCGCCAGCAGCTCGTCCTTCGACATCAGGCCCGAGACCAGCGCGATCTCGGCCGAACGCAGCAGCGGGTCGGTGGCCTCCACCGCCATCAGTTCCTCGAAGCTGCGCCACTCGATCTCGAAGTCGGTGCCCGCGTGGCCCATGATGCGAGTGGTCTTGAGGTGCAGGAAGGTCGGGCGGCGCGTGCGGCGGCAGTGCTCCACCGCGGCCTGCACCTGGCCGTAGCCCTCGGCCAGGTCGAGGCCGTCGGCGAAGAAGTAGTCCAGGCCGTCGCGGTGGCGGAAGGCGTTGCTGATCCAGCCGCCCGGCGTCTTCACCGAGATGCCGATGCCGTTGTCCTCGCACACGAACAGCACCGGCGCCGGCAGCTTCTGGTAGGCCGTCCACTGCGCGGTGTTGAAGGCGGTCTGGGCGGTGGCGTGGTTGCTCGAGGCGTCGCCGAAGCTGCAGATGGCGATCGAGTCCTGCGGGATCGGCAGCTCATGGCCGATGCGGCGCGCCTGCTCGATGGCGATGGCCGTGCCCAGCGCCTTGGGCAGGTGCGAGGCGATGGTCGACGTCTGCGGCAGCACCCACAGCGGCTTGCTGCCCCACACCTTGTGGCGGCCGCCCGAGGCCGGGTCGTCCTTGCTGGCGGCGAAGCTGAGCGCGGAATCCATCACCGGGTCCATGCCCGGCAGCTTGCGGAAGCGCTCGGCCATGAAGCCGCCCGAGCGGTAGTGCAGGAAAGCCGGGTCGGTGTGTCGCGTCAGGCGCGCCACCATGGCATTGCCCTCGTGGCCCGAGGAACCGATGGTGTAGAACACCTTCTGCTGCACGCGCAGCACGCGCGCCATCAGGTCGAGGTGGCGCGAGACCAGCTGCGATTCGAACAGTGCCAGGAAGTCTTCGGCCGTGCAGGCGCTGCCGTCGAGCACCGGCTCGTGCGGCGCCGGCCGGTGCTGCGGCGCCCCCGACCAGCCCTTCACGAACTCGACGAAGTTGTCGTCGCAGACCTTGGCGCGGTTGACGTCCTTGTGGCGGGCGGGGATCAGGGGCGCGGTCATGGGGCGCTCAGAACGCGTTGATGCCGGTGACTTCGCGGCCGATCACCAGCTGGTGCACGGTCTCGGTGCCCTCGTAGGTGATGACCGACTCGAGGTTGAGCGCGTGGCGGATCGGCGGGTGTTCGGTGGTGATGCCGGCGCCGCCCAGGATGTCGCGCGCCTCGCGCGAGATGTCGAGCGCCATGCGGCAGTTGTTCCACTTCGCCAGCGACACCTGCGAGTGCTGCAGCGTGCCGGCGTCCTTGAGGCGGCCGAGCTGCAGCGACAGCAGCTGCGCCAGGGTGATGCGGCGGGCCATGTCGGCCAGCTTCAGCTGCACCGACTGGGTGGCCGCGATCGGGCGGTTGAACAGGATGCGGGTCTTGGAATACTCCAGCGCCGAGGTGTAGCTGGCGATGGCGGCGCCGATCGGACCCCAGGTGATGCCGTAGCGGGCCTGGCTGAGGCAGCCGAGCGGGCCCTTGAGGCCCTTCACGTTCGGCAGGCGCTGGCTGTCGGGCACGCGCACGCCGTCGAAGAACAGCGCCGAGGTGACCGAGGCGCGCAGGCTCATCTTCTTGTGCACGACCTGGGTGTCGAAGCCCTTGGTGCCCTTCTCGACGATGAAGCCCTGGATGCCCTCGTCGGTCATCGCCCAGACGATGGCGATGTCGGCCAGCGAACCGTTGGTGATCCACATCTTGGCGCCGTTGATGACCCAGTCGCCGCCGTCGCGCTTCGCGGTGGTCTTCATGTTGGCCGGGTCGGAGCCGCCGTGCGGCTCGGTCAGGCCGAAGCAGCCGATGATCTCGCCGCGGGCCATGCCGGGCAGGTACTTCATGCGCTGCTCTTCCGAGCCGTACGCGTAAATGGGGTACATGCACAGCGAGCTCTGCACCGAGACGAAGCTGCGGATGCCGGAATCACCGCGCTCGAGCTCCTGGCAGATCAAGCCGTAGCTGACGGCGTTGAGGTTGGCGCAGCCGTACTTCTCCGGCAGCGAGGAACCCAGCAGGCCCATGGCCGCGATCTCGGGCACCAATTCCTTCGGGAAGCGGCCCTGGTCGAAGCAGTCGCCGATGATCGGCAGCACCTTTTCGTCGGTGAAGCGGGCGACGCTGTCCTGGATCATGCGCTCCTCTTCCGAGAGCAGCGAACGGATGTCGAACAGGTCGGTCGGGTTCAGGGCCATGGCTTGGGGTTTTCGCTGGACGGGAAAACCGGGATTTTAGCCGTTTCCCGGGCCGGCCGGCAGCCCGTCGGCGGTCAGCCCCATGAAGAAGGGCCGGCCTCTCGGCCGGCCCTCCGGGGGCGACGCGGGGGGAGGAGCGCGTCAGCCCCTGGGCGGGGTCGTGGCGCCGGTGGCGGCGATCACGCCGTTCTCCACCGGCAGGCGGTCGCCCGGGTCTTCGGCCATCACCAGGCTGCCGGTCTGGCCCTCGTAGCGCCAGGTCACGTCGTAGCCGACGATCTTGTCGCGTTCGCCCAGCAGCACCTGGTCGCCGGGCTTGGAATCGACCCGGACGCTGCCCAGCTCGCCCTCGCTGCGGTAGGTCACGTCGTAGCCGACGATCTCCTCACGCGGCTCGGTCACGGTCTGGCAGACCTGCTCGACCTCGGTGTACTTCTTGCCGCCGGTGTGGCGGCGGTCGATCTCGCGGCCGGCGTACGCACCGCCCACGGCACCGGCGACGGTGGCCAGCTTGCGGCCGTCGCCGCCGCCCACCTGGTTGCCCAGCAGGCCGCCGACCACGGCGCCCACGACCATGCCGTCCTTGTCGCCGAAGCGTTCCGGCTGGCGCTTTTCAACCACGCGGTCCTCGCAGACCTGGCGCGAGCCGGTGCGCATCTCGGTGATGGCGGTGGAAGACACCACCTCGCCGTAGATCGGCTCCTTCTCGGTGATCGGGGTGGACGACACCACCTCGGCATACGGGGTCGCGAACGTCTGGTAGGCGGCGATGGCACCACCCCCCACCAGCATGCCGGCCAGCACGGCCAATACGGTCTTGTTCATGGTCTTGTCCTCGTTTGGCGGCGGTTCCCCGCCGTCGCGATGGGAGCCTCGCGCAGGCCGCCTGAACGGCGCCCGAAAGCACGGCCGGCGCCGTCACCGCATGTTAACTTCGCCGGCACGCCCCCTGCAGGAGCCCGCCATGCCCCACCCGCTCACCGGCCCGCTGGTCGGCTTCGCCTCCCGGCTGCGCTTCCCCACGCTGTTCAAGCTCACGATCGCGCTGATGCTGGTGAGCTGGCTCTGGCCCTTCGACCCCCTGCCCTTCATCGACGAGATCGTCACCGCACTGGCGGCCCTGGTGCTGGCCAGCTGGAAGCGCCGCGACGAACCGCCGGCGCCGCCCAAGGGCCAGGTCATCGACGGTGAAGCCCGGCGCGAATGAGCCTGCTGTACGACAGCCACTGCCACCTCGACGCGGTCGAATTCGACCCCGACCGCGAGCAGGTGCTGGCCCGCGCCCGCGCCGCCGGCGTCACCCGGCAGCTGCTGCCGGCGGTGGATCGCGAAAGCTGGTCGAAGATCAGGGCGCTGTGCGCGGCCGACCCGGGCCTGCGCCCGGCCTACGGCCTGCATCCCATGTTCCTGGACCGCCACCAGCCAGGCGATCTCGACGCGCTTGCCGACTGGCTGGGGCGCGAACGCCCCGCCGCGGTGGGCGAGTGCGGCCTGGACTTCTTCGTCGAAGGCCTCGACCCCGACGCGCAGCGCAACTACTTCCAGCGCCAGCTTGGACTGGCGCGGGAGTTCGACCTGCCGGTGGTGCTGCACGCGCGCCGCGCCGTGGACGAGGTGATCGCCTCGCTGCGCCGGGTCGGCGGCCTGCGCGGCGTGGTGCACAGCTGGTCGGGCAGCGAGGAACAGGCGCGGCAGCTGTTCGGCCTGGGCTTCCACCTGGGCATCGGCGGTCCCGTCACGTTCGAGCGCGCGCAGCGCCTGCGCCGCACCGTGGCGACGATGCCGATCGAATGGCTGCTGTTGGAAACCGACGCTCCCGACCAGCCCGACGCCGCCCACCGCGGCGAACGCAACGAACCCGGCCGCCTGCCGAACGTGCTGGCGGTGGTGGCGCAGCTGCGCGGGCAGGCCCCGGAAGACGTCGCCGCCGCGACCCGCGCGAACGCCGAACGCCTGTTCGGCTAGCGAACGCCCCGCCCGCCTCAGCGGGCCTTGGCCTTGAGGATCAGCTCCAGCGCCTTGCCGGCCATGGCGAAGCCGAAGGTGCCGGTCACGTGCGTGACGGCGCCCAGGCCGGCGCCGCAGTCGAGCTTGAGCGCGGCGTCGGCGCCCACCTGCGGCCGCACGCCACAGACGCTGCCGTCGGCCTGCGGGTACTTCACGTTTTCCATCGAATACACCGCCGGCACGCCGAAGTAGCGGTCGGGGTTGCGCGGGAAATTGAAGTCGGCGCGCAGGCGCTTGCGCACCAGGGCCAGCATGGCGTCGTGTTCGGTGCGCGAGAGGTCGCGCACGCGCACCAGCGTGGGGTCGGTGCGGCCGCCGGCCGAACCGCAGACCACCAGCGGCAGCTTGCGGCGCCGGCACCAGGCGACCATCTCGAGCTTGCTCCTGAGGCTGTCGCAGGCGTCGAGCACCACGTCGTGGCCGCGGTCGAGCAGCGCTTCGAGGTTGGCCGACACCAGGAACTGCGGCACCACCTCGACCTCGATGCCGGGGTTGATCGCGCGGCAGCGCTCGGCCAGCACCTCGCCCTTGTTGCGGCCGTACTGGCCCTCGATCGCGTGCAGCTGGCGGTTGGTGTTGCTGACGCAGACGTCGTCGGCGTCCACCAGCACCAGCCGGCCCACGCCGCTGCGCGCCAGCGATTCCACCGCCCACGAGCCCACGCCGCCGAGGCCGACGACGCACACCTGCGCCTGCGCCAGCCGCTGCGCCGCGCCGCGGCCGTAAAGCCGGTCGATGCCGGCGAATCGGGAGGAAGCCATGCCGCCATTCTACCCGCCGCCCGGTCGGCCGGAGTTCAGGCAGGGGCGCCTAGGTTCGGTCGCGAGGTTCCCGTCCCAAGGAGAGCGCCATGAAGACCCCCCTGCTGATCGCCGCCGCCCTCGCCCTCACCCTGTCCGCCTGTGCCAGCCAGCCGCGCTCGTCGGGCTATGGCTACGACCGGGGCTATGGCTATTCCGAGCCGCAGCGCTGCCACGACTGCGGCCGCGTCGAACGCATCGAAGTGGTTTACGGCGCCCGCGACAACAGCCGCACCGGCGCCATCCTGGGTGGCATCGTCGGCGCCGTGGCCGCCCGCGAGATCCCCAAGCACGGCAGCCAGGGCAACAAGAACACCGCCACGGTGGCGGGCGCGGTCGCCGGCGCGGTGGCCGGCAACGCCATCGAGAACAAGGTCAACGAACAGACCTACGACGTGCACGTGCGCATGGACGACGGCCGCCTGGTGGTGATCAACCGCAACGGCCTGGGCAACGGCATCCGCGAAGGCGCCTACGTGCGCGTGGACGGCACCCGCATCATCCCGCTGCGCTGAGCCCGCTGCCCGGGAAAGACCGCCGTGGTATCGTCCCGGCGGTCTTTTTTTTTCGCCCGGAGCTTCCCGCATGCGTTCCCTGATCCTGGTCCTGGTCGGCCTGCTGGCCGGCTTCCTGCTCACCGTCATCGGCATGAACGCGCTGCGCCAGGGCACCGCCTACCCCAACGGCGTGATGGCCGTGATGGCCGCGCAGATGAAAGGCCTGGACCAGTCGCTCAAGCAAAACCGCTGCGCCGCCACCGACCTGACGCCGCGCCTGCAGACGCTGCGCCACCTGGCCAACGACCTCGAACCGGCCTTCCTGCCCACCCAGGACGACGAGCGCTTCATCCAGCACTCCACCGTGCTGCGCGCCTCGCTGGACGCCGCGCTGGCGACGCCGCCGGCCGACTGCGCCGCCGCGGGCGTGGCCATCAACCGCGTCAACAGCGGCTGCCAGGCCTGCCACCGCGACTTCAAGGGCTGAGCAGCCACTCCGCGACCACCGGCGCCACGGCGCCGGGTTCGCGCATCCAGCGGAAGTGGTCGGCGCGGGCCCCGAGCCGCGCGTCGTCGAACAGCTCCCAGCGGCGCGGACCCGCGCCGAGCTTGGCCACCAGGCCCTGCAGCGAGGCCTCGGGCACGAACCAGTCGTGCTGGAAGCGCAGCGCCAGCACCGGCAGCTTCAGCTCGCCGAGCCTTTCTTCCAGCGGCCGGCCGGTGCCGTAGCCGGCATAGACGCCGGTGCGCACGGTCCGGGCCCAGTCCCGCATCAGCTGGCCGGCCTCGCGGCCGGCGAAACCCATCCGCTGCCCCGGGTAGTAGCCCACGGCGCGCGTGAGCGGCGGCAGGAAACGCGAGAAAGCCGAGATCAGCAGGCGCTCCCAGGCCGGGAAGGTGCGCGCGTCGGGCACGCCGGTGGCCACCAGCGCGAGTCCGGCGCTTCGCCCTGGCGACAGCGCCGCGGCCATGGCGGCGAACTGGCCCCCCAGGCTGTGGCCGCCGAAAGACCAGCGCACCGCGGGGTCCAGCGCGGCCACGCTGGCCGGCAGGTCCTGGCCCAGCAGCTCGGCATATCCCCAGTCCACGCCGCGGCGCGCACGCAGCGCGCTGCCGCCGATGCCGCGCCACTCATGCACGGCCACGGCCACGCCGGCCTGGGCCAGCGCCGCGGCGAAGCGGTCGTACTTCTGCGCCGGCACGCCCAGCGCGGGCAGCCACAGCAATCCGGCGCGCGCACCGGCAGGCGCGAACACGCGCAGCGGGAATCGATGGCCATCGGCGGCGACAAGCGGGGTTTCGACAGGAAGCATGGCGGCGCCATCAGCGTTGGGAACGGAAGCATAGCGGGCGCGCCACGCCCGCGGCAGGGCGAATCACGCCACCTGCACGTGGCCGCGACGCGCGATTGACGCCGCCGCGACCTTGCCACGACACGCCGCGCGCAATGCTGCGCAGGTGCCCTCCCCCGGCACCCAACCCCAGGAGAACCCCATGACCCTGCTTCGCCAGTCCCTGCTCGCCCTGATGCTGTCCGCCGCCGTCGCCACCCCGGCGCTCGCCGGCCACCACGACGAGGCCAAGCCGGCCGGCACCCTCGTCGACGTCGCCGCCGGCAACGCGGACTTCGAAACCCTGGTCGCCGCGGTCAAGGCCGCCGGCCTGGTCGAGACGCTCAGCGGCGAGGGCCCGTTCACCGTGTTCGCGCCCACCGACGAGGCTTTCGCCAAGCTGCCCGCCGGCACCCTCGAGGACCTGCTCAAGCCCGAGAACAAGGACAAGCTCGTCGCGATCCTCACCTACCACGTGGTCGCCGGCAAGGTGAAGGCTGCCGACGTGGTCAAGCTCGACACCGCCACCACCGTCAACGGCCAGGCCGCCGACATCACCGTCGAGGGCGGCACCGTGAAGGTGGACAACGCCACCGTCACCGCCACCGACATCGCCGCCAGCAACGGCGTGATCCACGTGATCGACACCGTGATCCTGCCGGACTGACCGCCGCGCTCCACGCGTTCCCCGGACGGCCCGCTTCGGCGGGCCGTTCGCTTGTTATGCTCCGGCCATGGACCTGCTCACGACCTGGTACGTGGTGGCCGGCGCGCTGATCGTGGTCGGCCTGCTCGGCACGGTGCTGCCCGTGCTGCCGGGCCTGCCGGTGATGTACGCGGGCATGCTGCTGGCCGCCTGGGCCGGCGGCTTCCGCCACATCGGCGGCTGGACCCTGGCGGTGCTGGGCGTGCTGGTGCTGGTGTCGATCGTGGTGGACCTGCTGGCCAGCCTCGCCGGCGCGCGCCGCGTCGGCGCCTCGAACAAGGGCCTGTTCGGCGCGGGCATCGGCGGCTTCATCGGCATCTTCTTCGGCCTGCCTGGCCTGGTGGCCGGGCCCTTCCTGGGCGCCGCGCTGGGGGAAATCGCGCACGGCCGCGAATGGAAACACGCTTCGAAGATCGGCTTCGGCACCTGGATGGGCCTGCTGCTCGGCGCGATCTTCAAACTCGGCCTGGCCTTCGCGATGCTCGGCCTGTTCGGGCTGGCGTTGCTGGTGGACTGAGCCTCAGGACTGCAGTTCGCGCAGCGTCACCGACGGCGGCGCGTTGACCACCCGCCGCGTCGCCCACATTCCCGCCAGCAGCGCGGCCAGCATGCCCGCCGCGCCGCCGGTGGCCGCCAGCGCCCAGTCCGGGCTCCACGGCAGCTCGAAAACCTGGCGCGCCACCACGCCCGCCAGCACCGAGGCGGCAATGGCCGCCACCAGCCCCGACAGCAGGCCGATGGCCGCGAACTCCGAAGCCTGCGCCAGCCGCAACTGGCCGCCACGGCCGCCCAGCACGCGCATCACGCCGCCCTCGAGCAGGCGCTCGTCCTGGCTGGCGCTCACCGCCGCCAGCAGCACCAGCAGGCCCGCCACCAGCGAGAAGGCGAACACCGCCTCCACCACCGTGGACACCTGCTCCACCGTGCCGCGCACCTGCGCCAGCACCGCGTCCACGTCGATCACCGACAGGTTCGGGAAGGCCGACACCAGCTCGGCGGTGAAGCGCGTCTTTTCCGGCGCCACCTTCACGGCGGTGATGAAGCTGCCCGAGTAGCCGTCCAGCGAACCGGGCGATCCGAGCACGAAGAAGTTCGGCCGGAAGCTCTCCCAGTCCACCCGGCGCAGGCTGGTGATGCGGCCGGCGTAGCGCGCGCCGGCGATGTCGAAGGCCACCTCGTCGCCGACCTTCCAGCCCAGCGACTCGGCGAACTCCTCTTCCACCGACAGCTCCGGGCTCGCCGGCGTGCCGGTCCAGAACTCACCCGCCGTCACCAAGTTGTCGGCGCGCAGCGCCTCGGCCACCGACAGATTGAACTCGCGCTCGGCCATGCGGCGCGCGCGGCTGCCTTCCTCGTAGTTGGCGCCGCTGGCGGGCTGGCCGTTCACCTCGCTCAGGCGCGCGCGGATCATCGGGAACAGCTCCGGTTCGGCGATGCCCTGGCCCTGCAGGAACTCGCGCACCAAAGGCACCTGGTCGGGCTGCACGTTGATGATGAAGCGGTTCGGCGCGTCGGCCGGCATGGCGTCGCGCCAGCGGTCGAGCAGGTCGGTGCGCACGAAGGTGAGCAGCAGCAGGGCCATCAGGCCCAGGCCCAGCGACGACACCTGGGCGATGGACGCCCCCGCGCGGCGGCTGACATTGGCCAGGCCGTAGCGCCAGGGCCCGCGCAGGCGCGAACGCAGCCGGCGCAGCAAAGCGATCAGCGCCCAGGCCAGCGCGGCCAGCACCGCCACCGTGGCCAGGATGCCCAGCAGCATGGCCGTGCCCAGCGTGGCCGAACCGGCCTTCCACCACAGCAGCGCGGCCAGGCCGGCCAGGCCCGCCAGGGCCACCACCCAGGCGCTGGGCTCGGTGGGGTCGAGGTCGCGGCGCAGCACGCGCAGCGCCGGCACGCGGCGCAGCGCCAGCACCGGCGGCACGCCGAAGGCCAGCAACACCGTCAGGCCCACGCCCAGGCCTTCCAGCGCGGGGCGCCAGCTGGCGCCGGGAATCGAGAGTTTCAGCGCCTCCTGCAGCCAGTCGGCCACCAGCCACTGCAGGCCGAAGGCCAGGGCCACGCCGATGCCGCTGCCCAGCAGGCCCAGCAGCAGCAGTTCACCCACGTGGATGCCCACCAGCGTGGACTGGCTGGCGCCGAGGCAGCGCATCACCGCCGACCCCTGCAGGTGGCGGGCGCTGTGGCGGCGCGCGGCCATGGCCACGGCCACGGCCGCCAACACCACCGAGATGAGGGCGGCCAGGCCCAGGAAACGGTCGGCGCGGTCGAGCGCGCGGCGGATCTCCGGGCGCGCCTCGCCGGCGGTTTCCAGGCGCTGGCCGCGGCCGAGGTTCTCGCGCGCGAACGCCGTGAAGCCTTCCACCGCGCCCGCCTCGCCCGCCACCACCAGGCGGTAGGTGATGCGGCTGCCTTCCTGCACCAGGCCGGTGGCCGGCAGGTCGGCCAGGTTGATGAAGACGCGCGGCGCGGTGTTGAAGTAGTCGAGCGCGGCGTCGGGCTCCTGCACCACCAGCGCGGCCAGGCGCAGCTCGCTCATGCCGATGCCGATGGTGTCGCCCACCTTCGCGTCGAGCGCGTCGGCGCCGGCGCGGCTGAGCCAGAGCGTGCCCGGCGCCGGCACGTCCGGTGCGTCGGCCTCGGGGCCGCCGGCGCGGTCCTGGATGCGGAAGCGCCCGCGCAGCGGGAAGCCGGGGCCCATGGCCTTGAGGTCGCCGAGCTTGAGCGACTCGCCGGCGCGCACCATGGTATTGAAGGACAGCGTCTGCGCCTGCGCCAGGCCCGGGGCCTTCGCCGCTTCGAGCAAGGCTTCGCCGATGGGTTCGTCGGCGCGCAGCACCACGTCGCCGCCCAGCAGGCGGTTGGCTTCCAGCGCCAGCGCGCGTTCCGCGCGGTCGGTGACGAAGCCCACCGAGCACACCGCCATCACCGCCAGCACCAGCGCGGCCAGCAGGATGCGCACGTCGCCCGACGCCAGGTCGCGGCGCAACTGGCGCCAGGCCAGGCCGGCCCACTTCATGCCGACACCAGCCGGCCGGAATCCAGGCGCAGCACGCGGCGGCAACGCGCGGCCAATTGCTCGTCGTGCGTGACCAGCACCAGGGTGGTGCCGGCCTCGCGGTTGAGCTTGAACAGCAGTTCGATGATGGCCTGGCCGGTGCGGGTGTCGAGGTTGCCGGTGGGTTCGTCGGCGAACAGCACCGAGGGCCGGGTGACGAAGGCGCGGGCCAGCGCCACGCGCTGCTGCTCGCCGCCGGAAAGCTGGCGCGGGTAGTGGCCCAGGCGCTCGGCGAGGCCCACCTGGCCCAGGATGGCGCGGGCCGGGCCTTCCGCGTCGTCGTCCCCGCGCAGCTCCAGCGGCAGCATCACGTTCTCCAGCGCGGTGAGCGAGGGCAGCAGCTGGAAACTCTGGAACACGAAGCCCACCTTCTCGCCGCGCACGCGGGCGCGGCCGTCCTCGTCCAGGCGCGACAGCGGCTCGCCGTCGAGCCGCACCTCGCCTTCGCTGGGCACGTCCAGGCCGGCCAGCAGCGACAGCAGCGTGCTCTTGCCTGAACCGGAGGCGCCGACAATCGCGACCGCTTCACCCCGGGGGATGGTAAAACCGACCCCATCGAGGATGGTCAGGTCGCCCGAGGGCAGCGGCACCCGCTTGCCGAGGCGCTCCACGTGCAGGGCGTCGCGCGGGTTGGCGGGCGTTCCGGGGCTGTCGGCCATGCTGTCCTCGATTCGAATTCAGGAGTCGGTGGAATGAATACACGATATGGAGCATGGCGCACCGGGGTTCAACGGGGAGTCATGGCCCTACTGATGGCACTGTCGCTGCTGTTGCCGGCGTGGGCGGCCGCGGCCGAACGCACGGTGCTGGTGATGGGCGACTCGCTCTCGGCCGCCTACAACCTGGCCCCCGAGCAGGGCTGGGTGGCGCTGCTGGGCAAGAAGCTGCAGGCCAGCCACCCCGGCTGGCGCGTCGCCAACGCCAGCATCAGCGGCGAAACCACCGCCGGCGGCGCCAGCCGCATCGCCGCCGAACTGGCGCGGCACCAGCCCGCCGTGGTGGTGATCGAACTCGGCGCCAACGACGGCCTGCGCGGCCTGGACCTGGCCCAGACCCGCGCCAACCTCGAACGCATGATCACCGCCGCCAAGCAGGCCGGCGCCCGCGTGCTGCTGGTGGGCATGCGCCTGCCGCCGAACTACGGGCCGCAGTACACCCAGGGCTTCGAACGCAATTACGCCGAACTGGCGAAGGCGCACGGCGCGGCCCTGCTGCCCTTCCTGCTCGAACCCATCGCCACCGAGCGCGAGGCCTTCCAGGCCGACAACCTGCACCCCGTCGCCGAGGCCCAGCCGCGCCTGCGCGACCACGTGTGGCCGGCGCTCGAGCCGCTGCTGCGCTGAATCCCCTCCCAGAACGACACCGGAGCCCGTCCATGAAGACTCCCCTCGCCGTCCTGCTCGCCGCCGCCATCGCCGGTTGCGGCGCGCGTGGCCCGGCCGAAGCCGCCAGCCAGTTCCCCAGCGAAAAGGGCACCCTCGAAGTCAGCACCGTCGCCGAAGGCCTGGAGCACCCCTGGGGCCTGGCCTTCCTGCCCGACGGCCGCAAGCTGGTGACCGAGCGTCCGGGCCGCCTGCGAATCGTCGACGCCGACGGCCGGCTCTCCGAGCCGGTGGCCGGTGTTCCGGAAGTGTGGGCACGCGGCCAGGGCGGCCTGCTCGACGTCGCCGTGGACCCGGACTTCGACAAGGCGCCGTGGATCTACCTCAGCTTCGCCGAACCGGGCGACGGCGGCGCCGGCACCGCCGTGGCGCGCGGCAAGCTGGTGGACGGCGCGCTGCAGGAGGTGTCGGTGATCTTCCGCCAGCTGCCCAAGCTCGACGCCGGCCAGCACTTCGGCTCGCGCCTGGTGTTCGACCGCGAGGGCCGCCTGTACGTGACCAGCGGCGACCGCGGCAACTGGGACAACCCGCAGCTGCTCGACAAGGGCCAGGGCAAGATCTTCCGCATCGAACGCGACGGCTCCATCCCCGCCGACAATCCCTACGCCGGCCGCGACGATGCCATCCCGGCGATCTGGTCCTACGGCCACCGCAACGTGCAGGGCGCGGCCCTGCATCCGCAGACCGGCAAGCTCTGGCAGACCGAACACGGCGCCCGCGGCGGCGACGAGCTCAACGTGCCGGGGCCGGGCAAGAACTACGGCTGGCCGGTGATCACCCTGGGCGTGAACTACAGCGGCGCGCCGATCGGTTCGGGCAAGGCCGAGATGGCCGGCATGGAGCAGCCGATCCACCACTGGACGCCCTCGATCGCGCCCAGCGGCCTGGCCTTCTACACCGCCGACCGCTTCCCGGCCTGGAAGGGCAACCTGTTCGTCGGCGCCCTCGCCTTCCAGCGCGTGGTGCGCCTGGAGCTCGACGGCGAGAAGGTGGTGCACGAGGAAGCCCTGCTCACCGACCTCGGCGAGCGCATCCGCGACGTGCGCCAGGGGCCGGACGGCTACCTTTACCTGCTGACCGACGCGCCCAAGGGCAAGCTGCTGCGCGTCGGGCTGGTTGCGAAGTAAGCGGCGCGCCTCAGGCGGCGCCGCGCGACAGCGCGCGCAGCGAATCGAATTCGTGCACGAAGCGGCCGGGCTCGTCGCCTCGCCGCAGCAGTGCGAACGCGGCATCCGCCACGTCGGTGGCGGCGATGGCGCGGTAGCGACGCAGGCCGCCCAGCAACAGCGGATTCGCCAGTGGCGCCAGGTGCTGGCCCAGGCCCTCGGCCCGGCGCCGCTCGGCGCGTTCCCCCAGCAGCAGCCCGGGGCGCAGCAGGTCCAGCCGTTCAAAGCCCAGCTCGGCAAGGCCGCGCTCGGCCTCGCCCTTCACCCGCAGGTAGAAATTGCCCGACTGCGCGCTGGCGCCCACCGAGGACACCAGGATGGCGTGGCGTGCGCCCAGGCGGCGCGCCACTTCGCCCAGCCGCAGCACGAGCTCACGGTCCACGGCCAGGAAGGCCTCGCGCGAACCGGCCTGGCGCAGCGTGGTGCCCAGGCAGCAGACATACTAAAAACCACACAAACATAGCCTCATAGATTACAATGAGGTCATGAAGTGCA
>NZ_JAYSEG010000013.1:0-76934 GCF_041913985.1 Arenimonas sp.
TCGTCTTCGGGATGCGGGTCTCGAGGGCGATCTGCCGCTCGGTCATGCCGAGCTCTTCGGCGTAATAGAGGACCGTCTCGAGTCGGCTCCTTTCGACCTTGGCGCCGGCAGGATCGGCAAGCGCTCGGCTCGTCTCAGGGACCAGCCGCGGACCGTCGGGGTCGTCGTTGGGCACCTCGATCTCGACCTCGGCCCACTGCAGCGCCAACGGAAGCGGCGGTTTCCAGTCCTTGCACTTCGTCGCCCGCAGGGTGAGCGAGGTGTCGCCCGGGGCCAGCATGAATTCGCTGTCCAAGGCCGCATAGAAGGCGCTCGACCCGCGCGCGCGGTCGGAGGTGGCGTGGCCGGTGTGGTGCAGGATCAGGACCGTGCAGCCCCATTCCTGCCTGATCCAGTCCATGCCGCCGATGAGGGCGCCCATGTCCTTGCTGCTGTTCTCGTCGGCACCGGCCATGGCGCGCGCCAGCGTGTCGATCACCACCAGCTTGGGGTCGCTGCCGCTCTGGTAGAACAGCGCCTCGGCGGTGTCGCGAATCGCCTCGATCACGGCGCCCGTGTTCAGCAGATCGGCCAGCGGCGGAAGGCTATCGGCCAGCATGAGCGGCGCATTGCCCAGCGGTTCCTTGTGGTGCGCTTCCCAGGCCGCGACGCGCTTCCTGAGCCCGTTCCGGCCCTCGCCCGCGAGGTAGAAGACGGCGCCTTGGTCAACGTCCCGGCCGCCCCATGGCTTGCCGGTGGCGATACAACAGGCCCAGTCCACGGCGAGGAAGCTCTTACCGGCCCCTGAGGGCGCCACCAGCGCGGCGAGCGTGTCGCGCACCAGCCAGCCCTTGAGTAGCCATTCGGTCGGCTTGAGCTGGAGCTTGCCGGCCTGGGCGAAGTTCACCAGCCTGGGTGTGGCCGGGGCCTGCGTCACGCGGTAGCCGCACCTCCGACGGCTTCACGCTGCAGCGCCGCCCGGATGTTCAGGACGTGGCGGCGGATGCCCTCCAGCTCGGTGGCCATGCGCTCGCACCGCTCCGGCGTCGGGCTCCGGTAGAGCTCGATGAGTTGGGCCTGCAGGTGGTCGGCCACGTCCGGCAGCGCGGCCAGGAGCATGAGGGAGTTGGGTTGCGTGTTCGCCCGCGCGGCGATCTCGGCGGGGCTCATACGCGACGCTCCCCGGCCGTGGCATCGAGGGCACGCTTGAGGCGATCCCGAAGCTCGGTAAACGAGGCGACGACCTTGTTGCTCAGTGCTGCGGCCGGTTCGTCCGAGCCGTGGCTGGGACAAAGCCGAAGTACCGCGTCGATGGCGGTTACGGTCTCGACCATCGATGGGCGGAGTTCCGGGTTCGCGGCGTTCCGCGCGATCTGCTCATCGCTCAGCCGACTGAGGTTGGCGGCAATGCGGGACAGACCCCTCTTGAGGATGGCCTGGCTCATGCGCCACCCGCCTGGCTGGTGGCCCGCTTCTGCCGCTCCATTGCTTCGACTTCGGAGCGAAGCCATCGCGTGCACGCATGGCCAAGCTTTACGGGCTTTGGGAGGTTGCCGCACCGGGACCAGCCCCAAATAGTGTTCCGACTGACCTGATACCGTGCCGCAAGATCGCGGTCGGTTAGGTAGCGCGGAGGCTCCTGGGCGAATTTGTCATTGGCTTTGCTGCTCATATTTTCCCTGCATTGCATTGAGTGCAGGGCGATTGAACAGCTCCCGGTTGACCGGGCAAATGGGGCTAAACGTCGGATTTTGGGGAGTTAGCCCCAAATCTATCGCCGCGTGGGTCGCCTCTTGGGCGGCGACAGCTTCGAGAGGTCGGCCGGCGTGACGCCCTCACAATCGAAGTAGACACTGGCAATGGCCAGCGTTGGTCCGTGCATTGGTTTCCCGAGGCTGCTCCGAAAGAAGGCGATCAGCTTCCGAAGGAAGTACTGCCTGAGTGCATGCCTGTGGCCTGGCCGCTCGATGATCTGATCGTCGGCGCTCTTCCAGAATTCGGCTCCCTGTTCAAGACACTCTAGATACTCAGTGGTTCCGTCCATCAGGGTTGTGTAAATGGCTCCGCGAACCGCATGGAATGGGGCCCCATCATCTTCTGCTAGTTCCTGTCCCAAGTCGGAATCCGGCTCAATTCTCTCGCGGTATTCGTCGGCCGCGCGCAATCCGAAGTCGTCGATAAGAGCTTGGAACTCGAATGGCCAATCTCGCATCACTTCCTTTGTGCCGTGGAGTGATTCCAGTAGAGCCTTCAGGTGCCGGCACGTCTTCTGAATGTCTGTTGCCAGCTTGTCTTTGTTTGCGCGAGTTAGAAGCTCATACGGCTTCGGTCCCTCCAGCGCTTTCCGAATTGCCTGAGGCAGCTGCCAGGCATGGAAGTGCGGGTTCCAGCGCGGGCTTTTCTCAAGCTCGCCGCAAATCGCTGGGTAGACAGCTGACTTTTTGAGCCGCGCTATCGGGTCGGAATCGGGCGCCGCGTCTGCAGCGCCCTCGCTCCTGGTCATCTTCGTGGGCATGTCAGCCAGCGCCACCAGGGCCCCGTGCGTCACGGCGGGTCTGAGCCCGCTGCAGCACCTTGCGCACCATGTCGCCGCGGGCCGGAAGCGGCCGGCGGATGCGGGTCGGGAAGGGGATGATGGCGCTCATGCCAGCCCCCGAGCGTGGGCCTGGTTGTAGGCCTCTCGGGCCTCCGTGATGGTATCGGCCAGCAGCTGCCGGACGTCCTGGCGCAATACGTCATTGCAGTTCTCGAACGGATCCTCGAGGTCACCTATCAGGCAGTGGGCCAGGGCTTCGGCTTGGCGCAGCTTCCGCTGCGCCCGGTCGAGCACAGTCTCGCTGGAGTGGCTGGGCTGCCAGGTCGGGTCGGCCGATTCTTTGATTCTGAGTACGCTTTCCTTCGCCATGATCAGTCCTTCGCCTGGCCAGTGAGGATTTCCAGCGCGTCCGTGCACTTCTCGGACAGGTCGAAGGCGACCCACTTGATGTCCTCGTAATCCGGTGGGGAGTCGGAGGTGGACATCACCGTGGTCACACCGCGGATCTTCTGCAGCAGCACTTCGATCTTTTCCAGGTCGCGGGGGGTCAGGTTTACACTTGCGTTCGCCATGATCGTTCTCCAGTAGAACGGTTGTGGAAGGCCGCCCGGGAGGTCAGATCTCCCGGGTCGGCCGCTTTCACCGGCGGGTGCCGGATTTCTTGCGGATCGGCGTCACCTTGGCGCCGTCTGCCGCGGGTTCGGTGGTGCAGTAGGTCGCCCAGGCCTCCATCAGCTTGCGGCGCTTGTCGAAGTGCGAGCCACGCGCGTATGCGGCCTCGGCCTTGTCCTTGAGGCGGTGCGCCAGGGCATGCTCGATGGTCTCGCGGTCAAAGGCCGTGGTCTCGCCGGCCCAGTCGCGGAACGTGCTGCGCATGCCGTGCACGGTGACCTCGACCTCCATCCGCTTCAGGACGGCGCTCAGCGCCATATCGGACAGGGCCCGCCCGGTGGGCGAGGGGAACACGCGATCCGACGTCCTGGGCAGCGAGCGGAGCACGGTGAGGGCAGCCGCGGACAGCGGCACCCAGTGTTCCTTGCCGGCCTTCATTCGCTCACCGGGGACGATCCAGACGCCGGCCTCGAGGTCGAACTCGTCCCAGGTGGCGCCGCGGACTTCGCCGGAGCGGGCGGCCGTCAGGATGGCGAACTCCAGCGCGCGCGCGGCCATGCCGGCTTGCTGGCGCAGCGACTTCAGGAAGCCGGGCAGGGCGGCGTAGGGCAGGGCGGCGTGGTGCTGAACCTTCTTCTTGGCCGAGAACAGCTCTGAGAGGTGCTTTCGCCAGCGAGCAGGATTGTCGCCAGTCCGGAAGCCAGCGACGGTGGCCCATCCAATTACGGTTTCGATCCGACCCCGAACGCGGACCGCTGTCTCGTTCTTCTCCTCCCAGATAGGGGTAAGTGCATTGACGATGTGGCGCTCCTCCACCTCGTTCACAGGAAGCTGGCCCATGTACGGGCTCGCGTAGGTCCGAAGGGTGTTTTCCCACTGGGCTGCGTGCTTTGCATTGCGGAATCCAGCTCGCTTACTGGCCAAGCATCTGCGGGCACATTCATCGAAGGTGGGGATTGCCTGCACCTGCTCCAGCGCGCGTCGCTGAGCCTGTTTCTCGGCGACGGGGTCCAGGCCCTTCCAGATCAGCGAACGCGCCTCTCTGGCGCGCTCACGCGCCTGGGCAAGGCTCACGGTGGGGAAGCCGCCAAGGCCCAGATCGCGCCGGCGCTTGCCGACCACGACACGAAGGATCCAAGATCGTGCACCGGTTGCCGTCACCTGCAGTAGCAGGCCGGCCACGCCACCAACGGCGTGCAGGCCCGGGCGCGTGAGGCGCTGGACCTGGACGGCACTGAGTTCCTTGGCGAGCTTCGGCATTCCTCGGTCCCAACCTTGTACCCAACAAACCGGGGCATGGTTGGACGATACGCCTAGATACTCGCAGTTACAACAGGTGGGGCCAAAAGCCCTAAAAATAGGCGGTTGGAGGGGTTTTTGCGTTGCGGGGCGTTACGGCAGATTGCAGCCCTGCGGGTGACACCTCTTCCGCCACATCCCGGTGCGCGTCGTGGCGCCGGAATTCCAACCACGGCCTAGGGGGGCTGCATGGGTTTCTTTTCACGCGCGCTGGGTCTTCTCCGCAACCGCGAACCCGCGCCGGGGCAGGGCGCGGAGGACGAATTCGCGCGGGCGAAGGCCCGCATCGCCGCCGCCAAGGCCGCTACCGCAAAGCGCGGCGATGGCGCCGCGATCGACTGGACGGCCCTCGGCGGCCACGAGGCCTGGTTCGACCGCCCGGACGCGCTGGAGGTCGTGCAGTCCCGCCTCGACCGCGGGGAGCTCAGCCAGGAACAGGCGGAGCTGCTGCGCAAGTGGATCGTGGACGGCTATGTGGTGCTGGAAGGCGCGGTGGACCACGCCGACGTCGACGGCGTCAACGCCTACGTCGACGACCTGCTGCAGACCGACGTGCCGAACCCCGGCATCACTTTCCTCGGCTTCACGCTCGACGAGGCCGCCGGTGGCGCGGCGGTGCCGCACGCCGACCTGGTGCGGCTGTCGCCGGCGGAACGGCAGGCCCGCGCGAGGCTGAGCCCCTGGCGCATCCACGAGCTGTGGACCCGCTGCGAACCCGCCCGCCGGATCTACCAGAATGCGCGCCTGGCCGAAGCGGCGTCGCTGATCTTCGGCTGCCCCGCCTACCCGCGCTCGACCATCAATTTCTACCTCGGCAGCCAGCAGGAACTGCACCAGGACATGACGGTCTTCCACGTCTTCCCGGGCAATTACCTGATCGGCGCCTGGGTGGCCTGCGAGGACATTTCCGCCGACAGCGGCCCCCTGGTGTTTTCGCCCGGCTCGCACCGCGCGCCGGC
The DNA here is from genome assembly GCF_041913985.1 of Arenimonas sp. Taxonomy (GTDB): domain Bacteria; phylum Pseudomonadota; class Gammaproteobacteria; order Xanthomonadales; family Xanthomonadaceae; genus Arenimonas. Next base: position 5,386 of record NZ_JAYSEG010000013.1, read on the forward strand.
CTACGGCAAGTTCGCCAACCACCCGCAGGACACGCTGCGCACCTGCCCGCTGGACGAGTACGCCGGTTACTACGCCTACACGAACGCGCTGGCCGCCGAGCACGGCACGAAACACTTCCTGGCCCGCAAGGGCGACGTGCTGCTGTGGCACGGCATGCTGGTGCACGGCGGCAGCGCCGTGCGCGACCCGTCGCTCACGCGCCGCTCCATGGTCATCCATTACCTGCGTGATGGCGCCGACCAGACCGACGGCATCGTGGGCCCGTTCAACTGGAACTGAGCCCGATGGCGACGGAAGCCGTGTGGCTGCTGGCGGCGGCCGTGATGCTGGTGGCGCTGCTCTACGCCTCGGTGGGGCATGCGGGGGCGTCGGGCTACATCGCGGTGATGACGCTGTCCGGCATGGCGCCGGCGGAAATCCGGCCCACCGCGCTCACGCTCAACATCCTGGTCGCCTGCCTGGGCACCTGGCAGTTCTGGCGCGCGGGCCGGTTTTCCTGGGCGTTGTTCTGGCCGTTCGCGGTGCTGGCGGTGCCCATGGCCTTCGTCGGCGGCTACCTGAACCTGCCGGCGCACGTGTTCAAGGTGCTGATCGGCCTGGTGCTGCTGTTCTCGGCCGTGCAGCTGGTGCGCCGGCCCCTGGCCGAAGCGGAGCCCACGCCGCCGTCGGTGCCGGTGTCGCTGGGCGCCGGCGCGGGCATCGGGCTGCTCTCGGGCCTGACCGGCACGGGCGGCGGCATCTTCCTCACGCCGCTGCTGATCCTCAAGGGCTGGGCACGCTCGGGCACGGCGGCCGGTGTGTCGGCGCCTTTCATCCTGGTCAACTCGATGGCGGGACTGGCCGGCAACGTCAGTGCCACCCAGCACCTGCCCGGTTTCATCCTGCCGCTGGTGGGCGCGGTGATCGTGGGTGGTTTCATCGGCGCGCACCTGGGCAGCCACCGCCTGCCGCAGGGGGCAATCAAACGCGTGTTGGCGGTGGTGCTGGTGATCGCCGGCGGGAAGCTGCTGTTCACCTGAGCCGTGCGCTCAGGCGCCCGTCCCGGCCAGCAGGGACAGCACCGCGCAGCCGCCGTGCGCGAGTACGCAGGCGGGCACCGAGCGCGTGCGCAGGAACACCGCCGCCATCACGCCGCCGAAGGCCAGGCTGGCCAGCACATCGCCAGGCCCGTCGGGCCAGGGCAGGGCAGCGCCTGCCAGCGCGGACAGCAGCGCGGCGGGCAAGGTGCCGGCGGCGCGCGAGGCGATGGGAAGCAGCCAGCCGCGGAAGGCGAGCTCGGTGAGGAAGGGCGCATAGAGCCCGGCCAGCAGGAACACCGCCGGCGACAGCGTGGCTGGCTGCCAGCCGGTGACCTCGGGCCCCAGCCAGGGCGCGAAGGTGCGCGTGGCGAAGGCCACCGCCTGCACCGCCAGGAAAGCCATGGCCGCGCCCGCGAGCCCCGCGGCCCAGGCGCGACCCGCCGGCGCCGGGCTGTGCCAGGGCGAGGGCAGGCCGTGCTGCTGGCTGGCCGCCCAGTACAGGACCAGCACGCTGCCGGTGGGGATGAGCAGCACGAGCAGCAGCGACACCAGCGAGTCGGCCCATTGCCCGGCATCGAGCGGGTTGGGCAGGTCGTTGAAGACGAAGGCGTGGCCGCGGCAAACCTGCGTGCCGGCCTCGCGGGCGAGCGTGTCGAGCGTGTCGTGCGCCGCGGCCAGCTCGAAGTCGCGCAGGCGCGAGAAGCTGATGGCGGTGCTGTCGCGCGCGCAGGCTTCCGGGCGGTGGCGGGCATGGCCGCCAACGAGGGTCTCACCGTGGACGAAGACCTCGTGCTGCAGCACGCGTTCACGCAGTGCCTGCAGCTGCGCCGGCGTGCCCTGGACCCACAGCAACGCGCGGTCGTGGTCGCCGCGCGCGGTGAGCACGTGGAAACACGCCAGCACCACCACCGCGAGCACGAGCGGCAGCAGCAGCGAAAGGGCGATCAGGCCGAGGCGTACGTGCAGGCGGATGGCGGGCGTTCCCGGGTGTGTTGGCGAGGAGTCTGGTGGCAGGCGTGGCCCACCGGCCGTCGGCGGGCGTCGCATCGCGGCGTAGGGAATTGTCGGTGCGCGCCACCGCGTCCGGCGCGGAACCGCCGTGTTTTGTCCTGCCGGGATAACGGCGTTTGCCATGCTGCCGCGCTGTAGGAAATCACCTAATGCACGCAGGGCAACTTGCCATTGATGCCGTTGTTTCCTTCGCCTAGGTTAGGGCGGAACCCTGGGGAGGGACCGCACGTGATCAGAGTTTTCATCCTGGACGACCACGCGCTCGTGCGCACCGGCTACCGGCTCATCCTCGAGAAGAGCGGCGAGGTCGAAATCATCGGCGAAGCCGCCACCGGCGAGGAAGGCCTGCCGCTCATCCGCAAGCTGCGCCCCGACGTGGTGCTGTGCGACCTGCACCTGCCCGGCATCAGCGGCCTCGATGTCACCGAACGACTGGTGCGCTCCGAGCCCGACACCAAGGTCATCATCGTTTCCATCCAGGAAGACGGGCCGATGCCGCGGCGGCTGATCGAAGCCGGCGCCTTCGCCTACCTCGGCAAGGGCTGCGATCCGCAGGAACTGGTGCGCGCGGTGCGCGACGTGTTCCGCGGCCGCCGCTACCTGGCCACGCAGGTGGCGCAGCGCATGGCGCTGGAAGGTTTCGGCGGCAAGGGCTCGCCCTTCGACGCGCTGTCGCCGCGCGAGATGCAGGTGGCGCGGCTGCTGTGCCAGGGCCTGCGCATGGAGGAGATCGGCCGGCGCCTGAGCCTGAGCGGCAAGACGGTGGCCACGCACAAGTACCGCCTGTTCGAGAAGCTGGGCATCCGCGACGCCATTTCGCTGGCGCGCCTGGCCGGGCAGCACGGCATCTCCGACCCGGCGTCCGCGCTGGGCGCCTGAGCGCAGGCAAAAAGAAAGGCGCCTTGCGGCGCCTTTCCTTCGGTTCAGCCCTGCTTGCCGGGCTGCGGCGGCTGGCCGGGCTCGGCCAGCGTCCAGTCCGGGGCGGCCGGCGTCGGCTCGGCGGCCTGCGCGGCGCGCACCTCGGCTTCCGATGGCGGGGCGTCGAACACGGCCGGCTGGGTGCGGATGAACGGGTTCACCGGCGCGGCCTGCACCGGCGGCTCCGGTTCGGCCGGGATCAGGCTCTGCTGCACCGGCGCGCTGGGCGCCGGCGTCGGGGCCGCCACTACGGGCGGCGCCACCGGGGCAGGGGCCGCCACGACCGGCGCCTCGGCGCGAACGACCGGCTCGGCCACCGCGACGGGCTCCGCCACCGGTGCTTCGACCACGGCCGGCGCCACCACGGTTTCAGCCACGGTCACCGGTTCGGCGCGCGGGGTGATGTCCGCCTCCGGCTCCGCTTCGACTTCCTCGACGCCCGGCGTAGCCGCCACGGCGGCCATCACCGCCACCGGCACCACCGAGGGCGAGGGGCTGGGCGCGGGCGCACGCGGCGCTTCCGGCTTCGGCGCCGCGGCCACCGGGGCCGGGGTCGGCTCCAGGTCGTCGAAATCGGACTCGCTGGCGGTCACGGTCGGCACGGCGGCCGAGGAACGCGGCGCGGCCTCGTCCTGGCCCATGTCCTCGTCGTCGAAATCACCCTCAGCGTCGCCACCCTGGCCCTCGTTGCCGGCCTGGCCGGCTTCACCCGCGGCACCTTCGGTGCGACGGCGGCGACGGCCACCGCGACGGCCGCGACGGCGGCGCCCGGTACCCTCGGCTGCGGCGGCATCACCGCCGGCGGTGACCGGGTTCTCGAGGCCCTCGGCCACCACACCCTCATCGGAAGACGACGCGGCCGGCGACACCAGGCCTTCGACGCCCTCCACGGCCACGGCCGCGGCCGCGCCTTCGACGCCACCCTGCGCTGCCTGGCGGGCAGCGCGGGCTTCGCGGCGCTCCTGCTCGCGCTTCTGGTTCTCGAGGCGCTGCTGTTCGCGGCGCTCGGCTTCCTTCTTCTGGTTCTCTTCGCGGCGCTGCTGCGCCTCGAGACGCTTCTGCTCGTCCTGGCGCTTCTGTTCCTCGGTGCGCTCGGGCTTGGGCGGACGCGGCTGCTTGCCCTGCTGCGGCTGCGCGGCCTGGCCACCCTGGCCCGGCTGCGACGGCTTGCCGCCGCGGTCGCGCTCGATGCGTTCGCGACGACCACCGCGCTCGTTGCGGTCGCGGCGACCACCACGCTCGCCGCGCTCACCGCGGTCGTTGCGCTCGCCACGCTCGCCGCGCGGGGCCTGCGCCGGGGCGGCGCTGGCCGGGGCCTCGTCGCCGGTGAACACGGCCATCAGGCGCGCCAGGAAACCGCGCTTGGGCGCCGGGGCGTGCACGAACACCGGGGCCGGCGTCGGCTCGGGGGCCGGCGCTTCCTCGCGCACCGGCGCCGGGTTCGGCGGGCGCACGGCGGTGACGGCCGGCAGGTCGGGCACGTTGATGTGCGCCTTGGTGAGCGAGTGCACGGCCAGCTTGCGCGGGGTGGTGCGGTGGTAGCTCGGCTTGCCGGCTTCCTCGCCCAGCTCGTTCTCGCGCAGGCGGCTGATGTTGAAGTGCGGGGTCTCAAGCTGGTCGTCGGCGACGATGACCACCGGCGCGTCGTGGCGCTGCTCGATCTCGATCAGGGCGCGGCGCTTTTCGTTGAGCAGGTAGTTGGCGATTTCCGGCGGGGCCTGCACCAGCACCTGCCCGGTGTTCTCCTTCATCGCGTGCTCTTCGACCAGGCGCAGGATCGACAGCGACAGCGACTCGACGCTGCGCATGCGGCCATGGCCCTCGCAGCGCGGACAGACGATCTGGCTCGATTCGCCCAGGCTCGGGCGCAGGCGCTGGCGGCTCATCTCGAGCAGGCCGAAGCGCGAGATGCGGCCGATCTGCACGCGGGCGCGGTCCTGCTTCAGGGCCTGCTGCAGGCGCTCCTCCACCTGGCGCTGGTGCTTGCCGGAGGTCATGTCGATGAAGTCGATCACCACCAGGCCGCCCAGGTCGCGCAGGCGCATCTGGCGGGCCACTTCGTCGGCGGCCTCGAGGTTGGTGTTGAACGCGGTCTCCTCGATGTCGCTGCCCTTGGTGGCGCGCGAGGAGTTCACGTCGATGGCGGTCAGCGCCTCGGTCTGGTCCACCACGATCGAGCCGCCGGAGGGCAGGCGCACCTGGCGCTCGTAGGCGCCCTCGATCTGGGATTCGATCTGGTAGCGGTTGAACAGCGGCGTCGGGTCTTCGTAGAACTTGAGCTTGCGCAGGTTCTGCGGCATCACCGACTGCATGAAGTCGCGCGCTTCGTCGTACATCTCCCGGGTGTCGACCAGGATCTCGCCGACGTCGGCGCGCAGGTAGTCACGCAGGGCGCGGATGATCAGGCGCGATTCCTGGTAGATCAGGAAGGGGGCGGGCTTGGACAGGGCGGCGTCGGTGATCGACTTCCAGACCTGGAGCAGGTAGTCGAGGTCCCACTGCAGCTCGTCGGCGGCCCGGCCGACGCCGGCCGTGCGGATGATCACGCCCATCTCGTCGGGGATGGTCAGCGCGTCCATGGCCTCCTTGAGGGCGGCCCGGTCGTCGCCCTCGACCCGGCGCGAGACGCCGCCGGCGGTGGGCGAGTTCGGCATCAGCACCATGTAGCGGCCGGCCAGGGAGATGAACGTGGTCAGGGCGGCGCCCTTGTTGCCGCGTTCCTCCTTGTCCACCTGGACCACCACTTCCTGGCCTTCGCGCAGGAATTCCTTCAGGCCGGCCTTGTTCGGGTCGACGCCGGGGACGAAGTAGTCGCGGGAGATTTCCTTCAGCGGCAGGAAGCCGTGGCGCTCGCCGCCGTATTCCACGAACGCCGCCTCGAGGGACGGCTCGAGCCGGACGATGCGGCCCTTGTAGATGTTGGACTTCTTCTGTTCCTTCGAGGGCTGCTCGATGTCGATGTCGTAAAGGTTCTGGCCATCGACGATCGCCACGCGCAGTTCTTCGGCCTGCGTGGCATTGATCAGCATACGTTTCATGGTGGATTCCTCACGCGCTCGTACCGCGAGGAACGCCGGGGTCCGCGCCCGATGTTTCTGGCCCGGGGCGCATGGCGCACCCGGGCCTGGCAGGAACTTCCAGCGCTACGAAACCTTGGGCGTACCCGCGGGAGCGCTTGTTGTGTTTGTTCGGTCTAGGGGCCCGGACCCCGCCTGGCGGCGCCCGGTGTTCGCAGGCCCAGGGGCCGGCGGCAATATCCGTCCGCCTTCGGCACCGGCTAACATGGTCACCCCCGTGGGGTGTGGTAGCGGTTCCTCGGGATTCGCAGGGGTCGGCTTTCGGCCGGTGACCCCCTGCGAAATCAGGACGTTATCTCGCGCAGTGATTGTATAGGGGCAACCCCCATGGCGGCAAACGATGTCTCGACTGGCGTGAGACTGGTCCGGGTCCCGGAGGACCGGGACGGCCAGCGGCTGGACAACTTCCTGCTCCTGCAGCTCAAGGGCGCGCCCCGCAGCCTGGTCTACAAGCTGGTGCGCAGCGGCCAGGTGCGCATCAACGGCAAGCGGGCCAAGGCCGACAGCCGCCTGTCCGGGGGCGACGAGGTGCGCATCCCGCCGGTGAAGCTGAACGAGCCGGGCGAACAGCGGCCGCCGCCGAAGGGCCTGCTCGACCGCCTGGCGGCCAGCATCCTGTTCGAGGACAAGGCCATCCTGGCCGTGAACAAGCCCAGCGGCCTGGCCACCCACGGCGGCAGCGGCATCAGCCACGGCCTGATCGAGTCCCTGCGCGCGCTGCGCCCTGGCGAGCCGCTGGAACTGGTGCACCGGCTCGACCGCGACACCTCGGGGGTGATCATCATCGCCAAGAAGCGTTCGGCCCTGCTCGAGCTGCAGGCGCTGATGCGCGGCGGCGAGGACGACGAGGGCCCGGGCAAGATGTACCTGGCGCTGCTGGTGGGCCGGGTGCCCAACGGCACGCTCACGGTGGACGCGCCGCTGCAGAAGTCGGTGCTCCAGGGCGGCGAGCGTTCGGTGCGGGTCGACCCCTCGGGCAAGCCCTCGGTCAGCCACTTCAAGGTGCTCGAGCGCCGCGGCGGCCACAGCTTCTGCGAGGTGCGCATCGAAACCGGCCGCACGCACCAGATCCGCGTGCACGCCGCGCACCTGGGCCACCCGGTGGCCGGCGACGACAAGTACGGCGACGAGGAAATCAACAAGCGCCTGGCGCAGCAGGTGGGCCTGAAGCGCCTGTTCCTGCACGCGGCGTCCATTGAGTTCGCGCTCGACCAGGGCAAGACGCCCTACCTGATCAACGCGCCGCTCTCGGACGAACTCAAGGCCGTGCTCGACCGCCTGGGCTGACCCCCTTGCAGGAGGGCCTTCAGGCCCGACCGGCTTATGGTTACCGGGATCGTTCTCGGCAGCGGGCCGCCGCACGAGAAGTCCCCAGTCCGGACACGCCGTGAACCCATCCATGGGGGCTCGTCGTCGACATCCATGTCTCCGACGGTCCGGCCTGGGGACTTCTCATGCGACGACCCGGCGAGGGTCATCGGCCGGCAGATCGACCGTGCCTACGCTCCACGCCCCACACCGGAAATCGCTCCGGCCCTGATACGCCGCGGGACGTCGTGCGCAAGTGCGCGTGGCGGCCCACCGCCGGGAACGATCCCGGCATACCGGACGCCGGCCTGAAAAGCGTCGCGCCTGAAGGCGCTCCTACAGGAGGAGCTCGGCCTTGGCGGCGCAGGTGAAGTCGTTTTCGCTCAGGCCGCCCACGTCGTGGGTGGAATAGCGCACCACGGCGCGGTCGTAGTGCACGCCCAGGTCGGGGTGGTGGTCTTCGGCGTGGGCGATGAAGGCCAGCGCGTTCACGAAGGCCATCGTCCGGTAGTAGTCGGGGAAGCGGAAGGTCTTCGCGATGGCGGCGCCGTCTTCCACCAGGGCCCAGCCGGGCAGGGCGGCCAGGCGGGTGGCCACGGTGGCGGCGTCGAGCTTGTGCTGCGGGCCCTTGAGCGGCTGGCAGCGGCGGGCGGCGAGTTCACTGATCGGGGTCATGACAGCGTTCCGGCGAGGTGGGGGCGAAGTATAGGGCCCGGGGTTAGAATGCGCGTCATGATCAATCTCTCCGAAGGCGCGCAGGCGTATTTCCTGCGCCTGCTGCAGTCGCAGGGCGGCGACGCCGTCGGCATCCGCCTTTCCGCCGTGAGCCCCGGCACGCCGCGCGCCGATGCGCGCCTGGAATTCTGCGACCACGGCGACCTGCTCGGCGACGAATGGGCGATCGACTGCCAGGGCTTCACGCTCTACGTGGATGCGCCCAGCGCGCCGTGGCTCGAAGGCGCCGAGATCGACTTCACCGCTAACGCCACCGGCGGCCAGCTCAGCATCCGCGCGCCGCGCATCAAGGGCGAGGCGCCCGCCGAGGGAGCCGGCCTGGTGGAACGCGTGCGCTGGCTGATCGATTCCGAGATAAACCCGCAGCTGGCTTCGCACAAGGGCCGCGTCGAGCTCGATTCGATCGACGCCGACGGCGTGGTCTACCTGCGCTTCGGCGGCGGCTGCCACGGCTGCGGCATGGCCGACGTGACGCTCAAGCAGGGCATCGAGAAGACGATGATGGGTCGCATCCCGGAAGTGACCGCGGTGCGCGACGCCACCGACCACAGCACCGGCAGCGCGCCCTACATAGCCCGCGGCTGAACGCGGCCGGCGGGGCCGGATTCGCCTTAACCGTTTTTTGCCGCCCCCTCCGGGTAGGCTCTGCGCCACCTCTCCCCGCGCAGTGCCCGTGAGCGACGCCATCGAACCCCACGATCCCGCCCAGGCACTGATCGACGCCGGCCACCGCTGGCGTCCGATCCCGGCGCACGACCCGCTGCCGCTGCACCTGCGCATCGCGCTGCTGCTGATCATCACCGGCGGGCATCTGCTGGTGTTCTGGGTGTTCGAGCAGAGCAGCTTCGTCACCCGGCCGCCGCCGCCGGAGCAGACGACGCTGGTGCTGTTGTTCCCCGAGCCGGAACCCGAGCCGGAGCCGCCGCCGCCCGAACCGGAACCGGTGCCGGTGCCGGTGCCGGTGCCGGTGCCGCAGCCCGAGCCCGAACCTCAGCCTGAGCCTGAGCCGGAACCGGAACCAGCGCCGCAGCCTGAGCCTGAGCCCGAACCGGAGCCGGAGCCACAACCGCAGCCCGAAGCGGTCGAAACCCCGGTCGAGGAGCCCGTGGTCGAGCTGCCGCCGGCGCCCGCGCCCGTGGTCGAGGCCATCGACGTGCCGGTGCCGGTGCCCGACCCGGAACCGACGCCGTCGCCCGTGCCGGTGCCCCTGCCGCTGCCCGAGGTGGCGATGGAAGCGCCGCTGCCGGCGCCGGTGCTCGACCGCGTGGCGCCGCCGGTGCCCGCCGCCGCGCCCGAGCTGGCGCCGACGCCGCGCACGGCGCTCGAACCGCAGCGCGTCGCCGACGTGGCGCTCACCCCGGTGCTCGAGGCGCCGACGGTGGCGCGTGCCGCGCCCAGCGTGGCGGTGGACCTGCCGCGCCCGGACCGCGAGAAGCCGAAGAAAACCAAGATCGTCATCGACCCGGTCACGCTCGAACCGATCGAGATCGACGAGGCGCTCACCGAGGGCCCGCCGCCCCCGCCGTCCGCGGCGGAAACGACGGCCGCGCGCCAGGCCGCGGAAGTGTCGCCGGGCTCGGGCGCCCTGCTGGCGGTCGAGGTCGCGCCCACCGGCGGCGGCCTGGCGGGCCTGAGCCTCTACAACCCCGACGGTTCGATCGACCTGCCCGAACAGGTGTCGGAAGACCTGGCGCAGTCGGCCGGCGACGACCGCAACTTCGGCTTCCGCCAGCCGGGTATCGAGGAAGCCGGCAAGTTCATGCAGCGCCGCCGCGTGCTCGACTACGAGCCCACGCGCTTCGACAAGAACTGGCGTCCCGAGCAGGACGTGCTGACGGCGCTGCTCGAGGAGGCGGTGGAGCGCTCGACGCTGTCGATCGACATTCCCATCCCGGGCAGCCCTGGCTCGAAGCTGCGCTGCCAGGTGGTGGTGCTGGCCGCCGGCGGCGGCTGCGGCATCGTCAACAACAACGACGGCGTGGTTGTGAACGCCGGCGACGACCCGGCCACGCTCAGCCCCGAGGAAGACCGCCAGTGCCAGGCCTGGTGGGACCGCATCGTCTCCGCCACCAGCCAGGACAGCTGGCGGCAGACGCGCGCGCTTTACGAATTCCACTGCCGCAAGCCGCTGGCCAAGCCCAGCGACATGCCGCCGGCGAAACCATGAAACGAAGAAGGCCCCGCATCGCGGGGCCTTCTTCTTCAACCGGGGAGCGGCGCCGGGATCAGCGCTCGTCGACCTTGCTCAGGTCGTGGATGTCGCCTTCCTGGGCGGCGAAGTAGGCCGACAGGTCGTCGATGTCCTCTTCGCTCAGCGCGCCGGCGAAACCGGCCATCACCGCGTTCTGGCGCTCGCCCGACTTGTAGTCGCGCAGGGCCTTGGCGAGGTATTCCGGGTACTGGCCGGCCAGCTTCGGGTAGGTGGGGTCGAGCGACTCGTTGCCGGTCGGGCCGTGGCAGGCGGCGCAGGTCTTGGACTTCTCCTGGCCGGCGGCGACGTTGCCCTTGGGGGCGGCGGCCAGGGCCGGGGTGGCCAGGGCGAGCAGGGAGAGGGCGGCGATGGTGCGGATCATGGTCATGGTCCCGGGCCTCACTTGGCCGTCTTCAGGCTGGACAGGTAGGCGGCGATGTCGGCGATCTCCTGGTCGGAGAAGGACTCGGCCTGGGCCCGCATGGTCGGGTGCTTGCGCTCGCCCTTCTTGTAGGCGGTGAGCGCGGCGATGAGGTAGCCCTCGTTCTGGCCGCCGATCTTGGGCACGCGGTAGGTCGGGTAGGCGTTCTTGTAGTCGACGATGCCGTGGCAGCCGGTGCAGGTATAGAAGAGCGCCTTGCCGTTCTCCGGGTCGCCCTTGGCGGCGGCGGGAAGGGCGGCGAGGGCGAGCGCCAGGCTGGCGGCGGGCAACAGGATTCGCTTGATCATTATGTTTTCCGGCTCGAAGGGGTCGGGCGGGCGGCGTTAAACCGAAAGTATAGCCGGAGCATCCGACCCGAGACGAGGGGGCGGACGGGGAGAGAGCTGCCGCCACCGTCACCGGGGGTCATAGAGACTTCCGGCACATACGGTTCCCCGCTGCGCTCCTGTACTGTCCTATGCAACTACAACACCCCCGCCAGAAGGCCTCGCCATGAAGACCTCCCGCACCTCCCCGATGCTCCGCACCACCGCCGCCCTGGCGCTGGCGATTTCCCTGGCCCTGGCGGGCTGCGGCGGCGGCGAACCCGCCGCCGAAGGCGACGCCGACGCCGCCAAGGCCGGGGAAACCGCCCAGGCCGAGGGCAAGGACGGCAAGCCGGCCGAGAAGAAGGCCGAGGCCGTGCCGGTGGAAGTGGCGGCGGTGGCCAAGCGCGCCATTTCGGCCAGCTACTCCGGCACCGCCAACCTCGAGGCGCCGTCCGAGGCCCAGGTGGTGGCCAAGACCTCCGGCGTGCTGCTGCAGCTGCTGGCGGAAGAGGGCGACCAGGTGAAGGCCGGCCAGGTGCTGGCCCGCATCGACCCCGACCGCCCGCGCCTGGAGATGGAGCGCGCCCGCGCCACCATGCGCAAGCTCGAGAACAACTACCGCCGCTCCCAGGAGCTGCTGGCCTCCAAGCTGGTGAGCGCCGAAGCCAGCGACCAGATCCGCTACGACCTCGAAGCCGCGCGCGCCGCCTACGAGATGGCCCAGCTCGAGCTTTCCTACACCAACATCGTCGCGCCGATCGACGGCGTCATCGCCAGCCGCTCGGTCAAGCCGGGCAACCTGATCCAGCTCAACTCCTCGCTGTTCCGCATCGTCGACGACTCGCGCCTGGAGGCCGTGCTCAACGTGCCCGAGCGCGACCTGGCCACCATGCAGGAAGGCCTGGCCGTGCGCATGACCGCCGACGCCATGCCCGGCAAGGTGTTCGAGGGCGTGATCGACCGCGTCAGCCCGGTGGTGGACGGCGGCAGCGGCACCTTCCGCGTGGTTACCGCCTTCCCGGGCGGCGAAGGCCTGCGCCCCGGCATGTTCGGCCGCATCGAAGTGGTGTACGACCAGCGCGCCGACGCGCTGACCGTGCCGCGCGTGGCCCTGCTCGAGGGCGAGGGCGAAACCGCCGTGTACGTGGTGCGCGAAGGCAAGGCCGTGCGCACGCCGGTCGAAACCGGCCACCTGAGCGGCGAGCTGGCCGAGATCCGCAAGGGCCTGAGCGAAGGCGACCAGGTCGTCACCGCCGGCAAGGTCACGCTGCGCGACGGCGCAGCGGTGGACGTGCTCAACCCGCCCACGGCCGACGCGGCCGGCGCCGACGCCGACGTCGCCCACGTCGCCGCGGCGGAGGCGGGTCGCTGATGAGCCTCGTCGACTTCTCGGTCCGCAGGCGCGTCACCGTATTGATGGTGACGCTGACCTTCGTGCTGTTCGGCCTGATCGGCCTGGGCGCACTGCCGGTCAACCTGCTGCCGGACCTGAGCTATCCCACGCTGACGGTGCGCACCGAATACACCGGCGCCGCGCCCTCGGAAATCGAAACCCTGATCAGCGAGCCGGTGGAAGAGGCCGTGGGCGTGGTCAAGGGCCTGCGCAAGCTCAAGTCGGTGTCGCGCACCGGCCAGAGCGACGTGGTGCTCGAGTTCGCCTGGGGCACCGACATGGACCGCGCCAGCCTCGAGGTGCGCGACAAGCTCGAAACCCTGCGCCTGCCGCTGGAAGCCAAGCAGCCCGTGCTGCTGCGCTTCAACCCGTCCACCGAGCCGGTGATGCGCCTGGTGCTGGCCAGCAAGGACGAGGCCCAGGACAGCGAGGCCGCGCTGGTGCGCCTGCGCCGCTTCGCCGACGACGAGCTCAAGAAGCAGCTCGAGCCGGTGGAAGGCGTGGCCGCGGTGAAGGTCGGCGGCGGCCTCGAGGACGAGATCCAGGTCGAGATCGACCAGCAGAAGCTGGCCCAGCTCAACCTGGGCATCGGCACCGTCATCGACCGCCTCAACGCCGAGAACATCAACATCTCCGGCGGCCGCATCGAAGACGGCACCCAGCGCTACCTGGTGCGCACGATCAACCAGTTCACCGACGTGGAGCAGATGCGCAACCTGCTGGTCACCGCCCGCACCGGCGGCGGTGGCAACAGCGCCGCGCAGGAAGCCGCCGCGGCGGCCGCGCGCGTGGCCGCGCTGACGGGCTCGGCGGAAGCGCTGGCGGCCTCGGCCTCGGCGCAGAACGCCGCGTCCGGCGGCGGCAACGCGCCGGGCGGCGGCCAGGCCATCCGCCTGCGCGACATCGCCAGCGTGACCCAGGGCTACAAGGAGCGCGAGGCGATCATCCGCATCGACGGCCGCGAGGCCGTGGAGCTGGCCATCTACAAGGAAGGCGACGCCAACACCGTGTCGGTGGCCGACGCCGTGCAGGTGACGCTCGAGCGCCTGCGCCGCGAGCTGCCGGCCGACGCCGAGCTCACCACCGTGGACGACCAGTCCATCTTCATCCGCAGCGCGCTGGCCGACGTGCGCTTCGACGCGCTGCTCGGCGGCGTGCTGGCCATCCTGATCATCTTCTTCTTCCTGCGCGACGGCTGGAGCACGTTCGTCATCTCGCTGTCGCTGCCGATCTCGCTGATCGCCACCTTCTTCTTCATGGACCAGTTCGGGCTGAGCCTGAACGTGATGTCCCTGGGCGGCCTGGCGCTGGCCACCGGCCTGGTGGTGGACGATTCCATCGTGGTGCTCGAGTCGATCGCCAAGGCGCGCGAACGCGGCCTGGGCATCGTCGAGGCGGCCATCAGGGGCACGCAGGAAGTGAGCATGGCGGTGGTGGCCTCGACCCTGACCACGGTGGCGGTGTTCCTGCCGCTGGTGTTCGTCGAGGGCGTGGCCGGCCAGCTGTTCAAGGACCAGGCGATGACGATCTCGATCGCCATCCTGATGTCGCTCATCGTCTCGCTCACGCTGATCCCCATGCTGTCCTCGCTCAAGGCCAAGGCGCCGATGGCGTTCCCGGCCGAGGCGCCGCACCCGGACTGGCGTCCGCAGCACAAGCTGCTCAAGCCGGTCGCCGGTGCCCGTCGCGGCCTGGGCTGGCTGGTGGGTGGCCTGGTGTTCGCGATCTCCTGGCTCGTGACCACGCTGTTCCGCCTCGGCGCCGCCACGATCGGCCGCGGGCTGAGCTGGGCCGGCGGCTGGGTGATGCGCCCCTACGACTGGGCGGCGCGCGGCTACGAGCGCCTGCTGCCGACCGCGCTGGCGCGCCCGTCGCTGGTGCTGGGCGCGGCCGCCGCGGCCTTCGCGGTGGCGCTGGCCCTGGTGCCCACGCTGGGCCTGGACCTGATCCCGCAGCTGGCCCAGGACCGCTTCGAAATGACCGTGAAGCTGCCCGCCGGCACCCAGCTGCGCGACACCGACGCGCTGATGCGCGGCGTGCAGGAGCAGCACGCCGGCGCCGAGGGCGTGCACGCGCTCTACGGCGTCAGCGGCAGCGGCACGCGCCTGGACGCCAACCCGACCGAGTCGGGCGAGAACATCGGCAAGCTCACGGTGGTGCTGGCCCCGGGCCACGGCGCCGACACCGAAGCCGTGCAGACCGCCAACCTGCGCCGCACCATGGAGCAGCGCTATCCGGGCGCGGAGGTGAAGTTCGGCCGGCCGGAGATCTTCAGCTTCTCCACGCCGCTGGAAATCGAGCTGCAGGGCAGCGACCTGGCCGAGCTGGAGGCCGCCGGCGGCCGCCTGGTGGAGCTGATGGAAGGCTCCGACCGCTTCGTGGACATCAAGTCCACCGTGGCCCAGGGCTATCCGGAAATCCAGATCCGCTTCGACCAGGAGCGCGCCGCGTCGCTGGGCCTGACCACCCGCCAGGTGGCCGACCAGGTGGTGCGCAAGGTGCGCGGCGAAGTGGCCACGCGCTACAGCTTCCGCGACCGCAAGATCGACGTGCTGGTGCGCTCGCAGGCCGCCGACCGCGCCTCCGTGGCTGACATCCGCAAGCTGATCGTCAACCCCGAGGCCGCCGTGCCGGTGACCCTGGACGCGGTGGCCGACGTCGTCGCCACCACCGGCCCGAGCGAGATCCACCACGCCAACCAGACCCGCGTGGCCATCGTCTCCTCCAGCCTGGCCTACGGCGACCTCGGCAGCGCCGTGGCCGAGGTCGAGGCGCTGGTGGCGAAGAACCCGCTGGGCACCGGCGTGAGCATGCACATCGGCGGCCAGGGCGAGGAGCTCGCGGCCTCGCTGGCCTCGCTGCTGTTCGCCTTCGCGCTGGCGATCTTCCTGGTCTACCTGGTGATGGCCTCGCAGTTCGAATCGCTGCTGCACCCGTTCGTGATCATGTTCACCATCCCGCTGGCCATCGTCGGCGCGGTGCTGGCGCTGGTGCTCAGCCGTTCGAGCCTGTCGGTGGTGGTCTTCATCGGCCTGATCCTGCTGGTGGGCATCGTGGTGAAGAACGCCATCATCCTGATCGACAAGGTGAACCAGCTGCGCGTCGCCGGCGTGCCCAAGCACGAGGCGATCCTGCAGGGCGCCAGGTCGCGCCTGCGCCCGATCGTGATGACCACGCTCACCGCGCTGCTGGGCTTCCTGCCGCTGGCGCTGGCGAGCGGCGAGGGCGCCGAGGTGCGCGCCCCGATGGCCATCACCGTGATCGGCGGCCTGGCGGTGTCCACCCTGCTGACCCTGCTGGTCATCCCGGTGGTCTACAACCTGATGGACCGCCGCAGCGACGAGAGCTACGTGGCCCGCGCCCGCCCGATCGACCTGGGCGACGCCGGCGAGGCCGAGGGAGCCCACGCATGACCATCGCCGAACTCAGCCTGCGCCGTCCGGTGACGGCGATCATGTTCTTCGTGTCGATGCTGGTCATCGGCCTGATCGCCGCCTTCCGCCTGCCGCTGGAGCAGTTCCCGGAGCTCAACGCCCCCTTCCTCGCGGTCGAGCTGCCGTACCCGGGCTCGACCCCGCAGGAAGTCGAGCGCAGCCTGGTGCGGCCGGTGGAGGAGGCGCTGTCCACCCTGCAGGGCATCAAGAACCTCAACTCCCTGAGCCGCGCCGACGGCGGCAGCGTCTGGATCGAGTTCTCCGACTGGGACCGCGACGTCGAGGTGCTGGCCTCCGAGGCCCGCGAGCGCATCGACGCGATCCGCGACGACCTGCCGGACGACTTCCAGCGCTACCAGGTGATCAAGTTCTCGACCAGCGACGAGCCGATCCTGCGCATCCGCCTGGCCAGCGAACGCGACCTGACCGGCGAATACGACCTGATCGACACCAAGCTCAAGCGCCAGCTCGAGCGCATGCCAGGCGTGGCGCGCGTGGAGATCTCGGGCGCCACCCCGAACGAGATCGAGGTGGCCATCGACCCCGACCGCCTGTCCGCCCACGGCCTGAGCCTGAACACCGTCGCCCAGACCCTGCAGGGCGTGAACTTCTCGGTCTCGGCCGGCACCATCGAGGACGGCGAGCGCCGCCTGCGGGTGCAGCCGGTGGGCGAGCTGCGCGACATCTCCGAGCTGCGCGAACTGGTGGTGGGCCCGAACGGCCTGCGCCTGGAGCAGATCGCCGACGTGCGCCTGAAGCCCTCGCGCATGGACTACGGCCGCCGCCTGGAGGGCCGCCCGGCGGTGGGCATCGACGTGTTCAAGGAGCGCAACGCCAACCTGGTGGACGTGGCGCGCAACGCGCTGCTTGAAATCGACCGCATCGGCCAGGACCCCGACCTGAAGGGCATCCGCTGGACCCTGATCGACAACCAGGGCGAGAACGTCACCAGTTCGCTGCTCGAGCTCACCGAGGCCGGCATCATCGGCCTGGTGCTGTCGGTGGCGGTGCTGTTCTTCTTCCTGCGCCACTGGCCGTCCACGCTGATGGTGAGCCTGGCCATCCCCATCTGCTTCGTGATGACCCTGGGCTTCATGTACTTCCTGGACGTCACGCTCAACGTGCTGACCATGATGGGCCTGCTGCTGGCGGTGGGCATGCTGGTGGACAATGCCGTGGTGGTGGTGGAGAGCATCTACCAGGAGCGCGAGAAGAACCCCGCGAACCCGGCGCGCGCCTCGATAATCGGCACCAGGCAGGTGGCCATCGCGCTGTCGGCGGGCACGCTCTGCCACTGCATCGTGTTCGTGCCCAACCTGTTCGGCGAGACCAACCAGATCTCCATCTTCATGGTGCAGATCGCGGTCACCATCACGGTGTCGCTGCTGGCCTCGTGGCTGGTGGCCATCAGCCTGATCCCGATGCTGTCGGCGCGCATGAAGACCCCGCCGGCGGCCACCGCCCGCACGGGCCTGATCGCCCGCATGCAGGACCGCTACGCCGCCTTCCTGGAGTGGACCCTGCGCCACCGCGGCGCCAGCGTGGCCGGCATCCTGCTGATCGTGGTGGTGAGCTTCATCCCGATGACCCAGACCAAGACCGACTTCTTCTACCAGGAGCCGAGCCGCGAGCTGGACATGTTCTACCAGTGGAAGGGCGCCTACTCGCTGCCGCAAATCTCCGAGGAAGTGGCCAAGGTCGAGCGCTACCTGGACGAGAACCGCGAGGAGCTGCAGATCGAGCAGATCTACTCCTGGTACAGCGAACAGGGCTGGGCCGGCACCAAGATCACCCTGCGCAGCGAGGGCCGCGGCCTGCGCGACCCGCTGGAGATCATGGAGCAGATCCGCAAGGACATGCCCAAGTCGGCCCGCGGCACCGTCGGCTTCGAGCAGGGCGGCGGCCAGCAGGGCGGGCAGGGCGGCAACGACACCATCCAGGTGGGCCTGATCGGCGACTCGTCCGAGCAGCTCAAGCTGTTGGCCGAGGCCATCATCCCGCAGCTGGCCACCCGCAAGGAGCTGCGCGACGTGCGCGTGGACACCGGCGACCAGAACTCCGAGCTGGCGATCAGCGTCGACCGCGAGCGCGCCCTGTCCTACGGCTTCAGCGCCCAGGAAGTGGCGCAGTACGTGGGCATCGCCCTGCGCGGCACGCCGCTGCGCGAGTTCCGCCGCGGCGAAACCGAAGTGCCGGTGTGGGTGCGCTTCGACGGCGCCGAGCAGTTCGGCATCGAGGACCTCTCGGGCCTGAGCCTGCGCGCCCCCGACGGCACGGCCATCCCGCTGCTGTCGGTGGTGAACGTGGACATGCAGGCCTCGTCCACCCAGGTCTTCCGCCAGAACCGCCGCACCACGCTCAACATCCAGGCCAACCTGGCCGACAAGGTGACCGCGCCCGAGGCCCGCAAGGCCATGGAGGAAGTGCTGTCGGGCATGACCATGCCGGCGGGCTACCAGTGGAGCTTCGACGGCATGTTCCGGCAGAACGACGAGGCCGGCGCCCAGATGGCCTTCAACACCCTGATCGCGCTGGTGATGATCTACGTGGTGATGGCGGCGGTGTTCGAGTCGCTGCTGTTCCCGGCGGCGATCATGAGCTCGATCGTGTTCTCGATCTTCGGCGTGTTCTGGCTGTTCTGGATCACCGGCACGGTGTTCACGATCATGGCCTCGATCGGCATCCTGGTGCTGATGGGCGTGGTGGTGAACAACGGCATCGTGATGGTGGAGCACATCAACACGCTCAGGCGCCAGGGCCTGGACCGGACAACCGCGCTGGTGCAGGGCAGCCGCGACCGCCTGCGCCCGATCCTGATGACGATGGGCACGGCCATCCTGGGCATGGTGCCGATCGCCCTGAGCACCACGCAGATGGCCGGCAGCGGCCCGCCGTACTACCCGATGGCCCGCGCCATCGCCGGCGGCCTGGCGTTCTCGACCCTGGTGAGCCTGCTGTTCCTGCCCACCATCTACGCCATCCTGGACGACATGCGCGAGGCGGTGGCCGCGCGGATGCGCAAGGCCCGCGAGAAGGCGCCGCTGGCCGGCGTGGTGGCCCGGGCCGAGTGAGGCCCGGGACTCAGGAAAGCTTGCTGATGAGGTTGGCGCCGCCGATCCACACGGCGACGGCGGTGCCCAGGCTGGTGAGGAAGAAGTTCACCAGCACGCGCGCGACGCGGTTCTTCCACCAGCCGGAAAGGTGGCCGGTGTCGTCGCGCAGGCGCAGGAAGTCGGCGTAGGTGGGCTTGCGCACCCAGGCCTCGACCGCCGCGCTGACCGTGCCCGAGGCCAGGGCCGGGTGCAGCGGCGTCAGCGGCGAGGACACCGCCGCCGCCAGGATGCTCAGCGGGTGGCCGCCGGCCGCCAGGCAGCCCAGCGCACCGCCGACGGCGGTGATCAGCGCCCACTGCAGCACCAGTTCGCCGCCCAGTTCGGCGCCGCCCTGCCAGTAGCCCCAGGCGAAACCGCCCAGCAGGAACACCGCCAGGAAGATCGTGAACCAGGGGATGTCGCTGGACTTGGGCAGCGCGTTGAGCGCATCCAGGGCCGGCTGCGGCGGCTCGTGGTCGCCGCGCAGGTGTTCGGCCAGGCCCTTGAGGTGGCCGGCGCCGACCACCGCCAGCACCTTCCTGCCACCTTCGGCGCCCACCTGGCGAAGGCGCTGCGCCATGAAGCGGTCGCGCTCGGCGATGACCGCCTGGTACAGCGGCGGGCTGCCGGCGGCGAATTCGCCGAAGCTGGCCTCGAGGAAGTCGCCTTTCTTGAGCCGCTCGATCTCGTCGGCTTCCACCGTTTCGTCGGCCAGCAGGCTGGCGCCGAGGCCGGCGATGAGCTTGGTGCGGCCCCAGAAGCCCAGGCCGCCGAAGGCGCGGCGCAGGGTGATGCCGACGTCGCGGTCGATCAGCGCCAGGCGCAGGCCGCGTTCGGCGGCGCCGGTGGCGGCGGCCTTGAGTTCGGCGCCGGGTTCGACCTTGAGCTGCTCGGCCAGGCGGCGCTGGTAGGCCGCCAGCGCGAGGTTCGCGGCGACGAGGCCGGTCTTGCCCTCGCGCAGGATCTGGAACAGGTCCAGCTTCGAGAGCGCGTCGGGGTCGGTCAGGGCGCGGTGGCGCTGCTCGTCGAGCTCGACGGCGATGGTGTCGAAGTGGCCGCTGGCGAGCGCGGCGTTCACCGCGTCCACGCTGGCCTGCGACACGTGCGCGGTGCCGAGCAGGGTGTAGCGCACGCCGTCGCGTTCGACGATGGCGTGGGGCTGGTCGTGCAGGCCGTGGGGCACGGCGCTATCGGAAGTATTCAATCGCGGTACCGCCTGAGCAGGTCGCCGTAGGCGTCGATGCGCCGGTCGCGCAGGAAGGGCCAGATGCGGCGCACCTGTTCGCTGCGGCCCAGGTCCACTTCGGCCATCAGGATCGTGGCCTCGTCGGTGCCGGCCTCGGCCAGGAATTCGCCCTGCGGGCCCAGCACGTGGCTGCTGCCCCAGAAGCGGATGCCGGAGGCGCCGAGCGGCGAGGGCTCGTGGCCGACGCGGTTGCAGCTGAGCACCGGCAGGCCGTTGGCCACGGCGTGGCCGCGGTGGCTGAGCATCCAGGCGCCGCGCTGGCGGTCCTTCTCGTCCTGCGCGTCGTCCGGGTCCCAGCCGATGGCGGTGGGGTAGAGCAGCAGGTCGGCGCCGGCCAGCGCCATCAGGCGCGCGGCCTCCGGGTACCACTGGTCCCAGCACACCAGCACGCCGAGGCGGCCGACCGAGGTATCGATGGGCTCGAAGCCCAGGTCGCCCGGGGTGAAGTAGAACTTCTCGTAGAAGCCCGGGTCGTCGGGGATGTGCATCTTGCGGTACTTGCCGGCGATGGAGCCGTCGGCTTCGAACACCACCGCGGTGTTGTGGTACAGGCCGGCGGCGCGGCGCTCGAACAGCGAGGACACCAGCACCACGCCGTGTTTGCGCGCCAGCGCGCCCAGGCGCTCGGTGCTCGGGCCGGGGATGGGTTCGGCGCGGTCGAATTCCGTGGTGGCCTCGTGCTGGCAGAAGTAGGCGCCGTTGTGCAGTTCCTGCAGCAGCACCAGCTTGGCGCCACGGGCGGCGGCCTCGGCCACGCGGGCCTCGATGTTGGCCAGGTTGGCCTCGACGCTGCCGTGGTCGCGGTCCTGCACCAGGGCGACGCTCAGGGTCTTCTTGTTCATGCCAGCAGGCCTTCCGGAAGTTGCATGGTGACGCAGTGCAGGCTGCCGTTCTGCCAGATCAGCGGGCGGCAGTTCACGGGCACGATTTCGCGGCCGGGGAAGGCGGCGGCGAGCACGGCGGCGGCGGGGCCGTCGGCCGGGTCGCCATAGGCCGGCATCAGCACCGCGCCGTTGATGATGAGGAAATTGGCGTACGAGGCCGCCAGGCGGCGCCCGTCGTCGACGATGGGCTGGGCCCAGGGCAGCGGGAACAGGCGGTAGGGCTGGTCGTCGCGCGTGCGCAGGGCGGCGAGTTCGCCGGCCATGGCAGTGAGCTCGTGGTAGTGGCCGTCGGCCGGGTCGTCGCAGGCCTGGAAGACGATGGCGTCGGGCGCGGCGAAGCGCGCCAGGGTGTCGATGTGGGCGTCGGTGTCGTCGCCCTCGAGGTAGCCGTGCTCGAGCCAGAGCGTGCGCGACTGCACCAGCGCTTGTTCGAGGATGCGGGTGATCTCTTCGCGCGACTTGCCCGGGTGCCGCTCGTGCAGGCAGCGCCAGGTGCTGAGCAGGGTGCCCTGGCCGTCGGTTTCGATGCCGCCGCCTTCGAGCGCGAAGTCGATGCGCTGGTGCGCGGCGGCGCCGAACACGCCGGCGGCGTGCAGCTTGCCCACCAGCTGGTCGTCCAGCCCGGCTTCGAACTTGCCGCCCCAGGCGGTGAAGTGGAAGTCGAGCAGGCGGAAGCCCGCGCCCTCGCGCAGGGTGATGGGGCCGGAGTCACGCAGCCAGGTGTCGTCGTACTCGACCTCGAAGAAACGCACCCTGGCCAGGTCCACCCCGGCCGAGCCGAGCAGGGCGGTGGCGCGCTCGCGCAGGGCGGGGCCGGCCACGCAGACCAGCGCGGCCTGGAAGCGGGTGATGGCGGCCACGAGGGCGACGTAGGTCTGTTCGACCTGGGCGAGCCGGTCGGCCCAATCGGTGCCTTCGTGCGGCCACGCGATCAGGACGGCGGACTGGGGTTCCCATTCCGCCGGGAAGCGCTGGAGTTCGGACATTCTTGTTTACTGGACGGGCTTGGGGCCGATCTCGTTCGGGCTGGCCTTGGCGGCCACCGCGTCGACGACGTGGCTGTGCTCGAAATACACCGAGAAACCGGCGTAGTCCCAGCGGGTGATCGGCGGGTTGTGCTTGCTGTCGCCGGGGCCGGCGACGGCGGCGTGCTTGCGCTCGGGGGCGCCGAAGCTGGCTTCCACCTGGGCCATGGACTGGCCGCGGGCCGGCATGGCCTGGGTTTCGGCCTTCACGCGGTCCACGAGCAGGGTGTCGGCGGATGCCGGCGCCTGCAGCAGCAGGCCGGCAGCGAGCGCCAGGGAAAGGGTCAGGGCCTTCATGGTGCACCTCCGCGAAGGCCGTCGGGATGACGGCCGGGCCCGGAATCATCGCAAAACCGGCGGGGGCGCGCCATGGCGGTTTTCCGGGGCCTGGAACGGAAAACGCCGGCTTTCGCCGGCGTCTTCGCGGTAACCCGGTGGCGGCCTGCGCTCAGCGCTGGCGGGCCTTGAAACGCGGGTTGGACTTGCAGATCACGAAGACCTTGCCGCGGCGGCGCACGACCTTGCAGTCGCGATGGCGGGTCTTCGCCGACTTCAGGGACGAAAGCACTTTCATGGCAATTCCTTAAAGGGGTTGGGGCGATAAAGAAGCGGAAGTATAGCCGAGTCCAAAACGGCTTGCAATACAAGCGTTTGGGTCGGGCCGGGGCCCCGGGCCTCAGTCCAGGTAGGCCTGGGTGAGGTTATTGAGGTGCAGCCGCTCGGCGTCCCGCAGCAGGGGCGAGAGCAGCATCATCACCTGCACGATGCCCCGGCGGATGGCCTCGTGCTCGTCCCGGTCGCCGCGCACGCTGGCGTAGTTGAGCCAGAAGGTGGCCAGCACCAGGATGTTGGTGGCCGTGGCCTCGACCTCGGCGGCCGAGGCGCGCATGACCCCGGCCTGGACCAGGCCGCGCATGCCGGAGGTGGCGTTGTCGGCGGCCCGCTTGAGGATGCGGGCGAAGCGCAGGCGCAGGCGCCGGTTGCGGCTGAGGATGTCCACCAGGTCGCGGTACAGGAACCGGTAGTCCCAGATGGCCTCGAACACCAGGTGCAGCTGCAGCCAGATGTCCTCCAGGTCCCGCAGCCGGCCCTCGGGCGCCACCAGGGCCGTGTCCATGCGCTCCTCGTAGCGCGCGAACAGCTGCTCGATGATGTCGTCCTTGTTGCGGAAGTGGTAGTACAGGTTGCCCGGGCTGATCTCCAGCTCGTCGGCGATGTGGTTGGTCGTGACGTTCGGCTCGCCCTGTTCGTTGAACATGGCGAGGGAGGCGTCGAGGATGCGCTGGCGGGTCTGCCTGGCCATCGGCGGCGTCAGCCGCGCAGTTTCTTCACGAGGTCGACGTACTTCTTCATCGCGTCCTCGGGCTTGGTGCCGGCCAGCTTTTCCCAGGCCTCGTACTTGGCGGTGCCGACGAAGTCGAAGAAGCCCGGCTTGGGGCCGCTGACGTCGCCCTCGGAGCCCTGCTTGTAGAGGGCATACAGGCGCAGCATGGTGTCGTTGTCGGGCCGGTCCGGCAGGCTCATCACGTCCTGGGCGGCTTTCTGGAACTGGGCTTTCAGGTCGGCCATCTGGTGTTTCCCCGAAGTTGAAGCCGAGGTGATAGCACGGCCCCCGGGGGCGGTCAACGCGGTGTTTGCCGGCGCAACGGCGCTCTGGCAAGTTAGTCGCATTCGCCCGGCCGCCCAGGCCGGCGCTCATCCAAGGGCAGGGGAGTTGTCATGGCATATTTCGTCACCGGCGCCACGGGTTTCATCGGGCGTTTCCTGGTCAGCAACCTGCTCAAGCGCAGGGGCACCGTGCACGTGCTGGTGCGCAAGGGCTCGGAGAAGAAGCTCGACGCCATCGCCACCTCCATGGGCTGGGACCGCAAGCGCATCGTGGTGGTCACCGGCGACCTGTCCAAGCCGAAGCTCGGCCTGGCGCCGGCGAAGATCAAGGCGCTGCACGGCAAGATCCAGCACTTCTTCCACCTGGCCGCCATCTACGACCTGTCGGCCGACGCGGCCTCGCAGCAGGTGGCCAACATCGACGGCACCCGCAACGCCGTCGAACTCGCCGCGGCGCTCAAGGCCGGCTGCTTCCACCACACCAGTTCCATCGCCGCCGCCGGCCTGTATCCGGGCGTGTTCCGCGAGGACATGTTCGAGGAGGCCGAGGGGCTCAAGGACCCCTACCTGCGCACCAAGCACGAGTCCGAGGGCATCGTGCGCAAGGAGTGCAAGGTGCCGTTCCGCATCTACCGCCCGTCCATGGTCATCGGTCACTCGAAGACCGGCGAGATGGACAAGATCGACGGCCCCTACTACCTGTTCACGCTCATCAAGAAGATGCGCCAGGCGCTGCCGCAGTGGGTGCCCACGCTGGGCATCGAGGGTGGCCGCATCAACGTGGTGCCGGTGGATTTCGTGGCCGACGCCATGGACCACATCGCCCACAAGAAGGGCCTGGATGGCCAGTGCTTCCACCTGGTGGACCCGGAGCCGATGCGCTTCGGCGAGCTGATGAACACCTTCTGCCGCGCCGCCCATGCGCCCGAGATGACCATGCGCCTGGACGCCCGCATGCTGGCCGTGGTGCCGGGCGCGGTGCGCAGCGCGGTCACCAACCTGCCGCCGGTCAAGCGCTTCACCAACATGATGCTGCGCGACCTGAAGCTGCCGCCGGCCACGCTGGCCTTCATCACCTACCCGACGCGCTTCGACACCCGCGTGGTCGAGCGCGCCCTCAAGGGCAGCAAGATCTCGGTGCCGGCGCTCGACAGCTACGCCTGGCGCATCTGGGACTACTGGGAGCGCCACCTCGACCCGGACCTGTTCGTCGACCGCACCCTGCGCGGCCACGTGGCCAACAAGGTGGTGCTGATCACCGGCGGCTCCTCGGGCATCGGCAAGGCCAGCGCGCTCAAGGTGGCCGAAGCCGGCGCCAAGGTCATCATCGTCGCCCGCGGCGAGGAGGAGCTGTTCAAGACCCGCGACGAGATCATCGCCGCCGGTGGCAAGTGCTGGGCCTACACCTGCGACCTCACCGACATGGCCAGCTGCGACCAGCTGGTGGCCACGGTGCTGGCCGAGCACAAGGCGGTGGACATCCTGGTCAACAACGCCGGCCGCTCGATCCGCCGCTCCATCGAGCTCAGCTACGACCGCTTCCACGACTTCGAGCGCACGATGCAGCTGAACTACTTCGGCTGCCTGCGCCTGATCATGGGCTTCCTGCCGGCCATGACCCACCGCCGCCGCGGCCACGTCATCAACATCAGCTCGATCGGCGTGCTGGCCAGCTCGCCGCGCTTCTCGGCCTACGTGGCCTCCAAGGCCGCGCTCGACGCCTTCAGCCGCTGCGCCCAGGCCGAGTTCAGCGGCAAGAACATCGCCTTCACCACCATCAACATGCCGCTGGTGAAGACGCCGATGATCGCGCCCACCAAGATGTACGACTCGGTGCCCACGCTCACGCCCGAGGAGGCCGCCGACCTGGTGGTGAAGGCCATCATCGAGCGCCCGAGCCGCGTGGCCACCCGCATGGGCATCTTCGCCGCCACGCTCAACGCGCTGGTGCCGAAGGCCTACGAGGTGATCATGAACACCGCGTTCGAGATGTTCCCGGATTCGGCCGCCGCCAAGGGCGACCGCAAGGCGCTCAAGGACGAAAAGCCGACCAACGAGCAGGTGGCGTTCGCCGCGCTGATGCGCGGCGTGCACTGGTAAGGCTTACTGGCACTGCCTCCACCGCACCGGTGCGGTGGAGTCGCTGGGCGGCTCGAGCTGCAGGCGGGTGTAGCGCAGTTCCTCGTACTTGACGAGGATGGCGCAGGCCTCGTTCACCAGGCCGGTGTCGATGCCGTCGGCGTCGACCATGCGGATCACCAGGGTCGACTGGGTCGACCAGATCGCGTTCTCGGCCTGCTCGAGCTCCGAGACTTCGGTGGCGGCGGCAAGGCGTCGCTGCATGCGCTCCTGTTCGGTCAGCTTGGCCACTTCCTCGAGTTCGCGCAGGGCCGCGTCGGCCTGCTGCGAGGCTTCGTCGGCGAAACGCGGCGCGGCGTCGGCGGCGGCTTCGGCATCCGCCGGAGCTTCCACGCCGGCTTCGGCGTCGGGGGGGCTGGCGGCAGGCGCGGCCACGGCGGATGGCGCCGGCTCGACGGCCGCGGGCCGGGAGGCCAGGTAACCGCCCGCGAACACCAGCAGGCCCAGCACCACGCTGCCGGCCATGCCGAGGCGCTGGCCCTTGCGGATCTCGCGCGCGGCCTGGTCGCGGATGGCCGCCACCATGCCCGGCGGCGCGAAGGGTTCGACCTGCGGCCACAGGCTGCGGCCGTCCATCAGGTCCACGCCGTAGCGGCGGGCCAGGTCGCGGGCGAAACCCTCGGCGCTGCCGAGCGTCACCAGGATGCCGCTGCCGGCGCCCTGCAGCTGCACCGCGTTGGCGAAATCGCGCACGTTCGCCTCGCCCAGGCGGTAGGCGGTGCCATGCTTGTAGCCAAGCAGGCAGCGCTCGTCGTCCTTGACCAGCAGGAACTCGGCGCCGCCGTCACCCGGCTGGCGGCTGGAGGGCAGTTCGGCGTAACCCTTCTCGGCCATGGCCTGCAGCACCAGGCCGGCGCATTCGCGCCACTTCATGCCGGCCAGGGCCTGCACGCCGGCCCGCGTTTCCGCCAGGCGGCGGCGATGGACGCCGAACCACCAGCTGCTGGCGAGCAGGGCGGCCGCGGTGGCGACGACGGCGGCGATCAGGGGGCTGGAACCGAACATCCGGACACTCTGCTGGGGGACAAGGGGGTGCAGAGGATAACGCGGAAACCCGCCCGCCAAGGCCCGGAAAGCAAAAGGCCCGGCGTGAGCCGGGCCTTTGCCTGGAGAAGATGTCCGCCAGCAGGAAACCGCAAGGGGAGGGAGCGAACGGGTTCCGTCAGCGGCTGGCGGACAAGAGGGGGATCACTCGCCCTGCGGCGCCACCGGCTTGGGGGCCTTGGGCAGCGCGGCCTTGCGCGGCGACTTGGCCGGCTTGCGGGCGGCCGGCTTCTTCGCGGCGGGCTTCTTGGCCGCCGGCTTGCGGGCCGGCTTGGCCGCGGCCTTGGCGGGGCGCGCCGCCGCGGGCTTGGACAGCTTGCGCAGTTCGGCGTTGAGTTCGTTCACGCGCTTGGTGAGCTCGGCCAGGTCCTCGCGGCCCGGCACGCCGAGGCGGTTGAGGGCGCGCTGCACGCGGCTCTCGAACACGTTCTCGAGGCGGTCCCAGGTGTCCACGGCGCGCTCGCGCACCACGCCCACGCGGTCCTCGACGGCGTCGCGCACGGCGTCGACCTTGCCGGTGGCCAGCTTGCGGGTGGTCTGCTCGATGCTCATGCCTTCCTTGACCAGGGCCTCGAACATCTTCGAACCCTCGCCCTGGGCGCGGTGGAAGGCGCCCATGCCGGCCATCCAGATCTGCTGCGCGGAGCCGACGATCGAACGCGACATCTGCTCGGCCTTGGCCTGCAGGTCGGCGGGCTTGGCGGACTTCGGGCGCTTGGCGCTGGCGGCCTTGGCGCGGGCGGTCTTCTTCAGCTTGGCCATGGTGTCTCGACTCCGGGGTGTCTGGGGTGGGCGAAGGCGCCCAGGTGGCGCCAATCTGCGCGGCGTGTCTAGAGTTTTCACACCATTGCGCGGCGGTTCCTGGTTCAGCGCGGGCGCGGCGTGGCGGCGCGGCGGCGGTTGGGCCGGCGGGTGCGCACCAGCACCTCCACGTCGTCGAGCGCACGGCGCAGGCGGGCGGTGGTTTCGGTGGGCGCCGGGGCCAGGCCCAGGCCGTCCATGAT
Source organism: Arenimonas sp. (assembly GCF_041913985.1). Classification (GTDB taxonomy): domain Bacteria; phylum Pseudomonadota; class Gammaproteobacteria; order Xanthomonadales; family Xanthomonadaceae; genus Arenimonas. The sequence goes on from NZ_JAYSEG010000013.1 coordinate 33,265, forward strand.
CGAGGCGGCGGGGTTGTCGAGCACTTCGTCGCGCAGGCGCAGCCCGTGCCTGGCCAGCACCGGCGCCAGCTCGGCGCGGCGCCGGCGCAGGTCGTTGAGCGTGGAGCGGAAGGCATGCTCGCAGACGCGCTGGCGCGAGGAGTAACTGAAGACGTTGGTGAAGAACATCTCGCCGTCGTCCTCGTTGGGTTCGAACACGACCTGGTCGACGTCGGGGTAGCGTTCCGCGTACTTCTCCAGGCCCACGCGCATGCGCGACTGCAGCAAGGTGCGGAAGGTCTGCGACAGCACCACCGGCAGGCCGCCCTCGGACAGCTTGGCCATGCCCTCGGGCGGGCGCCCGGCGGTCTTGGCGTTGAAGGGCACGAACGGGTTCACGCCCAGCATCAGGTCGATGCCATGGTCGAGCACCACCGAGGCGTGCATGGTCCGGCGCAGGGCGCCGTCGACGAAATGGTGGCCGCGGATGTCCACCGGCGGGTACAGGCCGGGCAGGGCCGAGCTGGCCTGCACGGCGCGCGAGATGGGTACGTCGTCCCAGCCCTCGCTGCCGAAGCGCACGGCCTCGCCGCTGTCGAGGTCCACCGCCACCACGTAGAGCTTGGCGGCCAGCTCTCGGAAGTCGTTGCTGCGGCCGCGGATGGTGAACACCTGGCGCAGGAAGCGTTCGATGCCGCGGTTGTCGAACAGGCCCGTCGGGATGACGCCGCCGAAGCGGCCCACCAGCTCGCTCAGGTGCGAACCGGTGGGGTCGGTGAGCAGGTCCTTCCACCAGTCGAAGGCCAGGCGCGGCACGGCGGCGGCGCGGCGCACGTATTCCATGAAGGCCGGGCGCAGGAACATCTGCGGCTGGAACTTCACCTGGTCGCTGTCGCCGGTGATGAAGATGCGGCACATCTCGGCGGTGTCGAGCCGGTTGGCCAGGCCCGCCGCCAGGAAGGCGCCCGAGCTCACGCCGACGTAGACCTCGAGCCGGGTCAGGTCGAGGCCTTCGAGCGCCACGTCCAGCGCGCGCAGGGCGCCCAGCTCGTACATGCCGCCGATGGGCCCGCCGCCGGCGATGGCCAGGCCGATGCGGCCCTGGCTGGGCGGTTGGCGCTTCCGGGCGGGCTGCAGAACGAGCATGCTAGGGGGAACTCCTGCGAAACTGCGGCGATTGTAGCCGCTCCGGCCCTTCCCCAAGTGTGAACCTTTCCAGCGCTTTCCACGCCCTGCTTTCCCCGGTGCCGCGGCCATGAGCCACGCACTGCAGCGCCACCGTCTGGGCCTGCGGCTGGCCTGGCAGCAGGCGGTGAACGACCCGGTGCGCGAGCCGCGCAACCGCCTGGCCACGCTGCCGCTGCTTCGTGCCTGGCAGGCGCGGCGGCTGGCCGACAGCTTCCGCGACTTCCTGGCCAACCCGCGCATGCGCCCGGCCGCGGAGTTCTTCCTGACCGACCTCTACGGCGAGCGCGACTTCTCCGGCCGCGATCGCGACGTGGCGCGCGTGCTGCCGCTCATGGCCCGCCTGCTGCCCGACACGCTGCTGGTGGCGGCGACCGACGCGATCGAACTGGCGGTGCTCAGCCACGCCTTCGACCTGCGCATGGCCGGGGCGCTGGCGGCCCGGCCCCGTCCTGCCGCGGCGATCACGGTGGAGGACTACGCCGCGGCCTACCGCGCGGCGGGCTGCCCTCGGCTGCGCCGGCACCAGATCGAACTGATCCTGGGCGTGGGTTGGACGCTGGACGCGGTGGTGAAGAAGCATGGCGTCTACAAGCTCCTCCGCGCTTCGCGCCTGCCCGCGAAGGCGGCCGGGCTGTCGGAGCTGCAGGGTTTCCTGGAGCGCGGTTTTTCCGCCTTCGACGCGCTGGGCGGGGCGGGGGAGTTCCTGGAAGCGATCGGCCACCGCGAGCGCGAGGTGTCGCGCCGGCTGTTCGCCGGCGAACCCCATCCCAGCGGCGCGGGGCCGAGCCCAACACGCGGGCGAGGGACAGGTGGATCTCGCGCTCGATCGGGCCCTTGATCGCGCCCAGCAGGAAGCCCAGCTGCGCCGTCACGTGCACTTCCTTGGCCGACACGGCGATGTGGCCGTCGACGCCGCCGCGCGAGAATTCCATGGTGTTGCCGTCCCAGCCGTATTCGACGTCGAACTTCTCGGCGAGGTGCTCGGCGACGCGTTCGATGGCGGCGCGGGCGTCCTTGAGCGTGCGGGTGTGCTTGCGGCGGATGTCGATGTGGGACATGGGGTCCTCCTGGACGGCCTATTCTGCTTGGCTTTGCCGTATCCACCAAGGGTGCGTGCGATGGCAGCCATGCTAGATTCGCGGCCGGAGGACCCCGGATGCAACTGACGTTTCCCAACGGCGAACACCCGAACGTGCCCCTGCAGGGCGAAGTCGCCGTGGGCAGCCGCGCCGGCCTGCGGGTGAGCCTGCCGGGCAGCGGCCTGGCCGCCCACCACGCCAGTTTCACCAGCGACCGCCGCGGCCTGTGGCTGCGCGTGCCGGGCGGCGCACCCGGCGTGCACCTCAATGCGCGGCCGGTGCAGCGCCTGGCGCAGCTGCGCCCCGGCGACCTGGTCTGCCTGGACAAGCTGCGGGTGGTGGTGCGGGCCGACGACGAGCCGGCCATCGACCGACGCATCCCGGCCTCGGCACCGGCCGCCATGAACGAAGCCCAGCGCGTGGCCGCCGCCCGCGTGGTGCTGCGCGGCCTGAGCGGCCAGCACTTCGGCCGCAGCTACACCCTCACCGAGCCGCGCACGCTGGGCCGCGCGCCCTCGGCCGACATCCGCCTGGACGACCCGGCCATCGCCGACCGCCACGCCGTGGTGGAACTGCACGGCGACCGGGTGGTGCTGCGCGCCGTCGGCAATGGCGGCGAATCCACGTTGGTGAACGGCGTGCCGGTGCGCGACGCGGTGCTGTCGCCGGGCGACCAGCTGGTGGTGGAGCAGCACCGCTTCGTGCTCGAAGCCCCGGGCCTGCCGCTGCGCGGCCAGGGCGGCGCCGGCAAACCCGCGGCGTCCACCCACACGCAAACCCTGGCGGCGGTGAACGTGCCCGTCGCCCGCGACCCGGCGCCCGGCCCCGAGCCGGCGGCGCCGGAAGCGCCGGCGCGCGACCCGGGCGCGCTGTGGTGGCTGATTGCCGCCGCCACCGTGCTGGCGGCGGCCATGACGGCGCTGCTGGTCTACGCGCCCTGAGGCACCGGGCGGCGCAGCCGCCACCAAAGGCGAAGCCCGAGCAGGACGACCAGGACGGCGGCGTAGATCGCCGGTTCGCGCAGGTCCGACTTCACCAGCCACAGGAAATGCAGCACCGCCAGCACGCCGGCGGCATACACGGCCTTGTGCAGTTGGCCCCAGCGCCGGCCCAGGCGGCGCATCCAGCCGCGGGTCGAAGTGAGCGCCAGCGGCACCAGCAGCAGCCAGGCGGTGAAACCCACGGTGATGTAGGGCCGCTTCACGATGTCGTCGAAGACCTGCGCCCAGAACCCGCCCAGGTCGAGCACCAGGTAGGTGGCCAGGTGCAGGCAGGCGTAGAAGAAGGCATACAGTCCCACCAGCCGCCGGAACCGCAGCGGCCAGGGCTGGCCGAGCAGGCGCCGCAGCGGCGTCAGCGCCAGGCCCAGCAGCAGCAGGCGCAGGGCCCAGTCGCCGGTGAAGTGGGTGATGGCGGCCACCGGGTCGGCGCCCAGGCCGTCTTCCGCCACCGCCTTCACCAGCCAGGCCAGGGGCCACAGCGCCAGCGCATGCGCCAGCGCCTTGAGCCCGACCCAGCGCCAGTCGGTGCGGCGGGCGGCTAAAACCACTTGCGCAGGTCCATGCCCGAATACATCGCGGCCACCTGTTCGGCGTAGCCGTTGAAGGGCAGGGTGGCGATGCGCTCGGCGAACACGCGGTTGCCCTCGCCGGCGATGCGGCGTTCGCTGCGCTGGCTCCAGCGCGGGTGGTCCACGTCCGGGTTCACGTTCGAATAGAAGCCGTACTCGGAGGGCTGGGCCAGGTTCCAGCTGGTGTCGGGCATCTGTTCGGTGAAGTCGATGCGCACGATCGACTTGATGCTCTTGAAGCCGTATTTCCACGGCACCACCAGCCGCAGCGGCGCGCCGTTCTGGTTCGGCAGCGGCTTGCCGTACAGGCCGGTGGCCAGCAGCGTGAGCGGGTTCATGGCCTCGTCCATGCGCAGGCCCTCGCGGTAGGGCCAGTCCAGCGCCGGGAAGCGGATGCCCGGCATCTGCACCGGGTCGGCCAGCGTGGTGAAGGCCACGTACTTGGCCCGCGAGGTGGGCTTGAAGCGCCTGAGCAGCTCGCCCAGCGGCACGCCCTGCCAGGGCACCACCATCGACCAGCCCTCGACGCAGCGCAGCCGGTAGATGCGCTCCTGCACGGCGTGCGGGCGCAGGAAGTCCTCCAGCCCGAAGGTGCCGGTGACCTCGGCCTCGCCGCCCACCACCACCGCCCAGGGCGCGGGCTTGAGCGTGTGGGCGTTGCGGCCCGGGTCGGCCTTGCCGGTGCCGAATTCGTAGAAGTTGTTGTAGCTGGTCACGTCTTCCCAGCGCGTCAGGGCTTCGGCGGTGCGGAAACCGTCGGGGCTGTCGGTGGCGGCGGCGGGGGCCGCGGCGGGCGCGGCGTCCTCGGCCCCGGCGCAGCCGGCCAGCGCCAGCAGCGGGCTGGCCAGGCCCAGGCCGAGCAACTGGCGGCGGGCCCGGTACACGGGCTCGGGCGTGATCTCGGACGGCGGCGGGGCGGGGTAGTCGAATCGGCGCATGGCGGGCTCCGGGGCCCCGTGGTCGGGGCAGTGGGGGTGGCTATACTCCGGACAGAGGGGTCCTGGGGGAAAAAGGATGCGCCTGGCCGAGGCGTTCGAATCATCCACCAGCGTGGTGGCGGTGATGCGTGCCAGCGACGGCGTGTTCCTCGGCGTCAACGCGGCGTTCGAGCGTAGCACCGGCTACCGTCGCGAACAGGTGACAGGCCGGCTGCCGATCGAGATCGGCCTGTGGCCCGACCCGGCTTTCCGAGCCCGCATCTGGAGCGTGCTGCGCGCCGAGCAGCGTGCCGTGGCCCTGCCCATGACCCTGGCCTGCGCCGACGGCCGCCTGCGCCCGGGCCACCTGAGCGTGGAATTCGCGCGCGACGGCGACGAGACCGTGGTGTTCTGCCTGGTCCACCTCGACCCCGACGAAGCGGCGGCGCCCCGGCCCGAGGCCGTGGTGCCGGACGGCTTCTACCGCTCGCTCTACCTGGCCGCTTCCGAGGGCATCTACCGCAGCCTGCCGGGCGGCGGCTTCCTGGACGTGAACCCGGCGATGGCGCGCATCCTGGGTTTCGCCTCGCCGGCCGAACTGCTGTCGGAACGCGGCCGGGACGCGGCCGCGATCTACGTCGACCCCGCGCACGGCGCCCGCGTGCATGCGCGCCTGCTGGCGGGCGAGCGCCTGGAGCGCGAGCGCGCCCAGGTGCGGCGCCGCGACGGCACGGTGATCTGGGTCAGCGAGAACAGCCGCGCCATCCTCGGCGAGTCCGGCCAGGTGCTGTTCTTCGAAGGTTCGCTGGTGGACATCACCGCCCAGGTCGGGGCCGAGCAGGCGCTGCGGCAGTCGCAGGCGCTCTACCAGGTACTGGTGGAAACCAGCCGCGAGGGCGTGTTCCTGATCCAGCACGGGCGCGTGCTGTTCGCCAACGAGGCCATGGGCCGCATCCTGGGCTACCCGGTGGGCGAGCTCACCGGCATGGAGTACATGGCCCTGGTGGACCCGACCGACCTGCCCGCGCAGGCCGCCCGGCGCGCCGAGCGCGAGGCCGGCTCGCGCGAACCGCAGGTGTACGAGATCCGGCTGCGGCGCAAGGGCGGCGAGGTGATCCTGTGCGAGGTGCGCGCCGACGCGGTGGAATACCAGGGCGACATCGCCTCCACCGGCACGCTGCGCGACGTCACCGAGGACCGCGCCCGCCAGCGCGCCGTCGCCGAGGCCGAGCAGCGCTACCGCGAGCTGTTCGAACACTCGCCGGCCGGCCTGTTCCGCACCGGGCTCGACGGCCGGATCATGGAGGTCAACCCGGTGCTGGCGGCCATCTTGGGCTACGACAGCGTGGAGCAGATGAAGGCCGCCGTGGGCGACATGCTCGAGGTGTACGTCGACCCAACGGAGCGCCAGCACCTGGTGGCCACGGCGCTGCGCGAGGGCGCCTTCAGCAACCACGAAACCAAGGTGCGCTGCCGGGACGGGCGCGAGAAATGGGTCAGCGCCAGCGTGCTGGTGGTGCGCGACGAGGCCGGACGGCCGCTGCATTTCACCGGCTCGGTGCTCGACGTGGACCAGCGCCACGCCATGCAGCAGGCGCTGCTGCGCTCGGAGAGCAAGTACCGCACCCTGGTCGAACACAGCCAGGTGGGCGTGTTCATCATGGCCGGCGACCGGTACACCTACGCCAACCAGGCCTTCGCCCAGATGCTGGGTTACCACGAGGCGGAACTGGTGGGGCGCGACTACCGCGAGATCATGGCGCCCGACGCCGTGGGCCAGTCCGAGCGGCGCGACCAGGACCGCCGAGCCGGCCGCCCCGTGGCCCCCGACTTCGACTCGGTGCTGCTGCACCGGGAAGGCCGGCGCGTGCACGTGAAGGTGAGCATCGGCCCGGTGGAGCTGGACGGGGTGGAGCACCTTACCGGCACCGTGCTCGACATCACCCGCCAGCGCGAGGCCGAGGAGCGCCTGCGCTACCACGCCACCCACGACCCGCTCACCGGCCTGCCCAACCGCATGCTGTTCAACCAGCGGCTGGCGGGGGCCATGCTCGAGGCCAGCCGGGCCGGCGACCCGTCCTATGCCGTGCTGTTCCTCGACCTGGACGGCTTCAAGTGGGTCAACGACAGCCTCGGCCACGGCGCCGGCGACCGCCTGCTGGTGCAGATCGCCCGCCGGCTCGAGGACTCGCTGCTCAAGGACGTGCTGATCGCGCGCTACGGCGGCGACGAGTTCACCCTGCTGCCGGACGGATACTGCGACCGCGACCGCGCCATCGGCATCGCCCGGGCCGTGATCAGCCTGTTCGAGCAGCCCTTCGACGTGGGCGGGCAGCAGGTGTTCTCCTCGGCCAGCGTGGGCATCGTGGTGGGGCGGCGCGAGTACGAATCGCCCGACCAGGTGCTGCGCGACGCCGACACCGCCATGTACCGGGCCAAGGCCGGCGGCAAGTCGGGCTTCGTGGTGTTCGACGAGGGCATGCACCAGGAGGCGCTGAGCCGGCTGCAGCTGGAAACCGACTTCCGCCTGGCCTTCGAGCGCGCCGAGTTCCGGCTGCACTACCAGCCCATCGTCGAGCTCGCGACCGGGCGACTGGTGGGCGCCGAGGCCCTGGTGCGCTGGTGGCACCCGCGCCGCGGCCTGCTCACGCCCGCCGACTTCCTGCCGCTGGCCGAGGAAACCGGCCTGATCGTCGACCTCGACGCCTGGGTGCTGCGCGAGGCCTGCCGGCAGCTCGGCGAGTGGCGCGGGCGCGTGCCCGATTTCGCCGGCCTGGCCATGAACGTCAACGTCGACGAGGGCCAGATGGTCTCCCCCGAGATCGTCGAGGAGGTGTTTGGCCTGCTGCAGGCGCACCGCATCCCGCCCGACCGGCTGCGCCTGGAGGTGACCGAAACCGCCTTCCGCGCCGGCCGCGGCCAGGCCGAGCAGCGGCTGCTGTCGCTCAAGGCCCTGGGCGTGGGCCTGGTGGTGGACGACTTCGGCACCGGCTATTCGTCGCTGGAGTCGTTCGCGGCCTCGCCCTTCGATGCGCTGAAGATGGACCAGGTGTTCATCCGCGACATCGAGACCAACCCGCGCCACCGCGCCATCGTGCGCACCATCACCAGCTTCGCCGAGGAACTGGGGCTGGCCCTGACCGCGGAAGGCATCGAAACCCCGGCCCAGCGCGAACGCCTGCAGGCCATCGGCTGCCAGTACGGGCAGGGCTACCTGTTCTCGCCGGCGCTGCCGGCGGAAGAGTTCGAGCAATTGCTCTCCGGGACCGCGCGCATCGTCGGGTGATCGTCTTCCGGGGCGCGGCGACGCCGTGCTAATTTCCCAACGACTTGCCCGAGGTGTTCCCCATGTCACGCGCCTTCAATTTCAGCGCCGGCCCGGCCGCGCTGCCCGAACCCGTGCTCCGCCAGGTCCAGGCCGAACTGCTGGAATGGCAGGGCGAGCGCGCCTCGGTCATGGAGGTCAGCCACCGCGGCAAGGCCTTCATCGACTGCGCCGCCGCCGCCGAGCGCGACCTGCGCGAGCTGATGGCCATCCCGGACGACTACTACGTGCTGTTCCTGCAGGGCGGCGCCACCACGTTGTCGGCGCTGCTGGCGCTGAACCTGGCCGGCCCGGGGCAGGGCGCCGACTTCGTGCTCACCGGCCACTGGGGCGAGAAGGCGCTGGAGAACATGAAGCCCTCGCTCAAGGCCCGGGTGGCCGCCAGCGCCAAGGACGGCGGCTACACCGGCATCCCGGCCCGTGAAAGCTGGCAGCTGGACCCAAACGCCGCCTTCCTGCACTACACCCCGAACGAAACCATCCACGGCGTCGAATTCCACGACATCCCCGACGCCGGCGGCGTGCCGCTGGTGGCCGACGTCTCCTCGAACTTCCTGTCGCGGCCCATGGACGTGTCGCGCTTCGGCGTGCTCTACGGCGGCGCCCAGAAGAACCTGGGGCCCTCGGGCCTGGCCATCGCCATCGTGCGCAAGGACCTGCTGGGCAAGCACGGCCGCGAGCTGCCGCCGATCTTCGAGCTGCTCAACCAGGCCAGGAACGACTCGATGTTCAACACCCCGCCCACCTTCGCCTGGTACGTGCTGGGCCTGGTGCTGCAGTGGGTGAAGGCCCAGGGCGGCGCGACCGCGATGGGCGAGCGCAACGGCCGCAAGGCGGCGCTGCTGTATTCGGCCATCGACGGGTCCGGCGGCTTCTACCGCAACACCGTGCAGCCCTCCGCGCGCTCGTGGATGAACGTGCCCTTCTTCCTGCCCGACGAAACCCGCGAGAAGGCCTTCCTGAAGGAAGCCGAGGCGGCCGGCCTGCTGGGCCTGAAGGGCCACCGCGCGGTCGGCGGCATCCGCGCCTCGATCTACAACGCCATGCCCGAGGCGGGCGTGCAGGCGCTGGTGGACTTCATGGCCGATTTCGCCCGGCGCCACGGCTGAGCCATGCCCAGCCGCAAGCCGCCGCCCGCCAGGCCGCCGGGGAAACCTCGCAAGCTGGCCGCCCCGAAGGCGCCGCCGGTGCTGTCGGAGGTGCGCGAGCGCATCGACGGCATCGACCGCCAGATCCAGGCCCTGATCGCCGAGCGCGCCCGCTGGGCGCACCAGGTGGGCAAGGCCAAGGGCTCGCTCAAGGCCGCGGTCGATTACTACCGTCCCGAGCGCGAGGCGCAGGTGCTGCGCCAGGTGCTCGACCGCAACGACGGCCCGCTCAGCGACGAAGTGCTGCTGCGGCTGTTCCGGGAAATCATGTCGGCCTGCCTGGCCCAGCAGGAGCCCCTGAAGGTCGGCTACCTCGGGCCCGAGGGCACCTTCTCGCAGCAGGCCCTGCACAAGCACTTCGGCCATTCGGCCAAGGGCCTGCCGCTGGGCAGCATCGAGGAGGTGTTCCAGGAGGTCGAGGCCGGGCACGCCGATTTCGGCGTGGTGCCGGTGGAGAACTCGGGGCAGGGCACCATCCAGTCCACGCTGGACATGTTCCTGACCTCATCGCTGAAGATCTGCGGCGAAGTCGAGCTGGCCGTGCACCAGTACCTGATGTCGCGCACCGGCCGGCTCGAGGACATCGAGCGGGTGTATTCGCACCCGATGTCCCTGGCCCAGGCCAAGGCCTGGCTGCGCCAGCACCTGCCGAAGGCCGAGAAGATCGCGGTTTCAAGCAACGCCGAGGCGGCGCGCCGCGCCCGCAGCGCCGACGACTCGGCTGCCATCGCCGGCGAGAACGCCGGCCACGTGTATGGCCTCAGGACCATCGCCGGGCCCATCGAGGACCGGCCGGACAACACCACGCGCTTCCTGGTGCTGGGCCGCGAACTGTTCCCGCCCAGCGGCCACGACCGCAGCTCGCTGCTGGTCTACGTGCGTGACCAGCCCGGCGCGCTCTACAACGTGCTCAGCCCGTTCGCGCGCCACGGCGTGAGCATGAACCGCATCGAATCGCGCCCGGCGCACACCGGGCGCTGGCAGTACGCCTTCTTCATCGACGTCGGTGGCCACGTGCAGGATGGCCCGGTAGCCGACGCGCTGGCCGAACTGGGCGAGTACGCCACCGACATCAAGGTCCTCGGGTCCTACCCGGTGGCGCTGCTCTGAGCATGGACGAGGCCGCTTTCGCCGCCCTGGCCCAGCCGGGCATCCAGCGCCTGCGGGCCTACGACCCGGGCCTGGACCTCGTGGCCCTGCGCCGCGCCCACGCCGGCCTGGTCGAACTGGGTTCGAACGAAAACAGCCTGGGCCCCAGCCCCGCGGCCCGCGCCGCGGCCGCCGCCGCGCTGGCCGAGGTGCACCGCTACCCGGATCCGCTGGGTGGCGACCTCCGGCGCGCCATCGCCACGCACCACGGGCTCGAGCCCGCGCGCGTGCTGCTGGGCAACGGTTCGCACGAACTGCTGATGATGCTGGCCCAGGCCTTCGCCGGCCCCGGCCTGGACGTGGTGGCCTCGCGCTACGGCTTCGCCGTGTATGCGCTGGCCGCCCAGGCCGCGGGCGCGCGCCTGGTGCTGGCCGAGGCGCTGCCGGCCGGCCACGCCATGGCCCGCGGCCACGACCTTGATGCGCTTGCCGCCGCGCTCACCCCGCAAGCCCGGCTGGTCTACCTCGCCAACCCGAACAATCCCACCGGCACCTGGTTCAGCGGCGCGGCCTTCGAGGCCTTCCTGGCCCGCGTGCCGCGCACGACCCTGGTGGTGGTGGACGAGGCCTACCTCGAATACGTCACCGACCCCGCGCTGCCCTCGGCCGTGCGCCTGCTGGCGCGCTTCCCGAACCTGGTGGTCACGCGCACCTTCTCGAAGGCGCACGGCCTGGCCGGGCTGCGCGCCGGCTACCTGCTGGCCGCCCCGGGCCTGGTGGCGGTGATGGAGCGGCTGCGCGAATCCTTCAACGTCAACGGCCCGGCGCTGGCCGCCTGCGAGGCCGCGCTGGCCGACCGCGCCCACGTCGAACACGTGCGCCGCGCCAACGCCGCCGAGCGCGAGGCCCTGGCCGACGCGCTGCTGGCGCGCGAACTGGCCGTGTCGCCGTCGCAGACGAACTTCCTGCTCGTGGACTTCGGCCGCGAGGCCGCGCCCATCGAAGCCGGGCTGGTGGCGCGCGGCGTGGTGCCGCGGCCCATGGCGGGCTACGGCCTGCCCACCTGCCTGCGCCTCACCGTGGGCACGCGCGAAGAGAACCGCCGCCTGCTGCAGGCGCTCGACGAGGTGCTGGCATGAGCGTCCCGCGCCTCGACTGGCTGGCCGGGCAGGGCGGCCCGCTCACCGGCGAACTCACCGTGCCGGGCGACAAGTCGGTGTCGCACCGCGCCGTCATGCTGGCGGCCCTGGCCGAGGGTGAGTCGAGCATCGAGGGCTTCCTCGAGGGCGAGGACACCCGCGCCACCGCCGCCATCTTCGGCCAGCTGGGGGTGCGCATCGAAGCTCCCAGCCCGAGCCGGCGCCAAGTGGCCGGCGTCGGCCTGCACGGCCTGCGCGCCGCCGCCGGCCCGCTCGACTGCGGCAATGCCGGCACCGGCATGCGCCTGCTCGCCGGCCTGCTCGCGGGCCAGGCCTTCGACAGCGAACTGGTGGGCGACGCCTCGCTCTCGCGCCGGCCCATGGGCCGCGTGATCGACCCGTTGCGCCGGATGGGCGCCCGCATCGAGGCCCGCGAGGGCGGGCTGCCGCCACTTAGAATCCACGCAAGCTATGGCTTGCAAGCCATTGATTATGAACTTCCCGTAGCCAGTGCGCAGGTGAAATCCGCGGTCCTGCTGGCGGGCCTGTATGCCCGCGGCGAAACGGTGGTGCACGAACCACATCCGACCCGCGACTACACCGAGCGCATGCTCGCGGCCTTCGGCTGGCCGGTGCGCTTTTCGCCCGGGCTGGCGCGCCTCGAGGGCGGCCACCGCCTGCGCGCCACCGACGTGCGCGTGCCGGCCGATTTCTCCTCGGCGGCTTTTTTCCTGGTCGCCGCCTCGCTGGTGCCCGGCTCCGACCTGCTGCTGCGCCGCGTCGGCATGAACCCGCGCCGCACCGGCCTGCTGGCCGCGCTGCGACTGATGGGCGCCGACATCACCGAAACCAGCGCGGGCGAGCAGGGCGGCGAACCGGTGGCCGACCTGCGGGTGCGCCACGCCCGCCTGCGCGGCATCGCCGTGCCCGAAGCCCTGGTGCCGGACATGATCGACGAGTTCCCGGCCCTGTTCGTGGCCGCCGCCCTGGCCGAGGGCGAGACCCGGGTCAGCGGTGCCGCCGAGCTGCGCGTGAAGGAGTCCGACCGCATCGCCGTCATGGCCACGGCCCTGCGCGCCCTGGGCGCCGACATCACCGAAACCCCGGACGGGGCCCATATCCGCGGCGGCCGCCTGGCCGGCGGGCAGGCCGACAGCCATGGCGACCACCGCATCGCCATGAGCCTGGCCATCGCCGCCCAGCTGGCTTCGGGCGAAGTGCGCATCGGCGACTGCGCCAACGTGGCCACGTCCTTCCCCGGTTTCCTCGAATTGGCCCGCTCGGCCGGCTTCGGCCTGCGGGCGGCCCCGCCCATCCTCTAGAATCCCGGCCATGCCCCGCATCCCCGTGCTCACCATCGATGGCCCCTCCGGTTCCGGCAAGGGCACCATCAGTCGCGCCGTGGCCGAACGCCTCGGCTGGCATTACCTCGACTCCGGGGCCCTGTACCGGGCCGTGGGCCTGGCCGCGGCCTGGGAGGGCGTGGACCTGAGCGACGCCGAGGCGGTGGCCCAGTGCGCCGCCCGCACCGAGATCCGCTTCGAAACCGAAGGGGCGGGCGAGCCCCACGTGATCGTCAACGGCAAGGACGCCACCCGCCAGCTGCGCATGGAAACCGCCGGCGCGGCCGCCTCGGCCATTGCCGCCCACCCCCCGGTCCGGGCCGCCCTGGTGGACCTGCAGCACAAGTTCCGGCGCGCCCCTGGCCTGGTGGCCGACGGCCGGGACATGGGCACCGTGATCTTCCCGGACGCCCCCTACAAGGTCTTCCTGACGGCCAGCGCCGAGGAAAGGGCCAAAAGGCGTCATAAGCAGTTGAAGGAAAAAGGGGTTTCGGTTAATCTTGACAGTCTGCTGCACGAAATCGCCGCTCGCGACGAGCGCGATGCCGGTCGTGCGGTGGCGCCCCTGAAACCCGCGGACGACGCGGTGGTCGTGGACTCCACCGGCACGCCCATCACCGAGGTGATCGAGCGCGTGCTGTCGGTGCTGCCGGAAAAACTCCGCCAGCCCCGCCAGGACTGATCCCCCGGCGCATCCCGTCCCCACGGGGGCGACTTCCCAGGCAGAAAACGGTCCCGCGCCCGATGGCGCGGGGTATTCCCACGCGCATTTGGCGCCAACAGGTGGGTCGCGGCGGAGCCGCCGGCCCGTGTGTCCAACCGAGTATCCAACAATGACTGAATCTTTCGCTGAACTGTTCGAGCAGAGCCAGAACGCCCTCTCCAAGCTCAAGCCGGGCGCCATCGTCTCCGGCACCGTGGTCGAGGTGCGTTCGGACGTGGTCGTCATCAATGCCGGCCTGAAGTCCGAGGGCATCATCCCCATCGAGCAGTTCCGTAACGAAGCCGGCGAGCTCGAAGTCGCCGTCGGCGAGACCGTCAAGGTCGCCCTCGAGTACCTCGAGAACGGCTTCGGCGAGACCGTGCTGTCGCGCGAGAAGGCCAAGCGCGCCATGGTGTGGGACGAGCTCGAGGCTTCCATGGAAGCCGGCGAGATCGTCACCGGCCGCATCTCCGGCAAGGTCAAGGGCGGCTTCACCGTCGACATCCGCGACGTCCGCGCGTTCCTGCCGGGTTCGCTGGTCGACGTGCGCCCGGTCCGCGACCCGGGCTACCTCGAGGGCAAGGAACTCGAGTTCAAGATCATCAAGCTCGACCGCAAGCGCAACAACGTCGTCGTCTCCCGCCGCGCGGTGGTCGAGTCCGAGTCGAGCGTCGAGCGCGAGCAGCTGATGGAGCGCCTGCAGGAAGGCGCCGTCATCAAGGGCGTGGTCAAGAACCTCACCGACTACGGCGCGTTCGTGGACCTGGGCGGCATCGACGGCCTGCTGCACATCACCGACATGGCCTGGAAGCGCGTGCGCCACCCGTCCGAGGTGGTCAACGTGGGCGACGAGCTCGACGTGCGCGTGCTGAAGTTCGACCGCGAGCGCAACCGCGTCTCGCTGGGCCTGAAGCAGCTGGGCGACGATCCGTGGGACAACATCGCCCGTCGTTACCCGACCGGCGCCCGCCTGTTCGGCAAGGTCTCCAACGTCACCGATTACGGCGCGTTCGTCGAGATCGAGCCGGGCGTGGAAGGCCTGGTGCACGTCTCCGAAATGGACTGGACCAACAAGAACGTCAACCCGGCCAAGGTCGTGCAGGTCGGCGACGAGGTCGAGGTCATGGTGCTGGACGTGGACGAAGAGCGTCGCCGCATCTCGCTGGGCATCAAGCAGGTCACCAGCAACCCGTGGGAAACCTTCGCCGCCATCCACAAGAAGGGCGACAAGGTCGAAGGCCAGATCAAGTCGATCACCGACTTCGGCATCTTCATCGGCCTGGACGGCGGCATCGACGGCCTGGTGCACCTGTCCGACATCTCCTGGAACACCACCGGCGAGGACGTCGTCCGCAACTTCAAGAAGGGCGACAACCTGGAAGCCGTCGTGCTGGCCGTGGACCCCGAGCGCGAGCGCATCTCGCTGGGCGTCAAGCAGCTCGAGCAGGATCCGGTGGGCCAGTACATGGCCGGCACCCAGAAGGGCGCGATCGTCAACGGCGTGGTCAAGGAAGTCGACGCCCGTGGCGCCACCATCGAGCTCGAGGGCGGCGTCGAGGGCTACATCCGCGCCAACGACATCGCCAAGGAGCGCGTCGAGGACGCCACCCAGTACCTGAAGGTCGGCGACAAGGTCGAAGCCAAGTACATGGGCATGGACCGCAAGGGCCGCACCATGCAGCTCTCGATCCGCGCCAAGGACGAGGCCGAGCTGCAGGAGACGATGGCGGAGGTCAACAAGTCCTTCGACGCGTCCTCCGGCACCACCAAGCTGGGCGCCCTGCTGCGCGAGCAGCTGAACAAGGGCGAGTAAGCCCGCTGTACCGGCGCGGGGGGGGGGGGGGCCCCCGGCCCCCCCCCCCCCCCCCCCCGCCACCCCAGAACCGACCGAGGGACCGCCCGGAGATGACCAAGTCCGAACTGATCGAGGTGCTGTCGCGTCGCCAGGCCCATCTCAAGGCCGACGACGTGGACCTGGCCGTCAAGACCCTGCTCGAGATGATGAGCGGTGCCCTGACCCAGGGGGAGCGCATCGAGATCCGCGGCTTCGGCAGCTTCTCCCTGCATTTCCGTCCGCCGCGCCTGGGCCGCAACCCCAAGACCGGCGATTCCGTGGCCCTGCCCGGAAAGTACGTCCCGCATTTCAAGCCCGGCAAGGAACTGCGCGACCGGGTCAACGGCGCTCCGGTGGCCTCCGAAGGCTGAGCTTGCGGCCCGCAATGGGCTAAGCTTGCCGGTGCCCGGAACCGGACTCCTCGCGGATGCGACTGATCAAGGCCATTCTCGCGCTGCTCTTCGTTGCCTTCGGCGTGCTGTTCGGCGCGCTCAACCGCGACCCCGTCCGCATCGACCTGGGTTTCCTCAGCGTCGACACCCTTTCGCTCGGGACCAGCCTGCTGCTGGCCCTGCTGGCCGGCGCCCTGCTGGCTGGCTTCGTGCTCACCGCCACCGTCATCTGGCCGCTGCGCCACCGCCTGCGGCGCGGCCAGCCCGCGCCCGCGGCGCCGGCCACCGGCACGGAAGGCCATGACTGAACTGGCCTGGCTGCTGCTCCTGCTGCCCGTCGCGGCGGGTGGCGGCTGGCTGGCCGGCCGCCGTGGCGGCGAGCGCCGCGGCGGCGCGCGTGTCTCGCGCCTGTCGAACACCTATTTCCGCGGCCTGAACTACCTGCTCAACGAGCAGCAGGACAAGGCCATCGAAGTCTTCCTGCAGATCGCCGCCGTGGACAAGGACACGGTGGAGACGCAGTTCGCGCTCGGCCACCTGTTCCGCCGCCGCGGCGAAGTGGACCGCGCCATCCGCCTGCACCAGAGCCTGGTGGCCCGGCCGGGCCTCAGCGACGAACAGAAGACCCGCGCCGTGCTGGCGCTGGGCGAGGACTACATGCGCGCCGGCCTGCTCGACCGCGCCGAAACCCTGTTCACCGACCTGGTGCGCATGGGCGTGCTGGCGCCGCAGGCGCTGCGCCACCTGATCTCGATCTACCAGGCCGAACGCGACTGGGGCAAGGCCATCGCCCACGCGCGCCAGCTCGAGAACGCCGGCGGCGAGCCGATGGGCAAGCTGGTGGCCCAGTTCCACTGCGAACTGGCCGAAAAGGCGCGGCTGGCCGGCGACATCGACCAGGCGCGCCAGCACGTGGCTGATGCCTACGCCGCCGACAGCCATTCGGTGCGCGCCGGCCTGGTGGAAGGCCGGCTGGAGCTGGCCGCCGGCAACGACGCCGCCGCCATCCGCGCCTTCGAGCGCGTGGCGCGGCATGACATCGAATTCCTGCCGGAAATCCTCGAACCGCTGCTCGGCTGCTACGAGCGGCGCGGCGAGGGCGCCCGCGCCCGCGGTTTCCTGATGGAGATGATCGAGCACTACCCGGGCGTGTCGCCGGTGCTGGCAATCGCCCGCATGATCGAGCGCGAGGAGGGCAAGACCGCGGCGCTGGCCTTCCTCTCGCGCCAGCTCAAGGAGCGGCCGTCGGTGCGCGGCGAGGCGGCCTTCATCGAGCTGAGCCTGCGCGATGCCGACACCGACCCGGCCGTCGCGCTCAAGACGCTCAAGCAGATCACCGAGCAACTGGTCGTGCGCACGCCGGGCTACCGCTGCCAGCGCTGCGGCTTCGGCGCGCGGGCGCACCACTGGCAGTGCCCGGGCTGCAAGTCCTGGGGCAGCATCAAGCCGGTGCACGGCGCGGTCAGCGAGTGAATTCGATGCCGCCCCTGTGGATGCTGGCGATCGCCTCGCTGGCGGCGTCCTTCCTGCTTTCGCTGGCTTGGCGCGCCTTCGCGCTGCGCCGCGGCCACGTCGACCATCCGGGTGAGCGCCGCCTGCACCAGGTGGCCACGCCGCGCGGCGGCGGTATCGGCATCGCGCTGGTGCTGCTGCTGGCCTCGGCCTGGCTGGGCGAGGGCAGGGCGGCCTTCGCGATGGGACTGGCGCTGTGCGCCGGCGCCGGCCTGGTCGACGACCTGCGGCCGCTGCCGCCGGCGCTGAAGCTGGCGCTGCAGGTGGCCGGCGCGCTCTGCCTGGCCTGGGCCTTTCCGCTGCTGCCCGCGCTGCTGGGCGAGCCGCTGGGCGTGGCCGCCGCCGCGTTTTTCGTGGTTGGCCTGGTGAACGTCTGGAATTTCCTCGACGGCAGCAACGGCATGGCCGCCACCCAGGCGCTGCTCTCGGCGCTGGGGCTGGCGCTGCTGGCACCGGCGGCGCCTGGGCTCGCCTGGCTGGCGGTGGCGCTGGCCGCGGCTAGCCTTGGCTTCCTGCCGCTGAATTTCCCGCGGGCGCGCCTGTTCCTGGGCGACGTGGGCAGCCATGCCCTGGGTTACGGCGTGGCCGCGCTGGGCCTGGTGGCCGCATCGAAGCTCGAACCCGCGCAGGCCTGGCTGCTGCTGCTGCCGCCCTCGGTGATGCTGATCGACGCCGGCCTCACCCTGCTGGCGCGTGCGCGCCGCCGGCAGGTGCTGTGGCAGGCGCACCGCGAACACCTCTACCAGCGCGCCGTCGCCCGTGGCTGGAGCCACGCCGGCGTCTGTGCGCTCTACGCCGCCTGGACGGTGGCCGCCTGCGCCCTCGCGCTGGCAGTCGCGGGCCAAACGCCGCCGTGGCCGCTGGCCGCGTGCGCGCTGGCCTACGTCGCGGGAATGATTCTGCATGCCGCCCTGGGCCGCCGCTGGCCGCGCCCGGGTGAACCCCTGGAGTCCGCTGGATGAAGTTGAACCTGGGTGCCCTGTCGAGCCGGGTGCCGCGCCTGTTGATCGTGCTGCACGACCTGGTGATGGTCGCGCTGGTTTGGCTGGGCCTGCGCTGGCTGGCCGGCGTGGCCGGCGCGCCGCCGGCGCCGTCGCTGGGCATCGAACTGCTGGTGGCCGTGGGCACCCAGGGCCTGGTGCTGCGCGCGGTGGGCCTGTACCAGGGCCTGTGGCGCTTCGCGAGCCTGCCCGACCTGGCCAACCTGGTCCGCGGCGCCCTGGCCGGCGTGCTGCTGATCGTGGCGCTGCTGTTCCTGCTGGGCGTGCTGCCCGACGTGCCGCGCCGCGTGCTGTTCCCGTACCCGATCGCGCTGGTCTTCATGCTCGGCCTGCCGCGCCTGCTGTACCGGCTGTGGAAGGACTACCGCCAGGCCTCGCACCGCGCCGACGCCAAGCGCGTGCTGGTGCTGGGCGCCGGCCGCACCGCCGAGACCCTGCTGCGCGACCTGCGCAGCGACGGCCGCTACCAGCCGGTGGGCCTGCTCGACGACAACGTGGCGCTCAAAGGCGCCAAGGTGCAGAGCGTGCCGGTGCTGGGCACGCTCGACGAGCTGCCCTACCTGGCGCAGGAAACCGCGCCGAACCTGATCGTCATCGCCATGCCCTCGGCCAGCGCCGCCGAGATGCAGCGCGTGGTGGCGCTGTGCGACGAAACCGGGCTGCCGTTCCGAACCGTGCCGCGCCTGTCCGACATGCTGGCCGGCAAGCCACAGCGCCTGGAGCTGAGCGAGGTGCGCATCGAGGACCTGCTGGGCCGCCAGCCGGTGCAGTTCGACGCGCGCCTGGGCGCCGGCACGGTGGCCGGGCGCCGGGTGATGGTGACCGGCGCGGGCGGCTCCATCGGCTCCGAGCTGGCGCGCCAGTGCGCGGCCGCGGGCGCCGCCTCGGTGCTGCTGTTCGAGCGCGCCGAACTGCCGCTCGACGAGATCACCACCGAGCTGCAGCGTGAATTCCCGCAGGTGGATGTCCGGCCCATGCTGGCCGACTGCGGCGACGCCACCGCCTGCCGCATCGCCCTGGCCGGCGGCATCGACTACGTCTTCCACGCCGCCGCCTGCAAGCAGGTGCCGATGCTGGAAGGGCAGGTGCGCGAAGCCCTGCGCAACAACGTCGGCGGCACCGCCGTGGTGGCGCGCGCCTGCCGCGAGGCCGGCGTGGGCCACTTCGTGCTGATCTCCACCGACAAGGCCATCCACCCGGCCAACGTGCTGGGCGCCAGCAAGCGTTTCGCCGAGCTCGCCTGCCAGGTGGAACTGGGCGGCAGCCCGGTGCGGCTGTCGATCGTGCGCTTCGGCAACGTGCTCGACTCGGCCGGCAGCGTGGTGCCCCTGTTCCGCAAGCAGATCGCCGCCGGCGGCCCGGTGACGGTGACGCACCCGGAGGTGACGCGCTACTTCATGACCATCCCCGAGGCCTGCCAGCTGATCCTGCACTCGGTGAGCCTGGGCCATGAAAGCGGCGCGGTGTATGCGCTGGACATGGGCCGCCCGGTGGCCATCCGCGAACTGGCCGAGCAGATGATCCGGCTCAGCGGCAAGCGTCCCGGGATCGACATCAGCGTCAGCTACACTGGCCTGCGCCCCGGCGAGAAGCTGCACGAGATCCTGTTCCACCCCGACGAGCGCTACCAGCGCACGCGCCACCCGCGCATCCTGCAGGCGCAGCCGCGCGAGGCCGACGCGGCCGCGTTGCGCAGCCTGCTCGAACGGATGGACGCGCTGCTGCGCGACCCGGGCGCGGAGGCGGCGCTGGCGGCCCTGCTGCGCGAGGCGGTGCCGGAATACCGGCCCGGCGCCGCGCAGGGCGACGACCCGTACCCCGAAGACCTCAATCCTGTCTGACGAAAGACCCCGACGAGAGCCCCATGAGCCAACGCATCCGCAAAGCCGTCTTTCCCGTCGCCGGCCTGGGTACGCGCTTCCTGCCGGCCACCAAGACCGTGCCCAAGGAAATGCTGCCGGTGGTGGACAAGCCGCTGATCCAGTACGCGGTGGACGAGGCCATCGAGGCCGGCTGCGACACCCTGGTGTTCGTCACCAACCGCTACAAGCACTCGGTGGCCGACTACTTCGACAAGGCCTACGAGCTCGAGCAGAAGCTGGAGAAGGCGGGCAAGTCCGAGCTGCTGTCGCTCATCCGCGACGTGCTGCCGCGGCACGTGCGCGCCGTGTTCGTCACCCAGGCCGAGGCGCTGGGCCTGGGCCACGCCGTGCTGTGCGCGCAGCCGGTGGTCGGCGACGAACCCTTCGCCGTGCTGCTGCCCGACGACCTGATCTGGAACAAGGGCCCCGGCGCGCTGCGCCAGATGGCCGACCTGGCCGAGCAGGAGTCGGCCAGCGTGGTGGCGGTGCAGGACGTGCCGCGCGAGCAGACCGGCAGCTACGGCATCGTCGCCACCCGCGACTTCTCCGGTCGCCACGGCGAGATCACCGCCATCGTCGAGAAGCCCCGGCCGGAAGTCGCGCCCAGCAACCTGGCCGTGGTCGGCCGCTACGTGCTCAGCGGCCGCATCTTCGAGCTGCTCAAGCGCACGAAGCCAGGTGCGGGCGGCGAGATCCAGCTCACCGACGGCATCGCCGCGCTGATGGCGGAGCAGCGCGTTCTGGCCTATCGCTTCCAGGGCCGGCGCTTCGACTGCGGCAGCCGCATCGGCCTGGTCGAGGCCACCATCGAATTCGCGCTCGACCACGAGGACCTGGCCGAGCCAGCCCGCGAATACATGCGCGCCGCGCTGGCGCGCTGAACCCGGGGCCCGCCGCATGGAGGCCGCGACCTATTACCGCGCCTCGTCGCCCGCGCCGGCGCCGCGCCCGGCGCTGTCCGGTCGCCGCGAGGCCGAAGTGTGCATCGTCGGCGGTGGTTTCGCCGGGCTGAATACCGCGCTGGCCCTGGCCGAGCGCGGCATGCGCGACGTGGTGCTGCTGGAGGCGAAGACGCTGGGCCACGGCGCCTCGGGCCGCAACGGCGGCTTCGTGTTCGGTGGTTTTTCCCGCGGCGAGGACGCGCTGCTGGCCGACCTGGGCGAGCAGCGCGCGCAGGCGCTCTACTCGGGCACCCAGGACGCCGTCGGGCTGATCCGCCAGCGCATCGCCCGCCACGGCATCGACTGCCAGGCCACCGACGCCGGCGTCATCTGGGCGAACTGGTTCCGCGACCCGTCGGTGCTCAAGGCGCGGCAGGCGCTGCTGGCTCGCCATTACGGCGTGGAATGGGAATGGCTCGACCGTGCCCGCATGGCCGGGCTGGTCCACAGCGAGCGCTACACCGAGGGCCTGTTCGAGGCCAATGCCCTGCATTTCGACCCGCTGGCCTATGCGCGCGGCCTGGCGCGGGTGGCGGCGGGGCAGGGCGTGGCGCTGCACGAAGCCACGCCGGCGCTGGCGCTCGACCGCGAGGGCCACGGCTGGCGCGTGCGCACGCCCGAGGGCGAAGTGCATGCGCGGCACGTGGTGCTGGGCTGCGGCGGTTACCTGGCCGGCCTGCGCCGCGAGGTGGATGCCGGCGTGATGCCCATTGCCACCTACGTCATGGTGACCGAGCCGCTGGGACCGCGGCTGGACGAGGTACTGCGCACGCGCGCCGCCATCTACGACACCCGCTTCGCCTTCGATTATTACCGGCCGCTGCCCGATACCCGCGTCCTCTGGGGCGGCCGCATCTCGGTGCTCGACCGCTCGCCGGCCGCCGTGCAGCGGCTGCTGCGGCGCGACCTGCTCAAGGTGTTCCCGCAGCTGGCCGACGTGCGCATCGAACACGCGTGGTCGGGCCTGATGAGCTATGCCCGCCACCAGATGCCGCAGATCGGCCGGGTGGACGAGGGGCTGTGGCTGGCCCAGGCCTTCGGCGGCCACGGCGTGGCGCCCACCACCTTCGCCGGCGAGGTGCTGGCCTCGGCCATCGCCCACGGCGACCCGCGCTGGCGCGAGTTCGCCGACTACGGCCTGGTCTCGGCGCTCAAGCCCACCGGCTTCGTCGGCGCCCAGCTCAGCTACTGGTGGTACCAGGCCCGCGACGCCTGGAAAGACTGGCGGGAAGGCCCTCGCGGCGCGTGAGCCGCGCAAAGAAAACGGGCCCCGAGGGGCCCGTCTTCGTTTGCGGAGTGGGGCGGTCAGAGGGCTTCGAAGATGCCCGCGGCGCCCATGCCGGTGCCGATGCACATGGTGACCATGCCGTACTTCTGCTGGCGGCGGCGCAGGCCGTGCACGATGGTGGCCGTGCGGATCGCGCCGGTGGCGCCCAGCGGGTGGCCCAGGGCGATGGCGCCACCCAGTGGGTTCACCTTGGCCGGGTCGAGTTCGCAGGTGCGGATCACCGCCAGGGCCTGCGCGGCGAAGGCTTCGTTGAGCTCGATCCAGTCCAGCTGGTCGGCGGTGAGGCCGGCCTGGCGCAGCACCTTGGGAATGGCGGCGATCGGGCCGATGCCCATCACCTCCGGGCGCACGCCCGCGACCGAGAAGCCGACGAATCGCGCCAGCGGGGTCAGGCCGTAGTCCTTGATCGCCTGCGCCGAGGCCAGCATCACCGCGCCGGCGCCGTCGGACATCTGCGAGCTGTTGCCCGCCGTCACCGAGCCGCCGTTGCGGAACACCGGGCGCAGCTTGGCCAGGCCTTCGGCGCTGGTGTCGGCGCGCGGGCCCTCGTCCTGCTGCACCAGCATCTCGCGCAGCTTCACGGTGTTCGAACCCAGCACCGGCTGGCGCGAGAACACCTGGTAGGGCGTGATCTCGGCGTTGAACTCGCCGGCCGCCTGGGCCGCCAGCGCCTTCTGGTGCGAGGCGAGGGCGAAGGCGTCCTGGTCCTCGCGGCTGACCTTCCACTCCTCGGCGACCTTCTCGGCGGTGATGCCCATGCCGTAGGCGATGGCCACGTTCTCGTCCTGGAAGACCTTCGGGCTCATGGCCACCTTGTTGCCCATCATGGGCACCATGGACATGGACTCGGTGCCGCCGGCCAGCACCAGGTCGGCTTCGCCGAGGCGGATGCGGTCGGCCGCCAGCGCCACGGCCTGCAGGCCCGAGGAGCAGAAGCGGTTGATGGTCTGGGCCGCGATGACGTTGGGCAGGCCGGCCAGCAGCAGGCCGATGCGCGCCACGTTCATGCCCTGCTCGCCCTCGGGCATGGCGCAGCCGATGATGGCGTCGTCGATGCGGGTGGGGTCGATGCCCGGGCACTGGTCCACCACGGCGCGCAGCACGTGGGCCAGCATTTCGTCGGGGCGGGTGTTGCGGAAGACGCCGCGCGGGGCCTTGCCCACCGGGGTGCGGGTGGTGGCGACGATGTAGGCGTCCTGGATTTGCTTGGTCATGGTCGGTTCCTTGTCGTCGCTCAGTTGCGCAGCGGCTTGCCGTTCTTGAGCATGTAGGCGATGCGTTCCTGGGTCTTGGGCATCTGCGCCAGGGCCACGAAGTGCTCGCGCTCGAGCTTGAGCAGCCAGGCCTCGTCCACCAGCGCGCCGCGGTCCACCTCTCCGCCGCACATCACGGTGGCGATGCGCTTGCTCACCTCGTAGTCGTGTTCGGAAATGAAGCGGCCCTCGAGCATGTTCTCCAGCATCATGCGGAAGGTGGCGATGCCGACGTCGCCGGCCACCGGGATGCCACGCGCCGGCAGCGGCGGGCGGTAGCCCGACTCGGCCAGGGCGCGGGCCTGGGCCTTGGCCACGTGCAGCAGTTCGTAGGCATTGAAGACCACCACGTCGCCCTCGCGGGCCAGCTTGAGCTCCTTGGCCTCGAGCGCCGAGGTGGAGACCTTGCCCATCGCCACGGCCTCGAAATACGGCTTGAGCTGGGCGAACACGTCGCCGCCCGGGCCGGCCGCCTGCGCGGCGCGCAGCGCGATTTCCTTCAGGCCGCCGCCGGCCGGCAGCAGGCCCACGCCGGCCTCGACCAGGCCAATGTAGCTCTCGAGCGCGAACACGGTGCGGGCCGAGTGCATCTGGAACTCGCAGCCGCCGCCCAGGGCCAGGCCGCGCACGGCCGCCACCACGGGCACCAGCGAATACTTGATGCGCTGGCTGGCCGACTGGAAGGTTTCCACCATGGCCTCGAACTCGGCCAGCTTGCCGGCCTGCAGCGACGCCATGGCGCCAGAGAGGTCGGCACCGGCCGAGAACGGCTCCTTCGGCTGCCAGATGACCAGGCCCTGGAAGTCCTTCTCGGCGCGGTCCACGGCCTCGAGCACGCAGGCCAGGACGCCGTCGCCGACGGTGTTCATCTTGGTCTTGAAGCTGAGCACCGCGATGCCGTCGCCGTCATGCCACATGCGCACCGCGTCGGTTTCGAACACGGTTTCGCCCGGCGCGGCGCGTTCGCCCAGCACGGGGTCCGGGAAGCGCTGGCGCTGGTAGACGGGCAGGGTGGAGCGCGGCAGCTTGCCACCGCGCACCGGGCTGAAGCTGCCTTCGGCGGCGTGCACGCCGTCGCGGCCGTCGAACACCCAGTCCGGCAGCGGCGCGCTGGACATGGCCTTGCCGGCCACGATGTCCTCGGCGATCCATTCGGCCACCTGCTTCCAGCCGGCGGCCTGCCAGGTCTCGAACGGGCCCAGGCTCCAGCCGTAGCCCCAGCGGATGGCCAGGTCGACGTCGCGGGCGGTCTCGGCGATCGAGGCCAGGTGGTAGGCGCTGTAGTGGAACAGGTCGCGGAACACCGCCCACAGGAACTGCGCCTGCGGATGCTGGCTGGCGCGCAGCTGGGCGAACTTCGCGGCCGGGTCCTTGTTCTTGAGGATGGCCACGACCTCCGGGTCGGCCACGCCGGTGGCCGGGCGGTAGTCCTGGGCCTTGAGGTCCAGCACCACGATGTCCTTGCCCTTCTTCATGAAGATGCCGGCACCGGTCTTCTGGCCCAGCGCGCCCTTGCCTATGAGCGCCTGCAGCCACTCGGGCGCCTTGAAGTACTTGTGCCAGGGGTCGTCCGGCAGGGTGTCGGCCATGGTCTTGATGACGTGGGCCATGGTGTCCAGGCCGACCACGTCGGAGGTGCGGTAGGTGGCCGACTTCGGGCGGCCGAGCAGGGGGCCGGTCAGGGCGTCCACCTCGTCGAAGCCCAGGCCCGACTGGGCCGTGTGGTGCAGGGTGGAGAGGATGGAGAAGACGCCGATGCGGTTGCCGATGAAGTTCGGCGTGTCCTTGGCGTAGACCACTCCCTTGCCCAAGGTGGTGACCAGGAAAGTCTCAAGTCCTTCAAGCACTTGCTTGTCGGTCTTCGCGCAAGGGATGAGCTCGGCGAGGTGCATGTAGCGCGGCGGGTTGAAGAAGTGCACGCCGCAGAAGCGGGTGTGCATGGACTCGGGCAGCACCTCGGCCAGGCCGTTGATGCTCAGGCCCGAGGTGTTCGAGGCCAGGATGGCGTGCGGGGCCACGTAGGCCTCGATGCGGTCGTAGAGCGCCTTCTTCCAGTCCATGCGCTCGGCGATGGCCTCGATGATCAGGTCGCAGTCGCGCAGCAGCTCCAGGTGCTGGTCGTAGTTGGCCGGCGTGATCGCCGCGGCCTTGGCCTTGCTGGCGAAGGGGGCGGGCGAGAGCTTGCCGAGGTTGGCGATGGCCTTCTCGACGACGCCGTTGGGGCTGCCTTCCTTGGCCGGAAGGTCGAACAGGACGGTGTCCACGTCGGCGTTGGCGAGGTGGGCGGCGATCTGCGCGCCCATCACGCCGGCGCCGAGCACGGCCACCTTGCGGATGCGAAGTTGCGGCATGGTTGAAGCTCCGTGGGAGGAGGAAACGGGGGCTCAGCCGGCCCGGAGGCCGGCGGCGGCGAAGCGGATCAGGCCCTGGGCGGCCTTTTCGCAGTGGGCCTTCTCGGACACGCCCGAGGGCCGCTTGATCAGGCCGAAATCGGCCATGGCATAGGTGAGCGCGCCGGCGGTGAAGTCCAGGCGCCAGTACAGGTCTTCCTTGGCCAGGTCGGGCAGGGCCTGGCCGATGGCCTTGGCGAATTCGCGCAGCACGTGGCCGTAGTTGTCGGACAGGAACTTGCGCAGGCGGTCGTTCTTCTCGGCGAAGGCGCGGGCCAGTACCCGCACGAAGGCCGAGCCGCCGTGGCGGTCGAGGGTGAGGGCCAGGGGCGGTTCGATGAAGGCGGCCAGGATGGCCTCCAGGTCGCCCGGCTTCTCGGCCTGGGCCTTGCGCAGCAGGGCCAGGCGGCGTTCGCTCATGTCGTCCATGCGGCGCCGGAAGACCTCGTTGACCAGGTTCTCCTTGCTGCCGAAGTGGTAGTTAACGGCCGCGATGTTCACGTCGGCGCGGCTGGTTACCTGCCGCAGCGAGGTGCCGGCGAAGCCGTGCTGGGCGA
This sequence comes from Arenimonas sp., assembly GCF_041913985.1. Classification (GTDB taxonomy): domain Bacteria; phylum Pseudomonadota; class Gammaproteobacteria; order Xanthomonadales; family Xanthomonadaceae; genus Arenimonas. The sequence goes on from NZ_JAYSEG010000013.1 coordinate 59,775, forward strand.
AGAGCTCCTCGGCGGCGCCGAGGATGCGTTCCTTGGTGTTGAAATGGGTCGTCGTCATGGCCTGCCAGCGTTCGATTCAAACGTGTGTTGGCGAGTGTACGCCGCCCGCGCCCGCCGTCAAATGGGCAATTGAAACGAGCGCAGGGACCGAGGGTCCCCGGGGAGGGGTGAGGGCGGGGTGCGGGATGCTGCTGGAAATATTCAGGGATTTGCGCTAAACCCTCGATTGGACGGGGTTTTGTGTTAAATTCAGCGGCCCGATAAACCCCTGCAACCTACGGAGTTAGACCATGGCGCTGGAGCGCACCATTTCCATCATCAAGCCCGACGCGGTCGCCAAGAACGTCATCGGCGAGATCTACAGCCGCTTCGAGAAGGCCGGCCTGAAGGTCGTGGCCGCCAAGATGAAGCACCTCTCGCGCAAGGAAGCCGAAGGCTTCTACGCCGTGCACCGCGAGCGCCCGTTCTTCAACGCGCTGGTCGAGTTCATGATCTCCGGCCCGGTGATGATCCAGGTGCTCGAGGGCGAGAACGCCGTCGCCAAGAACCGCGAGCTGATGGGCGCCACCAACCCGAAGGAAGCCGCGCCGGGCACCATCCGCGCCGACTTCGCCCAGTCCATCGACGCCAACGCCGTGCACGGTTCGGACAGCCTGGAGAACGCGGCCATCGAGACCGCGTACTTCTTCGCCGCCACCGAGCTCTGCCCGCGCTGAGGAACGCCGTGACCGAGGTCGTCGCCAAGACCAACCTGCTCGACCTCGATCGCGAGGGCATGGAGCGCTTCTTCGCCGAGACCCTCGGCGAGAAGCGCTTCCGCGCCCACCAGGTGATGAAGTGGATCTACCACCAGCATGTCACCGACTTCGCGCAGATGACCGACGTGGGCAAGGCGCTGCGCGCCAAGCTCGAGGCCCACGCCGAAATCCGCCCGCCGAGCGTGCAGTTCGACAAGCCCTCGGCGGACGGCACCCACAAGTGGCTGCTGGGCATGGACTCGGGCAACGCCATCGAGACCGTGTTCATCCCCGACAAGGGCCGCGGCACGCTGTGCGTGTCCAGCCAGGTCGGCTGCGGCCTGAACTGCCAGTTCTGCTCCACCGCCACGCAGGGCTTCAACCGCAACCTCAGCACCGCCGAGATCATCGGCCAGGTGTGGGTGGCCTCGAAGCACCTGGGCAACAAGACCCACCTGCACCGCAAGCTCACCAACGTGGTGATGATGGGCATGGGCGAGCCGCTGCTGAACTTCGACAACGTCGTGCGCGCCATGAACCTGATGCGCGACGACCTGGGCTTCGGCCTGGCGAACAAGCGCGTCACCCTGTCCACCGCGGGCCTGGTGCCCATGATCGACCGGCTGGGCGAGGAGAGCGACGTGTCGCTCGCCGTCTCGCTGCACGCGCCGAACGACGAGCTGCGCACCCAGCTGGTGCCGCTCAACAGGAAGTACCCCATCGCCGAACTGATGGCCGCCTGCGTGCGCTACCTGCAGCGCCGCAAGAAGGGCGAGTCCATCACCTTCGAATACACCCTGATGAAGGGCGTGAACGACACCCCGGAAATCGCCCGCCAGCTGGCGCGGTTGATGAAGCAGTTCTGCAACCAGGTGCAGTACTCGGAAGCGGGCAAGGTCAACCTGATCCCGTTCAACCCGTTCCCGGGCACCCGCTTCGAGCGCAGCGACGAAGCGACCATCCGCGCCTTCCAGAAGATCCTGCTCGACGCCGGCGTGCTCACCATGGTGCGCCGCACCCGTGGCGACGACATCGACGCGGCCTGCGGCCAGCTCAAGGGCCAGGTCATGGACCGCACCCGTCGCCAGGCCGAATTCAAGCGCAAGCTCGAGGAAAAGGGAGTGTCCGATGCCGCGTGATTCCTTCCCGCTGCTGTCCGCCCTGGTGCTGGCCCTGGCGCTGGCGGGCTGCGCCTCCGGCGGCGCCGCCAGGAAGCCGGTGACCACCGAGACCACCATGAGCAACAAGGGCCTGGCGAACCTGCAGCTGGCGCAGAACTACCTGCGCGTCGGCAAGCTCGACCTGGCCATGGACCGCGCCAACCGCGCCCTGCGCCACGACCCCGATTCGGCCGACGTGCAGATCGTGATGGGCATGATCCGCCAGGCCCTCGACGACGAGGAACGCGCCGGCGAACACTTCGCCCGCGCGGTGAAGCTGGCCCCGGAAAGTGGCCACGTGCTCAACGTTCACGGCGCCTGGCTGTGCGAGCACGGCAAGCCCGACGAGGCCGACGCGCTGTTCGCCCGCGCCGTGCGCGACCCGTTCTACGAAGCCAAGGCGCAGAGCTATTACAACGCCGGCCGCTGCGCCATGCAGGCCGGCAACCTCGAGCGCGCCGAGCCGCCGCTGCGCAAGGGGCTGGAGCTGGCGCCCGAAGACCCGCTGCTGCTCGAGCAGATGGCCCGCCTGCAGTTCCGCCAGGGCAATTTCCTCGGCGCGCGCGCCTTCGTGCAGCGCCGCGAGGCCCTGGGCGAGGTCGGCGCCGACATGCTCGAGCTGGCCACCGCCATCGAAGAGGGCGCGGGCGACCGCGCCGCCGCCGAACGCTACCGCAGCCGCCTGCGTGAGCAGTTCCCGGACCACACGCCCAACTCCCCGGAGGGGACGCCGTAGTCATGAGCACCGAAGGCATGCAGGAAGCGTTGTTCCAGGATCCGATCGGCATGCGCCTGCGCGCCGCCCGGACCAAGGCCGGCCTCAGCGTCGAGCAGGCCGGCCAGCAGCTGCGGCTGCCGGTGGCGATCATCGAAGCGATGGAGCGCGAGGACTGGGCCCGCCTGGGTGCCCCCATCTACGTCCGCAGCTACCTGGGCAGCTACCTGCGCCTGGTCGGCCTGCCGGACACCCTGGCCGAACAGGTGGCCACCACCAAGCCGGCGCCGCCGCTGGTGACCATGGCCTCGCGTTCGCGAATGCGCCGCACCTTCGACCGTTCCGTGCGCAACCTGGTGTACCTGGTGATGACCGCGGTGCTGGTGGTGCCGGTGGTGCTGGTGGCTCGCCACTACCAGGCGGCGGAGCGCGCGCCCTCGCTCACGCTCGACACCGATCCTTCTTCGCTGCCGCCGGCCCTGGCCGACGTGGCGCCGCCGCCCGCGCCCGAAGTCCGCGTGGCCGAGCCGGCTACCACGCCCGAACCCGCGGCGCCGGCCACCCGCGAGACCGGCCCCGACCCGGTGATGGCCTCGATGGCGCCGTTCCAGAAGCAGGCGCCCGCCGCCGCCGACGTGGCCGAGGGACTGCTGCTGCGCTTCACCGGCCAGAGCTGGATCGACGTCACCGACGCCAGCGGCGCGCGCATCGAGCGTGGCCTGGTGGACGCCGGCGCCGAGCGTCGTTACGCGCCCGGACAGGTCGCGCACATTACGCTCGGCAACGCCGAAGCGGTGCAGGTGCTGCATGGCGGGGAACCGGTGGACCTGGCGCCTTACCGCGCCGCGAACGTCGCCCGCTTTACGGTATCCTCTAGCGGCGAACCCGCTCCCGCCCGGCACTGACCGCGGCCGCAGCCTCCTTACCACCCGCCCGCGCGCCTGCGCCGGGCCCGAAGAAGCGATCCATGGACCAGACCGACGAATACGAACAGGGCGAACGCGTTCGCGCCTGGCTGCGAAACAACGGCTCCTCGCTCATCACCGGCATCGCCCTGGGCCTGGCCGCCCTCGGTGGCTGGCAGTGGTGGCAGGGGCAGGGCGAACTGCGCAAGGTCGAAGCCGCCGCGGAGTACGTGGCCTTCAACAAGGCCGTCGAGGCCAATGACGCCGCCAAGGCGGCCGCGCACGCCCAGGCCATCCGCCAGAACCACCCGAAGACGCCTTACGTCGCGCTTGCCGCGCTGGCCGAGGCGGAGATGCTGCACGCGGCCGGCAAGACCGACGAAGCCCTCGCCATGCTTGACGGCGTGCCCGCCGAAAACACCGACCCGGCCCTGGCCGAGCTGGTGAAGCTGCGCGCGGTGCGCCTGCTGGCGGGGCAGGGCAAGCACGAGGAAGCGATCAAGCGCCTCGACGCCACCCCGTTCCCCAGCTACGCCGGCGTGGCCGAAGAGCTGCGCGGCGACGCCGAACTGGCGCTGGGCCGCCGAGAGCAGGCCCGTGCCGCCTACGAGAAGGCGCTGGCCGCCCTCGACCAGGGCGCGCCGACCCGCGGCATCGTCGAAATGAAGTTCACCGAGGCCGGCGGCCGCCTGCCCGAACAGCCGGAGGCCTGAGCGCATGCTGCGTCGTTCCCTGATCATCGCGGCGATCCTCGCCTTCGCCACCGGCTGCACCACCATCAAGGGCATCTTCGGCGACAAGGCCAGCAAGGCGCTTGAGCCGGCCGAGCTGGTCGAAATCGAGAGCCCGATCGCGGTCAAGCCCAGCTGGACCCGCAAGCTCGGCGACGGCAACGCCGCGCTCGGCCTGCGCCAGCGCCCGGCCATCGAAGGCGACCGCCTTTACGTTTCGAACGACGAGGGCCGCGTGCTGGCCCTGGACGCCAACACCGGCGACACCCTGTGGGACTCCGAGGTCGTCAAGACCGGCAAGCAGGGCAGCCGCGTGTTCTTCTGGCGCCGCAAGGCCATCGACGGCGGCCTGACCGGCGGCCCGGGCGCCGGCAACGGCATGGTCGTGGCCGGCGGCCGCAATGGCGAAATCGTCGCCCTGGACGCTGAAACCGGCGCCGAGCGCTGGCGCGCCCGCGCCACGTCGGAAGTCATCGCCACGCCGCTGGTCACGCCCGACCGCATCGTGGTGCGCAGCAACGACGGCCGCGTGTTCGGCCTCGACCCGGCCGACGGCACCCGCAAGTGGGTGTTCGACCGCGGCGTGCCGGCGCTGAGCGTGCGCGGCAACGGCGCGCCGGTGAGCGACGGCCAGCTGGTCTACCTCGGCTACGACGACGGCACCGTGGTCGCCCTGCGCCTGCAGGACGGCCTGGTGGGTTGGACCCAGCTGGTCGCCGAAGCCGACGGCCGCAACGAACTCGACCGCATGGCCGACGTGGACGGCGAACTGGCCCTGGGCTACCAGGAAATCTACGCCACCAGCTTCCGCAGCCAGACCATGGCCATCTCCACCGCCAACGGCCGCCCGCTGTGGAACCGCGACGTCGGCGGTTACGCCGGCCTGGCGCTGTTGGCCGACCGCCTGATCGTCACCGACCCGGCGGGCACCGTCTGGGCGCTCGACCGCAACAACGGCTCGGCGCTGTGGAAGCAGGAGGCGCTGGCGCGCCGCTGGCTCACCACGCCGGCGCTGCAGGGCGACTACATCGTGGTCGGCGACATCGAGGGCTACCTGCACTGGATCCGCGCTTCGGACGGCGTCATCGCCGGCCGCGACCGCGTCGCCAAGGAAGCCATCCGCGGCACCCCGCAGGTCACGCCCACGGGCACCCTGCTGGCGCTCACCATCGACGGAAAGCTGGCCGCCTACCCGGCGCCGGCGCAGTAACGCGGCTTCGGCCGATCGGGAGAGATCCACGTGTTGCCTTTGGTCGCTCTCGTTGGCCGTCCGAACGTCGGCAAGTCCACGCTGTTCAATGCGCTCACGCGCAGCCGCGACGCGCTCGTCCATGACGAGCCCGGCGTCACGCGTGACCGCCACTACGGCATCTGCCGCCTGGTCGAGGGCCATCCCTTCGGCCTGTGCGACACCGGCGGCCTGTCGGGCGAGGAAGAAGGCCTGGCCGGCGCCACCGCGCGCCAGTCGCGCGCCGCGGTCGAGGAAGCCGACCTGGTGCTGTTCGTGGTGGATGGTCGCGAAGGCCCGTCCGCGCTCGACCAATCCATCCTGGCCTGGCTGCGCAAGAGCGGCCGGCGCTTCTTCCTGGTGGTCAACAAGGTCGACGGGCTCGACCTGCAGGCCGTGCTGGCGGAATTCGCGCGCTTCGGCGTCGAGAAGGTCATCCCGGTCGCGGCCGCGCACCAGCGCGGGGTACCCGAACTGCTCGAACAGGTCATCCCCGAGCTGCCGGAAGACGGCGACGCCGAGGTGCTGGCCGACGACCCGGGCCGCATCCGCATCGCCTTCCTGGGCCGCCCGAACGTGGGCAAGTCCACCCTGGTGAACCGCCTGCTCGGCGAGGAGCGCATGATCGCCTCCGACGTGCCGGGCACCACCCGCGATTCCATCGCGGTGGACCTCACCCGCGACGGCCGCGATTACCGCCTGATCGACACCGCCGGCCTGCGCCGCCGCTCCAAGGTCGAAGAGGCCGTGGAGAAGTTCAGCGTCTTCAAGACCCTGCAGGCCATCGAGAACTGCCAGGTGGCCGTGGTGCTGCTCGACGCCGGCGAAGGCGTGACCGAGCAGGACGCCACCGTGCTGGGCCACGTGCTCAACGCCGGCCGCGCCCTGGTGATCGCCGTGAACAAGTGGGACGGCCAGACCAAGTACCAGAAGGAGCAGACCGAGGCGCTGATGGTGCGCAAGCTGGCCTTCTGCGAATGGGCCGAGCGCATCACCATCTCGGCCAAGCACGGCACCGGCATGCGCGAGCTGTTCCGCGCCATCCACCGCGCCCACGCCTCGGCCACGCGCGAGTTCAGCACCTCGGAAACCACCAAGGCGCTGGAAATCGCCTACCAGAGCTTCCCGCCGCCGGCGGTACGCGGCCACGTCTCGAAGCTGCGCTACGCCCACCCGGGCGGCAGCAACCCGCCCACCTTCATCGTGCACGGCACGCGGCTGCGGGTGCTTACCGACAGCTACCGGCGCTACCTCGAGAACTTCTTCCGCAAGCGCTTCAAGCTGGTGGGCACGCCCATCAAGTTCGTCTTCAAGGAGGGCGAGAACCCCTATGAAGGCAAGAAGAACGTGCTCACCGAACGCCAGGTGGCGAAGAAGCGCCGCCTGATCCGGCACATCAAGCGCAACAAGTGATCCCGCCGGGCGCGGTCACGCTGGGCCTGCTGGCCGGCGGACGCGGCGAACGCTTCGGCGGCCGCGACAAGGCCTGGATCGAACACCACGGCCGGCCGCTGATCGCCCACGCCAACGACGCACTGCAGGCCCCGTTCGCCGCGCGGCTGGCCAGCGTGCGCGAGGACGACGAACGCCTCGCCGCGCTCGGCCTGCTGCCGGTGCATGACCTCCGCCCCGATTTCGCCGGGCCCGTCGCCGGGCTCGAAGCGCTGGCCTGGGCCTGCCCGACGCCCTGGCTGCTGACGCTGCCGGTGGACCTTTCCGGAATGCCCGCCGACCTGCCGGCGCGCCTGTGGGCGAAACGCGGCGAACATGGCGCCGGCACGCGCGATGTCCACGGCCCGCAGCCGCTGCTGGCACTCTGGCACGCCCCCGCGCTGGCCACGGCTGCGTCCGCCGCGCTGGAAGCGGGGCAGGGCGCCGCCTGGCGCCTGGCGGAAACGCTGCGTCTGCCCGCGCTGGACTTGTCGCCGCGGGTGCTGGCGAACTTCAATACCCCCGAATCACTGCTGCAGGACGCTGGCCCGTGACCGAAGCCAACCGCATTTCCCTCGCCGAAGCCCTGGCGTGCATCGACCGCGTCGCCGCGGCGGCGCGCCTGCCGGCGGAAACCGTCGCGCTTTCGCGCGCCCACCGGCGCGTGCTTGCCGAAGACGTGGTGGCGGAGGGGCCGCTGCCGGGCTTCGACAACTCGGCGATGGATGGTTTCGCCGTCCGCGCCGCCGACCTGGAACGCGCCGCCAGCGATGGCCTGGTGCTGGCCGCCGAACAGTTCGCCGGCCGCGACCTGGGGCACGCGCTTTCGCCGGGCGAATGCATCCGCATCACCACCGGCGCACCATTGCCGGCCGGCGCCGACACCGTGCTGATGAAGGAAAACGCCGCGCTGCGCGAGGGCCGTGTGTTCCCGCTCGCCGCGCCCGCACCCGGCACGCACGTGCGCCGCGCGGGCGAGGACGTCTCACCCGGCGAGACGGTGCTGCGTGCCGGCCAGGTACTCGATGCCGCGAGCCTGTCTCTGGCCGCCGCCCTGGGCCAGGCCGAGCTGCGCGTGGCCAAGCGCCCCACGGTGGCCGTGTTCACCACCGGCGACGAACTGCGCCCGCCGGGCCAGCCGCTGGCGCCGGGCGAAATCCACGACAGCAACCGCGTGCTGCTGCAGTCGCTGCTGATGGCCGAAGGCTGCGAACCCGTGGCCTGGCCCATCCTGCCCGACGACCCGGTGCGCCTGGCCGCCGCGCTGCGCGACGCGGCGTTTTCCTTCGACGTGGTGCTGACCTGCGGCGGCGTGTCCGCCGGCGAGAAGGACCATTTGCCGGCCCTGCTGCGCGAGGAAGGCGAGGTGCACTTCTGGAAGGTGCGCATGAAACCCGGCATGCCGGTGCTGTTCGGCCGCCTCGGCGTGGCCCACGTGCTGGGCCTGCCCGGCAATCCGGTGTCGGTGCTGGCCACCTTCCTGGGCCTGGGCCGCCGCCTGCTCGACGGGCTGCAGGGCAGGGGAGCGCCGCGCCCCGTCGTTCGCGCCCGCCTGGAGCTGCCGGTGGCCAAGAACCACGAACGCCTGGAGTTCATGCGCGGCATGCTGGCCTGCAGCGACGATGGCCAGCTGCGGGTGCGCCCGAACCCCGCCGTGGCCTCGCACCGCCTGCGCGCCGCCGCGGATTCGAACTGCCTGATCGTGCTGCCCGAAGGCCTGGCCGAATATGCGCCGGGCGACGTGGTGGAAATCGTGCCGTATGCCGGCGCGCTGGGCGCGGGCTAGACTCACGCCATGCCCGGCATCGAAGACATCAGCCCCGCCGAAGCGCGTCGCCGGCAGCTGGCCGGCAGCCGCCTGCTGGACGTGCGCGAGCCCGGTGAACACGCGCTCGGCCTGCCCGAAGGCGCCGTGCCCGTGTCGCGCGCCGCGCTCGAGGCCGAACCCGCGCGCCACGCGCCGGATCCCGACGCCGAGCTGCTGCTGATCTGCGCCGGGGGTGTGCGTTCGCGGCTGGCGGCGCAGGCGCTGCAGGCCCGCGGCTACCGCCGCCTCGCTTCCGTGGCGGGTGGCTTCGACCAGTGGCGCGCCGAGGGTTTGCCGGAGGTGCCGGGCGCCACCGAGGACGCCGATTTCCTCGAACGTTATTCGCGCCACCTGCGCCTGCCGCAGGTGGGCCTGGAAGGCCAGCGCAGGCTGGCGCAGTCGCGCGTGCTGATGGTGGGCGCCGGTGGCCTGGGTTCGCCGGCGGCGTATTACCTGGCCGCGGCCGGCGTGGGCACGCTGGTGCTGGCCGACGACGACGTGGTGGACCGCAGCAACCTGCAGCGCCAGATCCTGCACACCGAGGCGCGCGTCGGCGTGCCGAAAGTTGAATCGGCGCGGCAGGCGCTGGCGGCGCTGAACCCGCGCGTGGACGTGCGCACCGCACAGGTTCGCGTCACGGCCGACACCGTGGACGCGCTGGTGGCCGGCGTCGACCTGGTGCTCGACGGCGCCGACAACTTCCCCGTGCGCTACCTGCTTTCCGACGCCTGCGTGCAGCACGGCAAGCCGCTGGTCTACGGCGCGGTGCACCGCTTCGAAGGCCAGGTGAGCGTGTTCGATGCCGGCCGCCGCCGCGGCGAGGCGCCGTGCTACCGCTGCCTGTTCCCGGAGCCGCCGGCGCCCGAGGACGCGCCCAACTGCGCCGAGGCCGGCGTGCTGGGCGTGCTGCCCGGCGTCATCGGCCTGCTGCAGGCCACGGAGGGCCTTAAGCTGTTGCTCGGCCTGGGCGAATCGCTCAGCGGGCGGCTGCTGCACTTCGACGCGCTGGCCATGCGTTTCCGCGAAACGCGACTGCGCGCCGACCCGGCGTGCCCGGCCTGCGCGCCTGGACGCCCGTTCACGGGCTACGATGAACTCGAGCAAGCCTGCCGGGCGCAGGCGAGGGGAGGGGCATGAAACCCCAGAAGAACTACCGCGAAATGGGCTGCCGCGAATGCCTCGGCGGCGCCGGCCTGCACTTCGACTTCAGCATGGCCTTCCAGCCGATCGTGAGCCTGTCGCGGCGCGAGGTGTTCGCCTACGAGGCGCTGGCGCGCGGCCCCGCCGGCGAGCCGGCGGCGGAGGTGTTCAAGCACGTGGACGAAAGCACGCGCTACCGCTTCGACCAGGCCTGCCGCGTCAAGGCCATCGAACTGGCCAGCCGGCTCAAGATGCCCACGTACCTGAGCATCAACTTCATGCCCAACGCGGTCTACCGGCCCGAGCTGTGCATCCGCACCACGCTCGAGGCGGCCGAGACCTACGGCTTCCCGATCGACCGCATCGTCTTCGAGATCACCGAGGGCGAGCAGGTGGATGACCGCGCGCACCTGCGCGACATCGTGCGGCACTACCAGAAGCGCGGCTTCCTCACCGCCATCGACGATTTCGGCGCGGGCTATTCCGGCCTGAACCTGCTGGCCGACGTGCGCACCGACCTGGTGAAGCTGGACATGGCGCTGGTGCGCAACGTGCACGAGGACGCCGGCCGCCGCGCCATCATCCGCGGCGTGTCGCTGATGTGCGCGGACCTGGGCATGAAGCTCATCGCCGAGGGCGTGGAAACACGCGAGGAGCTGGCCTGCCTGGCCGGCCTGGGCATCGACCTGTTCCAGGGCTACCTGCTGGCGCGCCCGGCGTTCCAGGCGCTGCCGGTGGTGCACTGGGGCGACTGAGGCTTCAGCGGAACAGCACGATCGCCAGCGCGGCTGCGGACACCAGCAATCCGGCGGCGCCGAGCAGCATGGACACCTCGGTGCGGCGGGAAGCCGCGTCGCGTTCGGCTTCGCCACGGATGGGCGCGGCCGGCTGGCCCGAGTCCGGCGTGCCCAGCAGCAGCGCCACCATGGACTGCACCAGCTCGGGCGAGAACGAATAAGGCTCGAAGCCGATGCGGCCGTGGCGGGCCATCAGGGAACGCACCTCGGGGGCGTCGGGAACGTGCTTCATGGTCCAGCCGCGGAATTCGGGCTCCGGGATCTCGCGGCGCTCGAGGACCTGCAGGTCTTCGTGGCGCGGGTCCTGCTGGAGCTTGGCGTAAAGCGCCTCGACATCCTCGGCCGGGCCTTCCAGCACCTGGAAGAAGCAACCGTCGGCGAAGTACAGGCCGCCGACCAGCCGCTGGCGGGCATTGTTGCGGCGCGACTGCACCAGGATGCGGCCCACCTCCGGATGGAACGCGGCACCGTCCCGCACCGGCGGGAACGTGGCGCGGCTGACGTAGGTAAGGCGGAGGTATCGGGGCATGGCGGCGCACAGGCTGTCTGGACGCGGGGCAGGGTCCCAGAACCGGTGTGATAGGCGCGTGGCTTGGGGTTCCTGCCCGGGTGAAGGTATCTCCAGCAATGCGCATAATGTATATTATGTCACGCCCGAACATAGACAAAGGCGGTCACCTTGCCCGAGGGTTCAACCCTCCTGCCGGTTGGCCTGCCGCCGGCCGGGACGCTCGCCCAGCACCCGCTCGGAAACCAGTGGCCTGATCTGCCCGGCATTGGCGATCACGTCCGCCAGCGTCAGGCCGTCGAGCACGCGGAAAAACGCCTCCAGCGCCTCGTGCATCGCCCCGCGCAACCGGCACGCCGGCGAAAGCACGCATTCGTTGTTGGCCTGGTCGAAGCATTCGACGATGCGGAAGTCGCCTTCCGTGGCGCGCACGACCGCGCCGATGTTGATGCGATCCGGCGGCATGGCCAGCCGCACGCCCCCGTTCCGGCCACGCGTCGCCGCCACCAGTCCCGACTGCGAAAGCTGGTTGACGATCTTCATCAGGTGGTTCTTCGAGATCCGGTAGCCGTCGGCCACCTGCTGGATGGTCACCAGTTCGCCCGGGTGCAGGCCCAGGTAGATCAGGACCCGCAGGGTGTAGTCGGTGTAGTCGGTGAGCTTCATGGGTGGAGCCTAGCTTAAAAGATGCATCTTGGGCATTGCTTTATCATCGGGGCCGCATTTAAGATGCAGTTCACATGAATCTTTAAGTTCCCGGCTGGTGCCGGGCCTCCGATGAACACCGCGACCCTGCTGCTTTCCACCTTCCTGCTGGCCGTCACGGCCCTGCTGGCTTTCATCTGGTCGCTGCGCAAGGGACTGGCCGACCCGGACCCCGATGCGGCCAGGGTTATCTTCGAGCCGGGCGAAATAGGCCGGCATGACGCCGGCCCCCTGCCGCCCCGGGCCGAAGACATCCGCTGGGCCGCGGACCGCTCCACCGCGGCACCGGTGCGCCTGATGCTGGTGTTCGCCGTGCTGTGGCTGCTGGTGGCCTCGCTGGCGGGGCTGACCAGCTCCATCAAGCTGCATGCGCCGGACTGGGCCGCAACCGCGGCCTGGCTCAGCTTCGGCCGCATCCGCACGCTGCACCTCAACGCCGTGGCCTACGGCTGGACGCCGATGGCCGCGCTGGGCATCGCCCTGTGGATGCTGCCGCGGCTGCTGCGCACCGAACTGGTGGGCGGCGGCTATGCGGTGGCGGGCACGATGCTCTGGAACCTCGCGCTGCTCGCCGGCCTGGCCTGCATCGCGCTGGGCATCTCCGACGGCATGGAATGGCTGGAAATCCCGTGGCAGATCGGCCTGGTGTTCGCCGTGGCCGGCGCCCTGATCGCCATCCCGCTGCTGCTGACGCTGCGCAACCGCCGGGTGGAACACCTGTACGTCTCGGTCTGGTACATCGGCGCCGCGCTGTTCTGGTTCCCGGTGCTGTACGTGGTGGCCAAATGGCCGGGCCTGCACTTCGGCGTCGAAGCCGCGACCATGAACTGGTGGTTCGGGCACAACGTGCTCGGGCTGTTCTACACGCCGCTGTCGCTGGCGGCGGTCTACTACTTCCTGCCCAAGGTGATCGGGCGGCCGGTCCAGTCCTACAACCTTTCCCTGGTGGGCTTCTGGTGCCTGGCCTTCTTCTACGGCCAGGTCGGCGGCCACCACCTGATCGGCGGGCCGGTGCCGGAATGGCTGGTCACGCTGTCGATCGTGCAGAGCATGATGATGGTGGTGCCGGTGCTGGCGTTCACCGTCAACCAGCACCAGACGATGCGCGGCCACTTCGCCGTGCTCAACCATTCACCCACGCTGCGCTTCGTGGTGCTGGGCGGCATGATGTACACGCTCAGCTCGGTGCAGGGGTCGCTCGAGGCCCTGCGCGGCATCAACACCATCACCCACTTCACGCACTTCACCGTGGCGCATGCGCACCTGGGCCTGTACGGCTTCGTGACCATGGTGATGTTCGGCGCCATCTACTTCGCGCTGCCGCGCGTGGTCGGGCGCGAGTGGCCCTGGCCGCGGCTGGTCGCGGCGCATTTCTGGCTGGTGATGGGCGGCTTCGCGGTGTACTTCACCGCGCTCACCATCGGCGGCTGGCTGCAGGGCCTGGCCATGCTCGACGCCAGCCGGCCCTTCATCGACTCGGTGCGGGTCACGCTGCCGTGGCTGCAGGGCCGCACCGTGGGCGGCGCGATCATGACGCTGGGCCACGTGCTGTTCGCCCTGCACGTGGGCGCGATGGTGCTGGGCCTCGGGCCGCGCCGCGAAGGCGCCGTCGACCTCTATCCGGCCCCTCAGGCAAGCTGACCATGGAAAGCCCCGCCAAACTCATCGCCGGCGCGATGGTGACGCTGGCCGTCGCCACCGCCTCGCTCGTCGTGCTTCCCTACCTGCAGCTCAAGCCGCTGCCGCCGCCCGCGGCGCTCAAGCCCTACACCGAAGCGCAGCTGCGCGGGCGCCAGCAGTACATCGCGCATGGCTGCGTGTACTGCCATTCGCAGCAGCCGCGCGACGCGTCGCAGGCACCGGATGCCACGCGCGGCTGGGGCCGCGCCTCGGTGGCGGCCGACTATGCCTACGACCGGCCGCACCTGCTGGGCACCATGCGCACCGGCCCCGACCTGTTCAACATCGGCGCGCGCCAGCCCAGCGAGGACTGGCACCTCGGCCACCTCTACCAGCCCCGCGCCTACGTGCCGGACAGCACCATGCCGCCCTACCCCTTCCTGTTCGAGGTCAAGGACGAGGCCGCCCCCGGTGACCGCGTCGTGACCCTGCCGCCGGGGCTCGGGCCGCCGGAGGGCGTGGTGGTGGCGCGGCCGGAAGTGCGCGACCTCGTCGCCTACCTGCAATCGCTCGACCACACCTATCCGGTCCCCGGCCCCGACGCCGCCACGCCCGAGGAAACGCCATGAGCCCCACGCCCCAGCAGCGCCGCGAAAACCCCGAGCCGCGGGAAGCGCGCAACCCCGTCCCGGTGGCGGTGATCGCCCTGGTGTCCGCGATGCTCGGCTGGGCGGCGGGTTACCTGATGGCCGCGCACCCGAATGCCGACGCCAGCCTGGGCGACCAGCGGACCGCGCTGCATGCCGCGCCGGCCGTGGCGGCGACAGACTCCGCGCCCGCACCGGCCGATGGCGCGGCGCTGTACGCCACGCACTGCGTGGCCTGCCACCAGGCCAGCGGCGCCGGCCTGCCCGGCGTGTTCCCGCCCCTGTCCGGTTCGGAGTGGGTGCTCGGCGACGAAGACACGCTGCTGCAGATCCTGCTGCACGGCGTGTCCGGCCAGATCAGCGTGGCGGGCACTACCTACCAGGGCTCGATGCCGGCTTTCGGCGAGCGATTCAGCGACGAGGAAATCGCGGCGCTGGCCACGCACCTGCGCGCCAGCTGGGGCAACACGGCGGCGGCCGTGGACGCCGCGGCGGCGGCACGTGCCCGCGCAAGCACGGCCGGCCGCAGCACGCCCTGGGCCGGCGGCGAAGAGCTCACCGCGCGGGCGCCGTGACGCCGGGCGGGCTTCCCAGGACATTCGCGGCGACCGCGGTGATCGTCGCCGCGGCCTTCGCCGCGCTGTGGTCGGCCACCGAGGGGTTCCGCGTGCTGACCAGCGAATCCGCGCGACGCCTCGAAGTGGCCCGGGACCCGCTGCCGCTGCCCGGCGCGCGGCTGGCCGACGGCCGCGAACTGAGGGCTGCGCTTCGCGACGATGGCCGCGTCGTGCTGGTGGATTTCATCTACACGCAGTGCGAAAGCCTCTGCACCGCGCTTGGTACCGATTACCAGCAACTGCAGCGCGAGATCCTCCGGCGCGGGCTGGGCGGGCGCGTGCGCCTGCTGAGCCTGAGCTTCGACCCCGGACGCGACAGCCCGCAGGTGCTGGCCCGCCACCAGGCGCGGCTGGGTGCCGACCCGACGCTCTGGCAGGCGTCCACCGTTCCCGACCCGGCGCAGCGCGCGCGCCTGCTGGCGGCCTTCGGCATCGTGGTCGTCCCCGACGGCCGGGGCGACTTCGTGCACAACGCGGCCATCCACGTCGTCGATGCACAGGGCAGGCTGCGCGGCATCCATGACCTCGGCCGCTGGCAGTCCGCGCTGGCCGATGCACTGGAGGCCCGGTGATGCGTCAACGCACGCAGGTGCTGGCCGGCGCGGCCACCGCGGCCCTTGCCGCCGCTCCCCCGGCACGGGCACTGCTCGAAGGCAGCATGTCCCTGCACATGCTGGTGCAGGTGCCGGCACTGGTGGTCACCGGCTACTGGCTTGCCGCGGGCTTGCCGCCTCGCGCCCGCCGCGCACTGCAGTCGTTCAATGCGCACGGACTCGCGGGCTGGACACTGGCCAGCCTGGGCCTGGCCTTCTGGATGCTGCCGCGGGCCCTGGACGCCGCGGTGGCGAACCCCGGGGTGGATGCGGCGAAGTTCGCCGTCCTGCTGCTGGTTGGCTTGGCGACGAGGCTTTCCCTGGCCACCTCGGGCACCATCGTCCAACTGTTTTTCGTCGGCAACTGGGGGTGGATGACGGCCACCGCGGGCCTGCTCTACGCAGAAGCGCCCGACCGCCTGTGCAACGCCTACCTGCTGGGAGACCAGGCCCTCGCTGGGTATGGCCTCCTCGCGCTGGCGCTGGCTGTCGCCACGCTCTGGTGCCTTCGCCTTGGCCGGGCCTAGCCCTCAGGCCGCCGCTTCCTTCCGCCTCCCCAGCAGCATCGCCAGGACGCCCTCGAACCGGTCCACCTCGCCCGCTTCGCCACTGGAGCGCGTGTAGACGTCGGGGTCGTCGCAGACGCGCAGCACCCGGCACTGGCCGGCGCCGGTCTCGTCTTCGCCGACTTCGGCTTCGTAGATGCATTCGCCGGTCCAGGCGCGCCACACGCGCAGCAGGCCGGCATCGAGCCAGACCACCCAGCGGTCTTCCAGCGCCGTCGGCCACAGGCCCTGCCGCAGCAGGGCCATCTCCTCGGGCGTGAAGCCGCGCAGGCAGCGCACGGGCCAGGCCAGGCGCATCACGCGAAGGCGGGTCAACCACTCGTCTCGTTCGTCCATGGGGCTCGGGTCGGGTCGGCGTGTGCCGGATTGTGACGCGTTGGCGGCTCAATAAGTGAGACGCCGTCGCCGGTCCGGCCCGGCCGCCGACCACCCGGGCCAGGCTGGGAAAAATTCCCGCTCCGCCGTGGCAAGTACCGCAGCACGACTTCGGCGCCGCATCCATCAACACGGCCGAGCGTGACAAGGGGCGTTGACCTTCCCATGATGGGAGGCCCGAGGCTGACCCTACCCCAGGCAGGAGCAAGCCATGAACACCCCGCTTCCGATCCCTCCCACCGACGCCGCCAGCCACTTCCGCTTCGGCGTGACCGGCATGACCTGCTCTTCCTGCGCAGGCCGCGTCGAAAAGGCCCTGGCGAAGGTGCCGGGCGTCTCGTCGGCCACCGTGAACCTCGCCACCGAAAGCGCGGACGTGACCACCGACGGCAGCGTGTCGGCCGCGGCCATCACCGCGGCGGTGGAAGGCGCCGGTTACGGCGTCGCCATCGAGGAGGTCTCGATGGCCATCCTCGGCATGACCTGCGCGTCCTGCGCCGGCCGCGTCGAAAAGGCCCTGGCCAAGGTGCCCGGCGTGCAGTCCGCCAGCGTCAACCTGGCCACCGAAACCGCCAGCGTCCGCGTCACCGCCGGCACGCCGCGCGAGGCGCTGGTGCAGGCCGTGGCCGCCGCGGGTTACGAAGTGGCACACGAAGCCGCGCCGACCACCACGGGCGCCGAATCCGCTCCTGCTCCCCCGCCGGCCCTGGTGGCCGCGCACGAGCGCGAACGCCGCCACCTGGTCCTCGCTGCCATGCTCTCCCTGCCGCTGGCCGTGCCGATGCTCGGCATGCCCTTCGGTGAGCACTGGGCCCTGCCCGGCTGGTGGCAGCTGGCGCTGGCCACGCCGGTGCAGTTCTGGCTGGGCGCGCGCTTCT
>NZ_JAYSEG010000014.1:0-37985 GCF_041913985.1 Arenimonas sp.
TGCAGCGCCTGGACGGCCCGGTGCGCGGCAATGGCAAGATCATCCAGGAGCTGGAAGGCAGCTTCCGCGGCGCCGGCTGGAACGTGCTCAAGCTCGTCTGGGGCAGCTACTGGGACCCGCTGCTGGCGCGCGACGCCGACGGCACGCTCAAGAAGCTGATGATGGAAACCGTCGACGGCGAGTACCAGAACTGCAAGGCCTTCGGCGGCGCCTACACCCGCGAGCACTTCTTCGGGAAGTACGAAACGACCAAGCGGATGGTTTCCAACCTGAGCGACCAGGACATCGCCCGCCTCAATCGCGGCGGCCATGACCCGCACAAGGTGTACGCGGCCTACGACCGCGCGGTGAAGCACACCGGCCAGCCCACCGTCATTTTGGCCAAGACGGTGAAGGGTTACGGCATGGGCAGCTGGGGCGAATCGCTCAACCCCACGCACCAGACCAAGAAGCTCGACGACGCGGCCGTGAAGGCCTTCCGCGACCGCTTCCAGATTCCGGTGAGCGACGACAAGCTGCCGGAAGTGCCGTTCTACCACCCGGGCGAGAAGTCGCCGGAAGTGGAATACATGCGCTCGCGCCGCGAGAAGCTGGGCGGCTTCCTGCCGCAGCGCCGCCGCACCACCAGCAAGAAGCTGGAAGCGCCGAAGCTCGAGGTGTTCGAGCGCCTGCTCAAGAGCACCGGTGATCGCGAGAACTCCACCACCATGAGCTTCGTGCAGGCACTGAACATCGTGCTGCGCGACAAGCAGGTGGGCCCGCTGTGCGTGCCCATCGTGGCCGACGAGGCGCGCACCTTCGGCATGGAAGGCCTGTTCCGCCAGATCGGCATCTACGCGCCGCAGGGCCAGAAGTACAAGCCCGTCGACGCCGACCAGCTGATGTACTACCGCGAGGACAAGGCCGGCCAGGTGCTGGAAGAGGGCATCACCGAAGCGGGCGCCTTCAGCAGCTGGATGGCGGCGGCGACGAGCTATTCCTCGTCCGACCAGCCCATGCTGCCCTTCTACATCTACTACAGCATGTTCGGCATGCAGCGCATCGGCGACAGCGCCTGGCAGGCGGCCGACATGCGCGCGCGCGGCTTCCTGCTGGGCGCCACCGCCGGCCGCACCACGCTCAACGGCGAAGGCCTGCAGCATGAAGACGGCCACAGCCACCTGCTGGCCGGCGCCATCCCGAACTGCAAGGCCTACGACCCCACCTTCGGCTTCGAAGTGGCGGTGATCCTGCAGCACGGCATGAAGCGCATGCTCGAGGACCAGGTGGACGAGTACTACTACCTGACCCTGATGAACGAGAACTACGCCCACCCGGACATGCCGGAAGGCGCTGCCGAGGGCATCCTCAAGGGCATGTACCTCCTGCAGTCCACGCTCCCCTCTCCCGCGGGCGGGAGAGGGGCCGGGGGAGAGGGCAAGAAGCCAAAGGCTTCGCCCCTGCACGTCCAGCTCCTGGGCTCCGGCACCATCCTGCGCGAATGCATCGCCGCGGCCGAACTGCTGGACAAGGACTTCGGCGTGAGCGCCGACATCTGGAGCTGCCCCAGCTTCACCGAGCTGCGCCGCGAGGGCTTCGACGCCGAGCGCTGGAACCGCCTGCACCCGGAAGACAAGCCGCGCACCCCGTACGTCACCGCCTGCCTGGAGGGCCGCCAGGGCCCGGCCATCGCCGCCACCGACTACGTGCGCGCCTTCGCCGACCAGATCCGCGCCTTCGTGCCGATGAAGTACACCGTGCTGGGTACGGATGGCTTCGGCCGTTCGGACACCCGTGCGAACCTGCGTCGCTTCTTCGAGGTTGACCGGTACTACATCGCCCATGCGGCGATTGCCGCTCTGGCTGCCGAGGGCAAGATGAACGCGAAAGATGTGGCGCGGGCGATCAAGCAGTACAAGATTGATCCGGAGAAGGCGAATCCGATTGGGGTGTGAGCGAGGCAAGAGGGCGGTCACTCAATGCTGCGTCGTATCCTGATTGCACTCATGGTGGTCTCGTCGCCCGGGGCAGGGGCGACGATGATGCGTGTCAACGAGTTCGATGCGGCGCGATTCGATTACTGCGAGTCGCGCCAAGTGAACCTGGATCTCCTGGCCCGGGTCGAGGCGCAAGTCGAACGGAACCGGCCCGGGATCAGGGAAATGGACAGGGGCACTGTTGCGCTGATCCGCGAGGCTAACGCCCTCGCAGAGGGCTTGCCGGATCAGGTTGCCTGCCGCGAAGTCTTCAAGTCCGGTCGCGACCTCTTCCGGGAAACCCTGGGTGCCA
Organism: Arenimonas sp.; assembly: GCF_041913985.1. Lineage (GTDB taxonomy): Bacteria > Pseudomonadota > Gammaproteobacteria > Xanthomonadales > Xanthomonadaceae > Arenimonas. The sequence goes on from NZ_JAYSEG010000014.1 coordinate 2,269, forward strand.
TGTCCGTATCCGTCAGGCGCTCTTATCCCTTCGAGCGAACCGATGACGAGGCGATCAGGGGCGCTCGACTGGATTTGCTGGACCAGTGGATACGAGACGAAGCTGCCCGCCGGACGTTGGGCGCCCTGCCGGACGATCCACAAGACTTGTCCGTCCGCTGGGCCAGGGCGCAAGCCAATGCCCGGATCAAGATCGAGGCTGTCGACTCGACGACCGTGGTGGACCTGGTCTATGAGGACTTTGGGCTGCCCGAACCAGCCGCACTCGGGACAAGATCCGCGTGGCAGGCCAACCAGCTTGCCGAGCGCTATGGTGTACCTGTGTCCTACTTCGGGTCGGATAGCCGGCGGCGGCCTGAGCTTCGCTGATCCGGCGCGACACACCCGCTTGGCTGTGACGGCCCGGCCACATCCTTCTTGGCGTTCAAGCGCTGGCCAGCGCCATTGGCTGGCTCGCTCGGACTAGTTCTCCTATCGGCCAGAAGCAGTCGTCAGCGATAGCGTCGCTCTCGTGGGGCTTGCCCCTTGGTCCTACCTGCTTAGGCTACGTCTGGTGTGCCGGTCAGGACTTCATTGAGATGGGAGTGGAGCTCAAGCCCGAGCGGGTAGCTAACAAGCAACGCCTCATCTGCAGACCGAGATTTGAACACGCGGATCGACAAGTCCTCAGGCTTAACCTCCAAAAACCTCCTGGCCGGCTCGGTCGCGGCCCCACTTTCATCAACAACTCGGAATCTATAGATCGCATACTGACCAGAAAGAATCATCTCTGTTGGACCGTCTACAGGCGCAAGCTTGAAATCGTTGGAGGGGAATACGTGCACGTTTAACCACGGGAGATCCTTTTCCCCTCTATTGATGACAGTCATGAAAAGATCGGGATGCTTTGTAACCCCGTCGCTCATGCAACGCCGCCACCAGTGCGCTACGACTTCAATCTTAGGCGTGTGAGCAAGTGGTAGAACCTTGTTGGCAAGGTGCAGGGCGATACCGAGTAAGACAAGAATCCACCCCGTCGTTACTGCGCTCGCCTCCATAAAGGAGATGACGGCCATGTCGATCTGCAAATGGTTGGCCACAAGCGCATAGAGGATCGGCTGCCACCAAGGGGCAGAAAGAAGGGCCAATCCGGCAAGCAAAAGGCTGTTGGCAGCACGCGCCAGATGATGCCCCAGCCATACTTTCAGGATCTCAAGCACTGGTTCGGCTAGTTTCTTCATCATATGGTTATGGGCGTCGAACGCGCGGTTGGGTGCCGGTGCCCTGCACCAGCTCGTTGCCAACGCCATCAAGACGCTGAATCAATTCGAGTGCATCGGCTGAAACTGAATCCATTGCCGCGATGTACTCAGGTATGCGTTCTCCGCGCGAAAGGTAACGGGTCGCCTCCTGGTCGAAGTCGTGAACCAACCAGTTTCGCTTGTCCTTGAATGCCTTAACCTTCTCCATCAAGTCGTTTGGCAGTGGTGCTGTTTTTTCGATGGCATTTACGAGATGCCCCATGGCTTGAGACAGATGCTTCTCTAGCATAGCCTCAGCGTCCTCGAAGCTCGCGTTCAAGTGGACTCGTGAGTATGTCGCGTAATAGCCAGCGAGTGCGAATTGCACCTTCTGCCCGAGCATCATGGCGAGCCCAGTCTTTTCGCAAAGCTCTATAAAACCGTCAGGTTGCGGAGGAATATCCATAGCGCGGCCCCACCCGTCTTTGCGGACGCTGTTATCCTGCGATACATCGAACCGGATCTACAGCGTTAATTATTCAGTCCGGTAACTCAGTTGCAGCTTAGGAGCGGCTTGCCGGGTACATATCCTGTGCCGATCTCGATGCTCAGCCCCAATGATCCTGACCTGAGTATGGAACGTATAGCCAGGCAAGGGGGCGATGGCGGAGGATGTCCGCTTCGGGTCGTAAGCGGGCACATGTGCCTCAGTCGTTGGGAATTCGCGACTGGCTACGCCATTCCCTTGGCGTAACTCCGCACGCTGCACTAAATGCCCGCGACAGCGCCGCCGCACTCCCGTATCCAACCTGCTGCGCGATCCGGTCCATGCTCTCGCCACGCAGCAAAGCCTGCTGTGCCAATGTGATCCGATACAGCGCCAGGTAAGCCGCGGGTGTCTCGCCGACGATCTGAGAAAAAACCTCAGCGAACCGGCTTCGTGACATACCCGCCCTTGCCGCCAGGGTTTCTAACGTCCACCCCGTCGCCGGCTCGTCGTGCATCGCTACGATGGCCTTGGCCAGCTGCGGGTGCCCCAGTCCAGCCAGCGGCCCGTCGGTGATGTGGCCGCTGTCGAGCAGATGCCGCAGCAGCAAGGCCACGATGGCGTCGAACAGGCGGTCCACCACCACCTGGCGGCCGCAGCGCTGGGCGAAGGCCTCGTCGAACAGCAGGTCCAGCACGGGCGCGGCGCCGGGCAGGGCGGCCAGGGGCAGGCAGACGAAGCGCGGCAGTGAACGCGCGATGGGGTGGTGGGCGTCGCTGCGTGCGGCGGCCGCGCCGCCGCTGCTGAAGGCCAGGTTGGCGCAGGCCATGTCGGCGCCCACGTGCGCGTCGCTCACGAAGCGGTGCGCCAGCGGGCGCGGGTAGAACAGCAGGCTGGGTTCCCGCACCTGCACCACTTCGCCGGCGTGGTGCACGTCCAGCGGGCCGCGGCGCACCAGGTGCAATTGCCCCATTCCGTTGTCGGCGAAGTCGTTGATGCCGCACAGCGGGCCGCTGTGGAACAGGCGGGCGCTCACGCTGAAGCGGCTCAGCAAGCCCTGCAGGCGGTCCACGGCCATTTCGGACGCTCCATCAAGTAAGCGGGACGAATCGTCACCAAGAAGCCGAGCCTAGGCCCGATCCTGTGTCGGCGCAATCGGCGCGACCCTTTCGGAGAAACCCCATGTCCCGCGTTCCCCTGCACACCGCCAGCACCGCCCCCGCCGCCAGCCAGCCGCTGCTGGCGCAGGTCCAGGGCGCGTTCGGCGCCACCCCGAACATGTTCCGCGCCGTGGCCAATTCACCGGCCGCGCTGCAGCTGATGTGGGCCGGCTTCGGCGCGCTCGGCGGCGGTTCGCTGCCGGCGAAGCTGGGCGAGCAGGTGGCCGTGGCCATCGCCGACCGCAACCGCTGCGAATACTGCCTGGCCGCGCACACCGCCCTGGGCCGCAAGGCCGGCGCCAGCGCCAGCGAAATGGCCGAGGCCCAGGCCGGCCGCAGCGCCGACCCGCAAACCGCCGCCGCGCTCGCCTTCGCGCTGAAGGTGGTGGAGCACCGCGCCGCCGTCACCGCCGCCGACGTGCAGGAACTGCGCAACGCCGGCTTCAGCGACGAAGCCGTCGTGGAGCTGCTGGCCCACGTGGCGCTGAACCTGTTCACCAACTACATCAACGTGGCCCTGGCCGTGCCGGTGGATTTCCCGAAGGTGGCGCTGCGGCAGGCGGCGTAACGCCGTGGCCTGCCCAGGGGAGTGCCCACATCCCCCGGGGTGGAGCTACTACGGCGGCGGCCCGCCTGTGGCCAGGAAACTGTTTCCGCCCGGTTGGCTTCGGCCAATCGGGCGGCGGCGGAAATATAACTACTTGCATAGTATCTAAAGATAAGGATACTCGGCCATGAAGAAGCTGAACTGGGTCGGCATGTCGCTGGCACCGCTCCGCGACATCCGCAAGGCGAAGGATCGCTACAAACTGATTCCGTGACACCCAGGGCAGGAGTGCCATGAGCGCAAGGGAAAAGAAGATCACCTCGTCGAGCGGCAATGTCTTCCTTGACCTCGGTTTCGACGAGGCCGAGTCTCAGGTCATGGCCCTGCGTGCCGACCTGATGGCGCAGCTGGCCAGGCAGATCAAGTCGCGCCGCCTCACCCAGGTCGAGGCCGCCGAACTCCTGGGCGTGAGCCAGAGCCGCGTGTCCGACCTGGCCCGGGGCAAGTTTGAGAAGTTCAGCCTGGACATGCTGGTGCAGTTCGCAGCGAGGCTGGGCAAGCCTGCCCGGATCCAGTTGGCCAAGTAAGCGCTTCGTCGCGCTCCGAATTCCGGGAGTAGCATGGGGATCAGTCCACCCGGCGTTGGAACTCCCATGAACCTCGGCAACTTCTCCCTCAGCCTCGCGGTGAAGGACATCGCCGCCTCGCGCGCCTTCTACGAGGCGCTGGGCTTCACCGCATTCCACGACCAGGCGCACCACGGCTGGCTCATCATGAAGAACGGCGATACCGTGATCGGCCTGTTCCAGGGCATGTTCGAGAAGAACATGCTGTGCTTCAACCCGGGCTGGGACAACAATGGCCAGAACGTGGACCCCTTCACCGACGTGCGCGAGCTGCAGCGCCAGCTCAAGGCCCGCGGCATCACGCCGGTGAACGAAGTGGACGAAACCACCACCGGCCCCGGCCACTTCATCGTCGTCGACCCGGACGGCAACCCGGTGCTGGTGGACCAGCACCGCTGAGAAGCTTCCACCTGCCGCCTTTCGCCTCCTTTCCCGTGGGGGTCTGTGAGGGCGCTCATGCCTCATGCTGGAGAATGGGAGATGGCAGCAGTTCCGAAGAAGGTTTCTGAACGACTGGTCCAGGGAATCCGCAGGTTTCAGCCAGTGCTTGCGGCGGCGAGGAGTCGCGATGTCGGGGAGGCCGACACGGTCACGATCATCAAGGATGTGCTGGCTGAGGTGTTCGGCTACGACAAGTACACCGATGTGACCTCGGAGTATTCGATCCGGGGGACCTATTGCGACCTAGCGATCAAAATCGACGGGCAATTGCAGACCCTGATCGAGGTGAAAGCTATTGGCCTTGACCTGAAGGATGCGCACGTAAAGCAGGCAATTGACTACGCTGCCAACCAAGGTGTCGATTGGGTTCTGCTTACCAACGGCATCGTCTGGAGGGTATATCACCTCATCTTCGCCAAGCCGATAGACCAGGAGTTGGTCCTCGAAATTGACTTCTGCAAACTCAATCCGCGAAGCCAGAAAGATATTGAGCTCCTGTACCTGTGGTGCAAGGAAGGCTGGCAGCGGTCGTTGCTTGGTGAGTACCACAGTCAACGGCAGGCGCTTTCAAGGTTCTTTGTTGCCGCCGTGATCCAGTCTGATCAGGTGCTCGACGTCATAAGGCGTGAGCTTCGACGCGTATCTCCGGACGTGAAGATTGACACTGACGAGCTTGGCGATGTCCTCAAGAATGAAGTCATGAAGCGCGAAGTGGTCGAAGGCGAGAAGGCGGATGAGGCCAGGAAGAGGATCGCAAAGAGCGCAAACAAGGCGCTCAGGGCGAAAGCGTCAAAGTCAGGCGGCGATGGGGTCAGCGCCTCGGACGCCGCGGGCTAGGAATATCGACGACCTAACCTACAAATGATTTCTGGCCCCAGTTCGCGGTGTATTTCTGTTTCGGCGGCATCCACCCATTGAGAGGCTGGGGCGGTTCCATTGGAGCCGCCCCATGCCGCCAAAAGCCAGGGAAATCATTGATTTACTTCGCCGCGACGGCTGGGTTCAGGTCGGCCAGAAGGGCAGTCATCGTCAATTCCGGCACCCCAGCAAACCCGGCCGCGTGACAGTCAATGGCCATCTCGGCGACGATTTGCAGCACGACCTGCACAAGAGCATCCTTCGCCAGGCCGGACTCAGGAAATGACTGCCATGCGCTACGCCATCGTCATCGAGAAGTCGGACAACAACTACGGCGCCTGGGTGCCGGACTTGCCGGGTTGCGTCGCCACGGCCAAGACCGTAGAAGGCGTGCAGAAGCGGATCCAGGAAGCCATCGAGATGCATCTGGCCGGCATGCGTGAAGATGGCGACCCCATTCCGCCGCCGACGTCGCAGGTCCACTACGTGGACGTCGCTGCCTGATGCAGGTGGGTTAACCGAAATCCGAAAACTGGCACACTCGCCGCATCCCCGTCCCGGAGATCGCCGATGCGCCTGCTGCCGCTGTGCCTGCTGTTGTTGCTGTCTGCCTGTGCCTCCACGCCGCCCGCGGAGCCCGTGGCCGCTGCGCCGGCGCCAAAGCACGAAATAGCCCAGCCCAGCGAACATACCGGCACCCTCAACGGCGCACCCTGGCGGCTCGACGTGCCGGCGAACTGGAACGGTGAACTGGTGGTGTATTTCCACGGCTACGCGCCGCAGGAGCAGCCCATTCCCGAAGTGATGCCGCGCAATGGCTACGAGGGCTGGCTGTTCGAGCGCGGCTTCGCGGTGGCGCAGTCGGAATACTCCGCGCGCGGCTGGTCGGTGGCCGAGGCCCTGGCCGACACCGAAGCCATGCGCCAGCACGTGGTGGGCCTGCTGGGCCAGCCCAGGCGCACCTGGGCCATGGGCCATTCCATGGGCGGCCACCTGGTGCTGGGCACCCTGGAAGCCCACGGCCAGGCCTACGACGGCGGCCTGGCCCTGTGCGGCGCCAATGCCCCGGCCGAGGAGCTGTTCAACGGCCCCGTGCTGGGCGCCCTGGCGGTGTTCGCGCAGCGGCACCCGGGCGTGCTCGCGCCGGGTGGCCTGTTCGACGCCGGCGCGCCGCGCTGGCCCGACGCCGAAAAGATCGAAGCCGCGCTGCAGTCCGACGAAGCCTTCGCCGCCCGCTTCGGCCAGGCCTTCGGCATTCCTCGCGAAGGCATGGCCGGCGGCCTGATGCTGCGCTTCGCCGTGCTGCACGAACTGGCCGAGCGCGCCGGCGGCATCCCGGTGGACAACACGAAAGTGACCTACGCCGGTTTCGCCGACGATGCCGCGCTCAACGCCGGCGTGCGCCGCTACGCCGGCAACCCGGCCGCCATGGCCTACGCCAACGCCCGCCTGAAACTCACGGGCAACACCGAGCGCCCCGTGGTGCTGCGTGCGAACGAAACCGACGAGGTCATCCCGTCGCAAACCTCGTCGCGTTACCAGGACCTGGCCCGCAACGCCGGCCGCGGCGAGCGCGTGTTCGAACTGCCGCCCGTGGGCAACGGCCACTGCCGCTTCCCGCCGGAGGCCGAAGCCGAAGCCCTGGCCGCGCTGCGCGCGTGGGTCATCGAGGGGCGGCACCCGGCGCAGCCGCGCTGACCCGGGCCATGGCCACCAGCAAAAGCCTCGCCGAAATCTGCGGCCTCGACTGCGCCGCGCCACTTTCCGCCGAAGACCTGCACCGCGCCTGCTTCTGCCTGGCGGTGGATCCGGCCCGCCTGCACGCGCAGCTCGACGCCGTGCTGGCGGCGCAGGGCCGCGCCGCGGCGCCGCTGGCACAGACGCATCCGCACCTGTTCGCGGCGTTGCCGGTGTTCGTGCCGGCGGCGGCGGTGCGGGCCATGTCACGCGTGGTCGAGGCTGTTGAAGCGGTGGTCGCCACCGCGGCTTACCGCAACGCCGTGCTCGCCCGCGCGCCCGACGCCGCGGCCTTCGACCCCGGCTCGCCCGGCGGCCTGCTGGGCTTCGACTTCCACCTGGGGCCCGACGGCCCGCGTCTGATCGAAATCAACACCAACCCCGGCGGCGTGCTCATCAACGCGCTGCTGGTGGAGGCGCAGCAGCTGTGCATGCCCGGCCTCACCGCGCCCGCCGTGGGCGCGCCCGACGTGGGCGAGGCGGCCGTGCAGGTGTTGCTCGACGAATGGGACGCGCAGTCGCCCGCCGGCCGCCACGGCCTGCTGGCCATCGTCGACGAGGCCCCCACGCAGCAGTACCTCTACCCGGAATTCGTGCTCTTTCGCGACCGCCTGTTCGCGAAGGGCATCGACACGGTGATCTGCGACCCGTCCGAACTGGAATACCGCGACGCCGCGCTTCGCTACAAAGGCCGCCGCGTCGGCTTCGTCTACAACCGCTGCACCGATTTCGCGCTGGCCACCCCGGCCACCGCCGCGCTGCGCGCCGCCTTCCTGGAACGCGCCGTGGGCCTTAGCCCGCATCCCTTCAGCCACGCGCTGTACGCCGACAAGCGCAACCTGGCGCTGCTGGGCGATGGCGACTTCCTCGCCCGCTGTGGCGTGGACGCGGAAACCGCCCACGCGCTCGAGCAGGGCATCCCGCGAACCGAAGTGTTGACCGACGAAAACCGCGACGCACTCTGGCAGCGCCGCAAGCAGCTCTTCTTCAAACCCGCCGGCGGTTTCGGCAGCCGCGCCAGCTACCGCGGCGACAAGCTCACCCACAAGACCTGGCAGCAGATGGCTGGCACCGACTACGTGGCCCAGGCCGTGGTGCCGCCCAGCCAGCGCCATCTCAGCGCGGGCGACGAGCCGCTGAAGGTGGACATCCGCGCCTACGCCTACCGCGGCCGTTCGCTGTTGTTCGCGGCCCGCACCTGGCAGGGCCAGACCACCAACTTCCGCACGCCCGGCGGCGGCTTCGCGCCGGTGCTCACCTTGCTGGAAGAGGCCCGCGTGCCGGCGTAAGCCGGCGCCCGCCGGGCTCAGCAGCGCCCGTACCAGTCGCCATGCGCGATATGCGCGTCGGCGGCTTCGCGGGGAATCTGCAGCGTCTTCTTGCCCTTGTGGCAGACGAACACGGTGTCGCCGCCGGCATTCTCGGCCATATGGCGGTGGCGCACGTGGCCGCAGGCGGCCACGGCCAGCACCAGCAGCAGCGCGGTGAAGATCTTCATGGAACCACTCCTCGCGTGGATGGAGCCCCTGTTCCATTGCGGCCCACGCTAGTCCCCGCGCCGGCCCCGCGCAAGCACCGCGTGTTTGACCGCCCACGCGCGCGGCCGTCATCCTGAGCCGCGAACGAACCCCGCCGGCCCGGCGTCGGGTCGCCAGGGGAACACTGCATGGACCGTCGCCACTTCCTCGCCGCCGGTGCGGCGGCCACCGCGTCCACGCTGCTGCCGGCAGCGGCCGAGGCGGCCGCCTCGGACGCGTTGTTCCAGGACGTGAACTTCCTCTCCGACGGCCAGGCGCTGACGCCGCGCGAATACGCCGCGCTGCTCGACAAGGCCGTGCAGGCCGGCAACTTCGCGCCCGACTACTACTCCCGCGGCGGCGCCATCGAAGCGCTGGAAGCCACCTTCGCCGCACGCCTGGGCAAGCAGGCCGCCATTTTCCTGCCCACCGGCACGCTGGCCAACCAGCTGGCCGTGCGCACGCTGGCCGGCCACAACCACCGCGTGCTGGTGCAGGCCGAAAGCCATCTCTACAACGACAGCGGCGACGCCGCGCAGGCGCTCAGCGGCCTCACCCTTTTGCCGCTGGCGCCGGGCCGCGCCGCGTTCACGCTCGACGAAGCGAAGGAATGGGCCGAACGCACCGCCGGCGGCCGCGTGGAAAGCCGCATCGGCGTGCTCAGCGTCGAAAGCCCCGTGCGCCGCCGCCAGCATGAGTTCGTGCCCTTCGACGAACTGGTGCGCCTGAGCGAATGGGCGAAGTCGCAGGGCATCCGCCGTCACCTCGACGGCGCGCGCCTGTTCAACCTGCCGCAGCACACGGGCCGTTCGGTGAATGAGTACGCCGCGCTGTTCGACACCGTGTACGTGTCGCTGTGGAAACACTTCAACGGCGCCAGCGGCGCCATCCTGGCCGGCGACGCCCGCGTCATCGACGGCCTGTACCACGCACGCCGCCAGTTCGGCGGCGGCCTGCCTTACGCCTGGCCGCTGGTGGCCGGCGTCGAAGGTTTCCTGCACGACTACGAGGCGCAGTACGCCCGCGCCTGGGAAGCCGCCGACCAGGTCATCGCCACGCTCGAGGCCAGCGGCCGCTTCACGGCGCGCAAACTGGAAAACGGCACCAGCCTGTTCCTGCTGCAGGCCAGGGGCATCGCCCCGGCCGCGCTGGCCGAGCGCGCGCAAAAACACGGCGTGCTGCTGCCGCGCCTGCCCGACGAGGCCAGCGAGATCCCGCTGCAGGTGAACACCTCGCTGCTGCGCAAGCCGCCGGACGCCATCGCCCGCGCCTTCCTGGGCCCGTAAGGCGCGCTGTCGGCGATAGCGCCACGCCATGCAATCGCGGTGCCAACCGGCATCGTCACGGCAGGAATTACACGCCCGTGTAAGAGCAACCACGCCCCCCGGAAATGTGATCGTCTGCCGCCTGCGCGCGCCCGCGTTGGAACAGACTGCATCCTCCGGAGGTCGCTGCCATGGCCCATTCCCCCGTCCTGCTGATCGTCGACGACGACGTCGGCTTCGTGCGGGCCGCCGCCGAGATCGCGCGCGCCCTGGGCTTCGAAGTGGTCATCGCCGGCAGTCTCGGCCAGGCGCGCCAGCGCCTGCGCGAATACGCTTTCGACGTGGCGCTGGTGGACCTTTCCCTGCCCGACGGCAGCGGGCTCGAGCTGCTCGAGCACCTCGACCTCGGCGGCCGCACCCAGGTGATCCTGATCACCGGCCACCCCACGGTGGAATCGGCGCTCAAGGCCATGCACCTGCCCATCGTCGACTACGTGGTGAAGCCGATGCAGGTGGCGAAGTTCCGCCAGCTGCTGCAAACCGCCGCCGCCCGCCAGCCCGCCACCGAAGCGCCGCCCACCGAACCCTGGCACGGCATCGCCGGGCCGTCGCCGGCCATGGACGCGCTGCGCCGGCAGGTGCGCCGCGTGGCGCCCACCGACGCCTCGGTGTTCATCGAAGGCGAAAGCGGCGTGGGCAAGGAGCTGGTGGCCGCCGCCATCCACGCCGAGAGTGGGCGCCCGGGCCCGTTCGTGGCCTGCAACTGCGGCGCCTTGCCGCCGGACCTGCTCAGCAGCCAGCTGTTCGGGCACGAGCGCGGCAGCTTCACCGGCGCCAACGCGCGCCACGTGGGCCTGTTCGAGCAGGCGCAGGGCGGCACGCTGTTCCAGGACGAGATCGGCGAAATGCCCGCGCACCTGCAGGTGCACCTGCTGCGCGCGCTGGAAACGCGGCACATCCGCCGCGTCGGCGGCGCCGAGGACATCCACCTCGACGTGCGCATCGTCTCGGCCACCAACCGCCCGCACGCCGACGCCATCGGCAGTGGCCGTCTGCGCGAGGACCTGTACTACCGCCTGGCCGAATTCCCCATGGCGGTGCCGCCGCTGCGCGACCGGCCCATGGACATCCTGCCCATCGCCCAGCTCTTCCTCGACCGCCTCAACCGCCGCTGCGGCACCGCGCGCGTGCTCACCCGCGAAGGCGCCGACCGGCTGCGCCGCTACCGCTGGCCGGGAAACATCCGCGAACTCAAGAACATCATCCAGCGCGCCTACATCCTGGCCGACGGCGACCTGGTGACGCCCGGCCTGCCGGTGGAAGACCCGGGCCCGTCGGCAGAAACCGCCAGCTCCATCACCTTCGTGGTGGGCACGCCGCTGCACGAAATCGAGCGCCGCATGCTGTTCAAGACCCTGGCCTATTTCGACAACAACAAGGCCAAGGCCGCGCAGGTGCTCGGCATCGCCACCAAGACGCTCTACAACCGCCTCAACAGCTACCAGGCCGGGCCCGCCGGCCCGCCGGCGCTGGGCGGCGACGAGGAAGCCGAAGCCGCCGGCCTCGGCGAAACAGGGGAAAACCATGGAGACCACGCCTGAGCTGGCGCGCCTGTTCCCGGCCACGGTGCGCACCTGGCTGGCGGCCCGCGGCTGCGACGACGCCCGCTGGGTGCCCGCCAACGGCAGCCTGCCGCCGGAAGACGGGCAGCCCTGCGAAGACTTCCCGATGGACCTGCCGGCCAGCCCGCTGCGCTGGCTGGTGCTGCGCCTGCACTTCCACGAGGGCGGCGGGCTCGGCGCCGAAGACCGCGCCGCGCTCGCGGCCTACCTCGCGGCGCTGGCGCCGTTCCTCACGAGCCGCGCGCCGGCCCAGCGCGACCCCTGGGTGACGCTGTCGCGCGAAACGCTGCTGGTGGTGGAGCACCAGGTTCGCAACTTCCTCAATTCGCTGCTGATGAACGCCGCGGTGCTCAGCCTGCATACGGGCCACGAGGGCCGCGACCCGGTGCTTGAGCAGATCGAACTCGACGGCCAGCGCTGCCTCGACGTGGTGAGGCAACTGCTGCATCCCCCGGGCTGAGCGCGCGGCATCAGTGGCCCCGCCGGCGCCGGTCGAGCTGCAGCGGCCGGCTGTCGAAGCGCTGCAGCCGGCCGAAGTCGGGGTGGCGCGGGTTCACCAGCAGGTTGAATTCGCCGGGGCAGGTGGGGCTGGGCACCTGCAGCAGCAGCGATTCGGCGTGCGTGGCCCAGTGCATCACCTGGCGGCGCAGCCGCGCCTGCGCCAGCGCGTCGTCGTGGCCCGGGCCGGCGTCCACGCTGCGCAGCAGGTGCGGCGCGAAGGCCAGGCGGGCCAGGCAGCGCGGCTCGTCTTCGCCGAAGCCGTGCAGGGTGAGGCAGTCGAGCAGCGCCAGCGCCGGGCTGGCGGCCAGCAGCAGCGCCGGCGTGTCGGTGGGCAGCCAGCGCTCCTGGCCGCGGGTACGCCATTCGGCCATGGGTTGGCGGGCCATGGAGGCGCGCAGCACCACGAAGGCGGGCACCAGTTCCAGGTCGAGCTGGGCGGTCAGGTCGTCGTCGGCGTGCGCGGCGGCTTCCAGCGCGGCGTCCAGGCCCTCGGGCAGCGCGGTGTCGTCGGACAGGTAGGCCCAGGCGGCCATCACCAGCCGCCGCGCCTGCGGCCAGGGCAGGCGCGAGAGCGGGGCCAGGTCGGCCCACTGCAGTTCCAGCTCCCATTCCACGCTCGGGTCGAAGGCGCCGCCGTAGGCCGCGTGGGAGAGGCAGGCCAGGGCGTAGGCCGGCGCGGCGTCGGCCCACGTCACCGACGGGTCGTCGAGCTGCCGGTGGTGCCACTGCGCGAAGGCCGGGAAGCCGGAAGGTATGCGCGCCATCGCCTGGTGGGGCAGGAACTTCGCCACGAAATCCGATTCCACCGACAGCACGTCCTGCATGGCGCGGCGCAATCCTTCCGGTCCGGGCGCCACCGGCGGGGGGGAGGGGGCGTCGACGGGCATCTCGAGCTTGAGCATGTGGTTCTCCAGGGGGCGAGGGCCTTCCCGAAGCACTGCACGAACCTTGCCAAGCCCGGAACCGCGACAATTCAGGGCCGCGCGCCCGGCCCGGCGGGTAATTCCTGCAAGCGCCGCGTCGGAATTGCCCGCAACGGGGCGTTGCGGGCATGGCCCCGCGAATCGCGCGACACTGCGCGCATGTTCGAACACACCTATGCCGCGCTGCCGGCCGGATTCCACGCCGCCGTGGCGCCCACCCCCGTGAAGGCGCCGCGCCTGCTGGCCTGGAACGACGCGCTGGCCGACGAGCTCGGGCTCGATGCCACGCTGGCTGCGCGCGCCGCGGAATTCTTCTCCGGCAACGTGCTTCCCGAAGGCGCACGGCCCATCGCGCTGGCCTACGCCGGCCACCAGTTCGGCCATTTCGTGCCGCAGCTGGGCGACGGCCGCGCCATCCTGCTGGGCGAAGTGCGCGACCCACGCGGGCGGCGCTTCGACGTGCAGCTCAAGGGTGCCGGCCCCACGCCGTTCTCGCGCCGCGGCGACGGCCGCGCCGCCATCGGCCCGGTGCTGCGCGAATTCCTGGTGAGCGAAGCCATGCACGCGCTGGGCATTCCCACCACGCGTTCGCTGGCGGCCGTGGCCACTGGCGAAGTGGTGGTGCGCGACGAGATCCTGCCCGGCGCCGTGCTCACCCGCGTGGCCGCCAGCCACGTGCGCGTGGGCACCTTCCAGTTCTTCGCCGCGCAGGGCGACGACGCCTCGGTGGCGCGGCTGCTCGACTACGTCATCGCCCGCCACTACCCGCACCTGCGCGAGGCGCCGAACCGCCCGCTGGCGCTGCTGCAGGCCGTGGCCGAGGCGCAGGCGCGGCTGGTGGCGGCGTGGATGCACGTGGGTTTCATCCACGGCGTCATGAACACCGACAACGCGGCCGTCTCGGGCGAAACCATCGACTACGGCCCCTGCGCCTTCCTCGACGAATACCACCCGGGCAAGGCCTTCAGCGCCATCGACCGCCAGGGCCGCTACGCCTTCGGCAACCAGCCGCCGATCGCGCAGTGGAACCTGGCGCGGCTGGCCGAATGCCTGCTGCCGCTGTTCCCCGGCGACCCCGACGTGGCACTGGCCGATGCGCGCGCCGCCATCGAAGGTTTCGCAGACGTGTACCGCGCGCACTGGCTCGCAGGCATGCGCCGCAAGCTGGGCCTGGCCACGGAGCACGAAGGCGACGAGGCGCTGGCCCAGGCCTTCCTGGAAGCGCTGCAGGCGGTGGAGGCCGATTACACGCTGTCGTTCCGCGCGCTGTTGGCGGCGGCCGAGGGTGACGCGCCCACGGCGCTGCCGAAGTCGCCGGCGATGGACGCCTGGCTGGCGCGCTGGCGCGAGCGCCTGGCGCGCGAAGCAACGCCACCGGCCGAACGCCTCGCGCTGATGCGTGCCGCCAACCCGGCGGTCATTCCGCGCAACCACCTGGTCGAAGCCGCGCTTGCCGCGGCCGCGGAAGGCAACCTGACCCCGTTCCTGGACCTGCTGGCGGCGGTGCGGCGGCCGTTCGACGACGGCCCCGCGCAGGCGCCGTTCATGGCCCCGCCCGAACCCGCCGAGCGCGTGCGCAACACCTTCTGCGGCACCTGAGCCCCCCGGCGTATCCCGGAATTCGCGATTCGCGCGGCCGGATTGCCGGCGGCCTTGCGGCTCTGCCAGAGTCGGCCGCTGGAAGGTCACCCGGGGGAGCGGGCATGGATGAGATGAAGCAGGGAGCGGCACCGGCCGCCCCGGTGCAGGTGGGCGGCAAGACGCTGGCGGCGGAAGAAGCGGCACGCATCGTGCGCAGCTCGGCCTCGTGGTTCTGGTGGGTGGCGGGCCTGTCGCTGGCGAACTCTATCGCCACGATGACCGATGCCGGCTACGGCATGGTGCTGGGCCTGGGCATCACGCAGCTGGTGGACGCGCTGTTCTTCTACGGCGTCGATGGCGCCTTCGAGGCGCCTTCGGCCGCCGGCCGCGTGTTCCATGCGGCGGCGGTGCTGTCGCTGGCGGGCCTGTTCGTCGGCTTCGGCTTCCTGTCCCGTCGCTTCGTGGCCTGGGCCTTCGGCGCCGGCATGGCGGTGTACGCCGCCGACGCCCTGCTGTTCGTGCTGGCCGGCGACTGGGTCGGCGTGGGCTTCCACGCCTTCGTGCTGTTCATGCTCTGGGGCGGCTTCAGCACCCTGCGGGCGATGCGCGCGCAGGGCGTGGTGCCGGTGGCGGCCGCCTAGCGCCGGGTCTTCTTCCAGTCGTCGGTGAGCAGGCCGGCGTAGCCCCAGTCGGCCTCGTCGATTTCCTGGATGACGATGTGGATGTGCTCCGGGTGCTTGCCCAGGCGCGCCACCAGCGAGTCGGTGATGTCCTTCACCAGGCCCGCCTTCTGTTCGCGGCTGGCGCCGCGGGTGATCTGCACGTTGACGTAGGGCATCAGCGCACCACCAGCACGGGCACCGTGCTCTGCGACAGCACCTTGTTGGCCACCGAGCCCAGCAGCACGCTGCTCAGCGCGGTGCGGCCGTGCGAACCCATGATGACCAGGTCGAACTTGCCGGCCTTGGCGGCCTTGGTGATGCTGTCGGCCGGGTCGCCCACGGTGGCCTTTTCCTCGAAGGCCACGCCGGCGCGCTTGAGCACCGCGCGCGAGGGCTTGAGCGCGAGGTTGCTGTTGCCCTCGTGGTACTTGCGGGTGGCGTCGAGGCCCAGCTCCGCGGCCACGCGGCGCATCAGCGGCGCGTCCGAATGCATCAGCACCAGGGTGGGCGGCGCGGCCATGGCCTTGGCCATCTGCGCGGCCAGCTTCGTGGCCGCCTGCGCCGCCTTGCTGCCGTCCACCGCGAGCAGGATCTTCATGGGGTCGCCTCCGTCGGGAATGGGAATGCCCGAAGCTTACGCCTACTGGCCCGACAGGCGCTTGCCGAAAGAAAGTGCATAAGCGAGCGAACGCATCTTCAGCACCGGGTCGGCGGAGGGCGCCACGCCGGCGGACAGCACGTTCGGGTCGAAGTTGATGGCGTCGCAGGCGCGCGCCTCGTCGCCCTGCGGGGCGCGGAGCGAGAGCGTGCCGGCGGTCACTTCGCGGTGCGGGCCGGTCCATTCGCGCGAGGGGTCGTCGAGCGCGTCGCCTTCGTTGGCCAGGGTCAGCACCAGGTCCCACTGCACCGGGCCCTTGGCCAGCCGCTCGGCAAGGCGCGCTTGCAGGAAATCCTTGGGCGCGTTGGCCAGCTCGGCCTCGTCCAGGCGCTTCACGCCGTCGCGCGGTTCCAGACGGAAACGCAGCGGCTGCGCCTGGCCCACGGCGTTGGTGAACACGAAGGTGTGCACGCTGAAGTAGGGCGTGGTGGCGTAGCTCCAGGGCGGGTTGTTGGCGGCCAGCCAGGCGGGCTGGTTCGCGGTTTCCGGGAAGCGCGCGCGCACTTCGGCCTGCTTCGCCGGGTCGGGTTTTCCGGTGGCGGGGTCGGGCAGGTTGGCGCGCAGCGCGGCCAGGAAACCTTCCGGCGTGGCGGCGCCGAACACCGGCGCGCTCAGCAGCGCCATGCGGTGCGCCGCGCCGCCGGGCAGCTGGAAGTCCAGGCCCAGGCCGCGGGCGTTGCGGCCGGCGTCGGGCGCGGCCGGGTTGCCGCCGCCGATGGAAAAGCGCCCGCGCACCGCGTGCGTGCCGCCGTCGAACAGCGGCGAGCTGCTCAGCGCGCGCGCCGCCGGCGTGGCGGTGAATTCGCCCACCGCGCAGAAACCCTTGGCGTGGCCGCGGCGCTGGCCCTTGTGCACGCCCGAGAGCGCTTCGAAGGTGGCGATCAGGTCCTGCGCGGTCTGCGCCGGGTTGGCGGGCGGCGCGGCGGCGGCCGGCAGGGCCAGGCTGGCGGCGAGGGCAGTGGCGAGCAGGGACAGGCGCATGGGCGGGCTCCGGTGGGGAAGACAGGCTGGCCCAAGACCCCGTCGCGCGGCGTGAAGTTCCCGCGGGCCGCGTGCTAGCGTCGCCGCCATGGAAGGCGACGACGCGCTGTGGCGCCAGGGCAACACCGAAGCGGCGCGGCGCAACTGGCCGGCCGCGGCGGCGTGCTTTCGCGCCCATGCCGAAAAGCGGCCCGGTGAGGCCGCGTCCTGGATCGCGCTGGCCAAGGCCGAGGGCCTGGCGGGCCATCCCCGCCGCGAACACGCGGCCACCGCCCGCGCGCTGGCCTGCGCCACGCCGGCCTGGCCGCTGGCCCTGGCGCTGGCGCGCCAGCTGCAGTCGCAGCACGAAGTACGCGCGCTGGAAGCCCTGGCCGCGCGACTGTGGCCGGGCGCCGCCGACGCGCCGGTGGACGCCCTGGTGGAGCTGGCCGACCTGCTGGGCCAGGCCGACGCGCACGCCGCCGCGCTGCCCTGGCTGGACGCCGCACTGGCGCGTGAACCCGCGCATGCCCCGGCCTTCTACCTGCGTGGCACCACGCAGCTTTTCCTGGGCGACTTCGCCGCGGCGCGCGCCGACCTGACGCAGGCCATCGCGCTGGCGCCGCATTTCGCCCACGCGCACTGGCGCCTGTCGGAACTGCGCGCGCACGACCGCGCGGGCGCCCCCGCGCGCATCGTCCGCCTGCAGGCCGCGCGTGAACAGGTGGCGCCCGGCTCCGAGCACGACATCCACTTCAGCTTCGCCCTGCACGGGGAACTGCACGACGCCGGCCGCCACGACGAAGCCTGGGCCGCGCTCGAACGCGGCTGCGCCGCCAAGCGCGCGCGCCTGCGCTACGACGCCGCGGCCGACCAGCGCCTGTTCGAAGCACTGCCGCGCCTGTGCCACGCCGGTTTCGTGGGTGGCCCCGGGCACGACGGCGAAGGCGAACCGACGCCGGTCTTCATCGTGGGCCTGTTCCGCGCCGGCAGCACCGTGCTCGAGCGCCTGCTGGCGGGGCATTCGCGGCTGGCAGACGGCGGCGAGAGCCGCCAGTTCAGCGCCTGCCTGCGCGTGGCCGCCGACTACCGCCCGGCCGGCCTGCTCGACGAGGAAATGCTGCAGCGCGCGGCGGGCCTGGATTTCGCCGCGCTGGGCGCCGACTTCATGGCGCGCTCGGCCTGGCGCGCGCGCGGCCGCGCCGGCTGGACCGAGAAGCTGCCGTCGAACCTGCTCAACGTGGGGCTCATCGCCCGGGCGCTGCCGCGGGCGCGTTTCGTGCACGTGTTCCGGCCGGCGATGGACGCGTGTTTTTCCAACCTGCGCCAGCTCTACGGCGACATCTGCCGCTACAGCTACGACCAGCGCGAGCTGGCCGCCTACTGGCGCGGCCAGCACGCGCTCGCCGCGCACTGGCGCAGCGTGCTCGGCGAACGCTGGCTCGACCTGGCCCACGCCGATTTGCTGCGCGACCCGGAAGCCCAGCTGCGCCGCGTGCTGGCGCACCTGGGCCTGGACCATGAACCGGGCCTGCTCGACCTCGGCGCGCGTGGCGGCGCCGTTTCCACCGCCAGCGCCAGCCAGGTGCGCGGCGGCCTGCGCGCGCCGTCGCCGCCGGACTGGCTGCCCTACCGGGAAGCGCTGCGGCCGCTGGCCGAGGCGCTGGGCGAATCCGTCGGGTGAATCAGTCCTGCGCGGGCGCGGCGGCGTCGAGGAACCACACCTCGACCTTGCCCTTGGCCTTCATGGTCATGGCATTGCCGCGGCGGTCGAGCGACTTGCCCACCGGCAGCCGCACCCAGCCTTCGGAAATGCAGTATTCCTCGACGTTGGTGCGCTCGGTGCCGTTGAAGCGCACGCCGATGCCGCGCTCTAGCAGGGCTTCGTTGTAGAAAGGGCTGCGCGGGTTGGTGCACAGGCGGTCGGGAGGGGTGTCGCTCATGGGGAAGGTCCGGTTCAGGAAAGCGCGCATTCTAGCGGCCCGGCCCGGGCGCGTGGTTTGCGTCCGGCCCGGGCGGGGAGTAGCGTTTTCCCCTGTCAGGAGGCCGCCCATGTCGAACCTGCCCTACATCCCCTTCACCGCCCTGGCCCTGGTGCCCCTGGAGGGCGAAGCGCCCGCCGAACCCATCACCGGCCGCGCCAAGTTCAGTTGCAACACCCGCGATGGCGGCGACCGCCGCAAGGGCGAGGACCGGCGCGAACAGGTGCGCTTCCAGTCCGAGCGCCGGCAGCAGCGCGACCGCCGCCCGGCCGCGCGCAAGCCCTGGGAGCAGGGCACGCTCTGAAGCGGCGGTAGCTCAGCCGGCGTCGCCGGCCAGCGCCCAGGCCACGGCGCCACGGGCGTGCAGCGCCGTGGTGTCGAACAGCGGCAGCGCGGTGTCGGTGGGCGACACCAGCAGGCCGATTTCGGTGCAGCCCAGCACGATGCCCTGGGCGCCGCGCGCCGCCAGGCGGTCGATCACGGCCAGGTAGGCCGCGCGCGAGGCGTCTTCGATGCGGCCGCGGCACAACTCGTCGTAGATGACGCGGTGCACGAGCCCGCGGTCGGCCTCGTCCGGGACCAGCACTTCGAGCCCGTGCTTTTCCTCCAGCCGGCGCCGGTAGAACTCGCCTTCCATGGTGAAGCGCGTGCCCAGCAGTCCGATGCGCGACAGGCCGGCGGCGCGGATGGCGCCGGCGGTCGGGTCGGCGATGTGCAGCAGCGGCAGCCCGGAAAGGGCCTCGATGTCGGCGGCCACCTTGTGCATGGTGTTGGTGCACAGCACCAGGGCTTCGGCGCCGGCGGCGCGCAGGCTCTTCCCGGCCTCGCCCAGCAGGCGCCCGGCGTCGTCCCAGCGGCCTTCGCGCTGCATGCGCTCCACCTCGGCGAAGTCCACGCTGTAGAGCACCAGGCGCGCGCTGTGCAGGCCGCCCAGGGCCTCGCGCACGGCCTCGTTGGCCAGGCGGTAGTAGGGCAGGGTCGATTCCCAGCTCATGCCGCCGATCAGTCCCAGGGTCTTCAAGGCGCTTCGTCCACGTGTTCGCGAAGTGGCCATTTTCCCCCGGCCAAACCGGCCTGCCTATACGCAGGCCGCGGGAAAAAGCGGCCCAACGGCCCCCGGGTTTGCCGGGCTTGCGAAAAAACCCGGTTTTTTCGCCATTTTCCACTTGGCGGCGCGCTTCACTTGCCCTACATTCGCTGGGCCGGGGGCGATTCCCAGGCACCCCAATTACCCACCGAGAACCACGGGAAAAAAAATGGCTACCAAGAAAGCTGCGAAGAAGAAGGCTGCCCCGAAGGCCGCTGCCAAGCCGGCCGCGCCGAAGCCGATCAAGGAAGCCCTGACCAAGTCGGGCCTGGTGTCGCACATCGCCGAATCCACCGGCGTCGCCTCGAAGGACGTGCGCGCCGTGATGGCCGCGCTGGAAGGCGCCGTGCACGGTTCGGTCTCGAAGAAGGGCGCGGGCAGCTTCACCCTGCCGGGCCTGCTGAAGATCACCGTCGTCAACGTGCCGGCCAAGCCGAAGCGCAAGGGCATCAACCCGTTCACCAAGGAAGAGCAGTGGTTCGCCGCCAAGCCGGCCACCGTCAAGGTGAAGGTGCGTCCGCTCAAGAAGCTCAAGGACGCCGCGGCCTGATACGGTCGCTGCACAGGCGCCGCGCCCGCTGGGCGCGCGCGCCGCGGCAAACACGGGGTGGGCACGCGCAAGCGGCCCGCCCCGTTTGTTTTCAGGACTCGTGCGCCGGGTTGTCGAGCGCGTAAACCACGAGGTCCTGGCCGCCCACCGGCTGCAGTCCCTGCGACTGCATGCCGAGCGATTCCAGCAGCCGGCGCGAGGCCAGGTTGCCTTCGTTGACGATGGCCAGCAGGCGCGGCAGGCCGAGCGGGCCGAAGGCATGCGCCAGCGTCGCGCGCGCCGCCTCGGCGGCCAGGCCGCGGCCGCGCCAGGCGGGCAGGAAGGCGTAGCCGATGTCGGCGTGGTCCAGGAAGTCGCGCCGCACCAGGCCGCAGACGCCGGCGAGTTCGCCGCCGGGTTTCATTTCCACCGCCCACATGCCGTAGCCGTGTCGTGCGTAGCTCGCCGCCGGGCCGGTGGCCAGGTAGGCGCGCGCGTCGTCCTCGCTGCGCACGCCGCGGTCGGCGATGTTGGCGATGAAGTCGGGGTCGTTGAGCAGTTCGAGCAGGAAGCGCGCGTCGCCGTCGTGCAGCTCGCGCAGGCGCAGGCGGGGCGTTTCGGGCAGCGGGTGGGTCATGGGCGGCTCCGTGGGGCCGCCCGATTATGGGGCCGCTTACGGGCGGGCCAGCGTCACCAGCTGCAAGTTGCCAAGATCGGCAACCTGGCGCTGCTCCGGCGGCGAGCGGCGGTCGTTGCGCACCACGTTGGCGGCCAGGTTCTTTTCGTCCAGGCGGACCGTCTCGCGCACGATGATGCGGAACGTCACCGTAGCCGAGGCGGCCACGCGGCCACCGTCGGGCTGCACGGCCAGCTGGCCCTGGGCGAAGGCCGGCGAGGCGAAGGCCAGCAGCAGCGCGGCAACGGCCGCGAGGCGGGGGAGGTGGGGGCGCTTGAACTGGCGATCGGCGTTCATGCTGCTGCTCCGCTGGGGGGAGGGGCCGGGCTTCCCTAGGGGAATCCCCGATCCTTGGTGAGCAGTCTAGAAAGCGCCCTAACTTGTTGATGCGTAACGCCTCACAGTTGCCAACTGTGGGAAGTTGCGCACACTTCCATGCGTTTTGCCGGGCGGCTGCACGCTTTGCGCGGGGCCTCGGTCACAGTTCCGGGGTCGTTCGCCGGAAAGGACGAAACGCGGGCTGAACGTGCTGGTCTTCCGAGCAACGCGGGCGCAGGCGCGCCCCGGCCAGTCAGCCCGCGTGGAGTTCGGCGGGCGCGGCCTCGAGGCCGTGCACGTGCACGCGGTCGCGGCCCTCGCGCTTGGAGCGGTACAGGGCGTCGTCGGCGCGGCTGAGCAGGGTGAGGAAGTCGTAGCCGCAGTTGCGCGTGCCCGCCACGCCGAAGCTGGCGGTGATGCGGAAGACATGGCCGCTGGGCGCGGTGTCGATGGCGGCGATGCGCTTGCGGCATTCCTGCGCCAGTGCGATGGCCGAGCCCAGGTCGCAGCCCACCAGCAGGAAGGCGAATTCTTCGCCGCCGAGGCGGCCGAAGCGGTCGTGCTTGCGGCAAATCGCGCTGCAGGTCTCGGCCACCTGCTTGAGCACCCAGTCGCCCACGGCGTGGCCGAAGCGGTCGTTGATGGCCTTGAACTCGTCGAGGTCGAACATCACCAGGCCGGCGTCCTCGCCGTCCTTGCGGCAGTAGTCGAGCGCTTCCTCGGCGCGGCGGCTGAAGTGCATGCGGTTGGAGATGCCGGTGAGCGCGTCGGTTTCGGCCAGGCGCCGGAACAGCAGCTGCGCCTTCTTCGTGCGCCAGGCCCAGAAGGCGATGGTGCCCAGCAGGCCGGCGAGCAGCAGCACCAGCAGCAGCGTGTTGCGCTGCTGCTGCGCGTCCACCTGCTGCTGCAGCTGCAGCACCTGGTTCTGGCGGCTGAGCAGTTCGATGGCCTGGGTCTTCTCGCGGGTTTCGCCCATCACCTGCTGGTAGGCGTATGCGCGGGCCTTCACTTCGTTGAGGTAGGCCTGGTTGGCGTCGAAGTAGTTGATGTGGTGCGCCAGCGCCGCGGCGGTGTCGCCGCGCTGGAGCGCGCTTTCGAACAGCACGCGGTAGGCGGCCACCAGCGGCGCCGAGCTGGCCATGGTGGCGCCCTGCGACAGCGTGCGCCGGGCATGGAGTTCGGCGCTGCCGAAGTCGCCGGCGGCCAGGTAGATTTCGGCCAGGGTCGAATGCACCTCGCCGATCAGGCGCGGGTAGCGCGTGGCCTCCACCTCGGGCAGGAACTGGCTGAGGAAGACCACCGCTTCGTTGCGGTCGCCCAAGTCGGCCATCTGGCGGGCGCGGTAGGCGCGGGCGTAGTTGGTGAAGATGGGTTCGCCGGCGGCGGTGCACTGGCTGACCAGGGCATCGACCTCGCCTTCGCGGCCCTTGAGCTGGCCCAGGTTGTACCAGGCCTCGGTGCGCAGTGCGCCCGCGAAGCAGGCGGTGCGCGGGCTGGGCGAATCACCCAGCATCAGTTCGGCGTAGCGGATGCCGTCTTCGTAGCTGCCCACGTGGTTGCTGATCGAACCGCCGGCCGCCCAGGCGTGGTGGCGCAGCTCGGGGTCCTTGATCTGGTCGATCAGGGCGAGGGTCTGGTTGAGGTAGCGCAGCCCCTCGGCGAAATCGCGGGTGGAGGCGTAGGAGTTGACGATCAGTGAGCCGGCGCGGAAGCGCACGCTCACGTCCTGGCTGTTCTCGAACAGCTCCTTCGCGGCCTGGATGCCCAGGTCGTAGCGGCCGCTGTAGGAGAGCTGGTAGGCCTTGAGGTAGTCGAGCTGTTCGCGCTGCGCGACGCTGGCCGAACCGATGCTGGCGTTGAGCTGCCCCAGCAGCGCCTCGAACTGCTTCGGCTCCGAGCTGCGCACGGCTTCCGCCTGCCGCAGCATGGCCTCGAATGCCGGTGACGCCAGCAACCGCGGCGGCGCCAGGAGCAGCGCCGCCGCGGCCAGGCCGATGGCGATCTTGCGGATCATCGTAGCCTGCGCGAACCGTGCGTCAGTGCAAGCCGGCGCGGTGGACCGACTCCTTGCGGTCGTCCTGGTCCGGCTGGTCGCTGTCGTCCTGGTCGTCGTCCTTCTTGTTGTCGTCGTCGGCCGGGAAGAGCATGCAGGTCATGGCCAGGCGGCCACCGAGCAGCGTGTTCAGCGCCTCGTGGTCGCGCGCCAGCAGCGCCTGGCGCGGCGCGTCGTCCAGGCCCAGGGCGTCCACCGCGGCGGCGAACTCTTCGCCTTCAAGCCGCGACAGGGCCGCGTTCTTGCCCATCTGTTCCAGGAACCCGATCACGTTCGACATCCGATCTCCCCTTTTCAAGTAGTGGTGGTTTCGTCGCGTCGCAGGGATTCGTCGAGCGAGTCCAGGCGGGCGAGCAGTGCCTCGTTCCTGCGCAGCGGCGCGGCCGGCGGCAGGACCAGGGTGGAATGCGCCGCCAGCGAGGCCGCCGGCAGGTCGCGAAGGGCCAGCGTTTCGATCCGCGGCGACTGCAGCGGCGAGGTCGCGGCTTCGTAGAGGGTGCACTCGTGGTCCAACGGATAGTCTTCGGCGAGCAGGTCAACCAGCACCTGGCGGAAGGCGGCGGGCGTGGAGAAGCGGCGGTAGCCGCGGTCGCCGGCGACGCCGGGCTGCCAGACCACCAGGTAGGCGCTGGTGTCGAGGCGGCGCCGGTAGAACATCAGCTGGCTGGCTTCGTAGTGCTGGCAGCCCACTTCGCCGGGGTCGATGCCCAGGTCGGCATACAGGCAGTCTTCGGCGGAAATGCCGGGTTCCATGGCGGCTTCGAAGCCCTCGCGGCGCGCCTGCGCCACGGCGCGGTGCGGCGCCTGCGCGAACACGCCGGGGTGGCCGTAGAACGCACCGCAGACGCGGCGGCCGGCGCGGACTTCCGCCAGCATCAGCTCGACCATTTCCCGGTAGGTGTCGGTGCGCGGCTTGCCTTCGCGGTAGAGCGGCTGCAGCGAGCGTACATCCGGGTTCATCTGCTGCACCCAGAGCTCGACGATGGGGTCGGAGACCGCGACGAAGACGACGTCGGCCTGCTCGATGTGGCTGCGCGCGCGCGGCGCGAGGTGCGCCCCCAGCGTCATGCCCAGTCCCACGCACGCGAGGCTGCCCCGCTTCCCCATGTTCCCCGATACCCCTGCTTATAGCCGCCCGAGCGTAGCCGAATGTGCGTTACTTGTCGCCTTGCAGGGCTTCCCAGCGCGCGCGGGACAGCCGCCAGCGGATGGGGTGCGGGGTGGCCTGGCGCGGGGCGGGTTCGAAACCCAGCCGGCGCATCAGGCCTTCGGCCAGGCCATGCCCGTCGGCGTGGCGGGTGTGCAGCGCGTCCAGGCCCAGTTCGGTGAACGCGTGGCCGGCGAGCAGGGCGATGGCTTCGGTGGCGTAGCCGCGGCCCTGGTGCGCGGGCGGGATCATCGCGCCCACTTCGGCGCCGCCGCGGCCGTCGGGGTCGAGCCCGACCAGCCCCAGGCCCCCGGCTTCCGGCGGCTGCACCAGCACCCACACGCGGGGCGTGGGCCAGGGCCGTGCGGCCCTTTCCAGTGCGGTGTCGAAGGCGCGCCGCGCCTGGTCCGCGGCGGCGGGCGGCAGCACGTGGCGCATGGTGTCCGGGTCGGCGTACAGGCGGGTGTAGAGCCCGGCGTCGCCGGCCGCCAGCGGGCGAAGCTGCAGACGCGGCCCGGCCAGCGCGTCCATTCAGGCCGCCTGCCGCGCAGCGGCGAAGCGCACCACGCCCAGCCCGCCGCCCGCGCCGCGGTCGAACACGGCGTAGCGGCCGGCGAACAGCGGCAGGCCCAGGATGGACTGCCCGCGGAAGTGCGGCAGCGGGGCGCCCAGCAGGCACAGGCGCCGGCCCGTGCGCAGCGCGTTGCCCGGCCAGTACTGCGCGGCGGGGATGCGCAGCACGGCGTCGCGGCCGTTGGGCGCCTCCAGGCCCAGGTGCAGGTCGGGCCAGTGGCGCAGGTCCACCTCGGCGTCGGGCAGGCCGTCGCCGGCGGCCAGCGCGCGCTGGGCGCGGGCCACGAGGTCGGGGAAGCGTGGGTCGCGGCGCGCCAGGGCGGCGAGCAGCGCGGCGTAGGTGGCGTCGTCGAACACCAGGAAGCTGCTGCCGGTGTCGAGCAGGGCGTTGCTGTGGTGCGTGGCGAGGTCGGCCGGGGCCAGCGCCGGCACGGGGATGGGGGCATCGTCGCCCACGCGCAGCCAGCGCAGGTTCGCGTTGTAGTACAGGTCGTGCAGGATGCGCACGTCCTGGAAGCCGCCGCGGTAGAGGTGCTGCTGTTCGCTGCCGCCGCCCAGCACCAGGGTGCCGCGGTTGAGCGGGTCGGCGGCGCGCTGGCGGGCGGTGGTGGCGCCGTCGCGCGCATGCACCACGGCGCGGCCCACGGCCAGGGCGAAGCGGTTGCGCACCACGCCTTCTTCCTCCAGCGCGCTGAAGGCCGGCGTGAGCCAGGTGCGGGGCGCAGCCGCGACGTCGGCTTCGCTGGCCGGGTCCAGGCCGGCGTAGGCCAGGCCCCACAGGCCGTCGGCGTCGCGCAGGAATGCCGCGTCGGTTTCGATCAGGGCGAACAGTGCGTCGTCGATGGCGCGGGCGTGGCGGCCCCGGCCGAAGCCCAGGCGCGAACGCAGCACCGGCCCCGACCAGCGGCCGCCGCCGTAGCGGATGTCCTGCACCCAGGGCGTGCGCTGCAGGGCGCGGTCGCGGCCGGGCTGGTAGGCGCGGGGGGTGACGGCCAGGGTGCTGCTGCCGGTGTCGAGCACCAGGTGGGCGGTGTCGCCTTCGCTGCCGAACGCGGCGGCGACGGTGTAGGCGCCCTGGGCGTAGGCGAGGGTGGTTTCGAGTTCGATGCCGCCGGCCATGGCCGGAGCATAGCGGGGCGCCGCCCGGCGGCGCAGGCCCGGCCTGCGGCATTTGCGCCCGGCCCGCTTTGCCGGCAGTGTTTCCGCCATTCCCGCCGCCCGCCAGGCCGCCGCCGTGAGCACCGACTCCGAGATCCTCAGCCGCCTCGAAACCCTCAACGCCATCGGCGTGGCCCTGTCGCACGAGCGCGACCTGGCCACCCTGCTCGAGCGCATCCTCGAAGCCGCGCGCGACTTCGCCGACGCCGACGGCGGCACGCTCTACCTGGTGGAAGGCGACACCCTGCGTTTCGAAGTGCTGCGCAATGATTCCCTGGGCTATTTCATGGGTGGCCGCCACGGCGCGCCCATCCACTTCCCGCCCATCGCCATGCACGGCCCGGACGGCCGCGCCAATGATTCGATGGTGGTGGTGCACGCGGCCCTGACCGGCCGCACGGTGAACATCGCCGACGCCTACGATGCCGAGGGCTTCGACTTCGGCGGCACCCGCGCCTTCGACGCGCGCACCGGCTACCGCTCGCAGTCCTTCCTGACGGTGCCCATGAAGGACCACGACGGCCACGTGATCGGCGTGCTGCAGCTGATCAACGCCAAGGACAAGGCCGGCGCGATCCGGCCCTTCGACGGCGCCATCCAGCAGCTGGTGGAATCGCTGGCCTCGCAGGCGGCGATCGCGCTCAACAACCGCCGGCTCATTGACCAGCTCGAGAACCTGTTCGAAGCGCTGATCAACCTGATCAACACCGCCATCGACGAAAAATCGCCCTACACCGGCGGTCACTGCGAACGCGTGCCGGCGCTGACCAGCCTGCTGGCCGACGCGGTGGCGCGCACCACGGTGGGCCCGCTGGCCGAGTTCACGATGGACGAGGCCGACCGCTACGAACTCAAGATCGCCGGCCTGCTGCACGACTGCGGCAAGATCACCACGCCGGTGCACGTGGTGGACAAGGCCACCAAGCTGCAGACCCTGTTCGACCGCATCGAGCTGGTGGACACGCGTTTCGAGGTGCTCAGGCGCGACGCCGAGATCGCCCACCTGCGCGGTGAACTCGACGCGGCCGCCTACGCCGCGCGGCTGGAGCAGCTGGAAGACGACCGCGCCGCCGTGCGCCAGGCCAATACCGGCGGCGAATTCATGGACGACGACCGCATCGAGGCGCTGCGCCGCATCGCGCGCCATACCTGGCGCGGGCCGGATGGCCGCGAGCTGCCCTTCCTGTCGGCCGAAGAGCTCGACAACCTGTGCATCCGCCGCGGCACGCTCAACCACGCCGAGCGCGAGATCATCAACCACCACATCACCATGACCATCCGCCTGCTCGAGGCGCTGCCCTGGCCGGCGCACCTGCGCAACGTGCCCGAGTACGCCGGCGGCCACCACGAGCGCATGGACGGCAAGGGTTACCCGCGCGGCCTGACCCGCGAACAGATGAGCGTGCAGGCGCGGGTGATGGGCATCGCCGACATCTTCGAGGCGCTCACCGCCAGCGACCGGCCGTACAAGCCGGGCAAGACGCTGAGCGAGTCGCTGTCGATCCTCGGGCGCATGAAGCTTGACCACCACGTGGACCCGGACCTGTTCGACGTGTTCCTGCGCGAGCGCGTGTACCTGGAATACGCGCAGCGCTTCCTGCCCCCGGAGCAGGTGGACGTGATCGACTGGCACCGCATTCCCGGCGTCTCGCCCGAACTGGCCGCCGAGCTCGCCGCCCGCGACAGCTCGTTGTAGGAGCGGCTTCAGCCGCTCCTACAGGTTCAAGTTGCGGCAGCGCGGCGGCGTTCCAGCCACCACAGCGCGCTGCTCAGCAGCAGCCAGGCGACGAACCAGGGCCAGCGCGGGCCGGGCACCGGGGCGGGGTTCGCGGCGGTGGCGCCTCCAGCGTTCACCAGCGCCAGCGTCGCGAGCTGGTTTTCGCGCGCCGCCATCGCGGGAAGCTCGGCGGGGTCGCGCACGAGCAGCGGCCATGCCTGGTCGCCCACAAGCACCGCGTGCCGCCCCGGCTGCGTCGGCCAGAAGGCTGCGCAGCGCGCGTCGCCGGCCGTGGGGTCGGGCAGCAGCGCGGTTTCGGCACCGTCGGGCGCGCGCACGCGAGCGCCATCGGGCAGGCCGCAGAACGCGACGCGCTGGTTGAGCCAGGCGTGCGTTGGCAGCTCCGGCAGGGCGGCTTCCGCGCCACGCGCCAGGGTGTCCACGGCGTTCGCCCACAGCTGGCCGTAGGCGCTGCGTCGGCCCGCCAGCCAAAGCCGGTAGCTGTCCGACAGTGTCCACAGCGCCACGCGGCCGCGGCCCTCGGCGCGCCACAGCGCCAGTGGCGCCTCGTCGCCGGCGCGCAGCAGCACCGCGCCATCGGCGGCCGACAGCGCCAGCGGGCGGCGGCTGAGCAGGGGCGCCACGTCGGCGGCGCGGGTTTCGGCGTCCAGCGCCAGCGTGGCGTCGGCGTGTTCGGTGCCGGGCAGGCGCAGGCCGCGGGCGATGTCGGCGGTGTCGGCCTGCAGGCCCCAGGTGCGCAGCACGGTGCGGTCGGTGGCGGTGAGTTCGCCGGTGATCCGCAGCAGCACGCCTAGGCCGTCGCGCACCGCGGCCTTCAGCGTGGCGCGGCCGCCCTCGCCGAGGTCGCGCCAGGCGCGATCGTCGAGCAGCACCAGGTCGAATTCGGCCAGCGCGGCCGCGGTGATCGGCAGCGGCGGGTCGCCCAGTTCCACGCCGCCGCCAAGGCTGATGACGCTGTGCAGGCGCAGGCCAGCGTCCACCGCCCAGCGGCGCAGGTACTTCACTTCCGGCGAGGCGCCGCCGGCGAGCAGCAGAATGCGGCGTGGCGCGGCGTCGCGTACCTGCAGGGGCAGGGCCAGCGATTGCGCCACGGTGTCGTCGGCCCCGCGCAGCTGCAGCGTGTAGTCCACCTGGCCGGGCAGGCCGGCGGACGTGGCCAGGGTGAAGCCGCCGGTCTCGTTGAGCGCGGCACGCGCTACGACTTCGTCGGCCGGGTCGCGCAGTTCGGCGCGGCCGCCGGCCAGGCCGGTGGCGAGGCCGCGCACTTCCCACTGGCGACCGGTGACGACGCTCGCCGGCGCCTCGAGCGACTGCAGGCCTTCGGGCAGCGGCGCCGGTTCGAAGGCCAACGCCACGCCACGCGCCGCATCGTGGTCGCGCGCCGGCAAACCCAGGCCGAGCACGCGCACCGGCGAATGCCCGGCGTGGCGGCGCAGCGCGGTGCCCAGGTCGGGCACGCGTTCGGCGCCGGCCACGTCGCCGGCTTCCGGAACCACGACCAGCATGTCGCCCGGTGACAGGTTCGCCGGCATTCCAGCCCCGGCCGTCAGCACCACCAGCGCGCCCGCGTGGCCGGGCTGCAGCGGCGGGAACAGCACGAAATACAGCAGCGCCGCACTGGCTGCCTGGCCCGCGAAGCGCAGCAGGAAGCGCGGCCAGGGCAGCGTGCCCGCGCGCAGCTGCCAGGCCAGGCGCGCGGTGGATAGCAGCACGATGGCCAGCAGCGAAATTCCAACCAGGTTCGAAAAATCAACCTGGTTCACTTGGTTCAGGTTCAAGGGGCTCATGGCGACGGTTCCTCCGTGAGCGCGTCGAGGTAGGCGGCGCCGGCGGCGTCCGGGGCGGCGCGCGGCGCCACGCCGGCCACCGGCGCCGGCAGCAGGGGCCAGAGCAGGGCGCGCAGGTGCTGGCGGTGTTCGGGGCTGTCGGGCTGCGCACGCAGGGCGTCGAGTGCGGCCACCAGGGAGAGCGGGTCCTCGAGCTTGGTTTCGTTGGCCTGCAGCCAGTCGGCGAAGGGCTGCAATTCCAGCGCGCCATCGGCGTCCAGTGCGCGCCACAGCGCCGGCACCGGCGAATCCTTCGTTTCGGCGGGCACCAGGCCGGTGCGGCGGTCGCCCAGGCCTTCGCGCTTGCCGGTCATGCGCCGCGCTTCGTCGATCGGCGCCAGCTCCAGGCCCACGCGCGCCAGGTAGATGCGGCTGGCCTGCTGCACCTGCTTGATGAAACCCAGCGCCCGGTAGGCGTGCGGCAGCGCGCGCGCCGGCTGGCCCTGGCGCAGTTCGCCTTCCGACGACCACATGGCGTCCAGCGCCTGCTTGAGCAGGGCGCGGGTTTCCGGGTCGAGCAGGGTGGCGGCCTCGGCGTCGTCGTGGGTGTGGCCGTATTCCTCGAGCACGCGGATGGCGCCGCCGAGCGCCGCGCCGCCTTCGTCGCCGTGGTCGTGGCCGTCGTCTTCGCCGTGTGCTTCGCCGTCCTCGTGCGGCGGCGCTTCCGGCTGGCCGGCGTTTTCCTCGCCCAGGAACTGGCCGTAGCGCATGCGCAGGATGCGCTGGTCCACGCCGATGGCGTCGGAGCGGTCGAGGAACGCGTCGGCGGCGAGGCGCGGCTTCTCGGCCACCAGCGCTTCGGCGTCGATGATGATCTGGCGCTGGCTGCGGAAATAGGCCGGCAGGGTCTTCTTCACCAGGCCTTCCATGCCGGTGGATTCGCCGCTGGGCGGCATCGGCCAGCGCAGGATGAGGCTGGCGCTGCGCGCGCGCTGCGGCGCCGGCGTGCGGTTGTCGGCCACTTCCAGGCGGACGATCAGGTCGTCGCCTTCGGCCAGGCCCAGCGAGGCCAGGTCCAGCGACTGGCGGTAGCGCCGCAGCTTCGGCTCGCCTTCGCCGCGCACGGCCACGCTGCGTTCGCTCACCGTCACCTGTTCGCCGCTGCCCTGGGCCAGGGTCACCTGCAGGCGCGCGGGGCCGAGGCCATGGTCGTCGCTGGCCTCGAATTCCAGCGCCCAGGTGCGCTGGCCTTCGCTGCGCAGGCTGAGGCTGCGCTCGGGCGCAATCACGCGCAGCTGCGGCGCCTGGTCGGGCTGGGCGTCGAGGCGGTGCAGGGCGTCGTCGGCCAGCGGCAGCGCGCCGGTGGGCACCAGGCGGTAGAGCGTGGAGCGCACGAGCGTGTGTTCGGCCACCCAGTCCTCGCCCTCGCGCTGCATGGGCAGGGTTCTGCCGTCGTGCAGGCGCAGCGCCATGGCCTCGGGCTGCGGTGAGAAGCGCAGGCGCCAGCGCAGGCGCGCGCCCTCGGGTGCCTGCGCCGAGAGCGTGGTTTCGGTGCGCACGGGCAGGCCGGTGTAGGCCGGCGGGGCGATGTCGAGCTGGCTGCCGGTCAGTACGTAATGCGTGGCCTCCGGCACGGCGGCGTCGCGCGCCGCGCGTTCTGCGGCGGCGCGTTCGGCCGGCGTGGCGGGCCACAGCAGCAGCGCGGCCGCGGTGACCACGCCGGCGAACCCGGCAAGCGCGAGCGCGCGCGCGGGCCACGGCGTGCGCAGGTCGAGCGACCGCGCGGTGGCGAGGTGCTGCTCCAGGCGTTCGCGCTGCAGCTGCTGCAGCGGGCCGAGCGTGGCGGATTCGGCGAACAGCAGGTCGGCGCTGTCCTGCATCGCCACGTCGGCGTTGAGGCGGCGGGCGGCCCAGCGGTCGTCGAAGGCGCGCCGGCGATGCAGCGCCACGGGCACCGCGGCGGCCAGCAGCGCGGCGGCCGCCAGCGCGGCCTGCGCCGGGCCCGCGACGCGCCAGGCCAGCGCGCCGACCGCCAGCGCCATCGGCGCGGCGAACGCGAACACGACGGCGCTGCTGCGCCAGCGCGCGGCCGCCATGGCCTGCCGCAGTTTCGCCGGCGCGCTCATGCGGCCACCCCGCGGCGCGGGCTGGCGGCGAACCAGCGTTCGAGCGCGAACAGCAGCCCCAGCGCGGCCAGCAGCCAAGGCTCCAGCGGACGCGGCGCGGGTTCGAAGCCGCCGGCGCCGGGACGCGGCGCCAGGGCCGCGGCGTCGGCCAGCGTGGGGGCAGGCGGGGGCGGCTGCAGGCGGGCGCGCAGGCGCGTGGGGAACGCGGGTTCCAGCAGTGCCGGCAGGGCCTCCGCAACCAGCGGCTGGCGCCACTGCAGCACGCGGCCGGCGCCGAGGCGGGCTTCGCGCAGCCAGTCGGTGTCGTCGGCGTTGCCGGCGGCGCCGGCGGGCCACGTGGCGTCATGCGCGAGCAGTGCGGTGCCGCCGGCTTCGATCCAGGCGAGCAGGTTTTCCGGCAGATCGCCTTCGGCCAGCCAGGCCACGGCCTGCGTACCCTCGGGCAGCGGCGTGCCGGTGATGGCGGCATCGCCAGCGGGCGCCTCGGCATGGGCGGCCACCTGCCAGGCCTTCTGCGCGGCGCGCAGCCAGCGGGCCTGGTCGGCGCGGTCCGGCGCGTGGCGGATGGCGAGCGCGAACGGCGTGGCATGCGCTTCAACCGCCGTAGTGCGGTCGGCGGCCGGCAGCACGCGCCAGTCCACCGCGCGCGACAGGCGCGGGCGCTCGCCGTCGAAGCCGTCCACGCGTTCGGGCAGCCACACAGCCAGCGCGGTGGACGGCGCGAGTTCGGCGTCGGCCTGGCGCAGCAGACTGGCCACCGGCACCGGCGCGGCGGGCGCCGGCGAATCCACGGGCGGGAAACCGGGCGCCAGCCAGTGCGCGGGCGTGTCGGCGTCGCGCTGCACCTGCGCGGGGTCCAGCGCGGGGTGAACCAGCACCCAGGCGGGCGCGCCGGTGCTGCCGCGCAGGAAGGGCGCCGCCAGCAGCAGCGCCAGGCCGGTCACCAGCGCCAGGCGCAGCGCCAGCAGCAGGAATTCCTCCAGCCGGAAGCGACGCTGCGGCTTGCGCCTGGCCTGCAGCCAGCGCAGCGCGGCGAACATCGTGGGCACCTGTTCCTCGCGCCGGGCCAGGTGCACCAGCAGCGGCAGGGCCAGGCCCAGCAGCGCCAGCAGGCCCAGCGGGAAGGCCAGGCTCATGCGCGCTCCGCGGCCTGCGGGGCCAGCAGGCGGCGCAGCGGGGCGTCGAGCGGCTGGTCGAGGAAGTATTCGACGCGGCGCACGCCGCTGGCGGCCAGGCGGCCCTGCAGCGCCTCGCGTGCGGCGGCGAAGCGCGCCAGGAAATCGGCGCGCGCGGCGACGCCGTCGCCGATGAGTTCGGCTTCGGTTTCCGGGTCGCGGAAGCGGTGGCCGCCGCGGAAGGGGAAGTCACGCTCCTCGGCGGTGAGCAGCTGGATGTTGAGCACCTCGCGCCGCGCCGCCGACAGCTTTTCCATCAGCACCATGGCGCCTTCGTCGAAGTCGTCGCCCAGCAGCAGTACCAGCTGGCCGGCGCCGATGCGTTCCCACAGCGGCCGCAGGCGCGTTTCGTCGGGCCACTCGCCGCGGGCGCGCAGGCCCTGCAGTTCCAGCAGGCAGCGGTCGCGGTGGCGCGGGCCGGCGCCGGGCGGCACCAGGTGCAGGCCGTCGCCGCTGATGGCGGCCAGGCCGAAGCGGTCGCCCTGGCGCAGGGCCAGTTCGAACACGCAGGCGGCCAGCGCGCGGGCGGCGTCCAGGCGCGTCCAGCCCGGGCGCGCGGCGTCGCCCTGGGCCATGGAGGCGGTGGCGTCCACCAGCACCCAGGCGGTGAGCGGGCTGTCGCGCTCGGACTCGCGCACGAAGAAGCGGTCGGAGCGCGCGTAGAGCTTCCAGTCGATCTGGCGCAGTTCGTCGCCCGGTTCGTAGGCGCGGTACTGCGCGAACTCTAGCCCGGCGCCGCGGCTGCGGCTGCGGTGCTGGCCGAAGCCGTGCCCGCCCGCGGCCCGGCGCCCGGCGAGGCGCAGGTCCTTGAGCCGGGCGCACACCGCGGCGGGAATGAAGTCCGGGCCGGACATGGGCGCCTTACGCGGGGTGCGGCACGGCGCGCAGCAGGGCCGCCACGACGTCGTCGGCGCTCTTTTGCTCGGCTTCGGCCGCGAACGACAGCAGCAGACGGTGGCGCAGCACGGGCGCGGCCAGCGCGGCGATGTCGTCGCGGGTGGCGGCGAAGCGGCCGTTGAGCAGGGCGCGCGCCTTCGCGGCCAGCACCAGCGACTGCCCGGCGCGCGGGCCGGCGCTCCACTTCACGTACTGGTTGATCTCGGCCGGCGCAGCGGCGCCCGGGCGGCTGGCGCGCACCAGGCGGGTGATCCAGTCGAGCAGGTCGGCGCCCAGGTGCACTTCGCGCACGCGCGCCTGCAGCGCGAGCACGTCGGCGCCGTGCATCACCTGCGGCACTTTGGCGGCGCTGCTGCCGGTGGTCTGCTCGATGATGGCGCGCTCCTCGGCTTCGCTCGGGTAGTCCACCTTCACGTGCAGCAGGAAGCGGTCGAGCTGGGCCTCGGGCAGCGGGTAGGTGCCGGCCTGCTC
Organism: Arenimonas sp.; assembly: GCF_041913985.1. Taxonomy (GTDB): domain Bacteria; phylum Pseudomonadota; class Gammaproteobacteria; order Xanthomonadales; family Xanthomonadaceae; genus Arenimonas. Next base: position 36,729 of record NZ_JAYSEG010000014.1, read on the forward strand.
GAGCGGGTTCTGGGTGGCCAGCACGAAAAACGGCGCCGGCAGTTCGTGGGTCACGCCGGCGTAGCTCACGGTTTTTTCCTGCATGGCCTCGAGCAGGGCGGCCTGGGTCTTGGGCGGCGTGCGGTTGAGTTCGTCGGCCAGCAGCAGGTTGGTGAACACCGGGCCGGGCTGGAACTTGAAGTGGCGGTGGCCGGTGCCGTGGTCTTCTTCCAGGATCTCGGTGCCCAGGATGTCGCTGGGCATCAGGTCGGGGGTGAACTGCACGCGGCGGAACTGCAGGTCGAGCGCCTGGCCAAGCGTGCGCACCAGCAGGGTCTTGCCCAGGCCGGGCACGCCTTCGAGCAGGCAGTGGCCGCCGGCCAGCAGGCCGATGAGCAGCTGCTCGACCACGTCGTGCTGGCCGACGATGGCCTGGCCGATGGCCTCGCGCAGCGGGGTGATGCGGGCGAGCTGGGCCTGCAGGTCTTGGGCGGAAACGGAAGCGGTCATCGGGGGTCCAGGGTGGGGGTCAGGCGGTGAGCGCGTACATCACGATGTTCACCGCGAACTTGGTGTTGTCTTCGGCCAGCCAGCGCTTGTTGCGCCAGTCGTAGTCCCATTCGCAGCCGTAGTCCTTGTTGCTGTAGAGCACGCCGAGGCGGCCGTCGACGGTGATGCCCTTGAGGTAGTCGTGCACCAGGTCGTCGCCCCAGCCGTTGAGCTCGAAGCCGGTGGCGGGCGGGCCGTCGAAGCGGAAGAAGCTGGAGTAGACCGGGTGGCGCGGCGGCAGCTTCTGCAGCGCGCGCGGGCCGAAGATGGACGCCATCTCGGCTTCGAACGACTTGGCGAACAGCCCGTCGATGTCGTGGTTGCAGTCGTCCACGAACACGAAGCCGCCGCTGCGCACGTAGCGCTCGAAGTTGCGGCGCTCCTCCGGGTTGAACTCCACCAGCTTGTGCCCGGCCAGGTAGCAGAACGGCGCCTGCAGCATGCGCGGGTCGGCCAGGGCCAGCACGTGTTCCTTCGGGTCCACCCGCAGCTTCGTGTATTCGATCAGCGAGGTGATGACGTTCGCCGGCATGCGCTGGTCCACGTCCCAGTCTCCCGAGTCGTACATCAGCCGCGTGAACCAGAAGTCGTAGTCAGCCGTGGGGGGGCGCGCGGGGGGCGCGGGCGGCGGGGGCCCGGGGGGGCCGCGCCCGCCCCGGGAAACACCCCCCAGCCTCCGCCCCCCCCCCCGCCACCCCCCCGCGGGCCCCCCCGGGGAGGGGTATGAGC
>NZ_JAYSEG010000014.1:37995-70731 GCF_041913985.1 Arenimonas sp.
ACCCCGCCCCTGTCCCCCGTGTGTTAAATCCGCGGCGTTACCCAGACGTGTTTTCCGGCGGGGGGGCCGCGCCGGGGCCGCGGGCCCCCCAGGGCCAGGGTGGCGCCGAGCAGGCCGAGGAAACGACGGCGATGCATCGGCGCCACCATCGGTCACACCGCGTCGGACAGCGAGGTGAAGGTGAAGTCGCGCAGCTTCATCGGCGGGATCATCATCACGAACGGCGACTCGTCGCCGCTCAAGCGCACCGGCTTGCCGAGCTCCTCGATGTTGTTGAGCATGATCACCGGCGACTCGTTGAAGCGGAAGTTCTTCACCGGGTGCTTGATCTCGCCGTTCTCGATGTAGAAGGTGCCGTCGCGGGTCAGGCCGGTCAGCAGCACGGTCTGCGGGTCCACCATGCGGATGTACCAGGTGCGGGTGACCAGGATGCCCTTCTGGGTGCCCTTCACCAGCTCGGCGGTGGACTTGCTGCCGCCGGCCATCAGCAGGTTGCCCGGCTGGCCCACGGCGCGCTTGCCCTGCTTCTCGGCCCAGTAGCGCGAATACTGCAGGTACTCGACCTTGCCGTCCTTGATGATGGCGTGCTTCTCGCGCGGCAGGCCTTCCTGGTCCCAGGGCATCACCGGCGCGTCGGCGTCCCAGGGATCGGCCATGATGGTCACGCGCGGGTCGTACACCTGCTCGCCCAGCTTGGTGCCGCCGCCCTTCTTGGACAGGAAGCTGCGGCCCTCGTCGGCCTGGCGGGCGTCGAAGAAGAACATCATGAAGCTGATCAGGCCCGCCGCGGCGGCCGGTTCCAGGATGACGGTGTACTTGCCCGGCTCGAGCGCCTTGGCCTCGGCCGAATCACGCGCCTTCTGGATGGCCACCTGGATGGACTCGTCGGCGTCGAACTGCTTCACGTCGGCGGCGTTGCGCGACACCCAGCCGGAACCGCGGCCGTCCTCGGTGCGCACCGTGCAGGTGTAGTCGAGGTTGGTGGCGCGCTGGTAGCCGAAGTTGCCCTTGGAGTTGGCGAAGGCGAAGAAGCTTTGGTCGTCCTGCAGGAAGCCGGCCGCGATGAGCTTGTTGTCCTTGCACGGGCCGATCGAGGCGGCGGCGATCTGCGCGCGCTGCTCCGGGGTGATGTCGGCGGTGGCCTGCACGAAGGTGGGGCTGGGCTGGTAGGACTGCTTTTCCAGCGCCGGCATGCGCTCGGGGTTCTCGGGCGCCAGGCGGGCCAGCTCCTCGGAGCGGCGCACCACGCGCTCGAGCGAGGCGTCGTCGAAGCTGTTGATGGTGGTGATGCCCTCGCGCTGGCCGAACGCCGACTGCACGATCAGCTGGGCATTGGAAACGATGCCGCTGGTGGAGACGTTGTTGAGCGCGAAGCGGATGTTGCCGGTGATCGAACCCGACAGGGTGGCGGTGCATTCATCGGCCTGGGACAGCGCGATGACCTTGTCGAGGATGGCCTTGGCCTGTTCTTCGGTGTAGATGCTCATGGTTCAGGGCTCCTGCGCCGGTCAGCCGAGGTTGCGGGCGGTGTTGATGATGTTCACGCCGTCGAAGCGCGTGGTCGCGGCGCCGTGCGAGACGGCCGAGATCTGGCCGGGCTGGCCCTTGCCGTCGAAGAAGCTGCCGCCGAGGCGGTAGTCCGACTCGTCGCAGATCGCCGAGCAGGCGTTCCAGAATTCCGGCGTGCGGATCTGGTAGGCCACGTCCTCGAGCATGCGGGTGATCTTGCCGTTTTCGATTTCGTAGAACAGCTGGCCGCCGAACTGGGCGTTGTAGCGCTGCTGGTCGATCGAGAACGAGCCGTCGCCGATGATGTAGATGCCCTTCTCGACGTCCTTGATCATGTCGGCCACGCTGAGCTTGGCCTTGCCCGGCGCCAGCGACACGTTCGCCATGCGCTGGAACTGCACGCTGGCCCAGGAATCGGCGTAGCAGCAGCCGTGCGATTCGGTTTCGCCGATGATGTGGGCCTGGTCGCGGATGGCCTGGTAATTCACCAGCACGCCGTCCTTCACCAGGTCCCAGCGCTTGGTCTTCACGCCCTCGTCGTCGAAGCCGACGGCGCCAAGGCTGCCTTCCTGCACCTTGTCGGCGAACAGGTTGACGATGCCGCTGCCGTACTGGAACTTGTTCTCGCGCTTGTCGAGCGTGGCGAAGCTGGTGCCGGCGTAGTTGGCCTCGTAGCCCAGCACGCGGTCGAGCTCGAGCGGGTGGCCCACGTTCTCGTGGATGGTGAGGTAGAGGTTGGTCGGGTCGAGCACCAGGTCGTACTTGCCCGGCTTCACCGAGGGCGCGGTGAGCTTCTCGCGGGCCTGCTTGGCGGCGGCCACGGCGTCCTCGACCATGTCGTAGGACTTGCCGTAGTTCACCACGCCGTTGGGCGAGACGTACTTGTGCTCGGCCTTGCCGTCCAGGTACTCGTAGCCCATGCCCATCGGCGCCGACAGGCCGTCGCGGGTGCGGAACTTGCCGCTGGCCTTGTCCACCGCGGTGACGGTGAACGGGGCCCAGATGCGGTGCACGTCCTGGTCGATGTAGCTGCCGTCGGTGGAGGCGAAATACTTCTGCTCGTTCACCAGGAACAGCGTGGAGTTCACGAAGTCGGCGCCGGCCTTCATGGCGGCGGCGTTCACGCCCAGCAGCAGGTCCACCTTGTCCTTGATGGGCACTTCCATGGAATTGCGGGCGATGGGCGAGCGCCAGCTCACCTCGCCCACGCCCTTCACCGGCGCCAGCTGCACCGGCGTGGTCTGCAGGCGCGAATTGGCCTTGGCGATGGCGGCGGCCTGGCGCGCGGCCTTGGCCACGCCCTCGGTGCTCAGGTCCTCGGTGGCGGCGAAGCCCCAGGCGCCGTTGGCGATCACGCGCACGCCGACGCCGGTGGATTCGGTGTTCACCACGTTCTGCACCTTGTCTTCGCGGGTGACCACGAACTGCTGCAGGTAGCGGCCCACGCGCACGTCGCAGTAGCTGGCGCCGGCGTCGCGGGCGGCCTGCAGGGCGGTGTCGGCGATGGCTTTCTTGATCGCCACGTCGAGGGTGGAAACCAGTTGCTCGGCGGCGATGACGCGGCCAAAGGGGACCATCAGGCCGGCAAGGCCCAGGCCCGACATCGTCAGGAAGTTGCGTCTGTCCATCAGGTCACTCCAGCAGGAAGGGGCCGGGCCGGGCATCGGCGATGCGCCGGCGGAAAACAAGCCCGTCCGACTCTGGGCGTGGCCCCGGGGAGCGTCAAGTGACGAATGGCCTATCGCGGCGCCGAGTGGCGTTCCGCGGAACTTCAGCGCGCCGGGGCCAGTCTCAGGGCTGGGTTCCCGGCGTGAGGATGAAGTGATGGCGACGCGAATGCAGTGGGGTCCGTGGCTGGCCGTGGCAGTGCTGGCGGCCAGCGGCGTGGCGGTGTGGAAGTACGCGCCGCGGCCCGCGCCCGCCCCCGCCCCGGTGGCGGCGCCCGCGCCCGCGGCGGTGGCCGGGGCGCCTGCGCCGGCGGCCCCGGCGCACCCGATCGAACAGGTGCCGGTGCTGCCCGGCGAACCCACCGCGCCGCTGCCGGCGCTGGAGGACAGCGACGCCAGCGCCTGGGCCGCGCTTTCGGAGCTGGTGGAGGGCGGCGACCTGGCCGCCTGGCTGGTGCCCGAATTCCTGGTGCAGCGCCTGGTGACCACCATCGACCACCTGCCGCGCCGCGAGATCCCCCGCCAGGCCTACGTTGCGCGCCCGGCGCCCGGCACGCTGGCGGTGGCGGAATCGGGCGGTGGCCGCTACCTCGACGCGGCCAACTACGCCCGCTACGACGCCGCGGTGAAGACCTTCGAGTCGCTCGACTCGCGCCGGCTGGTGTCGGCCTACGTGCGCTTCTACCCGCTGTTCCAGCAGGCCTGGCGCGAGGTGGGCCCGCCCGACCGCGCCTTCAACGACCGGCTGGTGGAGGTGATCGACCACCTGCTGGCCGCGCCCGAGCTGCCCGGCCCGCTGGCCCTTGTGCCGGCCGAGGGCAAGCCGCGCTGGGAGTTCGCCGACCCGCGCCTGGAGCAGGCCTCGATCGGCCACAAGGCGCTCTGGCGCCTGGGCCCTGACCACGCCGTGCGGGTGAAGGCCAAGCTGGCCGAATTGCGCACGCTGCTGGCGGCGCAGCGGCCGGTGGGCTGAGCCGGGCTCAGCCGCCCGGTGCCGGCGCGGCCTCTTCGGCCAGGCGGCGGTCGAGCCACTCCTCGCCGGTGCGGGCGTAGGCCTGGCAGGCCTTCGGGTCGAGCAAAGTGTTGCGCGACGGGTCGGCCTCGCGCTCGGCCAGCTTGTCGAACAGGCCCGAGAAGCCCGGGTGCGCCGACACCACCAGGTCGCAGGGCAGGGCGGCCACGCGGGCGATGGTGGCGCGGAACTCGGCCACGCGCGGCGGGTCGTCGCTGAAGCGGAAGCCCGGGGCGGACACGGCGGTGAGGCTGTCGGCGTAGACCAGGTCGCGGCAGTCGCCGCCTTCGCAGCTGCGCCAGGTCCAGGTGGTGCCGCCGGGGGTGTGGCCCGGGCTGGCGTGCATGCGGAACACCACGTCGCCCACCGACACGCTGCCGCCGTCTTCGATGACCTGGATGACGGCAATGGGCGGATAGCCGTTGGCCTGGTCGCCGAAGCCGGCCTGCGGGTCGTCGTGGGTGGTGGCGCCGCGGCGCATGGCCCGGGCGCCCGCGCTCGTGGTGAGCACCGGCGCGCCGCTCAAACGCTGCAGCGCGGCCAGGCCGCCGGCGTGGTCGAAGTGCGCGTGCGAATTGAGCAGGAAACGCACGTCGCGGAGGTCGAAGCCCAGCGCGGCGACGTTGGCGGCGATCAGCGGCGCCGATTGCGGCAGCGCCCCGTCGATCAGCACCAGGCCCTCCGGCGTGGCCACCAGCACCGCGCTCAGCCCCTTCGTGCCCACGTACCAGCTGTCGCCGTGCAGCCGGAACGGCGCCTGCGGCTGGTTCCACTCGGCGCAGGCGCCGCATTCGATCGGCGCGGTGTCGGCCGGTGCGGCGGCCAGGGTGGCGGCAAGCAGCAGGAAGGCGGGCATCGTGGTCTCCGCGGGGAAAGCCGGATTATCAGGCAGCATGGCGCCGCCGTGGCGCCTGACCGATGGCCTATTGCATCGCCGCCTTCCGGGCGCGAGCGTGGGGCACTCAAGGGAGTTGCCCGATGGTCCGCACCTGCTTGTGGCTCCTGCTGTTCTCGTGGCTTTCGGCGCCCGCGTTCGCCACCGCGCTCGCGCCCGGCGTGCACTGGGTGCAAGGCACCTATGCGCCACCGCGCCAGCCCGATGGCAACTCCCTGCTGTTCGAAACGCCCGGCGGCTGGCTGGTGGTGGACAGCGGACGGCACCCCGCGCACGCCCGCGCCGTGCTCGCGGCGGCGCACGGCCGGCCCCTGCGCGCGCTGCTCAATACCCATTGGCACCTCGACCACGTTGGCGGCAACCCGGCGCTGCGCGCCGCCGCGCCGGACCTGCGCGTCTATGCCAGCCCGGCCATCGACGGCGCGCTCGGCGGATTCCTCGCCGACTATGCGGCGCAGCTGCGCACGCTGCTGGCGCGCGAACCCGGCGCACCCGCGGCCGCCGACTGGCGCGCCGAGCTGGCGCGCATCGAACAGGGCGAGGCGCTGCGCCCCGACCGCAGCCTGCGCGGCGACACCGTGCTGGTCGTGGGCGGCCGCGAATTCCGCGTCGGCTTCGCCGCGGCCGCCACCGAGGGCGACCTGTGGGTGTTCGACCCCGCCAGCGGCGTGCTGGCCGCCGGCGACCTGGTCACCTTGCCCGCCCCCTTCTTCGACACCGCCTGCCCGGAACGCTGGCGCGCCGCGCTCGACCGGCTCGAAGCGACGCCTTTCACGCGCCTGGTGCCCGGCCATGGCGCGCCAATGGACCGCGCCGGGTTCTCCGCGTGGCGCGAGGCGTTCGGGCGACTGCTCGACTGCGCGGCCAGCGATACGCCGGAGGCCGCCTGCATCGCCGGCTGGCAGGCCGACGCGCAGTCCCTGCTCCCCGACGTGGCCGCCCGCCAACAGGCGGCCGGACTGCTGGCCTATTACCTGCCGACCGTGCTGCGCAACCCGGCCACCGCGAACCGCTGTGGCGTGTCCGCCCCCGCGGCTTGACTGGCGCTGCGGCTTGTCGGACTGTGGCGGCGCGATGCCCGCCGCGCCCGCCACCGCGTGAAGACGACGCCTGCCCTCGCGGGGCGGGAAGAGCTGCGCGCGTGGCGCCTGTCCCAGGTCGTGCGCGACACCTACGACCGCTCCAAGTTCGCCGGTTTCCTGTACCTGTTCGGCTGGGCCGTGGTGGCCTGGCTGGCCGGCGCGCAGCAGTTCGCGCCGGTGCCCACGCTGGCCATGGCCGGCGGTTTCCTGCTGCTGGGCGTGCTGCGCCTGCGCATGCGGCCGCCGCCGGCCGACGACGTCGAGGCCAACCGCCGCTGGCTGCGCCACTACGCCTGGGTGCTGCCGCTGGCGCCGCTGGCCTGGTCGGCCGTGCAGGGCTGGATGCTGCTCGACCCGCGTTTCAGCGAGCAGGTGCGCATGGTGTCGCTGATCGCCACCATCGGCTACGCCACCGTGTTCGTGAACGTCTACACCACCGTGCGCAGCTTCGCCGTGGTGGGCGCCAGCGCGCTGTTCCTGCCGGCGCTGGCGCTGCTGTGGAGCCAGCCCTCGCAGCGCGCGCTGGCGGTGGCGATGAGCTTCTACGCGCTGTACCTGGCGGGCGCGCTGCTGCGAACGCATGCCGAATACCGCCGCCGCCTGGACCTGGACCTGGCCCTGCGGCAGCAGCGCGACCTGTACGAAGGCCTGAGCCGCACCGATGCGCTGACCGGCGTGCACAACCGCCGCCACTTCACCGCCCGGCTCGACGCGCTGGCGCAGGCCGCCGGGCAGGGCGGGCCGGGTTTCACGCTGCTGATCCTCGACATCGACCACTTCAAGCACGTCAACGACCGCCACGGCCACGCCGTCGGCGACGCCTGCCTCAAGGCCATCGCCGACCGCCTGCAGCGCGCCTTCCCGCCGCCGCGCGCGTTGCTGGCGAGGCTGGGCGGCGAAGAATTCGGCGTGCTCTTCGACGGCCCCGAGGCCGAAGCGCGCCAGGCCGCCGAAGCCTTCCGGCATGCGCTGGCGATCGGCCTGCTCGACGTCGAGGGCCAGCGCCTGCCGGTGACCGTAAGCATCGGCGTGGGCGGCTTCGACCCGGTGCGCCACGGCGACGCCGACGGCCTGTACCGCGCGGTGGACGCCGCGCTCTACGCCGCCAAGGCCGACGGCCGCGACCGCGTGGCCGTCGGCGGCTGAGCCTGCCGCGCTAAACTCGGGGCCCCTCGTTTCCTGGGCCCGCCCGTGCCGCACGGCCACCCCGACCCCGCGCTCGACACCCTGTTCCTGCCGCTCGACAGCGGCGCGCTGGCCTGGCCCGCGCCCGGCGAAACCCTGTTCCTGCGCGCCCGCGCCGGCGTGGCGCTCAACGCCGCGCGCGTGCACCGACCGGTGTGCGAGCAGGGCTTCAAGCCCTGGGCCGACGTGCTGGCGAAGGAAGGTTTCGCGGTTTCGGATGCCAACGGTGGCCAGTTCCCGCTGGTGCTCGTGCTGCCCACGCGCCAGCGCGAGGAATCGCGCGCGCTGCTGGCGCGCGCCGTGGCCCAGGCGCGGCGCGGCGGCGTGGTGCTGGCCTGCGCGTCGAACAAGGAAGGCGGGCGCTCGCTGCAGGACGACCTCGAGCGCCTGGCCGGCCCCGTGCACGTGCTGGCCAAGAACCACTGCCGCGCGGTGTGGACCGCGCCGCTGGGCGATGCCGTGGACCGCGCGCTGCTGGAAGAGTGGCGCGCGCTGGACGCGCCGCGGCCCATCCTCGACGGCCGTTTCCGCAGCCGCCCGGGCCTGTTCGCCTGGGACCGCATCGACGCCGCCTCGGCACTGCTGGCGGCGAACCTGCCGGCCGACCTGGCCGGCCATGGCGCCGACCTCGGCGCGGGCTGGGGCTATCTGTCCTCGGAGGTGCTGGCACGCTGCCCACGCGTCACCGCGCTCGACTTGTTCGAGGCCGAGGCGCGCGCGCTGGCGCTGGCGCGCGAGAACCTGGCTGGCGCGCGTTTCGCCCCCGGCTTCCACTGGCATGACGTCACCGCCGGCCTGCCGGGCCGCTACGACTTCATCGTCAGCAACCCGCCCTTCCACCAGGGCCGCGCCGACCAGCCGGAGCTGGGCCGCGCCTTCATCGCCGCCGCGGCCGCCGCGCTGCGGCCGGGCGGGCGCCTGTGGCTGGTGGCCAACCGCCACCTAGCCTACGAGCAGGCGCTGGCGGAGGGTTTTTCCAGCGTAAGGAAGATGGCCGATGCCGACGGCTTCAAGGTGATCGAAGCAGTGAAGGGAATCGCATGAAACTGGTCAAGCTGATCGCCAACCTCGGCTACGGCAGCCGCAAGCAGGTGGCCCTGATGTTCCGCGAGGGCCGCATCACCGACCCCGCGGGCGAGGTGCTGTACGCCGACGACGCGGTGGCGCACGCCGACGTGCGCGTGGACGGCGAGCCGCTGGACCCGCCGCAGGGCCTGCTGCTGCTCCTGCACAAGCCGGTGGGCTACACCTGCTCCACCAAGGACCCCGGCCGCGTGGTGTACGACCTGCTGCCGCCGCGCTTCCGCCTGCGCGACCCGGTGCTGTCCACCGTGGGCCGGCTGGACCGCGACACCTCGGGCCTGCTGCTGATGACCGACGACGGCGCGCTGCTGCACCGGATCACGTCGCCGAAATCGCACCTTCCCAAGGTGTACGAGGCGACGCTGGCCGGCGACCTGCGCGGCGACGAAGGCGAGGTGTTCGGCAGCGGCACGCTGATGCTGGAGTCGGAAAAGACCCCGCTGGCGCCCGCCGGCTTCGAGGCCCTGGGCCCGCGCCGCGGGCGCATCACGCTGGTGGAGGGCCGCTACCACCAGATCCGGCGCATGTTCGCCGCCGTGGGCAACCACGTGGAAACCCTGCACCGGCACACCCTGGGCGGGCTGGGCCTGGGTGAATTGCCCGCCGGCCAGTGGCGCCTCCTGGGCGACGCCGACCGCGCCGCGCTTTTCACGCCGAACGCGCCCTCGTAGGAGCGGCTTCAGCCGCGAAGCTCTTCGCGACAAGCTTCCCGGCTGAAGCCGCTCCTACGGAAGTGCCATCGCATACCGCCAGGCGCCCGGCGCTCAGTCGCGGAAGTTGTCGAACTGCAGGGGAATCTCGAAGTCGCCCTTCTTCAGCAGGGCGATGGCGTCCTGCAGGTCGTCGCGCTTCTTGCCGGTGACGCGCAGCTTGTCGCCGTTGATCTGCGCCTCGACCTTGAGCTTGGCTTCCTTGAGCGTGGCGACGATCTTCTTGGCCAGCTTCTGTTCGATGCCCTGCTTGATGGTGACCTTCTGGCGCGCCTGGGCCAGGTTCACCTCGGGCTCGCCCACGTCCAGGCAGCGGATGTCGATGCCGCGGGCCACCAGCCGGCCGCGCAGGATGTCGAGCATCTGCTTGAGCTGGAAGTCGCTGGGCGCCTTCTGGGTGACCACGAAGCCGTCCAGCTCGAAGCTGGCGTCCTGGCCCTTGAAGTCGAAGCGGTTGCCGAGTTCGCGGTTCGCGGTGTCCACGGCGTTGGTGAGTTCGTGCTTGTCGACTTCCGAAACGACGTCGAAGGAAGGCATGGCAGGTTCGGTGTGGAGGGGGTGGCCGGGATTCTAGCCGAGCCCGCGCCGGCGCCGCACCGGCCTGAACGCCCGCAAACGTTCACATGGCCGCAACGGCGGATTCAACGCGAATTCAGTGCCCCGCCCCAAGTATCGGACCCGTGGACGGCAACCGCCGCCCGCGCCCGAAACCCGAGGGACCCGAGATGAAAAAGTTGATGCTGGCTTCGATGACCCTGCTCCTGGCCGGCGCCACCGCCGTGCCGGCATTCGCCGACGACGACAAGCGCAGCGTGGGCGGCTCGTACGCCACGCAGGGCGGCAAGGGCCCCTGGCGCGAAGACCGCGAGGATCGCCGCGACGAGCGCCGTGACGACCGCCAGGACCGCCGCGAGGACCGCCAGGACTGGCGTGCCGACCGCCGCGACGATCGCCGGGACTGGCGCGAAGACCGTCAGGAAATCCGCCAGGACCGCCGCGACCACCGCCAGGACTGGCGCGCTGAACGCCGCGATGACCGCCGCGACTGGCGCGACGACCGCCGCGACGACCGCCGCGACTGGCGCAACGACCGTCGCGACGATTACCGCCAGCGCTATTCGCGCCACGACGACCGCCGCTGGAACGGCTACCACTGGCGCCCGGAATACCGCTACCGCGCGCCGCGCTACGTCTACCCTTCGGGCTACCGCGCCTACCGCTGGCAGGTGGGCCACCGCCTCCCGCCGGCTTATTACGGCCGCCCGTATTACGTGGACTACCGCACCTACCGCCTGCCGCCGCCGCCCTACGGCTACCACTGGGTGCGCGTGGACCACGACGTGGTGCTGGTCGCGGCGGCCACGGGCCTGATCCTGGACGTGCTGTACGGCCTTTACTACTGAGCCCGCGTCCTTCCCGCTTGACTCCAGGGCCGGCCTAGCCGGCCCTTTTTTTTGCGGCTCAGCCCGGCGCGTCGAACAGCCCGCCCTGCGGCGGCAGTTCGTCGTGGCGGCGGAAGTTCGCCAGGCCCACGCCCACCAGCCGGTACCGCGTGCGCGCCGGCAGTTCGACCCGCTGGCGCAGCTCCAGCGCGATGTCGGTGAACTGCTCCAGCGACGCGGGCGGCGAGGGCGGCGTGAGGCTGCGGGTGAGGATGCGGAAGTCGGCGGTCTTGAGCTTGAGCACCACGGTGCGCGGGCTGCGGTCGGTTTCGCGGCGGGCCGCGGCCCAGGCCTTCTCGGCGAGCCGGCGGATGGCGTCGGTGGTCTGCTCCAGCGGCAGGTCGCGTTCGAAGGTGTCCTCGGCCGAGACCTGGGTGGTGGGGCGCTCGCTTTCCACCGGGTGCTCGTCGATGCCGAGCGAGAGTTCGTGCAGGCGCCGGCCCCAGCGGCCGAAGCGGCGCTCGAGTTCGCTGCCGCCGTGTTCGCGCAGCTGGCCCACGGTGGCGATGCCCAGCGCCTGCAGGCGCGACTCCATCACCTTGCCCACGCCCGGCAGCTTGCCCACCGGCAGCGGGGCCAGGAAGTCGAGCACGTTCGCCGGCTTCACCACGAACTGGCCGTCGGGCTTGCGCCAGTCGCTGGCGATCTTGGCCAGGAACTTGTTGGGCGCGATGCCGGCGGATGCCGTGAGCCGGGTTTCCTCGCGGATGGCGGCGCGGATGGCCTCGGCCACGGCGGTGGCGCTGGCCAGGCCCAGCTTGTTCACGGTGACGTCGAGGTAGGCCTCGTCGAGCGAGAGCGGTTCGATCAGGTCGGTGTGGCGCTGGAAGATCTCCCGCACCTGGCGCGAGACGGCCTTGTAGCGGGCGAAGTCGGGTGGCACGAACACCGCCTCGGGGCAGAGCTTCTCGGCCCGCAGCGCCGGCATGGCCGAGCGCACGCCGAACTTGCGCGCCTCGTAGCTGGCCGCGCACACCACCGAGCGCGCCCCGCGCCAGGCCACCACCACCGGCCGGCCGCGCAAAGCCGGGTCGTCGCGCTGCTCCACCGACGCATAAAACGCGTCCATGTCCACGTGCACGATCTTCCGCCCCCCACCCATCCGCCCATCCTCCGGGAAAATAGGGGTCAGAGTACTATTTGCCCCAGGCGGCGTTTCGCAACGGATTGGCGGATTAGTACTCTGACCCCTATTTTCTGGAGAGGACGGGTGTTGCCGGAGCATGTGGAGAGGTATCGGGCGGAGTACCGGGCCACGCTGATCCCGGCGGGCTACCGCGGGCAGTGGCATGCGCTGTTCACCTTCGGGGTGGGCGGGCTGGTGTTGCTGGCCTGCCTCTGGCAGCTCGAGGCCGTGCGGCCGCTGGAATGGCTGGCGGTGCCGCTGTCGCTGGCCTACGCCAACCTCACCGAATACCTGGGCCACCGCTACCCCATGCACCGGCCCTTCCGCGGCCTGGGCCTGGTGTACAAGCGCCACGCCGGCCAGCACCACCGCTTCTTCACCCACGAGGCCATGCCGGTGGATTCGCCGCGCGACTTCCGCGCCCTGCTGTTCCCGCCCGTGCTGGTCATCTTCTTCTTCGGCCTGTTCGGCGTGCCGGTGTGGTTCCTGCTCGACTGGGCGGTGTCGGCCAACGTGGCCTGGCTGTTCGTGGCCTCGGCGCTGGCCTATTTCCTGAACTACGAGCTCCTGCACACCGCCTACCACCTGCCGGAAGCGCACTGGCTGGCGCGCCTGTCGCTGGTGAAGAAGCTGCGCTGGCTGCACCAGGCCCACCACGACCCGAAGCTGATGGCGCGCTTCAACTTCAACATCACCTACCCGCTGGGCGACTGGCTGTTCGGCACCCTGTACCGGCCGCCGCGCTGAGGCCTCAGGCCGTGCGTTCGCGCAGCGCGGCGCGGTAACGCCGGCTGCAGGGCAGGGTGGCGCCGTCGCGCAAGTGGATGCGGGCGTCGCCGGTGTCGAGCGGCTCGATGCTGGCCACGTGGTCGAGGTTCACGATGTGGCTGCGGTGCACGCGCTGGAAGCGGGCCGGGTCGAGCCGCGCCTCGATCGCCGAGATGGTGCTTCGCAGCGGGTAGTCGCGGCCGCGCACGCGCAGGTTCACGTAGTTGCCCGAGGCCTGCAGCCATTCGATGTCGGCCGCCGCCACCAGGAATTCCCGGCCCAGCTTGCGAACCAGGAAACGCTCCGGCCGTTCGATGGGCTCCACCGGCGGCGCGTCGTCGTCCGGCGCGGCCAGCAGGCTGGCCTCGCCCTGCAGCCGGCGCAGCAGGAAGCGGTAGGCCTCCATCAGCAGCACCACCCCGGCGAAGCTGCGCACGTCCTTGAGGTATTCGTAGGCGAACTGCCGGCCCCAGTGCCCGAAGTCGTAGCTGTCGCCGACGCTGGCGTAGATGGCCATGCGCAGCGCCACCATTCCCAGCACGTGCAGTGCCGAAAACCCCACGCTGGCCAGCAGGTAGGCCGGCAGCCGCCGGAGCCAGGTATCGAGGTGCAGCGGGTAGCGCCGGGTAAACCAGGCCACCAGCGGCACGAGGGCCACGAACACCAGGTTGCTGGTGCCCTCCCAGATCCAGGGCTCGGCCGGGTGGTGGGCCAGGCCGGCCCGGCGCATTTCCATGCCCACCGTCAGGGCGTTGCCGACGATGCTCACCAGCCCCGCGCCAATCCAGTACCCCCACTCGACCCAGCGTCGGTAGGGCAGGTAGCGCTCGAAGGCGCCGGGGGAAGCGGGTGCGTTGGCCATCGCCCGATTCTAGACAGCCCGGGGCGCCGGAAGGCCAGTCCCGTTCGTCCCTGCCGTCCGCGGTTCGTCCCCGGCGGCCCCCGGCGCGTCCCTTCGCGCTGGGCGCCGGCGCCGGCCCGCCCCAGTCTGGCCGCGAATCCACCGGAGCCCGCCATGGAACGCCGCCACGACCTCGACGCCCTGCGCGTCCTCGCCTTCCTCCTGCTCATCGCCTACCACTGCGCCATGCTCTACGTGGCCGAGTGGGACTGGCACCTCAAGAGCACCCACCTGGCCGAATGGCTGCAGTGGCCCATGCTGGCCATGAACCGCTGGCGCATGGCCCTGCTCTTCCTGATTTCCGGCCTGGCCATCGGCCTGTACCAGCCGGCCCGGCACCCCGGGCGCTTCGCCCTGGACCGCACCTGGCGCCTGCTGCCGCCGCTGCTGTTCGGCATGTTCGTGGTGGTGTCGGTGCAGGCCTACTGCCAGGGCGTGGTGAACGGCACGGTGCAGCCGGGCTACCTGGAGTTCCTGTGGCGCTACTGGCAGGTGAAGCCCTGGCCCGAGGGCGGCTTCGACGGCGCCGAATACGGCATCACCTGGAACCACCTGTGGTACCTGGCCTACCTGTGGCCCTACATCCTGCTGCTCACCGCGCTGCTGCCGCTGCTGGAATCGGCGTCCGGCCGGCGCCTGCAGGCGGCCTTCGCCGGCCTGCGCGGCTGGGGCCTGGTGCTGCTGCCGGCGCTGCCGCTGGTGCTTTACCTCAACGTCCTGCTGCCGCGCTTCGAGCCCACCAACGACCTCATCCACGACTGGTTCCAGCACGCCCAGTTCTTCACCGTGTTCGTCTACGGCTACCTGCTGGCCCGGGCGCGCGGCTTCTGGGAGGAAATCGTGCGCCTGCGCCGGTCGCTGGGCCTGGGCGCGGCCGCGATGTGCGTGGTCTACGTGGGTCTGGTGAAGTCGGGCGTCGAATTCGGCGAGCCGGCGCTGGCCGCGGTGCGCAGCCTGCGCGGCCTGTTCGTGTGGACCACCCTGCTGGCCCTGCTGGCCTGGGCGAAGCACGGGCTCAACCGTCCGTTCCGCTGGCTGCCCTACGCCAGCGAGGCGGTGTTTCCCTGGTACGTGATCCACCAGAGCGCCACCGTGGTGATCGCCTACTGGCTCGTTCCGCTGCAGCTGGACGCCTGGCTGGAGGCCAGCCTGGTGGTGGCCGGCACGGTCGCGGCCTGCCTGCTCGGCAACGAAATCGTCCGCCGCATCGCCTGGCTGCGCCCGTTGTTCGGCCTCAAGCGCCGCAAGCCTTCAGTGCGCCCGCAGCCGGAAGCGCTCGCGGTAGTCGGCGGGCGTGAGTGAGGTGGCGCGCTTGAACAGCTTGCGGAAGCTCGAGGCGTCGGAATAGCCGCAGCGTTCGACGATTTCCTCGAAGCTCAGCAGCGTGGTTTCCAGCAGCGCCTTGGCGCGCTCCACCCGCAGGTGCTGCAGGTGCGCCAGCGGGCTGGCGCCGTAGTGCTGGCGGAAGTGCCGCAGCAGGCTGCGCTCGCTGGTGCCGCAGTGGCCGGCGAGCTCGGCGATGCTCAGTTCGCGGTGCAGTTCGCGCTGCAGGAAGGCTTCGGCCTTTTCCGACAGCGAATGCCGCGGGCGCTCGCCCAGGGCCAGGCTGATGTAGGGCGCCTGGCTCTGGCGGTCGGTGTCGATGAGCATCATGCGCGCGGTGTGCTGGGCCAGGGCCGGGTCGGTGTAGCGCGCCAGCAGCTGCAGCATGTAGCCCATCACGGCGGTGCTGGCGCCGGTGGTGGTGACGCCGTCGTCTTCCACCACCATGCGGTCCACCGCCAGCTTCACGCGCGGGTAGCGGCGGCGGAAGGCGCCGTCGAGCCACCAGCTGGTGGTGGCCTGGTGGCCGTCGAGCAGGCCGGCCTCGGCCAGCAGCAAGGCGCCGCAGCAGCTCGAGGCCAGCGGAACGCCACGCAGGGAAAGCGCGCGCAGCAGTTCGATCTCGGGGCCGTACTGGCCCAGCCGCTCCATCGCGTCATGGGCGCTCGAATGCATGTAGCCCGGCACCACCAGCAGGTCCAGCGCATGGTCGGGCGAGTGCACGGGCCCCAGCGCCAGGCCGCCGGAATCGTTGAAGCTGGACTGGCCGCGGGCACCGACCAGCACCGTCTGCAGCCGCAGCGGCGTGGCCGGGTCGCGCAGCTGGGCCAGCTTCTGGGCGATGCGCAGCAGGTCCATGGGCCCGACCAGGCTCGAGGCCATGGCGCCGTCGAGCGCCAGCAGGCCGACGGTGAAGCGCTGCTCAGTCCGCGACATAGACGGCTCCGGAGTTTTCGGCCAGCCAGGCCACCAGCGTTTCGGGCACCGCCAGCGCCGGCGTGCCGGTGGGCAGCGGCTGGCCGCAGGGCACCAGCACCACCTCGCCGGGGTGGCCCGACGGCAGCGGTGTGGCGGACGGCGCCAGCAGGGTGGGGCGGCCATCCCGGCCGGTGGTGAGCAGCCACAGGCCGCGTGGCGGCGGGCTGCCGGCGTGGCAGCTTTCGGCCACGCGCAGCTTCACATCCTGGCCCTCGGCCGGCAGCAGGCGCCAGCTCTGTTCCTGGCGGCGCAGGACCGCGTCGTAGCGGGCGCCTTCGACGAAGACGGCCTCGTCGGCCACCGGTTCGGCGGCGGGCGCGGAGAAGGACAGCGTGGTGAGCAGGGCGGCCAGCATCAGGCGTTTCATGGGTGACTCCGTGCGGGACGGGCGGGGGCCCGGGGTGAGCACAGGGTCGCGCTGGCGAGTTTCGCCCGGCAGTGGCGAAAACGCCACCTTGCGGGCCAAAACGGCCAAGCGGCCGCCATCGGGGCTGAAAAGCAGGACGGGCCGCTTGCGCGGCCCGTCCGGGGTGTTGCCTGGAAGGAGGGGATCAGTCGTCCCAGCGTTCCGATTCCACCGACATCACGGCGCCAGTGTGGCCGTTGATGCGCAGTTCCACGCGCTCGCCCTTGGCGTCCAGGGCGTCGGCTTCCCAGACGGCGTCGTCGAGGTCGAGGTCGTGCACCTGGGTGTAGCCGGCGGCTTCGATGCGCTTGACCACCTCGGCGGCCGACAGCAGCGCGCGCGGGCCGCGGTCGTCGAGCACCTCGCCGCTGTCGGCGTGCACGGCCACGTCGTGCCAGCGGCCGTCGGCGCCGCGCACTTCGGCCTCCCACAGGCCGTCGTCGAATTCGATGTCGCGCACTTCCGAATAACCGGCGGCGACCAGGCGCTTCTCGATGTCAGCGGGGCCGGCGACGGCCTGGGCGAAGGCGGCGCTGGCGCCGAAGGTGATGGCCAGGGCCAGGGCGAGGGTGGACAGCTTCATGGGGTTTCTCCTGTGTGGGTTGGCGGGGTCGTTCGCCCCGTGCCGCACAGTCTCCGCAGCGCCCCTAACGCGGCCATGATCGCGTGGTTAATGAAATTGTTAGTCGCAGCCGCCATGCTGCGCGCATGAGACGCACGTGGATTCCCCTGCTGGCGGTACTGGCCGTCGCGCTGGCCGCGCCGGCGCCCGCCGACGACGGCCAGCGCCGCGCCCGCGACGGCGTGCGCCGCGGCGAACTGGTGCCGCTGGAGACCCTGTTGGCCGACGCGCGCAAGCGCCACCCGGGCCGCGTGCTCGAGGTGGAGCTCGACGACGGCGAATACGAGATCGAGATCCTGGCCGACGACGGCCGCGTGGTGGAGCTCACCTACGACGCCCGCAGCGGCCGCCTGCTCGAGACCGAGATCGAGGACGAGGACGACTGATGCGCCTGCTGGTGGCCGAAGACGACGCCGCCCTGCGCGCGCGCCTGGCCAGCGCGCTGGCCGACGCCGGCTTCGCGGTGGACGCGGTGGCCGACGGCACCGAGGCGGAATTCCTGGGCCAGACCGAAGACTTCGACGCCGCCGTGCTCGACCTGGGCCTGCCCGGCATGGACGGCCTGTCGGTGCTCTCGCGCTGGCGCGAGGCTGGCCGCGGTTTCCCGGTGCTGGTGCTGACGGCGCGCGCGCGCTGGCACGACAAGCTCGCGGGCTTCAATTCCGGCGCCGACGACTACCTCACCAAACCCTTCCAGCTCGAAGAGCTCATCCTGCGCCTGCGCGCGCTGATCCGCCGCAGCGCCGGCCACGCGCACCCGCGCCTGGCTTGCGGCCCACTCGAGCTCGACGCCAACGCCGGCCGCTTCAGCCTGCGCGGCGACCCGCTCGCGCTCACCGCGCAGGAGTTCCGCATCCTGGCCTATTTCATGCACCACCCCGGCAAGGTGATCAGCCGCGGCCAGCTGGGCGAACACGTGTACGAGGGCGGCTTCGACCCGGACTCGAACGCGCTGGACGTGCTGATCGGCCGCCTCCGCCGCAAGCTCGGCCCCGGCCTGCTGCACACGGTGCGCGGCCAGGGCTTCGTGCTGGGCGACCCGCCGTGAACGGGCCGCATTCGCTGCGGCGGCGGCTGTGGCTGTCGGGCGCGGCGGGCATCGCGCTGGCGGCGCTGGCCGCGGCCTGGTTGCTCGGCGCCGCGTTCGAGCGCGCGGTGATGGACGCCTTCGACCGCCGCCTCGCCGACGACCTGGTCACCGTGGCCGGCGTCATCGCCCGCGACGGCAACGGCGAAGTGCGCCTGCGCCGCGAACCCGCCGACGGCCGCTACGCGCGGCCCTTCTCCGGCCACTACTGGCAGGTGGGCGACGGCCCCGACGCCTTCCGCTCGCGCTCGACCTGGGACTTCACCCCGGCGCTGCCGCCGGGCGAAGGCGCGCGCGCGTCGGGCATGCACTACCACGACCTCGCCGGCCCCGGCGGCCAGCAGCTGCGCAGCGCCGAACAGTGGCTGCGCCTGCCCGGCGTGGCCGCGCCGGTGCGGGTGTGGGTGGCCAGCGACCAAGCCATCCCGCGCGCGCAGGTGGCCGAATTCCGCTGGCTCGCCGGCGGTTCCGTGGCCCTGCTGGCGGCCGGCCTGCTGCTGGCCGCGGCGGCGCAGGTGCGCTACGGGCTGCGCCCGTTGCAGGGCATCGCCGCGCTGCTGGCCAAGGTGCGCAGCGGCGAAAGCCACCGCCTCGACGCCGCCACCCTGCCCACCGAAGTGCGCCCGCTCGCCGACCACCTCAACCAGCTGCTCGACCACCACGAACAGATGGTGGCGCGCGCCCGCGATTCCGCCCAGGACCTGGCGCATGCGCTCAAGACGCCGCTGGCGGTGCTCGACGCCGGCGCCCAGCAGCCCGGCACGGCGCTGCCGGGCACGGTGCGCGAACAGGTGGCGCGCATGCGCGCCGTGGTGGAGCGCCAGCTCGCCGCCGCCACGCCGGTGGACCGCCGCCTGCGCACGCCGGTGGGCCCGGTGCTCGAACGACTCGCGCACTACCTGCGCCAGGCTTTCGCCAGCCGCGCGCTGGCCTTCGAGGTGCGCGCCGATCCGGCGCTGCGTTTCGGCGGCCGCACCGAGGACCTCGAAGAAATGCTGGGCAACCTGCTCGAGAACGCCGCCAAGTGGGCGCGCACGCGCGTGCTGGCCGAGGCCGGCCAGGACGCGCGGGGCTTGTGGATCGAAGTGCGCGACGACGGCCCCGGCCTGCCGCCGGCGCAGCGCGAGGCGGCGCTGCAGCGCGGCGTGCGGCTCGACCAGCGGGTGGCCGGCAGCGGCCTGGGCCTGGCCATCTGCAGTGACCTCGCGGCCGCGCACGGCGGCCGCCTGGACCTGGGCGACGCGCCGGAAGGCGGGCTGTGCGCCCGCCTCGTGTTCCCGGATCAGCAGCCTTCGGGGTAGTGCAGCCAGCCGGTGGTGGCGCCGTCGTCGCCGGCCACGCGCTCGACGCGGCCGCAGTGCAGCACCGGCGGGTTTTCGCGCACCGGCAGCCACAGCGGCGAGCCTTCGCCCGGCGCCAGTTCGCCCTCGGTCACCGGCTGCACCGATTCGATCTGGCCGCTGCCCAGGTCCACCAGGCAGTCGAAGCGCGCCATGCCGCTGTCGCGCAGGCGCACGGTGGCCTTGCCGCGGTTCATCGGCCAGGCCTTGGTGGCCACGTCGGTGGCCACGCCGGCGTCGAGCGCGCAGCGCGACACCGCGGCGGAAAGCGAAGGCAGCAGGCGCGACCAGTCGCCTTCGGCCTTGGTGGCGGCGTCGAAGGCCGGCGCGGCGCCCAGGTCGAGCCCGTATTCGGCGGTGCAGCAGCCGTTGGCGGTGCGGCCGTCGGGCAGGTTCACCGCGGCGCTGAAGGGCATGGCCGGGCCGTCGGCCATGGTGTCGAAACACTGGGCGGGCGAGAGCACGGCCCCCAGCGCCTCGCCCGGGCTGTCTTCCGGTGCGCCGCGGAAGGTCCAGGCGCCGCCTTCGGTGGCGCGCAGCTCGCCGGCCAGCACGGTTTCGCCGTCGGGGGTCTTTAGCAGGGCGCTGTCCACGGCCAGGTCGAGCGCCCAGAAGGGCTCGTTGCCGCGGCACAGGAAGGCGCGCGGCACCTGGCCGGCGCTCGGCGCCGCTTCCGCCGGCGCGGGCGCCGGGGCTTCGGCGACGGGCGCGGGCGCTTCGGCGGGGGCGTCCGCCGCGGGCGGCGCGGCTTCGCGCGAGCAGGCGGCCAACGCCAGCAGCAGGGCAAGGGCGATCGGGGTGCGTGCGTTCATGCGCGGTCTCCGGGGGGTGTCGTGGGCACCATGCCGCAGCGCCGTGGCAGCGGCAAGCTGAACGATCCGCGCCGGCGGGCCGTCGTGGGTCAACGTGCGCGGGACCCGGGCGTTCTTGCAGGCAAGGGCGGATTCCACCGCCACGCAACGGAGACCTGCCATGCGCAAGACCCTGCTTTTCACCGCCCTGGCCCTGGCCAGCGGCCTCGCACTGGCCCAGCAGGCCGCGCCCGCCGGGCGCGAAGCCATGCGCGCCGAGGTGCGCGCCCAGGCCGACGCGCGTTTCGCCGAAGCCGACGAGAACGGCGACGGCAAGATCGACAAGGCCGAGGCCGGCAAGCACGCACCGCGCATGGCCGGGCATTTCGAACGCATGGACGCCAACGCCGACGGCGGCATCGACAAGGACGAGATGGCGCGGATGCGCGCGAAGATGCAGCACGGCCGCAACGGCATGCACGCCCGCCGGACCTTCCACGAAGGCCTGTTCCTGGGCATGGACGACGACCGCAACGGCGCCATCAGCCGCGCCGAGCTGGGCGACAAGGTGCCGAAGCTGGCGGAGAATTTCGCCGCCATCGACAAGGACGGCAATGGCGAGATGAGCCGCGAGGAAATGCGCGCCCACCGCCAGGAAATGCGCGCGAAGCGGCAGGCCGAACGCGCGAAGTAAGCCTGTCGCGGGCGGGGCGCGCCGTGGCGCCCCCGCCCGCGCGGTACGTCAGAAGCGCAGGCCGGCGCTGACGCCGTACACCAGCGGGTCGACCTCGGCGGTGCCGACGTTGCCCAGGGTCTCCACGGTCACGTCGGTTTCGAACGACAGCTTGCGCACGTCGGCGCGCACGAAGAACTTGTCGTTGACGAACCAGTCCAGGCCGGCGGCGAGGCTCAGGCCGTTGTCGTTCGAGCCGTTGATGCCCAGGCCGGTGAGCGCGCCCTGGGTCTGCTCGCCCGAGACGTTCACCCAGCCGTAGCCGATGCCCACGAACGGGCGCACGGCGCTGTCCGGGGCGAAGTGGTAGTTCAGGCTCAGCGTGGTCGGGCGGTGCTCGACCGAGGCCACGGTGCCCAGGCCGTCCAGGCTCACTTCGTGCTTGAACTTGGCCAGGCCGCTCCACAGCTCGACCGAGAAGTTGTCGTTGAAGGCGTAGGCCGCGCTGCCGGTGAGGCTCCAGTCGTCGTTGACGCTGGCGTCGGCGCCGGCAAGCGTGCCGTTGTCCGACTTCGGGTCGGTGTTCTGGTAGCCGAGGGTGACGCTGAAGCCCTGGGCATTGGCGCCGGCGGCGGCGAAGGCGGCGGCCAGGGCGAGGCTGGTCAGCACGAGACGGGACATTGGGGGGTCTCCTGGATGGGTGTCGGGGTGCCGGCAAAGGGCCGGCGGGTACAGGCTGCGTGGCCCCGCATCAACCGGCGGTGAGGCCCGCGTACACGCCGGGTGAACAACCGTGACCCCAGTCATGGTCGCTTTTGGCACACGACCCGCCGCAACCCTTGGCCGACCCTGTGCATCACAGCCATGGACCCCTGCCGGAGCCTTGCCATGAAACGCGCCCTGTTGTTCCTCGCCCTTTCGGTCGCCGCGGGGGGTGCCTTCGCCGGCGACTTGCGCTGCGACGTGCAGTCCAACTACGACCTGAGCCTCGACGAAGGCAGCCTGCGCTTCGAGCGCGAGGACGGAACGCCGGCGCGCGTCGAGATCCGCCGCGGCCGCCTGTTCGTGGACGGCAAGGCGCAGGTGCTGGGCGTCGCCGACCAGGCGCGGCTCGAACGCTATGAGGCCGGCGCCCTGCGCCTGGCGCCGGAAGTGCGCGAGGTCGCGCTCGAAGCGGTGGACATCGCCTTCACCGCATTGTCCGAAGTGGCCCGCGGCCTGTCCGACGACCCGGAGGACACCCTGGCCAAGCTGCACAAGGCGCGCCGCGACGTGACCCGCCAGCTCGACCGCAGCCACGTGGCCGCCATCGACGACCAGGCCCTGGACGCGGTGATGGAGGAAGCCGTGGCCAGCCTGGTGCCGGCCCTGGTGGGCGACATCGTGAAGTCCGCGCTCGCCGCCGCCTTCACCGGCGACACCGCCCGCGCCGAGGCGCTCGAGGCCCGCGCCGAGCGCATGGAGGCCGAGATCGAACGCCTGGTGGAGCCGCGCGCCAAGGCGCTCGAGCGCCGCGCCGAGGCGCTGTGCGCGCAGGTGGCGGCGCTGGACGCGATCGAGGAAGAGTTCGAATTCAGGCTGCCCGACGGCGAGCGGCTGGATCTCTTGCGCTCGGGTCCCGAATGACCCCGCCCGGGCGCGGTACAGCACGCGCGCCCGCCGGTGTTTGCGCTCCCCACGCCCCCCGGCACCCCCCGGGGGGTTTTTTTTGCGGGAAACGGGGGGACAATAGCCGACCCAGCGAATCAAACCCCAGGTGGACCATGGCCGAGCTCAAGGAAGCGCGGGTGCCGGATATCGGCGCTGACAAGGACGTGCCGGTGATCGAGCTGCTCGTGCAGCCCGGCGACGCGGTGAAGAAGGACCAGGGCCTGGTCACGCTCGAATCCGACAAGGCCACGATGGAAGTGCCGGCGCCCTTCGACGGCATCGTGCGCGAGCTGAAGGTCAAGGTCGGCGACGAGCTGTCGGAAGGCTCGCTGGTGGCGTTGATCGAGCCCGCCGCGGCCGGGGCCGCAGCTGCCGCCCCGCCTGCCGAAGCCAAACCGGCGCCGGCGCCCGCGCCGGTTGCCGAGGCCGCGCCCGCCCCCGCCCCGGCGAAGGCCGAACCCGCGCCGCGCCCCGTGGCCGCCGCCGCGTCCGCGCCTTCGGCCGGCGCGCCCAGCACCCCGCCCGTGGCTTTCGACGCCGACGCCCTGCTGCCCGGCAAGGTGCCGCACGCCAGCCCGGCCGTGCGCCTGTTCGCCCGCGAGTTGGGCGTCGACCTGGCCCAGGTGGCGGGCAGCGCCCGCGGCGGCCGCATCGGCAAGGAAGACGTGCAGGCCTTCGTGAAGGCTGCGCTGGCCGGCGGCGCCGCGCCGCGCGCGGCCGGTGGCGGCGGCGGTGGCCTCGACCTGATCCCGTGGCCGAAGGTGGACTTCGCCAAGTTCGGCCCGGTGGAAAGCCAGCCGCTCTCGCGCATCCAGAAGCTCAGCGGCGCCAACCTGGCGCGCAACTGGGCCATGATCCCGCACGTCACCCAGTTCGACGACGCCGACATCACCGAGATGGAGGCCTTCCGCAAGAAGCTGGGCGAAGAGAACAAGGACGTGAAGGTCACGCCGCTGGTGTTCCTGATCAAGGCCGCGGTGGCCGCGCTGAAGAAGTACCCCGCCTTCAATGCCTCGCTCGACGGCGACAGCCTGGTGCTCAAGAAGTACTTCAACATCGGCATCGCCGTGGACACGCCCGACGGCCTGGTGGTGCCGGTGATCCGCGACGCCGACCGCAAGGGCCTGCTGGAGCTGGCGCGCGAGCTGGGCGAAATCAGCGCCAAGGCGCGCGACAAGAAGCTCACGTCGGCCGACATGCAGGGCGGCTGCTTCTCGATCAGCTCGCTGGGCGGCATCGGCGGCACCGCGTTCACGCCCATCATCAACGCGCCGGAAGTGGCCATCCTGGGCGTCTCGCGCAGCGCCATGAAGCCGGTGTGGAACGGCGGCGAATTCGCACCGCGCCTGATGCTGCCGCTGAGCCTGAGCTACGACCACCGCGTGATCGACGGCGCCGCCGCCGCGCGCTTCACCAGCTACCTTGCCCAGGTGCTGGGCGACCTGCGCCGGCTGCTGCTCTGATGGCCCAGCCGCTGCCCGTCGTCCCTGGCCAGCCGCCGGCGCGCGTGCGCGTGGCGGTGGTGCAGTACGGCCAGCGCCGGGTGGCGGGCTTCGACGAGTTCGCCGCGCAGGTGGAGGAGCACGTGCGCGTGGCCGCCGACTACGGCAGCGACTTCGTGCTGTTCCCCGAGCTGTTCACCCTGCAGCTGCTCAGCGCCGAGCCGCGCATGCTCACGCCCGCCGAGGCCATCGAGCGCCTGAGCGAACACACGCCCGCCTTCACCGCGCTGCTGGTGCGGCTGGCCACGCAGTACCGCATCCACGTGATCGGCGGCACGCATCCCACGCGCACCGAAGAGGGCACGCTGCGCAACCCGTGCTTCATCGCCACCCGCGACGGCGCCCTGCACCGGCGCGACAAGCTGCACATCACGCCCAGCGAGCAGGGCAGCTGGGCGGTGGGCGGCGGCGATTCGGCCGACGTGCTGGCCACCGACGCCGGCCCCGTCGGCATCATGGTTTGCTACGACAGCGAGTTCCCCGAACTCGGCCGCCACCTGGCCGACCAGGGCGCGCTGGTGCTGTTCGTGCCGTATTGCACCGACGTGCGCAGCGGCCACCTGCGGGTGCGCTACAGCTGCCAGGCGCGTGCGGTGGAGAACCAGGTGTACGTGGTGGCGGCCGGCAACGTCGGCCACTGCCCGGGCGTGGCCAACTTCGACATCCAGTACGCGCAGTCGGGCGTGTACACGCCCTGCGACTTCCCGTTCCCGCCGGAAGGCATCGCCGCCGAGGCCAGCGCCCAGGTCGAACAGATGCTGTTCGCCGACCTCGACCTGGCCGCGCTCCTCGAGGCGCGCCGCAACGGCACCGTCAAGAACCTGGTTGACCGCCGCCCGGGCCTGTACGCCCAGTGGCGCGGCGAAACCCCCTGAACAACCACCGGCGCGCAGGGCGCGCCGGGACGAGGAGAGACCCATGGCCAAGATCGAACTGCGGGTGCCGGACATCGGCGACGACAAGGACGTGCCGGTGATCGAGCTGCTGGTGCAGCCCGGCGACGCGGTGAAGCAGGACCAGGGCCTGGTGACGCTCGAGTCCGACAAGGCCACGATGGAAGTGCCGGCCAGCGCCGCCGGCGTGATCACCGAGCTGAAGGTGAAGGTGGGCGACACGGTGTCGGCCGGCGACCTGATCGCCATCGCCGAAGCGGCCTCCGCGGAAGCGCCCTCTCCCCCGGCCCCTCTCCCGGAGCGGGAGAGGGGAGCCAAGCCGGATCAAAGCCCCTCTCCCGCTCCGGGAGAGGGGTTGGGGAGAGGGCCCACCGGCCGCAAGGCCGACGTCGAATGCCGCCTGCTCGTGCTCGGCGCCGGCCCCGGCGGCTACACCGCGGCCTTCCGCGCCGCCGACCTGGGCATGGACACCGTGCTGGTGGAGCGCTACGAAGCCCTGGGCGGCGTCTGCCTCAACGTCGGTTGCATCCCGTCCAAGGCGCTGCTGCACGCCGCCGAGGTGCTGGTGGAAGCCAAACACGCCGCCGCCTTTGGCATCCACTTCGGCGAACCGAAGATCGACCTCAAGGTGCTGCGCGCGCACAAGGAAAGCGTCGTTTCGCAGATGAACAAGGGCCTGTCCGGCATGGCCCGCCAGCGCAAGGTGCGCACGCTCACCGGCGAAGGCCGCTTCGTCTCGCCCAACGAGCTCGAGGTGCGCGGCACCGAGGGCGTGAAGCTCGTGCGCTTCGAGCAGTGCATCATCGCCGCCGGTTCGCAGCCGGTGAAGCTGCCGGGTTTCCCCTGGGACGACGCCCGCGTGATGGACTCCACCGACGCGCTGATGCTGGCCGACATCCCGCGCCACCTGCTGGTGGTGGGCGGCGGCATCATCGGCCTGGAAATGGCCTGCGTGTACAGCGCGCTGGGCAGCCACGTCACCGTGGTCGAGTTCATGGACCAGCTGATGCCGGGCGCCGACAAGGACCTGGTGAAGCCGCTGGCCGACCTGCTCAAGAAGCGCGGCGTGGCCGTACACCTGGGCTGCAAGGTGGCCAAGGTGGACGCGAAGAAGGACGGCCTGCACGCCAGCTTCGAGGGCGCCTCGGTGCCGGAACTGTCGAAGTTCGACCGCGTGCTGGTGTCGGTGGGCCGCGCGCCCAACGGCGGCAAGATCGGCGCCGACCAGGCCGGCGTGCACGTGACCGAACGCGGCTTCATTCCCGTCGACCGGCAGATGCGCACCAACGTGCCGCACATCTTCGCCATCGGCGACCTGGTGGGCCAGCCGATGCTGGCGCACAAGGCCACGCACGAGGGCAAGCTGGCGGCCGAGGTGGCCTTCGGCGAGAAGAAGGAATGGGTGGCGCGCGTCATCCCGTCGGTGGCCTACACCGACCCGGAAATCGCCTGGGTGGGCGTGACCGAAACCGAAGCCAAGGCCAAGGGCCTGGCGGTGGGCGTGGCGAAGTTCCCGTGGGCGGCCTCGGGCCGCGCGGTGGGCATCGGCCGCACGGAAGGTTTCACCAAGCTCATCTTCGACGAGCACACCGAGCGCGTGATCGGCGCGGGCATCGTGGGCGTGCACGCGGGCGACCTGATCGCCGAAATGGCGCTGGCGATCGAAATGGGCTGCGAGGCCTCCGACATCGGCCACACCATCCACCCGCACCCGACGCTGAGCGAATCGGTGGCGATGGCGGCCGAGATCCAGGAAGGCAGCATCACCGACCTGTACCTTCCCCGCAAGAAATAAGCTTCGTGGCTTGCCGCACGGCAAGCCAAAAACCGCTCAGCCGAAAGCGAGCCAGCAGATGGCGCAGAGCACGAAGACGCCGATCACGTCGAGCACGGCGCCCTCGCGCAGCATGTCTTCCGCGCGCACCTCGCCGCTGCCATAGGCGATGGCGTTGGGTGCCGTGGCCACCGGCAGCATGAAGCCCACGCTGGCCGCCAGCACCGCCGGGAACATCAGCAGCGCCGGGTCCACGCCCACCGCCACCGCCGTGGCTGCCAGGATCGGCATCAGCAGCACCGCCGTGGCCGTGTTGCTGGCGATTTCCGAGAGCAGCACCACGCCGCCCACGATGCCCAGCAGCAACAGCGGCAAGGGCAGGGCGTTCAGGCCCGACAGGCCCTGCGCCACCGCCGTGCTCAGGCCCGAACTCTGGAACGCCGCCGCCAGCGCGATGCCGCCGCCGAACAGCACCAGCGCGCCCCAGGGCACGCGTTCCGCCGTTTCCCAGTCCAGCAGCTTGCCGCCGCGGCCGTCCGGGATCACGCACATCGCCACCACCGCCAGCAGCGCCACGCTGGCGTCGTTCGCACCCGGCAGGCCCAGCCAGTGGCTCCAGCCGCCGAAAGGTTCACCGCGCGTCACCCAGGCCAGCGCCGTCAGGCCGAACACCCAGAGCACGCGCTTCTCGCCCGGCGTCCACGGGCCGCTGTCGGGCAGCTTCGCCGCCGGCGCGCCCGCCAGGCCGCGGCCCAGCCACAGCGCCATCAGCGGCAGGAACACCAGCACCACCGGCACGCCCACCTTCATCCAGTCCAGGAAGCCGTAGGCCTGGCCCGTGGTTTCGGCGTAGACCTGCATGAACACCAGGTTCGGCGGCGAGCCGATCGGCGTGCCCAGGCCGCCCACGCTGGCCGCGTAGGCGATCGCCAGCACCAGCACCGCGTGCAGGCGGCGGTCCGGGTAGGTTTCCAGGATGGCCATCGCCACCGGCAGCATCAGCAGCGTCGTGGCGGTGTTCGAGATCCACATGCTGGTCATGCCCGTCGCGGCGATGAAGCCGTAGAGCAGGTGCCGGCCGCTGCGGCCGCCGAAGGCGCGCACCATGCCCAGCGCCAGCCGCCGGTGCGCGCCGCTGCGCTCGAGCGCGCGCGAGAGCATGAAGCCGCCGCCCAGCAGCAGGATCAGTTCGTGGCCGTAGCTCTGCGCCACCTGCTTGGCCTCCAGCACGCCCAGCAGCGGCAGCACCGCCAGCGGCAGCAGCGCCGTCACCGGCCCGCGCACCGGTTCGAACACCCACCACACCGCGCACCAGGCCGTCAGGCCCACCGTGGTGGCGAGCACGTGGTCGCTTCCGCCCAGCACCAGCCAGGCGTAGAGCGCGGCGGCCAGCAGCGGGCCGGCGACCAGCGCGAACGGGCGCGCCCGGTTCACGCGCGCCCGTCGGGGCCGTGGTCGGGGCGCTCGGGCACGTGCGTGTCCTCGCGGCCGCCGGGCAGCTGCGGCATCTCGTCCATGCGCAGCGACAGCGCCGCCTTGGCCATCAGGTGCGCGCTGATCGGCGCGGTGATGAACAGGAAGGCGGTGATCAGCAGCTCGCGCGGCTGCGGGTCGCTGCCGATGAAGGCGTGGTAGCCCACCGACGCCACCAGCAGGCAGCCCACGCCCAGCGTGCTGGCCTTGGTCGGGCCGTGCAGGCGCTTGAAGAACTCCGACAGCCGCACCAGGCCGAAGGCGCCGACCAGCACGAAGGCGCTGCCCACCGCCAGCAGCGCCACCAGGGCGATTTCGACGACGGCGTTCATTCGACGATGTCCCGGCGCACCACGTACTTGCTCAGCACCACCGTCGAGCCGAAGCCCAGCATGGCGATGACCAGCGCCGCCTCGAAGTAGATCGAGGACTTGATGTACATGCCCAGCAGCATCAGCTCGGCGATGGCGGTGACGCTGAGGGTGTCGAGCGCCAGGATGCGGTCGGGCACCGTGGGCCCGCGCAGCAGCCGGTACAGCGACATCAGCATGGCCAGGCTCACCACGAACATGGAGGCCACGATGGCGGGCTCGATCAGGCCCAGGGCGGAACCGGCGGTCGGCGTCACGGGAAGATCTCCATCAGCGGGCGTTCGTAGCGTTCCTTGATGCCGGCCACCAGCGCGTCGCGGTCATCGAGGTGGAACACGTGGATCAGCAGGTACTTGCGGTCCTGGGACAGGGTCGCGGTGAGCGTGCCGGGCGTGAGCGTGATCATGCTGGTGAGCGCGGCGATGCCGTGGATGTTGTCGATCTCGAGCGGGTACCAGACGAAACCGGGGTGGATCGCCGACTCGCGCCCCAGCACCTGCCGGGCCACCACCAGGTTCGACACCAGGATGTCCCAGAGCACGTGCCCGAGCAGCCTGGGCACGCCGCGCAGGTGGCCGATGCGGGCGAATTCGCGGTCGAGCCGGGTGGCGAACAGCGGGATCACCCAGCCCAGCAGGCAGCCGAAGGCGACGTGCGCCGGGTTGAAGGCGTCGTTCATCACCAGCCAGAAGGCCAGGATGGTGAGCGTGAGCGGGAGGGAAGGGAACCAGCGCCGCCGCATCAGGGGTTCCTCCAGGCCGGGGTGGTGTCGCGCACCTGGCGCACGTAGTCCTGCGGCGACATCAGCTGCGCCGCGGCCTGCCGGGTGTACTCCAGCACCGGCGCCGCGCCCAGCGAAAGCGCCACGCCCAGCGCCAGCAGCAGCACCGTGGCCGCCGTCTCCACCGGGCGGGTGGCGGCCGGGCGCAGGCCGGCCACCTCGGGCGAGGGCGGCGGCATGCGCCAGAACAGGTTGCTGCCCGCGCGCACCAGGCCCACGATCACCAGCAGGCTGCTGCCCAGCAGCGCGCTCCACACCCAGGCCACGTCGCCCGCCGGCACCGCCTGCAGCAGCGCCAGCTTGCCCACGAAGCCCGAGAGCGGCGGCAGGCCGGCCACCGACACCGCCGCCACCAGGAACATCACCCCGGCCGCGCGCCGCACCGCGGGCGAGGCCACGGGGTGCGAGAGGTCGCGCATCTCGTCGCCGCGGCCACGCCGCACCAGGTCGGCGATCATGAAGATGGCCGCCGCCACGAAGGTGCTGTGCACCAGGTAATACAGGCCCGCGCCGAGCGCGCCCTCGGCGCGCAGCGAGAAGGCGATGAACAGCGTCGCCGCCGACACCAGCACCAGGTAGGCCGCCAGGATGCGCAGCCGCGGCGCGGCGAGCACGCCCAGCGTGCCCAGGGCCAGGGTGCCCAGCGCGCCCCAGGCGATCCAGTCCTGGCCGTAGCCGGCCAGCGCGCCGGCGGGTTCGCCCAGCAGCAGCTGGCCCACGCGCAGGCTGGCGTAGATGCCCACCTTGGTCATGATCACGAACAGCGCCGCCACCGAGGCCGGCGCCCGCGCATAGGTGTCCGGCAGCCACAGGTACAGCGGCAGCAGCGCCGCCTTGGCGCAGAACACCACCAGCAGCAGGCCCAGCGTGGCCTTGGCCAGCGGCAGGTCGGTGGCTGGCAGCGCCGCGATGCGCGCCGAGAGCTCGGCCATGTTCAGCGTGCCGAACACGCCGTACACCAGGCCCAGCGCCACCAGGAACAGCGTGGACGCGGCGATGTTGAAGGCCACGTAGTGCAGGCCCGCGCGCATGCGCACGCCGCGGCCGCCGCTGAGCAGCAGGCCGTAGGAGGCGATCAGCATCACCTCGAAGAACACGAACAGGTTGAACACGTCGCCGGTGAGGAAGGCGCCGTTGAGGCCCACCAGCTGGAACTGGAACAGCGCGTGGAAGTGCGGCGCGCGCCGGTCCCAGCCCGAGCAGGCATGCAGCAGGCAGGCCGCGGCCAGCACGTTGGTGGCCAACACCATCAGGGCCGAGAGCCGGTCCACCATCAGCACGATGCCCAGGTGGTTGGGCCAGTCGCCAAGCAGGTAGGCGGTGACGCCGCCGCCGGACGCCAGCCCCGCCAGGGCGACGGCGGCGGCCAGCGTGGCCAGCATCGAGGTCCAGGCCACCGCGCGCTGCGCCACGGCGCCGAAGCGCCGGTGCTCGGCGAACAGGCACAGCGCGCCGCCCAGCAGCGGCAGCAGGATGGGCAGGATGGGCAGCTGGGTCATCGGCCCGCGTCCTCGCGGCCGTCGACGTGGTCGCTGTGGTTGTCGGCGCGGCTGCGCATGGCCAGCACGATGGTCACCGCCGTCATCGCGAAGGCGATCACGATGGCGGTGAGCACCAGCGCCTGCGGCAGCGGGTCGGTGTAGCCGGCGCTGGTGGCGGCGATGCCTTCGCGCAGCACCGGCGGCTTGCCGGCCACCAGGCGCCCGCTGGAGAAGATCAGCAGGTTGGTGCCGTAGGAAAGCAGGGTGAGGCCGAGGATCACGTCGAAGCTGCGCGCACGCAGCACCAGGTAGACGCCGGCGGCCACCAGCAGGGCGATCGCGCTGGCCATGGCCAGTTCCATCAGTCCACCTCCGCGGTCAGGGGCGAGCGGCGCGCCGGGTCGAGCACGCCGGTGCGGGCCACGCGAAGGCGCGAGGGCTTGAGGGTGCCCATCATCGACAGGATCAGCATGGTGCCGCCGAACACCACCAGGTACACGCCCAGGTCGAAGGCCGCCACGCTGGGCAGCGGGATCTTGCCCAGCAGCGGCAGCGACAGGTAGGCGTGGCCGCTGGTGAGGAAGGGCAGGCCGAAGCCCATGGCCGCGATGCCGGTGATGGCGGCGAGGGCAAGGCCCACCGCCACCAGCCGGATGTAGTCGAAGCCGAAGCGCGACTCGACCGAGGCGGCGCCCTGGATGACGTACTGGATCAGCAGCGGCACCGCCAGCGTGAGGCCGGCGATGAAGCCGCCGCCGGGCGCGTTGTGGCCGCGCAGGAACAGGAAGATCGACACCGTGAGCGTGAGCGGGAACATGATCTGCGCCAGGTCGGCCGGCACCGGCAGCTTGGCGGGCGCGCCCGGCATCACGGCCTCGGGCGCCATGCGCGCGCGCCGCAGCATGGCATGCACCACCAGCGCGGCGATGCCGAACACGGTGATTTCGCCGAAGGTGTCGAAGCCGCGGAAGTCCACCAGGATCACGTTCACCACGTTCGCGCCCCAGGCCTCGGGCAGCGAGCGCGCCAGCAGTTCGTCGGCGATGCCCACCGGCGGCCGCGTCATCATGGCGTAGGCCAGCGCGCCGGTGCCCAGGCCCGCGGCGGCGGCGATGGCGCCGTCGCGCAGGCGGCGGCCCCAGCGGCGCTCGGGCGCCGAGGTGGCGGGCAGGTAGTGCATGCCCAGCAGCAGCAGCGACAGGGTCACCATTTCCACCAGCAGCTGCGTCAGCGCCAGGTCGGGCGCCGACAGCGCCACGAAGGTGAGGCTCACCGCCAGGCCCACGCCGCCCATCACGATCACCGCCAGCAGGCGCTGCCGGTAGTGCACCAGGGTCAACAGCGTGGAGCCCACCAGCAGGCCCCAGAGCACCCAGTCGAGCCGGCCCATGGGCTGGCTCAGCGCCAGGTCGGGCAGCGGCGGCCCGCCGCCCGGCCAGGCAGCCAGGTAGGGCGCCACGCCCGCCGCCACCGCCACCGCCACCAGCGCGGCCAGGCTGCGCTGCAGGCTGCCGTTGGAAATGGCCTTGGTGGCGCGCTGCGCGGTGCGGAACAGCGTGTCGATGTTGAGCCGGAACAGCCGCTGGCCGGTGGCGCGCACCACCACGGCGTGCAGGTCGAACAGCCGGCGCAGCCCGAAATAGAGCGCGATGCCGGCGAGCACGCCGGCGGCGCTCATGGCCAGCGGCAGGTTGAAGCCATGCCACAGCGCCAGGCTGTAGTCGGGCACGTCCGCGCCCAGCACGCCGCGCGCGCCGGCCCCGAGCACGGTGCCGATGGTCGGGCCCGGCGCGATGCCCACCGCCAGGCAGGCCAGCACCAGCAGGCCCACCGGCACGCGCATGAACAGCGGCGGCTCGTGCACGTCCGCCTCGACCGCGCGCGGGCCTTCGCCGAAGAAGGTGTCGTGCACGAAGCGCAGGCTGTAGGCCATGCCGAACGCACCGAACAGCAGCGCCGCCGCGGGGATGCCCAGGCGGACCAGGTCGTTGCCTTCGACCGCCAGCGCCTCGGCGAAGAACATCTCCTTCGACAGGAAGCCGTTGAGCAGCGGGATGCCGGCCATGGCCAGGCTGGCCAGCACCGCCAGCGTGCTGG
The DNA here is from genome assembly GCF_041913985.1 of Arenimonas sp. Classification (GTDB taxonomy): domain Bacteria; phylum Pseudomonadota; class Gammaproteobacteria; order Xanthomonadales; family Xanthomonadaceae; genus Arenimonas. The sequence goes on from NZ_JAYSEG010000014.1 coordinate 70,618, forward strand.
TCACCGGCAGCAGGCGGCGCAGGCCGCCGAGCCGGCGCATGTCGCGGGTGCCGGTTTCATGGTCGATGATGCCGGCGGCCATGAACAGCGAGGCCTTGAAGGTGGCGTGGTTGA
>NZ_JAYSEG010000015.1:0-68892 GCF_041913985.1 Arenimonas sp.
ATGGTAGTGTGGCCTAAGCCATGCAAGAGTAGGTCATCGCCAGGGGCTTTTCCCCTAAAACCCCCGCCAATCGGCGGGGGTTTTTCTTTGCGTCGCCGAAAGTGGCGCAAGAAAAAGGCCGCCCAGCGGGGCGGCCTTGGTCGCCGGGACAGCGCCCGGCTCAGCGCAGGGCGTAACCGAACTGCTGGCGGAACTGCTCGGCGAACTCGTCGTAGTCGAAGCGCTGGTTCTGCGGACCCAGGTGCTCGATCTTCAGTGCGCCCATCAGCGAGGCGATGCGGCCGGTGGTGGCCATGTCCATGCCGTTCATGAGGCCGAAGATCAGGCCGGCGCGGTAGGCGTCGCCGCAGCCGGTGGGGTCGACCACGCGCATGGCGTTGGCGGCGGGGATGTGCAGTTCGCCACCCTGGGTATGGACCTCGGAGCCCTTCGGGCCGCGGGTGATGATGTAGGCCTTCACGCGCTCGGCGATGTCCTTCTCGCTGAGCCCGGTCTTCTCCTGAAGCAGGTTCGACTCGTAGTCGTTGACCGTGACGTAGGTGGCCTGCTCGATCATGGTGGTCAGCTCCTTGCCATTGAACAGCGGCATGGCCTGGCCCGGATCGAAGATGAAAGGGATGCCAAGTTCGGCGAACTCGCGGGAATTCTGCAGCATCGCCTCGTAGCCGTCCGGTCCGACGATGCCAAAGCCCACGCCCTGGACGTCGCGCACGTGGTTCTCGTAGGAACGCATCATGGCGCCGGGGTGGAAAGCGGTGATCTGGTTGTCGTCCAGGTCGGTGGTGATGAAGGCCTGGGCGGTGTAGAGGTCTTCGATTTCCTTGACGTGGTCCAGGCGGATCTCGCAGGCCTCGAAATGCTCCCGGTACGGCCCGAAGTCCTGGCCGACGGTGGCCATGGGGATGGGGTCGCCGCCGAGCAGCTTGAGGTTGTAGGCGATGTTGCCCGCGCAGCCGCCGAACTCGCGGCGCATGCGCGGCACGAGGAAGGACACGTTCAGGATGTGGACCTTGTCCGGCAGGATGTGGTTCTTGAACTGGTCCTGGAACACCATGATGGTGTCGTAGGCCAGGGAACCGCAGATCAGGGCAGAAGGCATCGTCTCGACCTCATGGGCTGGGGCGGTGGGACCGCCCCCCGCAAAGGCGCACATGGTAGCGTGGCAAGGGCTGGAAGGCACGGAATAACGGGTTTTTTCCTTGCCGCCACGTAGGGTGGTTGTTACGCTAGCCCACCCCCGAAACCCCACTCTCCACGGGCCTCCCCCAGATGTTCAAGAAGCTCCGCGGGCTGTTTTCGAACGACCTCTCGATCGACCTCGGCACCGCCAACACCCTCATTTTCGTCCGTGGCCAGGGCATCGTGCTCAACGAGCCGTCCGTGGTCGCGGTGCGCCATGGCGCCGGTGGCCGCGAAGTCGCCGCCGTGGGCGCCGAGGCCAAGCGCATGCTGGGCCGCACCCCGGGCAACATCACCACGCACCGCCCGATGAAGGACGGCGTCATCGCCGACTTCACCCACACCGAGGAAATGCTCAAGCAGTTCATCAAGAAGGCGCACACCTCGCGCTTCCTGCGCCCGAGCCCGCGCGTGCTGATCTGCGTTCCCTGCGGTTCGACCCAGGTCGAGCGCCGCGCCATCAAGGAATCGGCCGAAGAGGCCGGTGCCCGCGAGGTCTACCTGATCGAAGAGCCCATGGCCGCCGCGATCGGCGCCGGCATCCCGGTCGACGAGGCGCGCGGTTCGATGGTGATCGACATCGGCGGCGGCACCTCGGAAGTGGCCGTCATTTCGCTCAACGGCATCGTCTATTCGCAGTCGGTGCGCATCGGCGGCGACCGCTTCGACGACGCCATCATCAACTACGTGCGCCGCAACCACGGCACGCTGATCGGCGAAACCACCGCCGAGCGCATCAAGATCGAGATCGGCTGCGCCTTCCCGCAGGCCGTGGTGAAGGAGTTCGAAGTCTCCGGCCGCAACCTCGCCGAAGGCGTGCCGCGCATGATCGTCATCAACTCCAACGAAGTGCTCGAGGCCCTGCACGAACCGCTCAGCGGCATCGTCAGCGCCGTCAAGCAGGCGCTGGAACAGACCCCGCCGGAACTGTGCGCCGACGTGGCCGAGCGCGGCATCGTGCTCAGCGGCGGCGGTGCGCTGCTGCGCGACCTCGACAAGCTGATCTCCGAGGAGACCGGCCTGCACGTGCACGTCGCCGACGACCCGCTCACCTGCGTCGCCCGCGGTGGCGGCCGTGCGCTCGAGCTGATCGACATGCACGGCAACGAGTTCTTCTCGGCCGAGTGAGCCTGCATGCAGGCGCATTCCTCCTACGGATGACGCCGTGGCCTACCCTGGAACCCCGGCGCCCCGCCTGACCGAGGGCGCCGGCGGCACGCTCCCGCTGCTCGCCTACCTGGCCCTGGCCACCGTGCTCATGGTCGCCGACCAGCGCGGCGGCTTCGCCTCGCAGGCGCGTGTGCACCTTTCCGCGCTCGCCGAGCCGGTCTGGTGGCTGGCGTCGTCGCCCGGCCGGCTGGCCGAGGGCGTGCACGACCTGGTCACCACGCGCTCCCGCCTGTTGGCCGACAACGAGCGCCTCACCCGCGAACTACAGGTCAACGCCAGCCGCCTGCACCGCCTGGCCGCGGTTGCCGAGGAAAACCAGCGCCTGCGCGAACTGCTGGGCGGCACGCGCGGCTACCGCCTCGAAGCGAAGCTGGCCGGCATCATCGACGTCGACCTCGATCCCTCGCGCCAGCGCATCCTGCTCGATGCCGGCAGCGACGACGGCGTGCGCGTCGGCCAGGCCATGATCGACGCCGGCGGCGTGCTCGGCCAGGTCATCGAAGTGACGCCGCGCAACGCCACCGCCCTGCTGCTCACCGACCCCGAGCACGCGGTGCCCGTGCAAGTTGCGCGCTCCGGACTGCGCACCATCGCCTTCGGCACCGGCCGCACCGACGCGCTGCGCCTGCCCAACATCCCGCAGAGCGCCGACATCCGCGTCGGCGACCGGCTGGTCACCTCCGGCATCGGCGGCCGCTTCCCGGCGGGCTTCCCGGTGGGCACCATCGAACAGCTGCAGCCGGACGACACCCGCCTGTTCGTGGTGGCCCAGGCCCGGCCCGCGGCACGCCTCGACCGCGGCCTGGAAGTGCTGCTCGTGAACAACACCCTCGACGCCGTCGACGACGGTCCGCCGCTGCCGCCGCCGCCGGCGGAGGCCGAAGCAGAAGACGCCGACGGAGCCGAAAGCAGCGCCGCGACCCCACCCGCCGAACAGGGCACCACGCCGTGAACCGCGCCCCTTCCGGCTGGCTCGTCTACGGCGGCCTGTTCGTCGGCCTGCTGCTGATGGCCGTGCCGCTGCCCGCCGGCATCGAGCTCGCGCGTCCCTACGTGCTGGCCATGGTGCTGTGCTACTGGTTGCTGGAAACGCCCGACCAGGTCGGCCTGGGCACCGCCTTCCTCGCCGGCCTCGCCGCCGACCTCGTCTCGGGCACGCTGCTCGGCGAACAGGCATTGCGCCTGGTCATCCTGGCCTTCCTCGTGCAGCGCTTCCGCGCCCGCCTGCGCTTCTTCCCGCTGTGGCAGCAGGCGCTGGCCGTGTTCGCGCTGCTGGTGAACGACCACCTGGTGGACCAGGCCATCCACGCCGCCGGCGGCGACGGTTGGTTGCCCTGGGCGACGTGGCTGGCGCCGCTCGTGGGCTTCGCGCTCTGGCCCTGGCTGTTCCTGCTGTTCGACGAGCTGCGCCTGCGCTCGCGCGACCGCACCGGCTGACGCCATGCGCAGCCTGCGCCGCACCAAGCTCAAGAACCTGCATGCCGAGGCGGACCAGTTCCGCCGCCGCGCCTTCGTTGGTTTCCTCGCCATCGCGGTGGCCATGCTCGGCCTCGCTGCTGGCTACTTCCGCCTGCAGGTGCTGCAGCACGAGGAATACCAGCTGCGCTCGGAAGCCAACCGCATCAAGCCGCGCCCCATCGTTCCCGCCCGCGGGCTGATCTACGACCGCAACGGCCGCCTGCTGGCCGACAACGTGCCGGCCTACCGGCTCGAGATCGTCGCCGAGCAGGTGCGCGACCTGGACGCCACGCTCGCCGGCCTGTCGGAGCTGGTCGAGCTGGACGAGGAAGACCTGGCGCGCTTCCGCGAAACCCGCCGCGCCACCCGCAGCTTCCGCCCGGTGCCGCTGAAACTGCGCCTGAGCGAAGGCGAACTGGCGCGCCTGGCGGTGAACCGGCACCGCTTCCCGGGCGTCGAAGTGGTTCCCTACCTGACGCGGCGCTACCCCTACGGCGACCTGTTCGCGCACGTGATCGGCTACGTCGGCCGCGTCGACGTGGCCGACCTGGAGGCCATGGGCGACAGCCGCAACGCCGCGCTCACCCACATCGGCAAGGCCGGCATCGAGCGCTTCTACGAAGACCGCCTGCGCGGCGAAATCGGCTACGAGGAAGTGGAGACCAACGTCGAAGGCCGCGCACTCGGCGTGCTGCGCCGGCACGACGCCAAGCCGGGCAACGACCTCACGCTTACCGTCGACGCGCGCCTGCAGCAGGCCATGGTGGATGCCTTCGAGGGCCAGCACGGCGCGGCCATCGCCATCGACCCCAAGACCGGCGAGATCCTGGGCATGGTCAGCCTGCCCAGCTACGACCCGAACCTGTTCATCAACGGCATCGGACACAAGGACTGGCAGGCGCTGCAGGCGCCGGCCCGGCCGCTGTTCAACCGCAACGTGCTCGGCGGCGTGCCGCCCGGTTCCACCATCAAGCCGTTCATGGCGCTGGCGGCGCTGGAAGCCGGCATCCGCACGCCGCAGTACGAAACCCTGTCGACCGGCGAATTCTTCCTTCCGGGCCAGTCGCGCGGTTACCGCGACTGGCGCCCCGGCGGCCACGGCCGGGTGAACCTGCGTGAATCGCTGGCCCAGTCGGTGAACTCCTATTACTTCGAACTCGCGGTCGAACTCGGCGTGGACCGCCTGGACGAATACTTCGACCGCCTCGGCTTCGGCCACCCCACCGGCATCGACCTGGCCGGCGAAATCCCCGGCGTGCGGCCCTCGCGCGCGTGGAAGCGCCGCCAGCTCAACCAGAACTGGTTCCCGGGCGACACCGTCAACGCCGCCATCGGCCAGGGTTACTGGGTCACCACGCCGCTGCAGATGGCCCAGGCCACCGGCCTGCTCGCCAACGGCGGCGTGCGGCATCGCCCGCACCTGCTCAAGGCCACGCAGGCCGGCTTCAACGCGCCGCTGGTGCCCGAGCCGCAGCCGCCGGGCGTGCTGCTGGTGAAGAACCCCGCCGACCTGGCCGCCGTCAACGAAGGCATGGTCGCGGCGATGCATGGGCCCACCGGTTCGGGCCGCGGCGCCGCGCAGGGCATGAGCTACCAGATGGCCGGCAAGACCGGCACCGTGCAGCGCGTCAGCCGCCGCGGCACCGAGCGCATGGACCCGAACCAGCTGCCCTACCACCTGCGCCACCAGGCCTGGTTCATCGGCTTCGCGCCAGCGGAAGCGCCGACGGTGGCGGTGGTGGTGCTGGTCGAACACGGCGGCTCGGGCGCGCGCGCCGCGGCGCCCATCGGCCGCCGCATCCTCGACGCCTGGCTGCTGCCGCCGCCCGAGGACACCACCAAATGATCGCCTTCCTGCGCTGGCTGCGCGAACTGGCGGCGCGCCTGTTCGACAAGGTGGACCTGCCGCTGCTGCTGGCCCTGCTGGCGGTGATGCTGATCAGCCTGGTGGTGCTGGCCAGCGCCTCGGGCGAAAACGCCCGGCTGGTGATGTCCCAGGGCGCGCGTTTCGGCATTGGCCTGGGCGCCATGGTGCTGCTCTCGCGCGTCACGCCCGGCAAGCTCAGGCTCTGGACGCCGGCGGCCTACGCGGCCAGCCTGGTGCTGCTGGGCCTGGTGTTCGTGTTCGGCTCCGGCCGCAGCGCCAACCTGTGGCTGAACCTGGGCGTGTTCTACCTGCAGCCCGGCGAACTGCTGAAGCTGACCGTGCCGATGATGCTGGCCTGGTACCTGCACTCGGTGCCGCTGCCGCCGCGCTGGTCCACCCTGGGCGTGGGCGCGGGCATCATCGGCCTGCCGGTGGGCATGATCATCCTGCAGCCCGACCTGGGCACCGGGATGCTGGTGGCGGCCTCGGGCGTGTTCGCGCTGTTCCTGGCCGGCATCGCCTGGTGGCGCATCGGCCTGTTCGCGGGCCTGGGCCTGGCGTCGCTGCCCGTGGGCTGGCATTTCCTGATGCCCTACCAGCGCGACCGCATCCTCACCTTCCTTGATCCCGAATCCGACCCTCTGGGCGCCGGCTGGAACATCATCCAGTCCAAGATCGCCATCGGCTCGGGCGGCTTCTCGGGCAAGGGCTGGGGGCAGGGCAGCCAGTCGCACCTGGATTTCCTGCCCGAACACACCACCGACTTCATCTTCTCGGTGCTGAGCGAGGAATGGGGCTGGCTGGGCGTCGTCACGCTGCTGGCGCTGTACCTGTTCATCGTCGGCCGCTGCCTGTGGATCGCCACCCAGGCCCGCGACGGCTATGCGCGGCTGCTCGCCGGCACGGTGGCCATGACCTTCTCGGTCTACGTGCTGGTGAATGGCGGCATGGTCGCCGGCCTGCTGCCGGTGGTGGGCGTGCCCATGCCCCTGCTCAGCTTCGGCGGCACCTCGGCGGTGTCGCTGCTGGTCGGTTTCGGCATGGTGATGTCGGTGCACGCGCACCGGAAATTCATGGCGTCCTGAGCGGGCGCCCGCGCCGGGCCGTGGTAAATTGCCGGCAAAACCAGACGGTTGTGTCCATGCGCCGAAACACGCTTCGCCTGTTCCCCCTGCTGTTGGCCCTGGTGGCCGCCGCGCCCGCCGCCATCGCCCAGACCGGCCCCGCGCCCGACCCGGCACTGCGCGCCGCCTTCGTCGCCGAAGCCACCGCGAAGTACGGGCTGGAAGCGTCGGAAGTCGAGGCCTGGCTGGCGAAGTCGAACCACCGCCAGAGCATCGTCGCGGCCATGTCGCGCCCGGCGGAGAAGGTGAAGCCCTGGCGCGACTACCGCCCCATCTTCATCAGCGACCGCCGCATCGCCGACGGCCAGGCCTTCCTGGCGCGCCATCGCGACGAACTGGCGAAGGTCGAGGCCGCCACTGGCGTGCCGGCCGAAGTGATCGTCGCCATCATCGGCGTGGAAACCAGCTACGGCGGCAACACCGGCAGCTACGCGGTGCTCGACGCGCTCTACACGCTCGGCTTCTTCTACCCGGCCAGCGGCGACCCGGCGCAGTTGGAGCGCGAAGCCGCGCGCGGCCGCTTCTTCCGCGACGAGCTCATGCAGGTGATGCTGCTGGCCAAGGAAGAGCAGCTCGACCTGGCCTCGCTCAAGGGCAGCTACGCCGGCGCCATGGGCTACGGCCAGTTCATGCCCTCGAGCTACCGCGCCTACGCCCGCGACGGCAACGGCGACGGCCGCCGCGACCTGTTCGGCGCGCTGCCCGACGTGTTCGCCTCGATCGCCAACTACTTCGTCGCCCACGGCTGGCAGCGCGGCGAACCCGTGGTGGCGCTGGCGCAGGCCCAGGAGGGCGCCGCGCCCTTCGTGCCCGACACGCTGGAAGCGAAGTACAGCCTGGCCGAGCTGGGCGAGAAGGGCTACCGCCCGGCGCTGGCGCAGGGCCACGACCTCAAGGCCACCCTGGTCACGCTCGAAGGCAGCGCCGGCACCGAGTACTGGCTGGGCTTCCGCAACTTCTACGCCATCACCCGCTACAACCGCTCGCCGATGTACGCGCTGGCGGTGTACCAGCTCTCGCGCGAAATCGCCGCCGGGGCGGAGGCCGCCACCGCCCCATGAGCCGCGCGCTGGCCCTGCTTGCCCTGGCCCTGCTCGCCGGTTGCGCCGGCAAGCCGGTGAAGCCGCCGGCGCCGGATGCGCGCGAGGGCGTGTCGCATCGCGCCGCGGCCAAGCCGCGCGCCGGTGGCGAACCGGCCGCCGCGGTGGCCGCCACCCAGGCCGCCTGCCTGCAGGTGCGCGAGCACCGCGACGAGGACTACACGCCCGGCGGCCTTTACGCCCCCGGCGTTTCCGACAGCGCGCCCGAGCACGCGCTCGACATCTCCGGCCTGGTCGAACCCACGCCGCGCCGCGAGCCCCCGGCCGCCTACGGCAACCGTTCGCCCTACACCGTGCTGGGCAAGAGCTACCGCGTGATGCCCAGCGCCGACGGTTACGTCGAGCGCGGCGTCGCGTCCTGGTACGGCCAGAAGTTCCACGGCCGGCAGACCTCGAGCCGCGAGGTCTACGACATGTGCAGCTTCAGCGCCGCGCACAAGACGCTGCCGCTGCCCAGCTACGTGCGCGTCACCCACCTCGACACCGGCGAAAGCGTGGTGGTGCGGGTGAACGACCGCGGCCCCTTCCACTCCGGCCGCATCATCGACCTCAGCTACGCCGCCGCGGTGAAGCTCGGGCTCGACCGCACCGGCACCGCGCGCGTCGAAGTGCGCGCGCTCACGCCCGAAGGCGGGGACGCCGGCCCGGTGCTCGGCGCCGGCAGCACGCCGATGCCGCCGCCGCGCGCGCCGGAACCGCCGCCCGTGGCCGGCTCCGGCCGCCACGTGGTGCAGGTCGGCGCCTACCGCGAACGCGACAACGCCCGCCGCATCGCCCGCCAGCTCGAGGACGCCGGCATCGACGGCGTCGAAGTCGAAGACGCGCGCGTGAACGGCGACAAGGTGTGGCGCGTACGCGTGGGTCCGCTGGCCGCGGAAGCCGCCGCCACCGTCATCGACCGCATCCGCGGCCTGGGCCTGCCCAGCCCGCGGGTATTCAGTGAATAAGGGCTAGCATGCCCCTTCGTTCCCGGCGGGCCGCGCGCCCGCCCATGATTTGGAGTCTCCCCCGGATGTCCGCTTCCCGTTTCCTGTCCTTCGCGCTGGCCGCCTTCGTCGCCGGCGCCGCCTTCGCCCAGACCCCGGTGCCGTCGCCGCAGCCCGCGCCCTCGCCGGCGCCCGCCGCGAACGCCCCGGCGCCGACGCCGCCGGCCCCGGTGCCGCAGGGCGCCAAGGCCTGGATCCTGATGGACCACGTCAGCGGCCAGGTGCTGGCCGGCGAGAACATCGACCAGCCGCTCGAGCCCGCGTCCATAACCAAGGTGATGACCTCCTACGTGGTGGCCGCCGAAATGGCCGCCGGCCGCGTCAAGGCCGACGACCTGGTGCGCATCAGCGAAAACGCCTGGCGCTCCGGTGGCGCCGGCACCGACGGCAGCTACAGCGCGCTGGCGGTGAATTCGCAGGTCAAGCTCGACGACGTGCTGCACGGCCTGGTCATCCAGTCCGGCAACGACGCCGCGATCGCGCTGGCCGAGCACGTCGGCGGCAGCGAAGCCGCCTTCGTGGACATGATGAACAGCTACGCCGCCAAGCTGGGCATGACCGGCTCGCGCTTCGAAAATGCGCACGGCCTGTCGTCCCCGGGCCACGTGATGACGGCGCGCGACATCGCCATCCTCTCGCGCGCGCTGATCTCCCGGTTCCCCGACCACTACGCGCTCTACAAGATCAAGGAATTCAGCTACGGCGGCATCCAGCAGTGGAACCGCAACGGCCTGCTGTGGAAGGACGCCAGCGTGGACGGCCTCAAGACCGGCCACACCTCGGCCGCCGGCTACTGCCTCGCCGCCTCGGCGATGCGCGGCGACCAGCGCCTCATCTCCGTGGTGCTGGGCATCGACACCACCAGCCGCAACGAAGGCTTCCGCCTGCGCGAAGAGGGCAACCTTGCGCTGCTGAACTGGGGCTTCCGCTTCTTCGAAACCCACAGCGTGTACGCCGCCGGCGCCAAGGTGGCCGACCAGAAGGTCTGGCGCGGCGAAGCCGACAGCGTCGAGCTGGGCGTGGCGGAGCCGCTGCTGGTCACGCTTCCGCGCGGCCGCTACGGCGAACTCAAGCCCACCATGGACGTGCCCAGGCAGCTGAGCGCGCCCATCGCCAAGGGCCAGGTCATCGGCACCGTGCGCCTGAGCCTGGACGACAAGGTCGTGGCCGAGCGCCCGCTGGTGGCGCTGCAGGACGTCGCCGAGGGCGGCTTCTTCAAGCGCATGAGCGACGATTTCTGGCTCTGGTGGGAAAGCGAATAAACACCGGCTAGTCTGGATCCCGGACCGGTAGCTGCAGGGGAGTGGACCGGATGAGGGACGAAGGCCAGGACGACGGCACCCCGCGCCTGGCGCGGGAAGTGGCCGACACCGCCCAGCGGGTCGTCACCGGCGGCGTGTTCTACCTGCTGGCCTGGGTGGTCGTGTCGGTGGCCGCCGGCCTGCCGTCGAAGCATCCGGCCGCCACCGTGCTGGTGGGCCTGGCCTTCACGGCCCTGGCGCTGATGCGCATCTGGCCGCGCCCGCCGGGGGCCGGCGCCACGCGCCGCAAGCTCGAGGCCTGGCTGGACCGCGAATGGGGCGTCGTGCTCGCCACCGCCGCGCTCTGGGGCGCGGTGCTGGCCTGGGCGCTGCTCGACGCGCACTTCGAGCCCGGGCGCAGCGCCGCCCTGCTGTGCACCATCGCCTTCGCCACCGCCTTCGCGCACAACTACAGCCTGCGCCGCGAACGCGCGCTGCTGGGCGTGTCGCTGATCTACCTGCCGGCGGCGTTCCTGCTGCCGTACACCGACGAAGGGCTGGCGGTGTCGGTGACGATCGGCGCGTATTCGGTTTACCTCGCCGTGGTGCTGCTGCGCAGCTACCGCGAATACCAGCAGCAGCTCGACCTCTACGACGCCCTGCGGCACCAGCGCGACCAGTACGAGCGCCTGAGCCGCATCGACCCGCTGACCGGCCTGGCCAACCGGCGATTCTTCGGCGGCGCGCTCGAGCACCTGGTCGGCGAATCGCGCCGCCATGGCCGGCCGCTGTCGATGCTGGTGATGGACCTGGACCACTTCAAGCGCGTCAACGACGAATTCGGCCACGACGCCGGCGACGCCTGCCTGGCGCGTTTCGCCGACCGCATGCGCGAAGTGTTCGCCGCGCCCGGCGCGCACCTTGCGCGGCTGGGCGGCGAGGAATTCGGCGTGCTGCTGCCGGGGCTCGGCGCCGGGCCCGCGGCGGAGGTGGCCGAGGCCATGCGCGCCAGCCTGGTCGAGCGCCCGCTGCAGCTGCGCGAAGGGCCGCTGGCCCTGACGGTGAGCATCGGCGTGGCCGGTTTCGACCCGGCCGCCGGTGAAGACGGCAGCGAGCTCTACCGGGCCGCCGACCGGGCCATGTACCGGGCCAAGGGCGACGGCCGCAACCGCGTGCGCGTGGACGGCACCTGAGCCCGGCGCGGGCTTGGGACAGGGGCCCCGCGCCCCCATAATGGACGGCATGAGCATCCGTTCCGACAACCCCGAACACGGCTTCCAGTTCCCCGGCGTCTTCGAGATCAGCGCCATGGGCTCGGCCGAGGCCGACCTGCACCTGGTGGTGCCCATGGTGCTCGAGGCCCTGGGCCTCACCGTGTACCGCGAGCGCCTCACGATCAAGCCGTCGGCCAAGGGCAACTACGTGTCGGTGACGATGGTGTTCGAGGCCCACAGCCGCGAGGACTACGACGCCGCCCACGGCGCCCTGCGCGAGCACCCGGCGGTGAAGTGGACGCTGTAGCGCCTGCCTGCGCCGCCCCGGCCGCCAACGCGGCGCCGATGCGCGAGTGGCGGGTGCGCGAGCTGGGCCGCCAGCCCTACGAGCCGGTGTGGCGCGCCATGCAGCGCCTCACGGACGCCCGCGGCCCCGACACCCCCGACGAGCTCTGGCTGGTCGAACACGACCCCGTGTTCACCCTGGGCCAGGCCGGCAAGCCCGAGCACGTGCTGGCTCCCGGCGACATCCCGGTGCTGAACGTGGACCGCGGCGGCCAGGTCACCTACCACGGCCCCGGCCAGCTGGTGGCCTACCCGCTGGTGGACCTGCGCCGCCTGGGCCTGGGCGTGCGCGAGCTGGTCTGCCGCATCGAGGGCGCCGTGATCGACACGCTGGCCCACTACGGCATCTCGGGCGAGCGCAAGGAAGGCGCCCCGGGCATCTACGTCGGCGGCGCCAAAGTGATGGCCCTGGGCCTGCGGGTCCGCAAGGGCTGCAGCTTCCATGGCCTGGCCTTCAACATCGCCATGGACCTCGAGCCGTTCCGGCGCATCAACCCCTGTGGTTACCAGGGGTTGGAAGTGACCTCGGTGCTAGAATTGGGCGGCCCCGGCGACCCCGCCGTGATCCAGCCCGTGCTGGTCGAGGCCCTGTCCCGGCGCCTCGGCCTGGCCGCCACCGGCGCCCCGCCGCCGGACCTCACCCCCGCCTGATCCGACCCCGCCCATGTCCGATTCCGCCAGCAAGTCCATTCCCCTGCAGGTGCTGGGTTCGCCCCTGGTCGAAGGCCAGAAGCAGCTGGGTGGCGACAAGATCGGCAAAAGCCCGGTCAAGTTCGACGAAAACGCCCCGGTCCTGCGCAAGCCCAGCTGGATCCGCGTGCGCATCCCGTCCGGCAACGCCGTGCAGAAGCTCAAGAGCAAGCTGCGCGAGAACCGCCTGGTGACGGTCTGCGAGGAGGCCAGCTGCCCGAACATCCACGAGTGCTTCAGCCACGGCACCGCCACCTTCATGATCCTGGGCGAGGTCTGCACCCGCCGCTGCAGCTTCTGCGACGTCGCCCACGGCCGGCCCAAGCCGCCCGACGCCAGCGAGCCGGCCAACCTGGCCCGCACCATCGCCGACATGGGCCTGCGCTACGTGGTGATCACCTCGGTCGACCGCGACGACCTGCGCGATGGCGGCGCCCAGCACTTCGTCGACTGCATCCGCGAGGCGCGCGCGCTGTCGCCGAACCTCAAGATCGAAATCCTCACGCCCGACTTCCGCGGCAAGGGCCGCATGGACCGCGCGCTGGAGATCCTGGCCACGAACCCGCCGGACGTGTTCAACCACAACCTCGAGACCGTGCCGCACCTCTACCCGAACGTGCGCCCGGGCGCCGACTACCAGTGGTCGCTGGAGCTGCTCAAGCGCTTCAAGGCCCAGCACCCCGACGTGCCGACCAAGTCCGGCATCATGCTGGGCCTGGGCGAAACCATGGAACAGGTGCTCGAGACCCTGCGCGACCTGCGCGCGCACGACGTGGACATGGTCACCATCGGCCAGTACCTGCAGCCCACGCCGCACCACCACCCGGTGATGCGCTACTGGACCCCGGAAGAATTCAAGCAGCTGGAAGTGGCCGGCCAGGCCCTGGGCTTCACGCACGTGGCCTCCGGGCCGATGGTGCGTTCGTCCTACCACGCCGACCGAATGGCGGCTGAAGCCGGTTTCGTCGCCGACCTCCCCTGAACATCCCCGGGGCTATGCTCGGGCTGCAAGGTGCTGCTATCACTATCGGCACAGGCCCCGGGCCGACCCCGGGGCGCAAGCTGGGCCCCTGAAGAACGGACCTGACCATGCTCAAGCACAAGCTGATCGCCCTCTCCGCCGCGCTGCCGCTGGCCATGGCCATGGCCGCCGGCTCCAGCGCGCCCGCGCCCGGCGCGTCGGCCTACCTCGAGCCCACGGTCGAACAGGCCGCGGCCGCGCGCCTGGTGTACGGCATCCTGTCCGACAGCCGCTACGTCTACCGCGCGAAGCCGCTCGACGACGCCCTCTCGGCCGAGATCCACCGCCGCTACCTGGAGTCGCTCGACGACCAGAAGCTGTTCTTCACCCAGGCCGACATCACCCGCTTCGACGCCTTCCGCCTGCGCCACGACGACGCCATCAAGGCCCAGCAGTTCCAGCCGGCCTTCGACGTGTTCGCCACCTACCAGCGCCGCGTCGCCGAGCGCGTGGCCTATGCGCGTTCGCTGCTGGCCAAGCCCTTCGACTTCAGCACCGACGAGACCTGGCTCTACGACCGCGAGGGCGCCGACTGGGCGGCCAGCTCCGCCGAGCTCGACAGCGCCTGGCGCAAGTACGTCAAGAACGACGCGCTGCGCCTCAAGCTCGCCGGCCGCAGCCAGGAAGAAATCCGCAAGACCCTCGACAAGCGCTACGCCGGCCTGGCCGAGCGCGTGGCCGAGCTGCGCGGCGACGACGTGTTCGAGACCTTCATGAACGCGTACGCCAGCTCGATCGACCCGCACACCAGCTACATGTCGCCGCGCAGCGCCGAGAACTTCAACATGCAGATGCGCCTCTCGCTCGAGGGCATCGGCGCGGTGCTGCAGCGCCAGGAAGAGTTCGTGGTCATGCGCACCATCGTGCCCGGCGGCCCGGCCGCGCTCAGCGGCAAGCTCAAGGTCGGCGACCGCGTCGTCGCCGTGGGCCAGGGCACCAGCGGCCCGATGACCGACGTGGTGGGCTGGCGCATCGACGACACCGTGGCGCTGATCCGCGGCAAGAAGGGCACCCAGGTTCGCCTGGACGTGCTGCCGGCCGACGCCGGCGTGGACGCCAAGCCCGAGCGCGTGGTGATCACCCGCGACAAGGTCAAGCTCGAGCAGCAGGCCGCCCAGAAGCGCATCGTCGAGGTCGGCGACCGCCGCATCGGCGTGGTCGAGCTGCCCACCTTCTACCTTGATTTCGAAGCCCGCCGCCGCGGCGACAAGGACGCGCGCTCGGCCACCGCCGACGTCGCCAAGCTGCTGCGCGAACTGCGCGCCGAGCAGGTGGACGGCGTGGTGGTGGACCTGCGGGACAACGGCGGCGGTTCGCTGCTCGAGGCGGTCGAGCTCACCGGCCTGTTCATCGACGCCGGCCCGGTGGTGCAGGTGCGCGAGACCGGCGGCCGCGTCAACGTCGAGGCCGACGACGAAGCCGGCGTGGCCTGGGACGGCCCGCTGGCCGTGCTGGTCAACCGCGCCTCGGCCTCGGCCTCGGAAATCTTCGCCGCCGCCATCCAGGACTACGGCCGCGGCCTGATCATCGGCGAGCCCACCTTCGGCAAGGGTACCGTGCAGAGCCTGATCGACCTCGACCGTTTCCCGCGCAAGGACGACGTCAAGTTCGGCCAGGTGAAGCTGACCGTCGCGCAGTTCTTCCGCGTCGACGGCGGCACCACCCAGCACGCGGGCGTGGTGCCGGACCTGCAGTTCCCGGTCACGCTCGACGCCAGCGACTACGGCGAGAGCACCTACGACAACGCGCTGCCGGCCACCCGCATCGCCCAGGCGCCGCACGGCAACCTCGGCAACTTCGCCGCGCTGTCGCCGCAGCTGGTGGCCAACCACGAGGCCCGCGTCGCCAAGGACCCCGAGTTCCAGTGGTGGGCCGAGGACGTGGCGCGCTTCCGCGCCGAGCGCGAGAAGAAGAGCATTTCGCTCAACGAATCGGTGCGCCGCGCCGAACGCGACCGCCTCGCGGCCGAGCGCAAGCAGCGCCAGGCCGAGCGCGTGGCCGCCGGCCTGGCCAAGGACGAAGCCGAACGCGTGGTGGACGACGGCCTGAGCTACAACGAGCGCAGCGTCGCCCAGCAGGCCGCCGAGGAAGAAGCCGCCAAGAATGGCCCGGACCCGCTGCTGCGCGAGTCCGCCGCCATCCTGGCCGACGCCCTCGACCTGCTCTCTGCCGACCGCCAGCTCACCGCCCAGGTGCTGCCGGTGACCCGCCAGGCCACCGTCTGGGCCGAATGAGCCCCGGCGCAAGAAGCGGATAGCCGGCCCCCCGGGCGCCGGCTAGCCTGCCTGGCATGGACACGACCCCTCCGCCGATCGACCCCCGCCTCGAACAGGCCCGCCGCCTGCTCGACCGCGAAGACCTGGGCCTGGCCGAGCTCGCCGACGCCGTCGGCCTCAGCGCCACCCACCTGCAGCGCCGCTTCCGCCAGCAGTTCGGGCTGAGCCCGGCCGAATACCGCGCGCAGCGCCGCCTGTCCGGCCTCAAGGCCGGCCTGCGCGCCGGCCACGACGTCACCCGCGCCCTCTACGACGCCGGCTACGGTTCGCCCAGCCGCGTGTACGAACACGGCGCCGCGCGCCTGGGCATGGCGCCGCAGGCCTACCGCCGCGGCGGCGAAGGCCTGGAGCTGCGCTGGTCGCTGGTGCCCACGGCGCTGGGCCAGGCCCTGGTGGCGGTGACCGAGCGCGGCGTCTGCGCGGTGCTGCTGGGCGAAGACGCCGGCGCGCTGGAAGCCGACCTGCGCGCCGAGTTCCCGCGCGCCACCTTGCAGCGCGTGGACGCCGGGCGCGACGAATTCCTGGCGCCGCGCGTGCGCGCCGTGGCCGAGGCGCTGTCCGAGCGCGCCGGCGCCGTGCCGGTGGAGCTGATCGGCACGGCCTTCCAGCAGCGCGTGTGGGAAGCGCTGATGCGCATTCCCGCCGGCGAGACCCGCAGCTACGCCGAACTCGCCGATTCGCTCGGCATGCCGCGCGGTGCCCGTGCCGTGGCGCGCGCCTGCGCCGGCAACCGGGTGGCGGTGCTGGTGCCCTGTCACCGCGTGATCCGCGGCGACGGCAGCCTGGGCGGCTACCGCTGGGGCCTGCCGCGCAAGCAGGCCCTGCTCGATTCGGAACGACGCGGCCACGACGCCGCCGGGAAACGCAGCGCATGAGTTCGCCGCAAACCACGCCCCCGTCCGCGCTCGCGGTCGGGCTGGCGCTGGCCTCGGTCTACCTGGTCTGGGGCTCGACCTACCTCGCCATCCGCGTCGGGCTCGAAGGCTACCCGCCCTTCCTGATGGGCAGCCTGCGCTTCCTGGCCGCCAGCCTGGCCTTCTACGCCTTCCTGCGCTGGCGCGGCCACGCGCCGCCGACCCGCGCGCAGTGGAAGAACGCGGCCTTCATGGGCCTGTTCATGATGCTGCTGGGCAACGGCCTGGTGAATTTCGCCGAGCAGACGGTGTCCTCGGGCCTGGCCGCGGTGGCGGTGGCGTCGATGCCGCTGTGGGCGGGCCTGTTCGGCGTGCTGCGCGGCCAGCACCCGAGCCACGGCGAATGGCTGGGCCTGGCCATCGGTTTCCTGGGCGTGGTGTGGCTGAACTTCGACGGCGAGATGCAGGCCAGCCTGGGCGGCATGCTGGCGCTGCTGGCGGCGCCCGTCGCCTGGGCCTTCGGTTCGGTGTGGAGCCGCGGCCGCGACCTGCCGGCGCCCTTCATGAGCACCGCGGCGCAGATGCTCTGCGGCGGCGTGGCCATGGGCGTGCTGGGCCTGGCCATGGGCGAGCGCATCACCGAAGTACCGCCGCTGTCGGCGACGCTGGCGGTGGGTTACCTGGCGGCGTTCGGCTCCATCGTCGGCTTCAGCGCCTACGTCTGGCTGCTGCACCACGTGCGCCCGGCGCTGGCCACCAGCTACGCCTACGTCAACCCGCCCATCGCGGTGCTGCTGGGCGCGCTGCTGCTGCACGAACGCGTCGGTGCCGACGCCATCGGCGCCATGGCCGTCATCCTGGCCGGCGTGGTGATCATCACCCGCGCCAAGGCGCGCGCTTCGTAGGTTGCATAAAAAGCCTTCAACACGGATGACACGGATAGAAGGCGGATAAACGCGGATAGAGCGGATTGGAGTGGTCCGCGGCAGCTCATGGAGCGCGCGCTGATTGGCTGTTACGGAAAACCACTTCCAATCGCTTTTGCCCTATCCGTGTTTATCCGTGTCAATCCGCTCTTATCCGTGTTCAAAAACCAATCTCACCCACCCACGCGCAGGGGCAGTTCGCGCAGGCGCTGGCCGGTGAGGGCGAACACGGCGTTCGCCACGGCCGGGGCGATGGGCGGGGTGCCGGGTTCGCCGACGCCGCCGGGGCGTTCGGTGCTGGGCACGACGTGGGTTTCCACCACCGGCATCTGGTCGAGGCGCAGCACGCGGTAGTCGTGGAAGTTCGATTCCTGCACGCGGCCGTCCTTGAAGCGGATGCGGCCATGCAGCGCCGCGCCCAGGCCGTAGACGATGCCCGACTCCATCTGCGCGGCGATCATCAGCGGGTTCACCGCCACGCCGCAGTCGATGGCGCAGACCACCCGGTGCACGCGCACCGCGCCGCGCTCCACCGACACTTCGGCCACCTGCGCCACGTAGCTGCCGAAGGACTCGTGCACGGCGATGCCGCGGGCGCGGCCCTCGGGCAGCTTCGAGCCCCAGCCGGCCTTTTCGGCGGCGAGGTTGAGCACGCCGAGATGGCGCGGATGGTCCTTGAGCAGGCGGCGGCGGTAGGCCAGCGGGTCTTCGCCGGCGGCGGCCGCCAGCTCGTCCACCAGGCTCTCCATCACGAAGGCGTTCTGGCTGTGGCCCACCGAACGCCACCACAGCACGGGGATGCCGGTCTTCGGCGAGTGCAGCTCCACGCGATGCGCGGGCGTGCCCTTCACGTACGGCGAATCGGACACGCCCTCCACCGAGGAGCCATCCACGCCGTCCTTGATCGAGCCCTCGAAGGGCGTTCCGGCCATGATCGACTGGCCCACCAGCACCTGGTGCCAGGCGGCGGGCAGGCCGTCCTTGCCCAGCGCCACGCGCGCGCGCTCCAGGAACATGGGGCGGTAGTAGCCGCCGCGGGTGTCATCTTCGCGGGTCCAGACGGTCTTCACCGGCATCCCCGCGGCCTTGGCCACGTGCACGGCCTCGCTGACGAAGTCGCTGGTGGGGTTGGCGCGGCGGCCGAAGGCGCCGCCCAGGAACGTGGTGTTGATGGTCACCTGCTCGGGCTTGAGCCCGGTGATGCGCGCGGCGGCGGCCTGGTCGCCGGTCTGGAACTGCGTGCCGGTCCAGACCTCGCAGTGGTCGGCACCGATGCGCACGGTGCAGTTGAGCGGCTCCATCGCGGCGTGCGCGAGGTAGGGCACGAAGTATTCGGCCTCGATCACCTTGCCTGCGCCGGCCAGCGCCTGGTCCACGTCGCCGGCCGTGGCGGCGACGGCGCCCGGCGTGCCGGCGAGCCCGCCGAACTGCCTGCGCAGCGCGTCGCTGTCGAGCGTGGCGTTCGGGCCCAGGTCCCAGTCCACCTGCAGCGCGTCGCGGCCCTGCTTGGCGGCCCAGAAATGTTCGGCCACCACGGCCACGCCCGAGGGCACCTGCAGCACCTTGAGCACGCCCGGCACCGCCAGCGCGGCGCTGCCGTCGAAGGACTTCACCGAGGCGCCGAACACCGGCGCGCGCGCCACCACCGCGGTCTTGAGGCCCTCGAACTGCACGTCGATGCCGAACACCGCGCGGCCGGTGATTTTCTGCGGCGTGTCGAGGCGGCGCGTGGACTTGCCGATGAGCTTCCAGTCCTTCGGCGCGCGCAGCGCGATTTCGCCCGGTGCCGGCAGCGCGCTGGCGGCTTCGGCCAGTTCGCCGTAGCTGGCGCTGCGCTCGCCGCAGACGACGCGGCCGTTCTCGGTGCGGCAATCACCCGCCGCCACGCCGAAGCGCGCGGCCGCCGCCTGCACCAGCAGCGTGCGCGCGGTGGCGCCGGCCTGGCGGTAGCGGTCGAATTCCGACCATGTGGTGGTGGAGCCGCCGGTCATCTGCGCGCCGAAGGCGGTGTGCGCGTAGGCCGGGGCGGCCGGCGCGTGTTCGACGCTGATCTTCGTCCAGTCGGCGTCGAGCTCTTCGTTGATGAGCATCGGTAGCGTGGTCCAGATGCCCTGGCCCATTTCCGAATGCGCCAGCAGCACGGTGACGCGGTCGTCGCTGCCGATGCGCAGGAAGGCGTTGGGCACCAGCGGGGCACCCGCGGGCGCCTGCGCGAAGGCCAGGCGGCGGCCGCCGGGCACCACGAAGGCCACGACCAGCCCGCCGCCCACCAGGGCGCCGGCCTTGAGGAAGTTGCGGCGGGACAGGGTGTTGTTCTTGTTCACGGGAAGTCTCCGTCGAACGGGCGCGCCCGGGGGCGTCGCGCGCGGATCAGGGTTCGCCGAGCTCGGCGGCGCGGTGGATGGCGGCGCGGATGCGCGGGTAGGTGCCGCAGCGGCAGAGGATGCCGGCCATGGCCTCGTCGATCTCGGCGTCGTTGGGGTTGTTCACCACGCGCAGCAGGGCCGCCGCGGCCATGATCTGGCCGGACTGGCAGTAGCCGCACTGCACCACGTCCAGCTCGGCCCAGGCGCGCTGCACCGGGTGGCTGCCGTCGGCCGAGAGGCCTTCGATGGTGGTGACCGCGCGGCCCGCCACCGCCGACACCGGCAGCACGCAGGAGCGCGTGGGCTGGCCGTCGACGTGCACGGTGCAGGCGCCGCACTGCGCCATGCCGCAGCCGTACTTGGTGCCGGTGAGTCCCACCAGGTCGCGCAGAACCCACAGCAGCGGCATGTCGGGGGTGGCGTCGACCTCGTGCTCGACGCCGTTGACGGTCAGTTTCATGGGCGGCCCTCGCGGCGGCTGGGGAAGGCCCCGAGCCTACTCCTGGGGCGGGTTGCCACCAAGTGAAGCCGGGGTGAGCCAGGCCTGCCTTTGCGCCGGGGTGTCGAGGTCCTGCGCCAGGCCGTTGGCGGGTACGGCGTGAACCTGGTCCGAGTGCTGGCGCAGCAGGTCGCGGGCGCCGCGGTCGTCGGCGCCGGTGGCCAGCGTGGCGAACCAGGACCGCGGCAGCAGCGCCGGCACGCCCAGCACCCCGTCATAGGCGCTGGCGGCGGCGCGGCGCGGGTCGACGCGCCAGGCGTCGCGCAGGGCCAGCAGGTGCGCGAGGTCGAGCGCGGGCTGGTCGCACAGCAGCACCAGGGCGCCTTCCACCTGCTTGCCCAGCGCCTTCACGCCGGTGGCCAGCGAGGTGCCCAGGCCGGCCTGCCAGCCGGCGCAGTCCACCCGCCGCAGCGGCAGGTCGGCGGCTTCGGCGTGCACGGCGTCGGCGTTCGCGCCGCACACCAGCCAGGCTTCCGTGGGCGCGGTGGCCAGGCCCAGGCGGGCGGCGCGGCGCACCAGCGATTCGCCGTCCAGGCGCAGCAGCTGCTTGGTTTCGCCCAGGCGGCGCGACCCACCGGCGGCGAGCACGATCAGGGCGTGGCGGGGCGGGTTCATGGCGGCGCGTGGAAGTGGCGCTGCAGGTCGGCGGCGATGGCCAGCGCGATGGCCTCGGGGCCCTCGCCGCCGAGGAACAGGCCGGCGGGCGCGTGCAGGCGTGGCAGCAGCGCCGCGCGCTGCGTGCCGTCGAGTTCCGCCAGCAGTTCGTCGCGGCGGCCGGGCGGGCCGAGCAGGCCGACGTAGGGCACGGCCAGCGTGGACAGCGCGCGCAGGGCCTCGAGGTCGGCGCTGGCGAGGTGGGTCATCACCAGTGCGGCGTCGGGCGCGCGTGGCGACGCTTCGAGCGTGGCGGCCGGTTTCAGCGCCAGCAGCGCGTGGGCTTCGGGCAGGCGGGCGGCCCGCAGCAGGCCTTCGCGGTGGTCGGCCACCGTGGTTTCCCAGCCCAGGGTGTGGGCCAGGCGCAGCAGCGGCGGCGCTTCGGGGCCGGCGCCCAGCAGCAGCAGGCGCCGCACCGGTGCGATGCGCAGGGGCAGGAAACCCTCGGGCGCGGTGCCGTCGAAGCGGAGCGCGCCGAGCGTGGCGGCTTCCACGCCCACGGCCAGCGACAGGGCGCCGCCGGTGGCGTGCGCCGCCAGCAGCGCATCGAACAGCGCGTCGCCAGGGCCGGGCAGCGGCCAGGCCAGCACGCGCATGCGGCCGCGGCAGCCCGAGCCGGAGCCGAACAGCAGGTCGTCGTCGTCGCGGGTGTCGAACACGGCCACGCCGGGCTGGCCGCGCGCGATCGCGTCCTGGCACAGCGCCTCGAGCGCAGGCTCCAGGCAGCCGCCGGAAATCGTGCCGGTGCGGGTGCCATCGGCGGCCACCAGGGCCAGCGCGCCGGCCTTGCGGTAGGTCGAGCCTTCGGTGTCGGTCACCAGGGCCAGCGCGAAGGGCGTGCCCGCGGCGCGGTGCGCCTGCGCCGCCGCGAGCGCGCCGCGCAGACCGCCGGGCGCGCTCATGCGTCGGTCTCCGGCGCGTCGAGCGCGGCCAGCAGGGCGTCCCAGGGCAGCAGCGCGCAGCGGTGGCGCGAAGGGTAGGGCGCGGCGCCGATCAGCGCGGCGAGTTCGCCGAGCCCGGACTCGTCGCCGCGCGCCAGCGCGTCGCGCAGCGCGTCCGCGAGTGGTGCCACGTCCCGCGGCGGACGGCCCGCCACGCGGCCGGCCATCAGCGAAGCCGAAGCCAGGCAGAGCAGGCAGCCTTCGCTGTCGTGGCGAAGCTCGGCGATGGCGCCGTCGTCGCCCAGGCGCAGCGAGACCGCCACGCGGTCGCCGCAGAGCGCATTGCTGGCGCTGGCGCGGCGCGCGCGGCCGTCGAGCCGACCGGCCTGGCGCGGCTCCCGGCCGTGCGCCAGCACCTGGTCGCGGTAGAGCGCGGAGAAGGCGTCGGAACCCATGCCTCGATTAGGGCATGGCCCCGCGTGACGGACAAGTTACGGCCGTCACGGCAGTGGATCGGCGGGCAGCGCCGGCGCGGGGCAATCGCGTCCGTCGGCCGTGCCAGCGTCACCGAGCCAGTCGCCGATGGGTCTCGAAAGCCAGTCCAGTCGCGCCGGCAGCGTGAAGTGGTCTTCCTCCGGCAGCTCGGCGTAACGCAGCCGCTGCGAGGCCATGGCCAGCGAACGCGCGGCGGCCACCGGCACCAGCTGGTCGCGCGCACCGTGCAGTAGCAGCACGCAGGCGCGCGTGGCGGCAACGGGCCTCGCGGTGTCCAGTGTCCGCAGGTCCACGCCGAGACGCTGGCCCGCGCGGTCGAGCGCCTGCCCGAGATCGTCGTCGTCCACGGTGGCCCGAAGCCACCAGCCCAGCGCGCGCCCGCGCCAGCCGCCACCCGCGCCTGATTTCAGTCGCCCGGCGTAATGACGGATGGAATCGGCGGCATTCGCGAAAGGCTCCATCGCCACCACGCCGGCCACGCTCGCATCGGGCTGCGCGGCGGCATGAAGCGCGGTGACCGCGCCATAGGAAACACCGAACAGGTGCACCGGTTCCGCGATGCGCTTCTGCGCTCGCAGGTGCCCGAGCAGGGCCATCACGTCGGCGGCCTCGTGCGTGCCATAGCCCGCGGGCGCCTCGCCGGACAGGCCGTGGTTGCGGAGGTCCAGCAGCACCGTGCGGTAGCCCCGCTGCGAGAACGCCAGGCTCCAGGGCAGCAGGCTGCCGGCGTCCATGGACCAGCCATGCAGCAAGACCACCGTGCCGCGCACCGGCGGCGGCAGGGCCGGCGCCGGGTGCTTGAATTCAAACGTGAAGCCCATGCCCTCGGGCAGACGAATGAATTCATACGCGAGTTGGTAGTCGGCGGGCTCAACCACCGCGAACGCCAGCCGGGGCCCCTGCGCCGGCTGGAATTGCTCCAGCGGGCTGCCGACGCGCGCCAGCCAATGCAAGTAGTTGTCACCACTGAAGACGGTGTCCGCCCGCGCGGGGTGGGTGATCCAGTCTTCGAGGGCGCGCGCCACGGCGATGGTGGGCGTCAGGGCGACGATGGCCGCGGCCAGCGCCGCGGTCCAGGCAAGGTGGATGCGCATGGCGCGAGTGTGCCGCGCGGCGTGAGTGCCCCGCAAACCTCAGCGCGGCGGCGCGGCGCCGTCGGTGGCGGGCACGGCGTCGTCGCAGTGTTCGGCGGCGGCCCGGGCGGGCTGCCGGCGCGCGCGGCGCCAGCCGTCGGCGGCGTAGATCGCCAGCGCC
This sequence comes from Arenimonas sp., assembly GCF_041913985.1. Lineage (GTDB taxonomy): Bacteria > Pseudomonadota > Gammaproteobacteria > Xanthomonadales > Xanthomonadaceae > Arenimonas. The sequence continues at coordinate 23,601 of NZ_JAYSEG010000015.1, forward strand.
AGCCAGATGCAGGCGAAGCCCACCGCCTGCGTGCCGCTGAAGGTTTCGCCCAGCAGCAGCACGCCGCTGAGGAGCTGCAGCGTCGGCGCGATGTACTGCAGGATGCCCACCAGCGAGTACGGGATGCGCCGCGCGCCGTAGGCGAAGCCAATCAGGGGCAGCGCGGTGAGAGCGCCGCCGAGCACCAGCAGCGCGTCGGCGCCGAGGTTGCCGTTGAGGAAGGCCGCTTCGCCCTGCCACTGCGCCCAGCCCAGCCAGGCCAGCGCCGGCAGCAGCAGGAACAGGCTCTCGATCGCCAGGCCCGGGATGGCATCCACGTGCGCGGTCTTCCGGATCAGGCCGTAGAAGGCGAAGCTGAAGGCCAGCGCCAGCGCGATCCACGGCGGCTCGCCGTGCAGGAAGGCCAGCCACAGCACGCCGGCCCCGGCGATGGCCACGGCCGTCCACTGCGCCGGATTGAGCCGCTCGCGCAGCACGAGCACGCCCAGCAGCACGTTCACCAGCGGATTGATGAAATAGCCCAGGCTGGCTTCGACCACGCGGCCGTTGGTGACCGCCCAGATGTAGATGCCCCAGTTGAAGCTGATCAGCAGGCTGCTGGCCAGCAGCAGCCGGCCCACGCGCGGCCGCGAGAGCGCGTCGCGCAGCCAGGTGCTGCCGCCGAGCAGGCTGAGGTAGCCCACCACGAACACCGCGCACCAGACGATGCGGTGCGCCACCGTCTGCAGCGAGGGCACGTGCCTGAGCAGCACCCAGTACAGCGGGAACACGCCCCAGAGCACGTAGGAGGCGATGGCGGCCGCGAGGCCCTTGCGGTCGATGGCGGCGGATTGGCTCACGTTGCCTCCGGGGGCTGGGCGGGCATTATCCGCCCGGGCCCCGCCCCATGGCTGCAACGGTGTGTCGTCAGGCCGTGCGCAGCGCCGTGGTCACCTGCATGCGGGCGGCCCGCAGCGCCGGCAGCAAGCCGCCGATGAAGCCGATCAGCATCGCGATCACCAGGCCGTTGAGCACCAGCCGCGGCGTCACCGCGAACTCGAACACCACCTGGGTGAAGCTGGCCTGGCTGAGCGTGGACACCGACAGGCCATTGAACAGCGCGTAGGCGGCGATCGCGCCGACGAGGCCGCCGACCAGCGAGAGCAGCACCGCCTCGACCATCACCGACGCCAGCACCGGCAGGCTGCCGAAGCCGATCGCGCGCAGCGTGGCGATTTCGCGGGTGCGCACCGACACCGCCGCGTACATCGTGTTGAGCGCCGCGAAGACCGCGCCCAGGCCCATGATGAAGGTGACGACGAAGGCCAGGCCCTCGATCGTCTGGCGCACGCCGCGGGTTTGCGCGCTGTAGTAGGCCTGCTCCTCGGTCACGTCGACCGCCAGCCGCGGGTCGGCGGCCAGCGCCGCGCGCAGCGTTTCGATGGCCTCCGGCGATTCGAGCCCGACCCGGACCGCGCTGACCGCATTGCCGCGGTTGAACGACGACTGCGCCGTGCCCAGGTCGACCCAGACTTCGCTGTCGTTGGCGTCGCCGGCTTCGAAGTGGCCGACGATGGTCCAGTCCGAGCCGCGCATCCTGAGGGTGTCGCCCAGGTCCGTGCCGGCGAACTGGCCGGCGACGCCGGCGCCGACGATCACCTCGCGCTTGCCAGGCGCGAACTCGCGGCCGGCGGTGATGCGCAGCTGCGGGCGGATGGCGAACGAGGCCGGCTCGACGCCGCGCAGGGTCACGTTGGCGACGGCGGACGGGTCGTCCTTCCGGCCCAGCTCGGTGATGACCATCAGTTCGCCCGCGGCCAGCGGCTGGCCGTCCGCGCCCTTGCGGATGCCCGGGGCCAGTTTGATCAGCTGCATGCTGTCGCCGCCGAAGCCGGAATTGAGCTCGGCGCCCGACTGGCCGCGCAGCACGATGGCGTTGTCGGCGCGGCCCGCCGACTGCAGCGTCGAGGAGAAGCCGTTCGCCATGGCGAGCAGGGCGGTGAACACCGCCACGACGCCCGCCAGGCCGATCACGATGACCAGCGAAGGACCCCAGCGCTCGGGGATGCTGCGCACGTTCATCAGCGTGATGGAGAGGATCTGGTTGAGCATGGGAGGTCTCCTCAGCGGCCCGCGAGGGCGTCCACGATGCGCAGGCGGCGCGCCCGCAGCGCGGGCATCAGCCCGACCGCGAGGCTCAGCACCACGATGGCCGCGATGCCGGCCAGCCACACCTGCGCGGTCAGGATGATCGGCGGCAGGAAACCGCCGGCCGCCTGCGTGATGCCCTGGCTGAGCACCCAGGCGATCACCAGGCCGAGCACGCCGCCGATGGCGCACAGCGCCAGCGTTTCGGCGAGCACGAAGCCCAGCACCGCGTCGTCGGTGAAGCCCAGCGTCTTGAGCACCGCGAACTGCGGCACCCGCTCGCGCACGCTCTGCGCCATGGTGTTGCCCACCACCAGCAGCAGGGTGAAGAAGACCGCGAACAGGATCCAGCGCAGCATCAGGCCGATGTCGCCCAGCTGCTTGAGGAAGTTCACGTTGAAGTCCTTCTCCGACATGGTGCGGGTTTCGTCGGCGGTGTTCTCGAAGCGCTGGTCGATGGTGCGCGCGATGGCCTCGGCCATGCCGGGGTCCTCGATCTTGATCGAGAACATGCCGGCCAGGCCGCCGCCGAACAGCGAGGCCTCGGCGAAGTAGGCGTGGTTGATGTACATGCCGCCGGTCTGGCCCTGCCACTGCTCGTCGACGCCGTCGTAGATGCCGACGACGTCGAACTCCCAGTCCTTGCTGCCGTTCTTCTCCGGGAAGATGTTCGAGGCCAGCGGGATGCGGTCGCCCACCTTCCAGCCGGTGCGGTCGGCCACCTGGCGGCCGATGATGATGCCGGTGCGCGTGCGCGCGAAGGCCTGCCAGTGTTCCTCCGGCATCACCCACTCGGGGTAGACCTCGTGCAGGCGCTCCGGGTCCACGGCGAAGGTGAAGATCTCGGTGTTGTCGGCCTTGTTCACGCCGCCGAACCATTGCTGGTACATGGCGCGCTGCACGCCCGGGATCGAATCGATCTCCGGCACCATGCGCATCGGCAGCGAGTTGGTGAACGACACCCGCGACTGGGTGACCAGGCGGGTGGTGCCGACGAAGTCGGCGCCGCTGCTAAAGACCACGATCACGGCCTGCAGCAGGCCGAACAGCGTGAACGCCGCCACCACCGACAGCAGGGTGAGCCAGGTGCGCCCCTTGCGGTGGAAGAGGTTGGCGATGACCAATCCGGTGCGGGTCATGGGGGCGTCCTCAGTGCGCCGGCGCGGCGTCGGCCAGCAGGCCCTTGTCCAGGTGCACGGTGCGCGCGGCGAACTCCGCGGCCTTCGGGTCGTGGGTGACCATGATGATGGTCTTGCCATGCTCGCGGTTGAGCACCTGCAGCAGGCGCAGCACCTCGTCCGCGGTGTGGCGGTCCAGGTCGCCCGTGGGCTCGTCGCAGACCAGCAGGGTCGGGTCGGTCACCAGGGCGCGGGCGATGGCCACGCGCTGCTCCTGGCCGCCGGAGAGTTCGCTGGGCTTGTGCCCGGCGCGCTCGGCCAGGCCCACCAGCGTGAGCGCCACCTGGGCGCGCTTGGCCCGCTCGGCAGCGCCCATCTTCGTCAGCAGCAGCGGCAGCTCGACGTTTTTCTGGGCGCTGAGCACCGGCAGCAGGTTGTAGAACTGGAACACGAAGCCCACGTGTTCGGCGCGCCAGCGCGCCAGTTCGCCGGCGCCAAGCTGGTCGATGCGCCGGCCGTCCACGCTCACCGAGCCGCCGCTGGGCGTGTCCAGGCCGCCGATCAGGTTGAGCAGCGTGGTCTTGCCCGAGCCCGAGGGCCCCATCAGCGCCACGAAGTCGCCGCGCGGGATGTCGAGGTCGATGCCGTGCAGGACCTCCACCGACTGCTTGCCGCGGGTGTAGCGCTTGGTCAGCTGGCGGATCTGTACGAGCGACTCAGTCATGGCACACCTCTGTTGTATTCCAACCCTGTAGGAGGGGCTTCAGCCCCGACCGCCCTTCCTCACTCCGAAACCACCACCGCCCCGCCATCGAGCAGCTCCGGCGGCGGCGACAGCACCACCTGCTCGCCCACGGCCAGGCCCTTGGAAACACGACGGCGTCCGTCGCGCACCTCGGCCACCTCCAGCGCGCGCAGGCTGGCGCGGCCGTCGCGCACGACGAAGGCCACGGTGCGGCCGTCGCGCGTGGCCACGGCTTCCGCCGGCACCGACACGCCCACCGGCGCCGCGGCAGCGGCCCCGGCCGGCGGCGCCTCCTCGAGGAAGGCCACGCGCACGCCCATGTCGGGTACCACGCGGGCGTCGCGCTCGAGCAGGGCGATGCGCACCTTCACCGTCGCCTTGCTGCGGTCGGCGGTGGGCACGATGGCGATCACTTCCGCCGGGATCTTCCAGTCGGGGTAGGCATTGAGCACGGCCTGCACCTTCTGGCGCGGCTTCACGCGGCCGATGAAGGCCTCGTTGACGTCCACCTGGATCTCGAGCGACTCCATGTCCACCACGGTGCCGATGCCGGTGCGGGTGAAGCCGCCGCCGGCCGAGATCGGCGAGATCATCTCGCCCGGCTGCGCCGCCTTCACCGTCACCACGCCGGCGAACGGCGCGCGCACGATGGTGTTGTCCACGCCGATCTCGGCCAGGGCCAGCGACTCCTCGGCGACGCGGATGTTGCTCAGCGCGGCCTCGCGCTGCGCGGCCAGCGCGTCGCGTTCGGCCTGGGCCTGGTCCAGCGCCGCGGCGGCCACCAGCTTGCGCGCGGCCAGGTCGCGGCTGCGCACCAGGGTCTGTTCGGCCAGGGTCAGCTGGGCGGCGGCGCGGCTGGCTTCGTTGCGGGCGGCGGCGAGCCGGGCCGCCGCCAGGTCGCGCTGGGCGCGGGCGTCGGTGGCCTCCAGCCGCGCCAGGATTTCGCCGGCTTCGACCGCCTGGCCTTCCTCGATCAGCACTTCCTCGACCTTGCCGGTGATCTTCGAGGACACCGTGGCGATGCGCCGCGCGGTGACGTAGCCGCTGGCGTCGAGCACCGAGGCCGCGCTGGCCGCGCCGGTGGACACGGCCTCGGCGCGCGCCACCTTCACCGCCACCGGCGCCGGCCGCAGCGTCCACAGCCCGCCCGCGACCAGGGCCAGCAGCACCACGCCGCCGGCCACCCAGGGCCAGCGGCCGCCGCCCGTGCGCGGCGGCGGCGGGGCGGAACGGTCGATGCGCAGTTCCTTGATCAGGTCGGACGAAGCGGGCATGGGCGGGGCCGAAGGCAATGGACGGCCGCAAGTCTACCCGCCCCCCCGCGGGGGCCAAGGTGCCGGAAGTTACTTTTTCCGGCGCACCGCGCGTCAGCGGCCGAAGCGCGCCTTCAGCAGGCCCCAGGCCGCGCGCAGTCCCTGCGCCTCGCCACCGGCCGGCTTGCCGGGGCGGTCGCTGTCGTTCCAGGCGTACACGTCCACGTGCGACCAGGCCTGGCCTTCGGGCACGAAGCGCTCGAGGTAGAGCGCGGCGGTGATCGATCCGGCCATGCGCGAGGCGCCGGAGTTGGCCAGGTCGGCCACGTTCGACTTCAGGTAGCTCAGGTAGGGGCGCCACAACGGCATGCGCCACAGCGGGTCGCGGGCGGACTCGCCGGCGGCCAGGTAGTCGGCGGCCAGGCGTTCGTCGTTGGCGTACAGCGCCGGCAGGTCGGGGCCCAGGGCGATGCGGGCGGCGCCGGTGAGCGTGGCGAAGTCCATCAGCAGCGCGGGCCTGGCCTCGGCGGCGTAGGTGAGCGCGTCGCACAGCACCAGGCGGCCTTCGGCGTCGGTGTTGTCGACTTCCACGCTCAGGCCCTGGCGGGTGGCCAGCACTTCGCCGGGGCGGAAGGCGTTCGGGCCGATGGCGTTTTCCACCGCCGGCACCAGCAGCTGCAGGCGCACCGGCAGCTTCAGCGCCATCACCAGCTGGGCCAGGCCCAGGGCGTGGGCGGCGCCGCCCATGTCCTTCTTCATGTTGCGCATGCCGTCGGCGGGCTTGATGTCGAGGCCGCCGGTGTCGAAGCACACGCCCTTGCCGACGATGGCCAGGCGCGGGTGGGCGTCGTCGCCCCAGTTGAGTTCGATGAGGCGCGGCGCGCGGTGGCTGGCGCGGCCGACGGCGTGGATGGCCGGGAAGTTCTGGTCGATGAGCGCGTCGCCCACCACGCTGCGGCACTGGCCGCCATAGGCCTGGGCCAGGCGCACGGCCACGGCCTCGAGTTCGGCCGGGCCCATGTGCTCGGTGGGCGTGTTGACCAGGTCGCGCACCAGGGTGGCGGCCTTGAGCAGGGCGAAGGCTTCGGATTCGCCGGCGTCGGCGCTCTCCAGCACCAGCCGGGCCGGCGTGCGGCCGGGCTTGAGGTAGCGCTCGAAGCGGTAGGCGCCCAGGCCCCAGCCCAGCAGGGCCTGGCCGGCCTCGGGCTTCACCGGGGATTCGGCGGAAAGGCGGTAGCTGCCGGCCGGCAGCAGCGAGGGCAGGTGCGACAGCGCCAGCGGGTCGTGCGCGTCGCTCACGCCGGCCAGGGCGAAGGCCGGGCGGCCGTCGGCGCCGGGCACCAGCAGCGGCGCGCCGGACTTGGGCGAAAAGGCGTGCGCCTCCAGCCAGGCCGCCACCGCCGCCGGCTGCGCGCCGCGCCAGGCCTCGAAGGCGCCGGGGTCCACCAGCACCAGCGGCAGGGCGGCCGGGGCGGTGTCGGGGCTGGCGAAGCAGGCGGGCAGGCTCATCGGGACTCCAGGGCAGCAGCGGGGTGGGACTCCAGCCAGTCGGCCAGTCCCGAAAGGGTAGCGAACTCGAGGTCGGGCCGGGGCAGCCCCAGCGGCCAAGAATCTTTCTTGCGGTTGATCCAGCAGCTGCGCATGCCGGCGCGGCGCGCGCCCACCACGTCCAGCAGCGGGTCGTCGCCGACGTGCAGCACCTCGTGCGGTTCCACGCCCAGGCGTTCGCAGGTGGCCATGAAGATGGGCAGCTCGGGCTTGGCGTGGCCCTGTTCGCGGGCGCTGACGAAGGCGCGGAAATGCGCGCCGATGCCGATGCGCTCGAGGTCGGCGTTGCCGTTGGTGAGCGCCGCCACCGGCCAGCGCGCGGCCAGGCGTTCGAGCGCGGGCAGGGCGTCGGGGTAGAACACCACGTCGTTGCGGCTGGCGTAGAAGGCCTCGAAGGCGGCGTCGGCGTGGGCCACGTCGTCGCCGGACTCGGCCAGCGCGCGCCGCAGCGAAATCATCCGCTGCTCGGTGAAGTCGTGCACCAGGTGCGGGTGCTCGGCCGCCACCTGTTCGCGCAGCCGGCGCATGCGGTGGATGGGGAAGCGCTGCGCGGTGCGCGGGCAGCGCTCGCGCAGGAAGGCGTCGAGCGCCTGTTCGGCGCGCTCGATCAGCGGCCAGATCGGCCAGAGGGTGTCGTCAAGGTCGAGGCTCAGGGCCCGGGGCAGCGTTTCCACCTACGAATGATAGCCCGCGGGCCGGTGCCCCGGCCGTGAAAGCAGGCTATTCGAGCAGCAGCGACCAGCGGTTCCAGGCCTCAACCCGGCTGGCCACGATCTTCAGGCACACCAGCATGGGCACCGCCACCAGCAGGCCGGCCACGCCCCACAGCCAGCCCCAGACCATCAGCCACAGGATGATGGCCAGCGGGTTGATGCGCATGGTGCGGCCCAGGACCATGGGCGTAAGCACCTGGCTTTCGAAGCCGTTGAGCACCAGGAAACCGGCCGCCGGCAGCAGGGCCGCGCCCAGGGTGTCGAACTGCGACAACCCCACCAGCGCCAGCAGCAGCGCCATCAGCAGCGGGCCGACGATGGGCGTGAGGTTCAGCGCCGCCGCCAGCGTGCCCCACAGCACCGGGTCGGGCACGCCCAGCTGCCACAGCAGCAGGCCGGTGGCCACGCCCAGCGCGGCGCTGGTGGCGCTCACCGAGAGCATGTAGCGCGAAAGGTCGCTCTGGATCTGCTGCACGATTTCCTCGGTGAGCTGCTTCTGCGCCCGCGTGGGCCGCAGCATCAGCAGCTTGCGCAGCACGTCGTCGCCGTACACCAGGAAGCTGAAGGTGAGCAGGATCACCGCCAGCACCGGGCCCAGCACGCGCGGCGTGGCTTCGATCAGGTCGGGCTGCGGCGGCTGCACCACCACGGTTTCGCCGGCCTTTTCGCCGGCGCCGGTGAGCCGGCCCAGCGATTCGCGGGCGCGGCTGGCCTGGTTGAAGGTTCCCACCATCTCGCGCAGCTTGGGCGCGGCCTCGCGCATCACGAACGGCACCTTGCGCACCCACTCCGCCGCCGGCGCCGACAGGAACACGCCGGTAGCGCCGAGCGAACCGAGCAGGGCCAGCACCAGCAGCAACGCCGACACGCCGCGCGGCAGCCAGCGCAGCGGCGCGCGCCGCATCAGCGGGCTCAGCAGCAGCGCGAAGAAACCCGCCAGCACGATCGGCAGGATCAGGCTGCTGGCCAGGTAGCAGGTGTAGAGCACCCCGCCGATGACCAGCGTCCAGAGCAGCCGCGCGTTGCCGCGCGCCGCCTCGGCGGGCGTGTCAGGCCGCGCCGCGGGCGGTTTCGGCGTCGTCGCCGGCTTCGCTTTCGTCGGCGGGTTCTTCGGCATCTTCGGTGTCTTCATTCGGTTCCTGCAGGCCGGCGGCCGCGGTGATGCCGGCCACGATGCCCGGCAGCACCGCCTCGAGCACCATCGAGAACAGCGGCCCGCCCAGCACCTTGCCGGCCAGCGAGGGCCCGGCCTTGGGTTCGCGGAAGCCCACCGCGAAGCCCAGCGCCAGGCCCGAGAGCACGATGCGGCCCGGCGTGGCGGTGCGCTTCACTTCCGCCGCCAGGTGCGCGCGCGCTTGAGCGATGGCTTCGCGGCGGCGCTGGCATTCGACTTCCGCGGCCTGCGCGGCGGCGATCTTGTCGGCCAGGCTCACGGCGGCGCGTCCTGGTCGGGCAGGCCCTGCAGGCCCAGCTTGATCTGGCGCCGGGTGCCTTCGAAATCGGCGTGGCGCAGCAGCGACTTCGCCCGCAGCACGCCCAGCCAGGCCAGGCCGGCGCTGAGCAGCAGCGGGATGGCGATGGCCAGCAGCCAGGGCGCGCCCAGCGCGCGGATGCCGGCCACCAGCAGGGCGGTGAGCAGGCCGTAGGCAGTGGCCACCATCACCATGGCCAGCAGCAGGAACACCAGCGCCTGCACCAGGGCGTCGCGGGCCAGGCCCACTTCGGCGGCGAACAGCTGGCGCAGCGCATGCAGCGCGCCGACGTAGGCGCCGGCGGTGTCGCGCGCGGCCTGCAGCACCGCCTGGGTGTCTTCGCCGAGCTTGCCGGCGCCGGCTTCGGCGCCCGGTTCGGTGTCGGCCATGGCCGGGGCTTACTTGCGGCGGGTGAGGGCGGCGACCAGGTAACCGGCCGCGAAGGCAATGCCGAACGAGGCCAGCGGCTTGCTGCGGATCAGGTCTTCGGCCTGGTCGAGCATGCCGCGGCCCTGGTCGAGCAGGCCCTGCAGCTTCTCGTCGAGCTCGGCGCGCGCTTCCTTGGCGGCCGCGGCGCCGGCTTCCAGTGCGTCGGTGACGCCGGACTTGAGCGCGTCGCGCGCTTCGCCGAGGTTTTCCTTGGCCTGGTCGATGTGCCGGGCTTTTTCTTCCGGGGAAGGGCTCATGGCGGGCTCCTTGGGGTCGTTCGCGCCACCTTACACCGTCGCCGTGGCCGGCGGCGGCGTCACTGCATCACCAGGTAGCCCACGCGGCCGCCGCGCACCACGTCGAGCTGCAGCTGGCGGGGGGCGTCGGCGAGGCGGTCGCGGAAGGCCTGCAGGTCATCCACCCGGCGCTGGTTGATGCCGCGGATGTAGTCGCCCGGGCGCAGGCCCGATTCGGCGGCGCGGCTGCCGGGCTCGACCTTGCTGGCCACCACGCCGTACAGGCCCTGCTGGCGCACGCGCTCGGGCAGTTCGGTGAGGGTGGCGCCGGCCAGGCGCGGGTCGATCTGCTTGCCGTCCACCTCGGTGGCGCGGGCCTTGAGCACGGCCTGCACGCTCAGGCGGCGGTCGTCGCGCAGCAGGTCCAGGGCCACCGGCTTGTCCACCGGCAGCAGGCCCTCGAGGTTGCGCAGCGACTGCGCGCCGTCCACGCGCGCGCCGTTGGCCGCCACCACCAGGTCGCCCGGGCGCACGCCGGCGGTTTCGGCCGGCGAACCGCGGTAGACGCGCGTCACCAGCGCGCCGCGCTGGTTGTTGGGCAGGCCCAGTTGTTCGGCCAGGCGCGGGGTCAGGTCTTCGCTGTCCACGCCCAGCGAACCGCGGCGCACTTCGCCGTAGGCCAGCAGCTGGCGCTTGACCTCGTCGGCCAGGTTGGCCGGGATGGCGAAGCCCAGGCCGATGTTGCCGGCGGCGCTGCCGCGCGGGTTGAAGCTGGCGGTGTTGATGCCCACCAGCTCGCCGCGCAGGTTCACCAGCGCGCCGCCGGAATTGCCCGGGTTGATGGAGGCGTCGGTCTGGATGAAGTTCTGGTAGCCCAGGCCCTGCAGGCCGCTGCGGCCCACGGCCGAGACGATGCCGCTGGTGACGGTCTGGCCCAGGCCGAAGGGATTGCCCACGGCCACGACGAAATCGCCCACCCGCAGGTGGCTCGAATCGGCCAGCGGGATGGCCACCAGGTCCTCGGCGGGGATGCGGATGACGGCCACGTCGGTGTCGGGGTCGGAGCCGATGAATTCGGCTTCCAGGGTGCGGCCGTCGGCCAGGGTGACCGACACCGCGTCGGCGTTCTCGATGACGTGGTGGTTGGTGAGCACCAGGCCGCGTTCGGCGTCCACCACCACGCCCGAGCCCAGCGACTGCTGGGTGCGCTGCTGCGGCATGCCGGGCATGCCGAACAGCTCCGCCAGCGGGTTGCGCACCCGCACCACCTGCTGGCTGTAGATGTTCACCACCGCCGGGGTGACCTTTTCCAGCATGGGCGCCAGCGAGGGCAGGGCCACGCCCTCGAGCTGGGCCGGCAGGGCGGCTTCGGCCGTGCGCGGCAGGGCCAGCCGGGCCGCGGTGTCGAGCGCGGCCTCGCCCCGGGTGGGCGGCGCCACCTCGGCCGGGGCGGCGGGCTGGGACAGCCAGTGGCTGGCCCCGGCGCCGGCCAGGGCGGCGGTCAGCAGGGCGGCGGCGGCAGTGGCGGGTCGCATCGGGCGGTCTCCTGGGCGCGGTCGATGAACAAGATGAACGGGATAGCAGATGGGAGCCAAACCGGGGCTGGACAAGGGGGCGGCCGGAGCCGGGCGGGGTGGTTCCACGGGCCCGGGAAGCCCCGGCAACGGGGTCCGGCGGCGTCTCAGGACAACTCTGGGAGTGCCGTGGAACATCTTGAAGCGGCTGCCTTTTCGGGTGGTTTTGTCGTGTTGACAGCCCCCCCGGCGAGGGGTAGTTTTGCTTTCCGCTGCCACTACATCTTGTGTCGGGCAGCGGGGGGCGGCCCCAAGGCTTGGGGTCGCAAGCTTGCACGACGCGACGGCGAGACGGCATGCGGGAACAGGGACGGACAGCACGGTTTGCCCGGGGCCATGCCCCACGGGCCGGCGTCGGCTCCCCGGGGTTCCCGGCCGGCATCACCCGATAAGAACTCAGACAAAGGCGCCCTCCCCGAAGGGCGTCCCGGGAGGAAGAAAGGACTTATGAGCACGGTTCGCCTGGAGGCGGTAAAGACCAACGCGGCGCAGGACATCGAGATGCAGCCGGCGTCCTATGACATCTGGGACAAGAAGTACCGCCTCAAGACCAAGAAGGGCGACCCGGTCGACGCCAGCATCGACCACACCTACCAGCGCGTGGCCAAGGCCCTGGCCGAGGCCGAGCCGACCAGCGAAAAGCAGAAGTACTGGTACGAGCGCTTCCTCTGGGCCCTGCGCCGCGGCGCCATCCCGGCCGGCCGCATCACCTCCAATGCCGGTGCGCTCGAGCACAAGCCGGCCACCAGCACCATCAACTGCACCGTGTCGGGCACCATCACCGACTCGATGGACGACATCCTGGGCAAGGTCCACGAGGCCGGCCTGACGCTCAAGGCCGGCTGCGGCATCGGCTACGAGTTCTCCACCCTGCGCCCCCGCGGCGCCTACGTGAGCGGCGCCGGCGCCTACACCTCGGGCCCGCTGTCGTTCATGGATATCTACGACAAGATGTGCTTCACCGTCTCGTCGGCCGGTGGCCGCCGCGGCGCCCAGATGGGCACCTTCGACGTGGCCCACCCGGACGTGAAGGAATTCATCGGCGCCAAGCGCGAGGACGGCCGCCTGCGCCAGTTCAACCTGTCGCTGCTGGTCACCGACGAATTCATCCAGGCCGTCGAGGCCGACGCCGACTGGCCGCTGGTGTTCCCGGTGAACGTCAAGGAAGCCGGCGACGTCGACGTGAACGACCCGAAGCAGGTGGTCTGGCGCGACTGGCCGCACAGCGAGAACTACGTCACTCGCGAAGACGGCATGGTGGCCTGCAAGATCTACGGCCACATCCGCGCCCAGCAGCTGTGGAACCGCATCATGGCGTCCACCTACGACTTCGCCGAGCCGGGCTTCATCCTGATCGACCGCGTCAACGAGATGAACAACAACTGGTGGTGCGAGACCATCCGCGCCACCAACCCCTGCGGCGAGCAGCCGCTGCCGCCCTACGGCGCCTGCCTGCTGGGCTCGGTCAACCTCACCAAGTTCGTGCGCGACCCGTTCACCGACAAGGCGCGCTTCGACTGGGAGGAATACAAGGAAGTCGTGCGCGTGTTCACCCGCATGCTCGACAACGTGGTGGAAGTGAACGGCCTGCCGCTGCAGCAGCAGCGCGACGAGATCATGCGCAAGCGCCGCCACGGCATGGGCTTCCTGGGCCTGGGCAGCACCGTGACCATGCTCAAGATGAAGTACGGCGAGGCCGATTCGGTGAAGTTCACCGAGGACGTGAGCCGCGAGATGGCCCTGGCGGGCTGGGAAGTGGCGCTGAGCCTGGCCAAGGAAAAGGGCCCGGCCCCGATCATGGACGAGGAGTTCAAGGTCACCGCCGAAATGCTGCGCAAGCGCCCCGAGATGAAGAAGGACGGCTGGAAGGTCGGCCAGAAGATCAAGGGCCGCCAGCTGCACGCGCTGTATTCGCGCTACATGCAGCGCGTGGCCGGCGTGGCCCCGGAGCTGGTGAAGGAGCTGTCGGAAACCGGCGCCCGCTTCACCCACCACAGCTCCATCGCGCCCACCGGCACCATTTCGCTGTCGCTGGCCAACAATGCCTCCAACGGCATCGAGCCCAGCTTCGCGCACCACTACAGCCGCAACGTGATCCGCGAAGGCAAGAAGTCCAAGGAAAAGGTCGAGGTCTTCAGCTACGAGCTGCTGGCCTACCGCACCCTGGTGAACCCGGACGCGATGCCGTTCAGCACCGACGAGAAGACCCGCCTGCCGGACTACTTCATCGCCGCCGACGACATCACACCGAAGGCGCACGTGGACATCCAGGCCGCCTCGCAGAAGTGGATCGATTCGTCGATCTCCAAGACCGCGAACGTGCCCACGGACTACCCGTACGAGGACTTCAAGGACATCTACCTCTACGCCCACAAGCAGGGCCTGAAGGGCTGCACCACGTTCCGCTTCAACCCGGCCGCCTTCCAGGGCGTGCTGGTGAAGGAAGCCGACCTGGAGAACACCACCTACCGCTTCGAGCTCGAGGACGGCACCGTGGTGGAGGCCAAGGGCAACGAGGAAATCGAATACGACGGCGAGCTGCACAGCGCCGCCAACCTGTTCGATGCGCTCAAGGAAGGCTACTACGGCAAGTTCTGAGAACGCGCTAACTTAGGCTTGCGGCGCAGGCCGCGGGGTTCCATGACGAGGAGAGCGGTAATGAGCAACGGCAACGGAGTCACGGCGGCCATTTCCAGCGCCGCCGACAGCGTCAGCGAGAAGGCCCAGGAGATCGGCGGCGCCATCGCCCACCAGGCGGACGTCGTGGTGAAGGCGGCGAAGAAGAAGGCCGCCCCGGTGATCCGCAAGGCCAAGGCGCAGGTGAAGAAGGCCGAGAAGTCCGACGCCGGCAAGGCGGTGAAGAAGGCCGTCGCCGGCGCGAAGAAGAAGGTCAAGGCTGCGGTGAAGGCGGTCGAGGCCAAGGTTGGAGGCAAGAAGGCGGCGCCCAAGAAGAAGGCGGCCCCCAAGAAGAAGGCCGCGGTGAAGAAGGCCGCGCCCAAGAAGAAGGCGGCCGCCAAGAAGGCCCCGGCCCGCAAGGCCGCGGCGAAGAAGGCGGCGCCGAAGAAGAAGGTCGCCGCCAGGAAGGCGCCGGCCCGCAAGAAACCGGCCGCCAAGAAGGCGGCGGCGAAGAAGGTCGCCAGGAAGCCGGCGGCCCGCAAGACGACGGCCCGAAAGGTTGCCAGGAAGCGCTAAAGCCTGAGGCTGTCCCGATTGTCGTACCCCGTCCCCCCGCCGCCCGCGGCGGGGGGCTCCGGGCGAAACTCCCCCCGCACCACATAAGCGAAAAGAACCGAGTATGGCCATCAAGATCAGCAAGAAAATCAAGGGCTACAGCGTCCAGAAGCCGGAAGACAAGGCCAAGGAGGCTGCCGCGCCCGTCGCCGCGCCCGTGGCCGTGCAGGAGCCGGAATCGAACATCATCCACATGCACGAGAAGGTCGAGCGGCCGGAAGTGCTGGTGGGCTCCACCTACAAGATCAAGTCGCCGCTGGTCGAGCACGCCATGTACGTGACGATCAACGACATCGTGCTCAACCCGGGCACGGAACACGAGCTGCGCCGCCCGTTCGAGGTGTTCATCAACTCGAAGAACATGGACCACTTCCAGTGGATCGTGGCGCTGACCCGCATCATGAGCGCCGTGTTCCGCAAGGGCGGCGACGTCACCTTCCTGGTGGACGAGATGAAGGCGGTGTTCGACCCGCGCGGCGGCTACTTCAAGGCCGGCGGCATCTACATGCCGTCCATCGTGGCCGAGATCGGCTCGGTGGTCGAAGAGCACCTCAAGTCGATCGGCATGATCCTCGACCCGGAGCTGGGCGAGGAACAGAAGCGCCTGATCGCCGAGAAGCGCGCCGCCTACGAGGCCCGCGCAAAAAAAAAGTCCAGTGATTCCGGCCTGAGCGGTGCCCCCGCCGGTTCCGGCACCGAAGGCGCCCGCGGCGCCGACGAGGCGGTGCAGGTAACCGGCGAGGGCGCCTCTTTCCCGCCCAGCGCCACCATGTGCTTCAAGTGCAACACCAAGGCCACCGTCATCATGGACGGCTGCGCCACGTGCCTGAATTGCGGCTATTCGAAGTGCGGGTGAGGTGACCCGGCCCGGGGTCCCGTGTGGGGATGTGCGGTAAGCCATAAGGCACTATTTGGGCAGGCATAAGTCACTATCTGGGCTGGCATAAGTCGCTACTCCAGAGCTGTGCCCATATTTCGGCTATCTCGGTGGTCAGATCGCTTGGTCGGAAAAACCGACCTTCGATCTGGCCACTGAAGTTTTTTATGGTTGTAGGAACCAACAACCAGCGACATGCGGGCGCTGGTCGCCTTTGCCCCGTAAATGCCTGACCAGGGGTTCGGGTGTTTACTCCGTAAGCTTTTTATCGCGCCGACTAGTAGCTTTCGGAATCGGCGGGCTTCCGCCTTCGACCCTTAGCGGCCTGCGTGCAGGATCGGCCTCCAACACGAGGCGAACTGAAGCACCTCGGGAAAGTAGAGTCGGGTCGCGCAGGCGGCACGGCGGCGCGCCCCCTCGCCAACCTGGGAAAGGGCGAGCCGCCTGCGTGGCCGGACCGCCAGAATTCGACGTTCGCCCAATAGCAGGCGAAGAAAGACGCAGGGGGCGCCCCTATTGAATTGTGAATGGACCTCCCCATCTTTTACCCAAGGGCATCCTGGCGCCCGGGGGGGGGCAGCGAGGGATTTCGAGCGGGGCGCGGCAAGGTCCGCCTCCATAACCAATAAGAAGAATTCTGGGAGCGGATCATGTTTGACAAGAAATGCGTTTACTTCTGGCCGATCGGTACGGGCGATAGCACAACGTTCGTCGTTCGAGAGAGCGAGATCGTCTTCCAGGTGGACCTTCGCCACAGTCAGAAATCCGAAGACGAGGATACCGACTGTGCGCCGATCATCGACTATCTGGTCGAGCATCTGCCAAAGCGCGATGGAAAGCCGTATCTATCGACCTTCGCCATCACGCACCCAGACAAGGACCATATCCAGGGCTTCGAGGACCTCCTCAAGCGTGTCACTGTGGGAGAGTTGTGGTTCACGCCGCGCATTTTCCGAGAGCATGACGACGACCCGGAGGGTCTGGGTGAGGATGCGCAGGCGTTTCGAAAGGAGGCGCACCGTCGCGTAAAGGCCGCGATCAAAGCGCAAGGGGATCCGGGCGCCGGAAATCGAGTTCGCCTCATTGGCTACGACGACCTGCTTACCGAAGACAAATACCAGGGCTTTCCCATGGAGTTCTTCACCGTGCCCGGCGAGTTCGTTGAATCCCTCGACGGCGAAGGACTTGTTGGCGAGTTCCGGGCCTTCATCCATGGGCCTTTCAAGCCCGACGAAATGGTTGGCGATCGGAACGATACGAGCCTGGCAATGCAGGTGATTCTGGGCTCGAATCCTCATGCTGGTGGCGTCCTGATGTTCGGCGACCACAAGTACCCCACCATTCGGAAGATCTTCGATGTGTCCCGAGCCAATAAGCGGCTCGAGAACCTCAACTGGCAGGTGCTTCTGGCCCCTCATCACTGCAGCAAGAAAGTGATGTACCAGGATGAGGATGGAACGGAGGTCTTCAAGAAGGACATCATGGATGAGTTTGAGGCCAGCCAGATTGGGGCCGGCTACATCATCTCCAGCTCAAATCCGATCCCCGGTTCAAACAAGAGCGGTGACAATCCTCCACACGCCAAGGCCAAGTCGCGCTATCAGGAGATCGCCGTTGGTGGATTCCTGTGCACTCACGATGATGGCGGGCACGCCATGCCACTTTGCTTCAGTGTCGTAGACGAAGATATTGACTACGACGAGCAAGGATCCAAGGAGTTCAAGGATTCTCTGGCCGCGGCGATCAGCCAAGCACGCGGAAGCGCCGAAACGCCGACGACGAAGGTTGGATTTGGATGATAGAGCTGAGTCAAGGCCAGGCGCTTGCGCTCGATCAGCTGATCGACATTGCGGCGAGGTCCGATGGCGCTTTGGAGGTCATAGGCGAGCCCTATCAGAAGGAAGGGGAACGGGAGGTTTGGCTGCGGATTGCGATTGAGACCCGGGGATATCGCCACCCGGGCGGTATGCCCCTGCGTGACCGCGAACCCTTGGCCTTGCGGATTCATCCAGACTTTCCTTTCCGAAAGCCGGAGGTCTACTTCCGGCACAAGCGTTACAAGGGATATCCGCACGTCCAGTGGGGAAGCTACATCTGCCTCTACCAGTCGCAAGGCGAGTACGCTCCCGCCGATGGGATGTTCGGTCTCCTTGAGCGTGTCCGCATCTGGATGCAGGCTGCCGGAAAAGGGGAGCTGGACCCGGTCGATGCGCCGCTTCATCCGCCGGTGGCCTATGTAACGTCACAGACCGCCTTCGTCGTTCGAGCCAATACTCCGGTCGTGGAGCAGGGCGGCCAGATATGGTTCGGTCGGGCAAGCCTCAAACGCCTAGATGAGGGGCGTCGATTCGATCTAGTTGGCTGGTCGCATGTCAGCGAAGACTGGGGCGATGAGCATCGAACAAATGACTTTGCCGGAGCTGTCCTGCTCACTGCCCCCTTGGGTTCGGAATATCCCAAGAAGGTCTCTGACCTAACGGACGCTCTGGAAGGGGCAGGTCTGTCGTTCGGGGACCTATACGTGATGCTACGCATCGTGTCCACGATGACAGCTGACGGCAGCCCGGGGTATTTGGTCCTAGGCGCGCCCATGAGGCGGCGTGCCGCTGGCGAACCTCTGAAACAACACCTTACGGTATGGGAGATCGGTATCGATCCGATGCGTGCCCTGCGTGAGATCATCCGGACAGGCGGAAATGCTGAAGCGGCCAGAGGAGAACTGGTCAAGTGGTTGGTCGAGGCAGATGTCCTGTGGTGCGCCTTGATGGAAGATCGGCAGGAGATCGTGCAACGACGCGATGAGAGCTCCCCGTTGGCTCCCATTAGGGGCAAGCGGATCCTTTTGTTGGGATGTGGGGCGCTGGGGTCTGCAGTCGCAGAGATGCTTGTGCGCGCCGGCGCCTATCAACTGCATCTTGTGGACTACGCCAAGGTCCGGCCGGGAGTTCTGGTACGCCAACGCTACGCGGATTCTGACATTGGACAAATCAAGTCACACGCACTGAAAGGCCGTCTTGACGCCCTAGGCCTTCCCTGCGAAGTGAGTGCCGATGCCCACGATCTGTCGTTGATCGCGCTGCCCCATTTCAATCTTGGCGACTTCGATCTGATGATCGACGCGACTGCGTCCACACAGGTCACGAACCGGCTCGAACGCGACTTGAACAACACGAAACTAGCTATTCCGCTGCTGGCAATGACCATTAGTGCGACGGCGGGTCATGGCTGCGTGGTGGTTCGAATGCCGGAGTTTCTGGGAGGACCCCACGGCCTTCTTCGGCAGGCAAAGTTGGAGGCAGTCGCCCGCAATCCAAACCATCCTCTAATTGCAGCCTTCTGGCCAAAGCCAGGAAGTACGAACATTTTCCAGCCTGAACCCGGCTGCTCGGAGCCGACGTTCATTGCGTCTTCTGCCGATATTGATTATCACGCGTCAGCGATGCTCAACGTAGGCGTGGCACACCTTGCCGAACTTGATTCCAACCAGGCAGCGATGGATCTGATGACGGCGCCATGGGTGCGCCGAACGCCACAAGAACACAGGCCTGGTCGCCTGCAAGGTAAGGGGAAACACCCTGGTCAATTTTCAACGCGCAAAACCCGCATTTGCTGGTCAATTTTCAGCGCGCCTCAACATAATGAGTGCGACTTTGGTCCAAGGCTTTTGATCCGCGACCAATGTTGACCGACCCTGCGCCTTCAAAAATGGACCAGGGCATGGACCGGGGGATTTCAGCCCCGGGGTTGATCTCGAGGTAAGGCCGGCAAGCCGGCCCTCTAATCCGAAGCAACAGGCTATCGCTCGTGAGTACGGGTTTACGGGGCCTGCAGGGAAAGGAAAAGTGGACGCTGTCCCTGCGTAGCTGCTTGGTGCCTACTTTCTGCATCTGCACCGCATGGACAGCAAGGGCCTCAAGCCTTTCCTTAAACTGCCCGATCCCAGCCTGGTGGACCGTCATCGCTTCCCCGCCCCAAGTGGGCAGGAACGGAGGGTCTGAGGCAAGCCATGGGTGCGTCCGTGATCTGCCCATCGGCCCATGCGGAGCTTCACTTCCGAGGCAAATCGCCGGCCGCCTGCGCTCGTCGCCCTGCTTCCCAGCAAATCGCAATCGGGGCGACCCCTCTCGCGAGCTGAAGTGCGTTCAGCCATTGCCCGGCGAGCACTCTTAAGGACAATTTGTCACACCCTTCGAAGGGTGCCTGGGCGCATCGGACGCGCTTGCGTTGGTCCTGAGAACGGAGCATCTTTCGTCGTGGGGACCGTCCCCTATCAGGAGGCTACGTCTATGCGATCGCTCTTGAATGCACTAATGCTGTTTTTCGTTTTGCTTTCTCCTGCCATTGCCGCTGACACAACTCAGCTTCATGTCATTTCTGCACGTGTTCTTGTTGACGGCGAAGAGGTCATGGCTCCGAACATTCGGCTCGCTGCTGGCCATCCCGCTTACATCAGCATCTCCGATGAGAATAAGGAGCCGCTGTACTCGCTTGAGGTCGAAGTTTTCCCTGGATTTCAGATCCAGACGATAGAAGGGACTGCGCTTCAAGCGGTTATCTGGAAAGGGCCGTTCCAACATGGCGTGCAACTGACGGAAGCGACGCTCATCGTCAGTCCAGCATCGGCCGGATCCGGCCCGATGTCCTCGAAGCAAATGGGCCCAGACGGCAAGAGTGTTGAGTTGCAGGTAATCTCATACGCGACCGAAGACGTCGCAACGAGCAGCCTCAACCTCGACCGGAAGTCATGTGTTGACCAGCAGGGCCGAATTGAGGCTGCGCCGCAAACGGCGCAGAACGGTGGCTGTTGCGGCGGGCTTTGTGCGCCTCCTAGCACGAACTGGTATCAGTGCTGCAACGTGACCGGATGTTGCGTATGCGGCCGCTGCTGCATAGTTCCGTGAACTTGGCCGGCCGACGAAGTCTTTGGCTTCGTCGGCCACTTCCGATGCAACATTCCGAACTTGGTATAGCACGCTCCGTGGGAGCTACCTCAGTCGACTCAGAGCGCTTTTACGCGGCGCGGTGCATCGCCTACTAACACCGAAGACGGGATGGCCCGGTATTCGCCACAGGTCGCTAAGCGGAAGACCAAGTGCGCCGGCTTGGGCACTAGTCCAACGTATTGAGTGTCATGCAAAGAGCTTGGGAGATGGTCAGCTCCACAGCACGGGCGGCCAAATGCCGGAGTCCTTGATCTTGCTATCCCACACTAGAATCCGGATACCCAATTAAAACCACGTTATCTTTAACTCATTGGCGAAAAAACGGTGTTCCGTGCTTTTACGGAAATCCGTATCTACGGATTCCAACAGAACCGGGGAATCGCATCCGTGTCTTTCCGGCTTCCTACAATTGCGCTTCTGCGCTTGCGTTCTTCCAAGGATGCGATGGCTTGCGCATCCGTGCTTGCGCACGAAAGCACGGAGACGGTTTGGCGGTTCCGTGCTTCGACGCACAAGCGCATCCGCGCATCCTCGGTTTCGTGGAGGTTCCGGCCATGACCCTGCCACTTGTCACCGCTGACGAACGTGCCCGGCTGCTCGCCCACGGAGCGGCGCTCGCCGCTGGCCAGCACCTCGACCCGCTGCCCGTAGTGCGGCTGTTCACCCCCGACGCGCATGTGACCTGGCTGCTGGTGTCGCTCGACCCTGCGGATGACGACACGGCCTACGGGCTGATCGACCTCGGTATCGGGATGCCCTCGCTGGGCACGGTCAAGCTCTCCGACCTAGCCGGCATCGTCGGCCCGCGCAAGCTGCCGGTGCGGCGGGATCGGTATTTCCAGGCGCTGCGCCCACTGTCGGAGTACGTCCGGCTGGCGCAGGAGAACGGCGCGATCACGGACTGATGAAGGCCAGCGCAGCCCGGCCAGCCGGGGCGCATTGTGACTATTTCGGTCTTACCCAAGACCTGTACGGTCTCAATCGGCATTGATGCACCGAAGCGGTGCCAGCATGATGCAAACAGTCATGATCTTTGGCGCGGCCTGCGGCACGGTATCCGGTGCCGCGCACCATTTCCGGGTTGCGCAGCCGTCGCATTCAGACGATTGCCGCAACACGCCGGAGCCAAACGGTCTTGACACCGACAGTTACAGCTTAACCTTTTTTGATGACGACCTGATGGCGTTTCGATAGCTCCCGCACGGCGGAATCCGTGGCGACGCACCCCAAGCACAGGGAGGTCTCGCCATGACTGATCGCAGCGCCGAACACTGGTATCCGACAGCGGCTTATCTCTACGTCCTGCACCTCGACGGCCCCGCACTGGCGTGGGAATACTTGCGCCGAAACCCCGGCTACCGCCGCGACTGGCGGCGCCGTCGCCGGCGGCCGGACGCGGCGCTGGCTTGGGGCCTGCGCCTGCTGGAAGATCCCGCTCTGGATGCGCGCGACGCGCATCCGGCCTGGTTCCCCGATCATGATGCCGTGGTGCAGCTTGTTCCCGATGCCGACCCGCCGCCCGAAGCCGCTGCCTTCGAGTTCTGGCGCGTGCCTGGCCGCAAGCAACTGATCCATGATGGCAAGCGCCTGGTGCTGGTGTCGCACTGGCCCGGCTGCTGCCTGCGGCTCGCGCTCGCGCCCGGCCTGGAAGACGGCATGGCCTACCTGTACGCCACCCGTGCCTGCGCCGCGCCTTGCGCGCGCTACCGCACGCTGGCGACCGAGCTGGATGCGCTGTCCGCCGCGACCGTGGCCGCGCCTGCGGCAGCGGCGCGCTCCCGGCCCACGCCGGCCGCGGTGCTGGAACTGCACACCTTGCAGGCGCTCGACGCGACCCTGGCGGGCGCGTCCTTGCGCGAAGTCGCCGAAGGACTGTTCGGCGCGGATGCCGTCGTGGCCGACTGGCACAAGGACAGCGCCTTGCGTGCCCGCGTGCGGCGGCTGGTCAGGCGTGGCGAGGCGCTGATGCGCGGCGGCTATCGCAGTCTGGCGCAGGTCTCGCCAGTTGCATCGTAGTAAGGGGGGACGTTTTGCAGTCCCTGCAATTCGTCCCTTAGCAAGAAGCCCATCTTTCTTGAAAGTGCCTCTATCCGGCCGCGTGGTGTGGCCGGGCTTGATGGAGGTACATCCCATGCGACCCGCTCCCTTGCGGCCTGCCGCCGCTGCTGTCCCTGCGCCCGCGCAGCCCCAACGCTACCTGACCAACGACGAGGCCGCCGACTACCTGCGCCTGTCGCCGCGCACGCTGGAGAAGCAGCGCGTGATCGGCGGTGGCCCGAAGTTCCGCAAGTTCGGCCGCCGCGTCATGTATGCGGTGAGCGACCTCGACGCCTGGGCCGATGCGCGCAGCTACGCGGCCACTTCCGACCCGGAATATGCCGAACGGCATGCGGGCGACTACCGTGACGGCCGCTGACCATCGGCGCGTGGGTGGCCTTCGCCATGTCCAGCCCGCCAGGGCAAGCCTTGCAGCAGCGCGAACAGCTCGACCTGTTCCGCGCGCTGCCGGGCGACATGGCGCCACGCGACAGCCAGGACTTGATGGCCTTTCCGTTCTTCTCGCTGGCGAAGTCGCGCCGCACGGCGCCGATCGACTTCCGGGCAGGCGGCATCACCATCCGCGTGGAGGGGACGCAGGAGCATGGCATAGCGACCATTTGGGATGCCGACATCCTGATCTGGGCGGCCTCGCAGATCGTGGAAGCCCGCGACGCGGGCATCCCGACCTCGCGGCTGATGCAGGTGCGCCCTTACGAAATCCTGCGCTTCATCGGGCGCGGTACGTCGCTGCGCGACTACCAGCGCCTCAAGGCCGCGCTCGACCGGCTGCAATCGACCACGGTGGCCACGTCCATCCGCGAAACCACGGGAAGGCGACTGCATCGCTTCTCGTGGATCAACGAGTGGAAGGAACTGGCCGATGCCAGCGGCACGCCGCTGGGCATCGAGCTGATCCTGCCGGACTGGTTCTACGCGGGCGTGGTGGACGCGGCCCTGGTGCTGACCATCGACCCGACGTACTTCCGGCTCACTGGTGGCATCGAGCGGTGGCTGTACCGCCTGGTGCGCAAGCACGGCGGACGGCAGGAACACGGCTGGCAATTCGATTTCCAGCACCTGTACCGCAAGTCGGGCAGCGTGGCGCGTTTCTACGACTTCGCCGCCGACCTGCGCGCGCTGGTGGCGCGGCAGTCGCTGCCCGGCTACGTCCTGGGCATCGAGCGGATGCCTGGCGAGAAAACCGAACTGCTGACCTTCCGGCCCGTGCTGCATACGGCACGGGGATAAGTGCGGGAAAACCTGTTAATTCACTCGTGCTATCAGGCAACAGTGGACTCGTGCTATCAGGCAACAAATCCTCGTGCTATCAGGCAACAAAATCGGCCGCAAACCCGCGCCGCTGCTGGGTTTTCTCGCCCCTTAACTTCCCTAACAGTAAATACATAACTTTTAGTAGAAGCGCGCCGTTTCGGTGGACAACCACCCAACGGCACGAAATGCAGGAGCGAAAGACCGGCTTTCCAGCAGGGAGGGCCGCGCCATGATCCTTGCTCTGCTCAACCAGAAAGGCGGCGTCGGCAAGACCACGCTCGCCACGCACATCGCCGGCGAGCTGGCGATGCGCGGCCAGCACGTCATCCTGCTCGATGCCGACCCGCAGGGTTCATCGCTGGATTGGACGCAGCGCAGAAGTCAGCAAGGCTTGCCGCGGCTGTTCAGCGCCGTCGGCCTCGCCCGCGAAACGCTGCATCAGGAAGCGCCAGAACTCGCCAGGCGGGCCGATCACGTCATCATCGACGGCCCGCCGCGCATCGCGGCCTTGGCGCGCTCCGCACTGCTGGCGGCCGAGCGCGTGCTGATCCCGGTGCAGCCCAGCCCCTACGACGTGTGGGCCAGCGCCGAGATGGTTTCGCTGATCCGCGAGGCACAGGTGTTCCGGCCTGCGCTGCGCGCGGCCTTCGTCATCAATCGGCGCGTCAGCACCACCATCATCGGGCGTGAGGCACGGCAATCGCTGGCCGAACAGCCGTTGCCCGCGCTGCGCTCGGAGGTGCATCAGCGCATCGTGTTCGCCGACAGCGTGGCCGCTGGCCGGCTCGCCCGCGAGACAGCGCCCGACAGCGCCGCCGCCCGCGAAATCACCGCCCTGGTGGATGAACTGCTGCGGTGGCCGACATGACGGCGAAGCCACCACCACGCGGCAAGCGTGTCGGCATCGGCGCACGTCCGCCCGCGAATCCGCACGCAGAAGCGTGGATTCGCCAGGGCGATGCCGATGCGCTGGGCAAAGGCGACCTCTACACCGCGCGCCTGACCCTGGACATCACGCCCGCCATGCGGGCGCGCATCAAGGTGTCGGCCTTCACGCAAGGCGTGACCGTGGCCGACCTGCTGCGCGGCCTGCTGGAGCGGGAGTTTCCCGATCACCACAGGGAGAACACACCATGACCGCATCCGCTTTGCCTGCCGCGAACGCGGCACCGGCTATGCCGCTGCCTGCGCTTTCGGCACTCGCCGGACAGGCCGGCAACGTGCCGCTGACGCGCGTTTCGCTGGCCTACATCGAGGCCCGTTTCAAACTCTACCTGCGCTTTGGAGAACCTGCGCGCACACTCCAGCTAGACCGCTGGCGGCGCTGCGCAGTGTTCCTGCCGGGCGCGATGCTCTGCCGCATCCGCTGGCAGGCCAACGATTACGGCACGATCCGATGGCAGCTCATGGTGATGCAAACGTGCACGCCGCTCGATGCCGTGCAGCGCATCCCAGGCGTGCAGCCAGGCGCGCGCCTGCTGCTGCACGCAGAAGGCGATGCCAATGTGCGCGCCGTGCTGGAACGCATCGACGCCATCGAAGCGCTGGGCATCGCCGCCATCGACGTGTCGCCCGCGTACTGGCGCACGCTGGGCAACCGTCTGGCGGCCCGCCTTGCGCTGCCCGAATACACCGCCGAGCGGCACGCCGCTTGGCTGGCCGGGAAGGTGCTGCCATGACGGCCCCGACCAACACGGGCGGCGCGTCGGCCGTTGCGCCGCGTCCTCGCTTGTACCCACGTTCACGTTTGCGCGCTCGCGTCGTCGTGGCGACACTGGCCGCCATCGGTCTCGCTGCGCTGGCCTGGGCGGCTTTCGTGCAACCACCGCCGCGCCTGATCTACAACCCGTCCGACAGCGTGGCGGTCGGCTGGTATCGCATAGAACCGTTCGCCCCGCGCACCGCCTCGCTGCCACGTCCGTTGTCCGTGGACAGCATCGTGCTGGTGCCACTGCCCGACAGGGCCGCCATGCTGGCTGCGCAGCGCGGCTACCTGCCGACGCGCGTGCCGCTGCTCAAACGTGTGGGCGCGGTCGCGCCGCAACACGTCTGCATCGTCGCCGGGCAGGTACGCATCGACGGCGTGCCTGCGGCCGCCGTGCTGCCTGCCGACCGGCTGGGCCGGCCGCTGCCATCCTTGCAGCTTTGCCGCCGCCTCGAACCGGGCGAGCTGTTCCTGTTGAGCGTGACCAACCCGGCATCGTTCGACAGCCGGTATTTCGGCCCGGTCAGCGCATCCGCCGTGATCGGCGTCGCGCATCCGGTCTGGCTGGAGACACGCCCATGATGGCCGCCAATTCGCTGCGCTCCGGCGTGCCATCGGGCATGTCGTTCTACTGTTCGTCGCCGTGTCGTCGCGCCTGCCGTGCCGGTGCATTCGCACCGCACGTCGCGCTGCCTTCGGCGAAGCCGTCCAACGTGCAGGCGTCTTGCCTCGAACGCGCCCGGCCTGCGGCCTTCATAGCGTCAGTTCGCGCGTTCGCCGGCGCGCTGGCTGCTCCCGCAGCAGCGCCGCCGGGCCGCCGGTGCCTGGAGCGACAGCGGAAGGCAAAGGAGGAAGGCAAGATTGAAGGGTGCGGCACCAGGGTGCGCGCAAAGCCAGTCTGCACGTGGGGGTGGCGCGGCACGCGCCTTATGGCGGCTTCGTGCCGCGACAGCAGCCAATGCCTTGCAGCCATTGGAGAATCCGCGTGCCTCGCCCGCCAGGGTGCGACGGGCTTGCCTGGAGCCACGCCATGAACCAGCGCGGAAACTCCCCCGGTGACGACCATTTCCGCATCCGGCCCGGCAAGCCCAAGCAGCGCGGCGACACCTTTGTTTCGCAGGTGCTGCGCCAGGCCGGCAAGGCGGCCAACGCGACCGGCGGCAAGCGGGGCAAGGCGCCCGGTTCACGCCTGGGACGCGGCCATGTGGCGGCCCGCTTCACCGGCCAGTCGCTGACGGCAAACTCACGCCGCGCCACGGTCAAGGTGCGGCTGGTGTATCTCCAGCAGGCCAGCGGCCGCTCCACCGTCCAGCACCTGCGCTACATCGAGCGCGAGGGCGTGGACAGGCAGGGCGGGCCGGGCCATGCCTACGGGCCGGCGACCGACGAGGCCGACACCGCCGCCTTCGAGGAACGCGGCCGGGGCGACCGCCATCAATTCCGCTTCATCGTCTCCCCCGAAGACGCGGAACAACTCGACGACCTGCGCACCTACACCCGGCACCTGATGCAACGGATGGAGGCCGACCTGGGCACGCGACTGGACTGGGTGGCGGTCGATCACTGGAACACCGACAACCCGCACACCCACGTCGTGCTGCGCGGCAAGGACGACACCGGCAAGGATCTGATCGTCTCGCAGGACTACATCACGCGCGGCATGCGCGAGCGGGCGATGGAACTGGCGACCGAGTGGCTGGGGCCGCGCACCGAGCTGGAGATACAGCGTACCCTGGCCCGCGAGGTGGAACAGGAGCGATGGACAAGCCTGGATCGCACCTTGCAGCGTGAAGCCGTCGATGGCCTGGTTCACACGGAACGGCTTGCCGAACCCAGGCTGCAACGCCGGCGCCTGCTGCTCGTCGGTCGCCTGCAACACTTGCAGCGCATGGGACTGGCGACGGAAACGGCGCCGGGCACCTGGGCCATTCATGCAGAAGCTGAATCCACCCTGCGGGCGATGGCCGAGCGCGGCGACATCATCCGCACCATGCAGCGGGCGATGGGCGGCAGGCAGCGCGAGCTGGCCGTGTTCCAGCCCGGCCAGGACGATGGCGAAAACGGCCACACCATCGTGGGCCGTGTCGCAGGCAAAGGGCTGGCCGACGAGTTGTACGACCGAGGCTATCTGGTCATCGACGGCGTGGACGGCAAGGCGCACTACGTGGCGCTGCCGCCGCGCACCGAGCTGGAGCAGTACCCGGCCGGCGCCATCGTGGAAGTGAAGGGTTCGACCGAGGTTCGCGCCGCCGACAAGAACATCGCCGCGCTGGCGAGTGATGGCCTGTACCGTGCCGACCATCACCTTGCCATCGAACAGGGCCGGGCCAAGCCCGGACGCGACCCGCAGGAGGTTGTCGCCGCCCACGTCCGCCGGCTGGAAGCCCTGCGCCGGGCCGGCATCGTGGAGCGCGTGGCCGAAGGGCTATGGAAGGTGCCAGACGATCTGGCCGAGCGTGGTCGCCAGTACGACGCGCAGCGCCTGGGTGGCGTGGCGGTGGAGCTGAAATCGCATCTGTCCATCGAGCGGCAGGCCCGCGTCATCGGCGCGACCTGGCTTGACCAGCAACTGATCGGCGGCGACCGTGGGCTGGGCGACCTGGGCTTTGGCGGCGAGGCCAAGCAGGCCATCCAGCAGCGCGCCGACTTCCTGGCCGAACAGGGGCTGGCCGAGCGGCGCGGGCAGCGCATCATCCTGGCGCGCAACCTGCTTGGCACGCTGCGCAACCGGGAACTGGCGCAGGCCGCCAAGGACATTGCCGCCGAAACCGGACTGGCGCATCGCCCGGCGGCGGATGGGCAGCGGGTCGCCGGTATCTACCGGCGCTCGGTCATGCTGGCGAGCGGGCGCTACGCGATGCTCGATGACGGCATGGGGTTCAGCCTGGTGCCGTGGCGACCCGTGATCGAGCCACGGTTGGGGCAGCAGATCGCGGCGACGGTGCGTGGCGGCGGGGTGTCGTGGGAGATCGGAAGGCAGCGAGGGCCGACAGTTGGATGATCAATGCTCAGCCGGTAATCCATTCGCCTGGCTCGGCCCGCGGACGCTGAGGTCGATCACGTTGACGGCAAGCGGTCAATTGATTTCGCAGACTGGTCGGTGTCCAGGCTGTCGAACGACGGCGCTCAGCCTCGCCATATCGGGATCATTAACGAGGCAAGAGCAGTTCCAGAAACAACTTCTTGTGAAGCTCGTGCATTTTTTTCAGCGACAGGCCCGTTTCTTCAGCGCGCTCGCCCAGCAGCACGCATTTGGCCAGCCAATACACGACAGGGCAAAGCACGATCTCGAAATGTTCTGTCAGCGCGCTTTGACGCATCACTCCCCGGCGTACGCATTCGTCGACCAAGGCCTGCGAACTCGCGCGCATCTTCAACAGGATGTTGGCGTGCCATCGTTCGATGAGGCCGGGTACCCGCTTGCTCTCCGCGATCAGCAACTGGAAGGTCGGAACGGCAAGCGGACTGTCCAGGCGTGCATAGAGCTTGTCGATGTAGGCCTCTGCTATCTCCTGGATCGAGCCATTGGCCTCGGACAGAAACACGCTGAAAGAATCTTCCGTCGTAGGCAAGGCTGCCATCAACAGTTCTTCGAAGACCTGATCCTTGCTGCCGAAGTGCGCATAGACCCCTGACTTCGACATGCCTGCGCGTATGGCGATTCCCTCGACAGTGGTCTTGGTAAACCCATGTGCGAGGAACTCGATCAGTGCAGCATCCAGGATTTCCCGCTTTCGCTCGGCTCCTGGCAAATAACGGCGCCGCCGACCGCCTCGGTGAGACGAGCTACTCAAGATATCTCCCGGCCTAGGCCTGCTTCAACACGCTGCGAAATTGTTGCGGCAATTCTAACGCGGCTCGCCTGGCGCAGTCTCGCCATTCTGCTTTCAGAGCTGCAATCAAGGCAGCACGGAGCTTCACTTCAACGCCCACCCGTGCCGCACCCCTTGTCGTAGAGCGGCCCATGCGTACGCCCACGTGACCGATCGAGCCGCGGATAAGCGCTTCGCATTTGGGGAATTGATGCTATAGTCCAAAACGACGCACGGATCGTTTCTTGCGTAATTCATTGATCGTCATAGGAAGAGGACGCGTTTTGATGGCGAATGAAGGTGAAGTCTCGATACAGATGGATGCGTTGGCCCGCGCTGTCCAGGCCGCTGCCAGCGCGTCCATCTCGCCGCAGTCTCTCCTGCTGGCGTGGACGGATTGGGCTTCGCATCTGGCCTCCTCGCCGGGCAAGCAGTCCGAGTTGATGTCACTGGCGGCCGAACAGGCGTCCGCGCTTGCCGGCTATCTGCGCGAATGCCTTCTGGCCGGCACGGGAGAAGCCCGCGATTGCATCGAGACACCGGTGCAGGATCGGCGCTTCGCTGCCCCGGAATGGCGCCATTGGCCGTTCAACCTGTTGCATCAGGTCTTTCTGCTCAACCAGCAGTGGTGGTCGCAGGCCACCCATGGCGTATCCGGCGTGGACAAGCACCACGAGAACGTGGTGGCCTTCGCGGCCAGGCAGTGGCTGGACATGCTCTCTCCCGGCAACCACCTGCTGACCAATCCAGAGGCGCTGGCACGTACCGTCGCCGAGGATGGCGCGAACCTGCAGCGCGGCCTGGCGCATCTGCTTGACGACATCGAGCGCTCGCTGGCCAAGCTGCCGCCCGCAGGAGCGGAGGCGTTCGTGGTCGGTCGCGATGTGGCCGCCACGCCGGGCAAGGTGGTGCTGCGCAACCAGTTGATGGAGCTGATCCAGTACGCGCCCTCGACCGAAACGGTGCACCCGGAGCCGGTGCTGGTGATCCCCGCCTGGATCATGAAGTACTACATCCTCGATCTTTCTCCGCACAACTCCCTGATCAAGTATCTGGTAGGCCAGGGCTATACGGTGTTCTGCATCTCCTGGAAGAACCCGGGCCAGGCCGAGCGCGATCTGGGCATGGACGAGTATCTGGAGCAGGGCTTCCATGCAGCGCTGCAGGCCGTCAACGCGATCGTTCCCAAGCGCAAGGTGCACGCCACCGGTTATTGCCTGGGCGGGACGCTGCTGGCGATTGCCGCTGCGGCGATGGCGCGCGATGGCGATGAGCGTCTGGCCTCGTTGAGCCTGTTCACGGCGCAGACCGACTTCAGCGAACCCGGCGAACTCGGGTTGTTCATCGACGAAAGCCAGGTGTCCATGCTGGAAGCGCAGATGGCCGAGGCCGGTTATCTGCGCGGCGACCAGATGGCCGGCGCCTTCCAGATGCTGCGCTCCTATGACCTGCTTTGGTCGAAGATGGTGCAGGAATACCTGCTCGGCGACCGCAGGCCGATGAACGACCTGATGGCCTGGAATGCCGATCTGACCCGGATGCCGGCGAAGATGCATTCGCAGTACCTGCGGCGGCTGTTCCTGGACAACGATCTCAGCGAGGGGCGCTACCCGGTCGGCGGCCGTCCGGTCTCGCTGGGCGACATCGGTCTGCCGACGTTCGCCGTCGGCACGCTCACCGACCACGTCGCGCCCTGGCGCTCGGTGTACAAGCTGCATTACCTCACGCCCACCGAGATCACCTTCGCGCTGACCAGCGGCGGGCACAACGCCGGCATCGTCAGCGAACCGGGCAGGCCCAGACGCAGCTACCGGATCGGTACGCGTGCGGCCGGCGCCAGCTACGTGCCCCCCGACCGTTGGCTGGAGCAGACGCCGGTACAGGACGGGTCGTGGTGGCCGGCCTGGATCGCGTGGCTGCAGGAACGCTCGGGAACGCCCGTCAAGCCGCCCGCGATCGGGGCGCCCTCCAAGGGCTACAAGCCGCAGTACGCGGCGCCGGGCCACTACGTGCTGGAGACATGACATGAACGATATGCCAGCCGTCGCCACAGGTGGCAAGCGCCGTCCGCCGCCGCTGCGGGCCCGGCCGATCCTGGCCAGCACCGCGCTGGCGCTGCTGGCCGGCTGCGCCAGCCTGGCGCCGGAGTATGAACCGCCCGTCGCGCCGGTACCGCAGAGCTATGCGTCCGCCGTGGGCGCATCGACGCCAGGGCGCGAGGATCTGCCGCCCTGGCGCGACTACTTCACCGATCCGCTGCTGCAGCGCCTGATCGAGACGGCGCTGGGCAACAACCGCGACCTGCGCGTCGCCGCGCTCCGGGCCGAGGAAGCCCGGGCCGCATTCCAGATCCAGCGCGCCGATCAATTCCCGGGCCTGGGCCTGGGCGTGCAGGGCGCGCGCGCGCGGGTGCCGGGCGATCTCAACTACTATGGGCAGTCCGTGGTCGGCAGCGAATACCGCGCCGAAGTCGGCCTGAGCAGTTGGGAACTGGACCTGTGGGGCCGCATACGCAACCTGAAGGATGCGGCACTGCAGCAGTGGCTGGCCACCGATGCCGGCCGTCAGGCGGTCGAACTGGCGCTGATCGTCCAGGTCGCCGATGGCTACCTGGGGCTGCGTGAACTGGACGAGCGCGTGGCGATCGCGCGCCGCACCGTGGATTCGCGCGCGGAGTCCTACCGCATCTTCCAGCGCCGCCAGGAAGTCGGCTCGACCTCCCGGCTGGACCTGACCCAGGTGCAGACCCTGTTGACCCAGGCGCAGGCGCTGCTGGCCCAGCTCGAACGCGCGCGCGCCAGCCAGTACCACGCACTGGCCCAGTTGGTCGGCGCCGATCCCGGCGCACTCCCAGCCCGCGCGCCGTTCGACGAGGACACGGTGCTGGCGGCGCTGCAGCCAGGGCTGCCTTCGGACCTGCTGGTCCGTCGCCCAGACCTCATCGCCGCCGAGCATCAGCTGCGTGGCGCCCATGCCAACATCGGCGCCGCGCGCGCGGCGTTCTTCCCGCGCATCGCCCTGACCGGCAGTTGGGGCACGGCCAGCGCCGAGCTCGATGGCCTGTTCGATTCCGGCAGCCGCGCGTGGACCTTTCTGCCGACGCTGTCGCTGCCGATCTTCGACGCGGGCCGTCGCCGCGCCAACCTGGAGCTCAGCGAAGTGCGCCGCGACATCGCGGTGGCCCAGTACGAGAAATCCATCCAGACCGCGTTCCGCGAGGTCGCCGACGCGCTGGCGGCCCGCCACTGGCTGGCCGAGCAGTTGCAGGTGCAGACCGTCGCGCGCCAGGCCCTGGCCGAACGCTCCCGGCTGGCCCAACTGCGCTACGACAACGGCTCGGCCGCCTATCTCGAAGTCCTCGACGCGCAGCGCAACCTGCTGGACGCCGAGCAGCAACTGGTGCAGGTGCGCCGTGCGCTGCTGTCCAGCCAGGTCGCGCTGTACGGCGCGCTCGGAGGCGGGCCTGGCCAGCGCTCCGGTGGCGCTGAAGCAGGCCTTTCCACCCATTCGCAACGGGCGTCGGACATACCATGAGCAAAGCATCGTCCCTTTTTTCCAAGAAACGCATCGTCCCCGCCACGCTGGTCGTCGCCGTCGCGGTGCTGGCCTGGTGGGGCTGGCAGCGCTGGTCCGACCACGGTCCGGGCGAGGGATTCGCCAGCGGCAACGGGCGCATCGAGGCCACCGAGATCGACGTGGCCACCAAGTTGCCCGGCCGGGTGGAGGAGATCCTGGTGCGCGAGGGCGACTTCGTGCAGGCCGGGCAGACGCTGGCGCGGATGCAGACCGACACCCTGCGCGCCCAGTACGACCAGGCCGAGGCCGGGCGGCAACAGGCCGAGCACGGCGTGGCCGCGGCCCAGGCGCAGATCGCGCTGCGGCAGAGCGAGGTGGCCACCGCGCAGGCGCTGGTCGCCCAGCGCGAGGCCGAGCTCGATGCCGCGCGCCGCCGGCTGGCACGTTCGGAGACGCTTTCGGTGGAGGGCGCCTCCTCGGCCCAGGAACTGGACGACGACCGCGCGCGGGTACGCGCCAGCCAAGCGGCGGTCGCGGCGGCCCGGGCCCAGGCCGCCGCTGCTCAGGCGGCCGTGCGCGCCGCCGAGGCACAGCTGGTCGGGGCGCAGTCCACGGTCCGCGCGGCCGAGGCCGCGGTGGCGCGGATCCAGGCCGACATCGACGACAGCGCGCTCAAGTCGCCGCGCGCCGGCCGGGTGCAGGTGCGCGTGGCGCAGCCGGGCGAAGTGCTCGGCGCCGGCGGGCGCGTGCTCAACCTGCTCGACCTGTCCGACGTCTACATGACCTTCTTCGTGCCCGAGACCAGCGCCGGCCGCATCGCCATCGGCAGCGAGGTGCGGATCGTGCTCGACGCCGCGCCGCAATACGTGATCCCGGCCACGATCTCCTTCGTCGCCAGCCAGGCCCAGTTCACGCCCAAGACGGTGGAGACCGCCAACGAGCGCCAGAAGCTGATGTTCCGCGTGCGTGCGCAGATTCCCGAGGATCTTCTGCGTCGGCATCTGGAGCAGGTCAAGACCGGAGTGCCCGGGGTGGCCTGGATCCGGCTCGACAGCGACCAGGCCTGGCCCGCCGATCTGGTTGCCAATGTGCCGGTGGAGTAAGCGGACATGACCAAGCCGAACGCGCCCACCGTCGTGCAACTGCAGGGCGTGCGCTTGGACTACGGCAAGGTGTCCGCGCTGGATGGCGTCGATCTGGACATTCCCGCCGGCCGCATGGTCGGCCTGATCGGCCCGGACGGGGTCGGCAAGTCCAGCCTGCTGGCGCTGGTGTCCGGCGCCCGCCGGATCCAGGCCGGCCGCGTCGAGGTGCTGGGCGGTGACATGGCCCGGCGCGGCCACCGCAACGCGGTCTGCCCGCGCATCGCTTACATGCCGCAGGGCCTGGGCCGCAACCTGTATCCGACGCTGTCGGTCGAGGAAAACCTGCAGTTCTTCGCCCGCCTGTTCGGCCACGGCGCGGCCGAGCGCCGCCGCCGCATCGACGAGCTGACCCGGGCCACGGGCCTGTATCCGTTCCTTTCGCGCCCGGCCGGCAAGCTCTCGGGCGGCATGAAGCAGAAGCTCGGGCTGTGCTGCGCGCTGATCCACGACCCCGACCTGCTGCTGCTCGACGAGCCGACCACCGGCGTCGACCCGCTGGCGCGGGCGCAGTTCTGGGACCTGATCGCGCGGATCCGGCGGCAGAGCCCGGAGATGAGCGTGGTCGTGGCCACCGCCTACATGGACGAGGCGCAGCGCTTCGACTGGCTGGTGGCGATGGACGACGGCAAGGTGCTGGCCACCGGCACGCCGGCCGAACTGCTGGCGCGGACCGGCTCGGCTTCGCTGGAAGAGGCCTTCATCGCCCTGTTGCCGGAAGAAAAAACCCGCGACCACCAGCCGGTCGTGATCCCGCCATTGAGCGGCGATGACGGCGACATCGCCATCGAGGCCCAGGACCTGACCATGCGCTTCGGCGACTTCGTGGCGGTCGATCATGTGTCCTTCCGCATCCGCCGCGGCGAGATCTTCGGCTTCCTCGGCTCCAACGGCTGCGGCAAGTCGACCACGATGAAGATGCTGACCGGCCTGCTGCCGGCCAGCGAGGGCCGCGCCTGGCTGTTCGGCAACGAGGTCGACCCGCACGACATCGACACCCGCCGCCGGGTGGGCTACATGTCACAGGCGTTCTCGCTGTACTCCGAACTGACCGTGCAGCAGAACCTGGTGTTGCATGCGCGCCTGTTCAAGGTGCCCGAGGACGACATCCCGGCGCGGGTGCAGGAGATGGTCGAACGCTTCGGCCTGGAGGCGGTCGTGCACAGCCTGCCCGCCAGCCTGCCGATGGGCGTGCGCCAGCGCCTGTCGCTGGCGGTGGCGATGGTGCACAAGCCGGAGCTGCTCATCCTCGACGAGCCGACCTCGGGCGTGGACCCGGTCGCGCGCGATGCGTTCTGGCGCCTGCTGGTGGAGCTGTCGCGGCGCGACCGGGTGACGATCTTCATCTCCACCCACTTCATGAACGAGGCCGAGCGCTGCGACCGCATGTCGATGATGCATGCGGGCAAGGTGCTCGACAGCGATGCCCCGGCCGCGCTGGTGGCCAAGCGCGGTGCGCAGACACTGGAAGAGGCCTTCATCGGCTATCTGGTCGAGGCCGGCGGCGGCACGCCCGGGCAGACCGGCGACGACGCGGCGCCCGCGCAGCCCCGCGCCGATGGCCATCGCGACGCCCGTCGCAAGCCTTTCAGCCTGCAGCGCATGATCAGCTACGTCTGGCGCGAAGCGCTGGAACTGCAGCGCGATCCGGTGCGCGCCACGCTGGCGCTGGTCGGTTCGCTGCTGCTGATGTTCGTGGTCGGCTATGGCATCAGCCTGGACGTGGAGGATCTGCGCTACGCGGTGCTCGACCATGACCAAACCAGCCTCAGCCGCAGCTACGCGATGAGCCTGGAAGGCTCGCGCTACTTCATCGAACGCGCGCCGCTGGCCGACTACGAGGAGCTGGACCGACGCATGCGCAGCGGTGAGCTGGCGCTGGCCATCGAGATCCCGCCGGGCTTCGCCCGCGACGTGCTGCGTGGCAACAGCGTCCAGGTCGGTGCCTGGTTCGACGGCGCCACGCCCACCCGCGCCGAGACCATCCAGGGTTACCTGCAGGGCATCCACCTGCATTGGCTGGCCGAGCAGGCGCGCGAGCGCTTCGGCATGCAGCTGGCCAGCCCGATCGCCATCGAATCGCGCTACCGCTACAACCCCGACGTGCGCAGCCTGCCGGCGATGGTGCCGGCGGTGGTGCCGCTGTTGCTGCTGATCCTGCCGGCGATGCTCACGGCGCTCGCCGTGGTGCGCGAGAAGGAGAGCGGCTCGATCACCAACCTCTACGTCACCCCGGTCACCCGCAGCGAGTTCCTGCTGGGCAAGCAACTGCCCTACGTGGCCCTGGCGATGCTCAACTTCCTGGCCATGGCGCTGCTGGCGGTCACCGTGTTCGGCGTGCCGATCACCGGCAGCTTCCTGGCGCTGACGCTGGCGGCGCTGATCTTCACCACGGTATCCACCGGTTTCGGGCTGCTGGCCTCCACGGTCACCCGCAGCCAGATCGCCTCGATGTTCCTGGTGGTGGTGGGCACGGTCATTCCGGTGACCCAGTTCGCCGGTCTGGTCGACCCGATCTCCTCGCTCGAAGGCGTCGGCCGGGTGGTGGGCGAAACCTATCCGGCCAGCCACATGATCGCGATCAGCCGCGGTGTGTTCAGCAAGGCGCTGCACCTGCGCGACCTGGGCGGCGCGCTGTGGTCGCTGCTGCTGGCCGTGCCGGTAGTGCTGGGGTTGGCCATCGCCCTGACCCGCAAACAGGAGCGCTGACGTGAAACTCCCCCACCTGGCCAACGTCTATCGCCTGGGCATCAAGGAGCTGTGGAGCCTGGCGCGCGACCCGATCCTGCTGGTGCTGATCGCCTACGTGTTCACCGTGTCGATCCACACCGCCGCCACGGCCATGCCCGAGAGCCTGCACAACGCGCCGATCGCCATCGTCGACGAGGACCGCTCGGCGCTGTCGCAACGCATCGCCTCGGCGTTCTATCCCCCGCAGTTCTCGCCGCCGGCGATGATCTCGCTGGGCGAGGTCGATCCCGGCATGGACTCGGGCGCCTACACCTTCGTGCTCGACATCCCGCCCAATTTCCAGCGCGACGTGCTGGCCGGCCGGCAACCCGCGCTGCAGCTCAACATCGATGCCACCCGCATGAGCCAGGCCTTCACCGGCAACAGCTACGTGCAGCAGATCATCAACCTGGAGGTCAACGAGTTCGTGCGGCGCCAGCGCGGCAGCACCGCGATGCCGATCGAACTGGCGCTGCGCGCGCGCTTCAATCCGTCGCTGGACAAGACCTGGTTCGGCGGGCTGATGCGGATCATCAACAACGTCACCATACTCTCGATCATCCTCACCGGCGCGGCGCTGATCCGCGAGCGCGAGCACGGCACCATCGAACACCTGCTGGTGATGCCGGTCACCCCGGCCGAGATCATGCTGTCCAAGGTCTGGTCGATGGGGCTGGTGGTGCTGGTGACCGCCTTCGTCTCGCTCAACCTGGTGGTGCGGGGTCTGCTGGGCGTGCCGATCGAAGGTTCGCTGGCGCTGTTCGTGGTCGGCGCGGCGCTGTGCCTGTTCGCGACCACCTCGCTGGGCATCTTCCTGGCCACGCTGGCGCGCAACATGCCGCAGTTCGGCATGTTGATGGTGCTGGTGCTGGTCCCGCTGCAACTGCTGTCGGGCTCGATGACCCCGCGCGAGAGCATGCCGCAGTTGGTGCAGGACATCATGCTGGCCGCGCCCACCACGCATTTCGTGGAACTGGCCCAGGCCATCCTCTACCGCGGCGCCGGCATCGGCGTGGTCTGGAAGCCCTTCCTGGCCCTGGCGCTGATCGGTTCGGCCCTGTTCGCGCTCGCGCTCACCCGTTTCCGCAGGACCATCAGCCAGATGGCCTGAATCCGTCCCTGACTCGGGACTTCCACTCAGTGAGGCACTACCCATGACCACCGAAACGCTTCCCCTGAACCTCCTCAAGGCCAACGCCGAACTGCAGTTGCGCCTGACTCGCTTGCTGCAGGAAAGCAGCCATCAATGGCTGGACTCGGTGAAGGAGGCCAGTTCGCAGGGGATCGCGGAAACCTCGGCCGAGATCGAAGGCGTGCTGCGTTCGGCCAACTGGCAGGCACTGGCGTCGTTGCCGCCTGAAGCCTTCTGGCGTCAGTTCCAGGGCCGCGTTGCGCACGTGCAGACGTTCCAACAGGTCGCGATCAAGAACCAGGCGGCCTTCACGTCGGGACTGCAGCAGGCCATCGAGAGCTGGCACAAGGCCGTGAGCAGCGCGCTCGGCAGCGACAACTCCGCGTCGCCCTTCGCCGACGTCTTCAAGCAGTGGAATGCCTTGTGGTCGCAGACGACCGAGGCCACCCAGCGCAAGGCGCCCAAGGGAGACTGATCGGAATGGGCAGCACAACACATACTGCGCTGGTCACTGGCGGCATGGGAGGGCTGGGCGAGGCCGTCGCCCGCCATCTGCACGATGCCGGACATACGGTGCTGGTCACCCACGCCCGCAGCGACGAAGCCGCCAACCTGTGGCTGCGCAAAGAGGCCGATGCCGGTTACACCTTCCAGTGCTACGGCGTGGATGTGGCCGACTGGGCTTCGACCCAGGCCATGGCCGAGCGCATCGCCGCCGACGGGCATGTGGTGGACATCCTGGTCAACAACGCCGGCATCACCCGTGACGCGACCTTCCGCAAGCTGAGCAAGGAGAACTGGGACGCGGTGCTCCGGGTCAACCTGGACTCGATGTACAACGTCACCAAGGTGTTCATCGACGGCATGCTCGAACGCGGCTGGGGCCGCATCATCAACATCTCCTCGATCAACGGCTCCAAGGGCCAGTTCGGCCAGACCAACTACTCGGCGGCCAAGGCCGGCATTCACGGCTTCACCAAGGCGCTGGCCCAGGAGGTGGCGCGCAAGGGCATCACCGTCAACACCATCTCGCCAGGCTACCTGGCCACGCAGATGGTGATGGCCGTGCCCGAGGACGTGCGCAACCAGATCATCGCTGGCATCCCGGTCGGTCGCCTGGGTGAACCGGACGAGATCGCCGCGCTGATCGGCTTCGTCGCCGGCGATGCCGCCGGCTTCCTCACCGGCAGCAACCTGTCCATCAACGGCGGCCAGCACATGTACTGACGCCGCGCCCGCCGCGGCGCCGGTCGCGCCGGCGGTCAGGCGCCCTCCCGCAAAGAAAAGGACATGAGTTGAGCAACGACATTGCAATCCTGGCGGCCACCCGCACCGCCATCGGCAGTTTCCAGGGCACGCTGTCCGGCCTGCCGGCCCACGCCCTGGGCGCGGCGCTGATCCGCGGCATCGTCGAGAAGACCGGCATCGCGCCCGCGGAGATCGACGAGGTCGTCCTGGGCCAGATCCTCACCGCCGGCAGCGGCCAGAACCCGGCGCGCCAGGCCGCGATCGCGGCGGGCCTGCCGCACACGGTGCCGGCGCTGAGCCTCAACAAGGTCTGCGGCTCGGGCCTGAAGGCCGTGCACCTGGCCGCGCAGGCGATCGCCCTGGGCGACGCCGACCTGGTCCTGGCCGGCGGCCAGGAGAGCATGAGCCTGGCGCCCTACGTGCTGCCCAAGGCGCGCACCGGCCTGCGCCTGGGCCATGCGCAACTGGAGGACAGCCTGATCCGCGACGGCCTGTGGGACGCCTTCAATGACTACCACATGGGCATCACCGCCGAGAACCTGGCCGAGCGCTACGGCATCACCCGCGCGCAGCAGGACGCCTTCGCCGCCGACTCGCAGCGCAAGGCCGCCGAGGCCATCGCAGCCGGCCGCTTCCAGGACGAGATCACCCCGATATCAATCCCGCAGCGCAAGGGTGACCCGGTGCTGTTCGACACCGACGAGCAGCCGCGCGCCGGCACCACCGCCGAGGCGCTGGCCAAGCTGCGCCCTGCGTTCAAGAAGGACGGCACGGTCACCGCCGGCAACGCTTCCACGATCAACGACGGCGCCGCGGTGCTGCTGCTGGCCAGTGCGCAGAAGGCCGAGGCACTGGGCCTGCCGGTGCTGGCATGGATCCGCGGCTATGCCAGCGCCGGCGTGGACCCGGCGGTCATGGGCATCGGCCCGGTGCCGGCCACGCAGAAGACGCTGAACAAGGCGGGCTGGCGCATCGGCGATCTCGACCTGATCGAGGCCAACGAGGCCTTCGCCGCGCAGGCGCTGGCGGTGAACCAGGAACTGGGCTGGGACACGGCCAGGGTCAACGTCAACGGTGGCGCGATCGCGCTGGGGCACCCGATCGGCGCGTCCGGTGCGCGCATCCTGGTCACCCTGGTCCACGAACTGATCCGCCGCGATGCCCGCAAGGGCCTGGCCACGCTGTGCATCGGCGGTGGCCAGGGCGTGGCCATCGCCATCGAACGCTGATCCCGACGCAGGCCCCGACGACATGAGCGACGATCGCGCCCCCCACAAGACGACCGGGAACATCCCCGCAGACTGGCCGACCGACCCGCTGCGGCTGGGTGCCGCCGCGGCCGAATACGCCATCGACGCCTGGCAGCGCGGCCTGCTGTATGCCGACGTACTCCGCCAGCGCGGCAACCAGTACCAGGCGCACCTGCGCGAGCGCGTGCCCAACGTGCTCGACTTCGAGGCCGAACTGGTGCTCTCCGGCCTGGACCTGCCGCGCCCGGTCAACTACGGGCTGGCGCGCATCGTGCCCGGCGCCGGAACCCCGGTCGACCCGGCCAAGCGCCCCTTCGTCGTGGTCGACCCGCGCGCCGGCCACGGCCCGGGCATCGGTGGCTTCAAGCCCGACAGCGAGATCGGTGCGGCGATGAAGGCCGGTCATCCGTGCTACTTCGTCGGCTTCCTGCCCGACCCGGTGCCGGGGCAGACGGTCGAGGACGTGATGCGCGCCGAGGCCGCGTTCGTGCGCAAGGTCGGCGAACTGCATCCGGGCAACGGCAAGCCCGTGGTGATCGGCAACTGCCAGGCCGGCTGGCAGGTGCTGATGACCGCGGCGGTCTGGCCGGAGCTGTTCGGGCCGATCATCCTGGCCGGCGCGCCGGTCTCGTACTGGGCCGGCGACAACCCGATGCGCTACGGCGGCGGCCTGACCGGCGGCAGCTGGTTGACCGCACTGACCAGCGACATCGGCGCCGGGCGCTTCGACGGCGCCTGGCTGGTGCAGAACTTCGAGCACCTGGACCCGGCCAACACCCTGTGGAAGAAGCAGTACCACCTGTACGCCAACATCGACACCGAGGCCGACCGCTACCTGGGCTTCGAGAAGTACTGGGGCGGCTACGTCTTCCTCAACGACGTGGAGATGCAGTACATCGTCGACAACCTGTTCATCGGCAACAAGCTGGCCACCGCCGAGCTGCTGACCTCCGACGGCGTGCGCGTGGACCTGCGCAACATACGCTCGCCGATCGTGGTGTTCTGCTCCTACGGCGACAACATCACCCCGCCCGGCCAGGCGCTGGGCTGGATCACCGACCTGTACCGCGACAAGGACGACCTGGTCGCCCACGACCAGACCATCGTCTACGCCACCCACGACAGCATCGGCCATCTGGGGATCTTCGTCTCGGCCAGCGTCGGTCGCAAGGAACACCGCGAGTTCGCCGCCAACATCGACATCATCGACCTGCTGCCGTCCGGGATTTACCG
This sequence comes from Arenimonas sp., assembly GCF_041913985.1. GTDB lineage: Bacteria > Pseudomonadota > Gammaproteobacteria > Xanthomonadales > Xanthomonadaceae > Arenimonas. The sequence goes on from NZ_JAYSEG010000015.1 coordinate 64,947, forward strand.
CGCCGAGGTCGAGGACCGTCCCGACGGCGTGCCGGCGGGCGAGCTCGACGACGCCGAGTACCTCATGCGCATCCGCGGCAGCAGCCTGGAGGAGATCGGCCAGATCGTGCGGCCCGATCCCGCGTCCGACCGCCGCTTCGCGGCCGCCGCGCGCCTGTCGGAGATCAACCTGGCGCTGTACCGCAACACGCTGCAACCCTGGATCCGGGCGATCTCCACGCCCTGGTCTGCCCGCTGGCTGCAAGCGCTGCAGCCGCTGCGGGTCGGCTTCGAGTGGTGGTCGGATCAGCATCCACTGGCCGTGCCGGTCGCCGCCGCCGCCGAACAGATCCGCAAGGAGCGTGCGCCGGCCGCCGCGGGCAACCCCTTCCTGCTGGCGCAGGAGCGACTGTCCGAGACGATCGTGCAGGCGCTGGATCAGTTCCGGGACCAGCGCGACGCCTTGCAGGGACGCCTGTTCGAACTGATCTTCGGCTCGCCCCTGCTGCAGGCGCTGGCAGGGCAGACCCTGTACCAACCGCAGCCGCCCAGGACGCATCCGGGCGATTCGCCCGAGCACCGCGCCTTCCTGGCCGGCGAGCTGGCGCGGCTGGAGGCCGACCTGGACCGGGGCGGGCTGGCCGAGGCGGTGATCCGCGGCCTGTTCTTCGTGCTCAAGACCCGCGGCGAGGCCGACGGCCGCCATTTCCGCCATGCCTGGGAGCTGCTGCAGCCGCGCCTGGACCGCCCGGATCTGGGCGTGCCGGACCTGGCGCGGTTCCGCGAACTGGTGCGCCGACAGGGCCTGCTGGTCTGGCGCGACGGCGAGGCCGCACTGGCGGCGATCCCGCGGCTGCTGGCCGACACGCCACCCGACATCATCCACCGCGCCAGCGACATCATCGCCGGTCTGGTGGAACTGGCCGGCAGCCTGTCTGCCCAGGAGCAGGCCAGCCTGCGACGCGTGCTCGACCTGTTCGCACACGCCGCGCAAGCGGCGACCGCTGCGGCCGCGCCGGCCGCCTCGGTGCCGGTGACACCTGCCCATGCGCCCAGCGTGCCTGCGAAGGTCGGCAAGGCCGCCACCGCCAAAGCGGCTTCCGCGGCAAAGCACGCGCCGCGTCCCGGGACTGCGCAGACGCGAAAGCGCGGCACCAAGGCAGGCGCTGCAGTCCCATCGGGGACCGCTGGCGAGCCCGCCACCCGTCCCGGCCCCTCCGGTTCGCCTGGGCGTCCCGGCAAGAAGGCCACCGGCAAGAAAGGAACCCGCCCATGACCGCGACAACCGGCCAGGCCGCCGGCAACGAAGGCCTGCTGCACCTGCTCGCCCACGTCGCGGGCAAGTCGGCGATTCGGGTCGCAGTGGTGCATCCCTGCGATGCCTTGAGCCTGTCGGCGGCCCTGGAGGCGAGGACGGAGGGATTGATCGAGCCCATCCTGGTCGCCCCGCGCCCGAAACTGGAAGCGGTCGCCAGCCAGGCCGGCCTGGAGCTGGCCGGCCTGGCCATCGAGGACGTGCCGCACAGCCACGCCGCCGCCGCGCGCGCGGTCGAACTGGCCCGCGAGGGACAGGTCGAGGCCCTGATGAAAGGCAGCCTGCATACCGACGAACTGATGTCGGCAGTGGTGTCCTCCACCACCGGGCTGCGTACGAAGCGCCGGGTCAGCCATTGTTTCGTATTGCAGACGCCGCAGTATCCGCGCCCCTTCATCGTCACCGATGCGGCCATCAACCTGGCCCCGGACCTGCTGCAGAAAGCCGACATCGTCCGCAATGCCATCGAACTGGCGCAGGTCATCGGCGTGGCCGAGCCCAAGGTCGCCATCCTGGCGGCGGTCGAGACCGTCAACCCGGCGATGCCGGCCACGCTGGACGCCGCCGCGCTGTGCAAGATGGCCGACCGGGGCCAGATCACCGGCGGCGTGCTCGACGGGCCGCTGGCTTTCGACAACGCGGTGTCGATCGCCGCCGCGCGTACCAAGGGCATCGCCTCGCCGGTGGCCGGGCAGGCCGACGTGCTGGTGGTGCCCGACCTGGAGAGCGGCAACATGCTCGCCAAGCAACTCATCTACCTGGGCAACGCGGAGAGCGCCGGCGTCGTGCTCGGTGCCAAAGTGCCGATCATCCTGACCAGCCGTGCCGACAGCCGCGAAACGCGCCTGGCCTCCTGCGCGATCGCCCTGCTGCTGGCGCACCGCTACCGGCAGATCCCGCCCTGAACAACGGCCCCCGATGCCGACGACGGTTCCATCAAACGAAGGAGATGACATGAAATACACATTCCAGGGTGACGTGGTGCTGGTCAGCGGCGCCGGCTCGGGCATCGGCGAGGCCACCGCCAGGCTGCTGGCCGCCAACGGCCTGCGTGTGGTGGTCTCGGACATCGACGCCGGCACCGCCGGGCGCGTGGCCGGGGCCATCGTCGCCGACGGCGGCACCGCCGTGGCCCACGCCGGCGACGTCTCGCGCCCAGAGGACGCCGAATCGGCGGTGGCGCTGGCCGTGCGCGAATTCGGCGCGCTGCAGCTGGCGTTCAACAATGCCGGCATCGGTGCCCCGTTCAAGCCGGCCGGTGAACTCACCACCGAGGAATGGCGCCGGGTCATCGACATCAACCTCAGCGGCGTGCAGTACGGCCTGCGCTACCAGATCCCGGCGATCCTGGCCGCCGGCGGCGGCGCCATCGTCAACATGTCCTCGATCCTCGGCCTGGTCGGCGACGCCGGCGCCCCGGCCTACGTGGCCGCCAAGCACGGCGTGACCGGCCTGACCCGCTCGGCCGCGCTGGCCTATGCCAGCCAGGGCGTGCGCATCAACTCGATCCACCCCGGCTACGTGGAGACGGCGATCCTGGCCAACCTGGACGGCGCCACGCGGCAGGCGCTGGTGGCCAAGCACGCGATCGGCCGGCTCGGCCGCGCCGAGGAGATCGCCCATGCCGTCGCCTTCCTGCTGTCCGATGGCGCCAGCTTCCTGGCCGGCAGCGCGCTGGTCGCCGACGGCGGCTACACCGCCGCCTGAACGCAGGCCGCATATCCATGTCCGAACCCACCCGAGACGTCCTGCTGGTGCTCAACTGCGGCTCGTCGAGCATCAAGTTCGCCGTGTTCGATGCCGGCGCCGTGCCGCTGCCGCGCAGGCCGCTGTGGAACGGCAAGGTGCAGGGCATCGGCGGGCCGGCGCCGGATTTCGGCGAGACCGACGTGGCGCCGTTCCCGATCGAACTGGGCCCGGACCACCCCTACCGCGACGCGCTGGCGCTGATCCGGCAGCGCGTCCTGGCCCGGCTCGACGGGCGCGGCGTGGCCGCGATCGCGCACCGCGTGGTCCACGGCGGTAGCAAGTACTTCGACCCGGTGCGCGTCGATGCCCAGGTGCTGGCCGACCTCAAGGGCTACATCCCGCTGGCGCCGCTGCACCAGCCGTTCGCGCTGGAGGCCATCGAGATCCTGCTGCGCGAGCGCCCGGACATCGCCCAGGTCGCCTGCTTCGACACCGGCTTCCACCACACCCTGCCAGTGGTCGAGCAGATGCTGCCGCTGCCCTGGGATGCGTGGCAGCGCGGACTGCGGCGCTATGGCTTCCACGGCCTGTCCTACGCCTACATGGCCGCGGTCCTGGGCGAGCGCCACGGTGCCGTCGCGCATGGACGCACCATCGTTGCTCACCTGGGCAGCGGCGCGAGCCTGTGCGCGATGCAGGATCTGCGGAGCGTGGCCACCACCATGGGCTTCTCGGCGCTGGACGGGTTGATGATGGGCACCCGTACCGGCGTGCTGGACCCGGGCGCGGTGCTGTATCTGATGGAGATCGAGAAGCTGTCGCTGGAAGAGGTCGGCCGCATCCTCTACCACCGCTCCGGCCTGCTCGGCGTGTCGGGAATCTCGGCCGAGCCGCGCGTCATTGTCGGACACGAGAACGATGCAGGCGAAACGGGGGAGCGAGCGCGCTTGGCACTGGCCCTTT
>NZ_JAYSEG010000016.1:0-66702 GCF_041913985.1 Arenimonas sp.
AGGTTCACTTATTGGCGGCGATAGCCGCCAATAAGTGAACCTGACCCCGTTTCTTTTCAGAGCCCGGCGAGGAAACCGCCGATGGCGGGGCCGAAGCGGGCGATGTCGACCAGGAAGGCGTCGTGCCCCTGCGGCGATTCCAGCGCCAGGAACCGGGCGTCGGCGCCGCCGGCACGCAGGCCGTCGGCCACCTGCTCCTGCTGCTGCAGCGGGAACAGGATGTCGGTGTGCACGCCGATGGCCAGCGCCTTTTCCACGCGGATGGACGCCAGGCCCTTCATCACGTCGCCGCCGCCGTATTCGGCCGCGTCGAACCAGTCCATCGAGCGGCTCAGGTACAGGTAGCAGTTGGGGTCGAAGGTGCGCACGAAGCGGCGCGCGTGGCCCTCGAGGTAGCGCTCGACCTCGAACTCCAGACCGAAGGGGTCGTCCTCGCGGCATTCGCTGTCGAGCCGCACGCGGCCGAAGCGGCCGTCCCACTCCATGGCCGAACGGTAGGTGACCACGCCCAGCTTGCGGGCGATGCGCATGCCGTTCTCGGGGTAGGCGTGGTCGTCGTAGTGGCCCTGGTTCCAGTTCGGGTCGAGCCGGATGGCCTCGCGCTGCAGCGAGCGGATGGCGATCGAGAAAGGCAGGGCCTGGGCGCTGCCCGACACGTTCACGTGCGAACGCGCGCCGCCCGGGAACAGCAGCAGGTAGGCCAGCGCGCTCATGCCGCCCATGGAGTTGCCGATGACGCAGGCGAGGGTGCCGATGCCCAGCGCCTCGACCACCACCTTCGCCGCGCGCGCGCCGTCCTCGATGGACAGGTCGGGGAAATCGAGGCGGTAGGGCCGCCCGGTGGCGGGGTCCACCGACGCGGCGCCGGTGCTGCCCTTGCAGCTGCCCAGCGAATTCACGCAGACGACGAACCAGCGGTCGGTGTCGATGGGCTTGCCGGGGCCGAGCATGGCTTCCCACCAGCCGGGTTCGGGGTTGGCCTCGTTCGCCGCGGCGTGCGCGTTCGGCGACAGCCCGGTGAGGATGAGCACGGCGTTGTCGCGCGCCGCGTTGAGCCGGCCCCAGGTTTCGTAGGCCATGCGCGCGCCGGCGAGGGCGCCGCCGCGCTTGAACGGGAAGGGACTGGGCAGGTCGACGAAGCGGGTGCCGGGGGGAACGGTTTCGGTCATTCCACCACTTTACCAATCACCAGCGTCGCCGCGGCGCCGTCGGCCACCGCCAGCTCCACCGGCCCGGCTTCCAGGTCGCCCGGGGCCGCGCCGGCGTCGCCGGACTTCGACACACGCGCCATCAGCCGCACCTTCGCCTGCATGGACAGCTTCTGCGCCGGCATCAGGCCGTCGGCGTCGGAGAGCGTGAGCTGCAGCGGGAAACCCGCGGCGGGCAGCCGCTTCACCGCCACCGGAAGGCCGGCGCCGTCGGTGGTGCGGGCGAACACGAACAGGGTGTCGCCTTCGGCCACCCGTGCGGCCAGCGCCGGCGCGAGCTCGACGGTGACCGACAGCGCGGGGCCGGCGGCGGCCGGCTCCGGCTCGGCCAGCGGCGGCAGGCCGGCCTGCTCGCGCGCCATGGCCAGCTGCGGGCGCAGGGCCTCGGCCGTCTGCGGGTCCACCAGCGGCAGCAGTCGGCCCCAGTAGTCCGCGGCTTCGGCCGGCTGGCCGGCCTGCAGGCGCTGGGCGCCGAGGTAGAACAGGCCGCGCTGGTGGTTCGGCTGGCGCTCGACCGCGCGCTCGAGCAGTTCCACCGCCTTGGCGGGGAAGCGGCCGTCCTCGGCGGCGCGCATCAGCGCGTCGGCGTATTCGATCATCAGGTCCGGTTCGTCGGGCAGCAGCGCCTGCGCCCTGGCGAAGGCTTCCACGGCCTGCGGCCAGGCTTCCTGCGAGGCGCGGCTGCGACCCAGCAGCACCCAGCCCTCCACGCTGCCGGGTTCGTCGGCGAGCTTGCGTTCGAGCTGCGCGATGGCCTGGTCGAGCGTCTTCGGTGTTTCCACCAGCGCCGGGTCGAGCGCGTCGGGCGTGCCCAGCAGCGCGTACAGGCCGGCGGTGCCGCCCAGCAGAGCCAGCGCCAGCGCCAGGGCGGTGCCCCTGGCGTCCTTCCACAGCGGGCGCAGCACGAAGGCCAGCACGCCCACCACCAAGGCCAGCGAGGCCAGCAGCAAGTCGCCCATCACCACTCCTGCCCGTCTTCGGACGGGGCGGCCGCCGGGGCCTGGGCGGCGCGCCGGCGCACCACCACCACCACGGCGGCAAGGCCACCCAGCAGCACCAGGCCCGGGCCGAACCACAGCAACCAGGTGGCGGGCCGCACGGGCGGGTTGTAAAGCACGAATTCGCTGTAGCGCGCGACCAGGTAGTCCTTGATCTCGCGGTCGCTCTTGCCCTCGCGCATCAGTTCCAGCACCTGCAGGCGCAGGTCGTGGGCGATCTGGGCATTGGAGTCGGCCAGCGACTGGTTCTGGCACATCACGCAGCGCAGCTCGGCGCTGAGCGCGCGGAAGCGGGCTTCCTCGGCGTCGTCGCGGAACACGATGGGGTCCATGGCGCCGGCGGCGGCCGAGAGCAGCATCAGCAGGGCGAACAGCCAGGCCTTCATTCCAGCGTCTCCAGCGCGGGCAGCAGCTGCTGCTGCACCACCTCGGGCGTGAGCGGGCCGACGAACTTCCAGCGGATCACGCCCTGCGCGTCCACCAGGAAGGTTTCCGGCGCGCCGTAGATGCCCCAGTCGAGCGCGGCGCGGCCGTCCTGGTCGGCGATGACCAGCGAATAGGGGTTTCCGAACTGCTGCAGCCAGCGCTGCGCGTCTTCGGGTTCGTCCTTGTAGTCGTAGCCGACGACCTTGATGCGGCCGCTCTGGGCGAGTTCGGTGATCACCGGGTGCTCGTCGCGGCAGGCCGGGCACCAGCTGCCCCAGACATTGAGCAGGTAGGGCTCGCCGCGCAGGTCTTCGTTGGTGACCAGGCGGCCGGGTTCGCCCAGCACCGGCAGCGAGAACGCCGGGGCCGGCTTGCCCACCAGCGGCGAGGGGATGGCGCTGGTGTCCTTGCCGGAATTGCGCAGCACGCCCAGGCCCAGCAGCACGGCAAGCAGCGCGAACGCGAGCAGCGGCAGCAGGCGCTTGATCATGCCGGCGCCCCCGCATTCACCGGCCGGCGGAAGCGCCGGTCGAACACCACCACGAAGCCGCCCAAGGCCATCAGCAGCGAACCCAGCCAGATCAGGCGGATCCAGGGCTTCACGTACAGGCGCAGGGCCCAGGTGCCCTGTTCGTCGAGCGGTTCGCCCAGCGCCACGTACAGGTCGCGCGTCAGGCCGCCGTCGAGCGCGGCCTCGGTCATCACCTGGCCGCCAGCGGCGTAGGCGCGTTTTTCCGGGTGCAGGGTGGCGATCTCGCGGCCGTCGCGGCGCACCACCACCGTGCCGTAATCGGCCAGGTAGTTCGGGCCCTGGCGCTTTTCCACGCCTTCGAAATGGAAGTCATGGCCGCGCAGTTCGAAGTGCTGGCCGGGGCGCGCGGCCACGTCCTTCTCGATGCTGGTGCTTTCGGTGATGAACACGCCCGCCACGAACACGGCGATGCCGGCGTGCGCGAGCAGCATGCCCACCATCTCGGCGGTGAAGCGCTGTCCCTGGCTGGTCGATTTCAGGCGCTGCCAGGCGAAGCGCGCGGTGCCGGCCAGCACCCAGGCCGCGCCCAGCAGGCCGAACGCGGTCTTGGCGGTGCCATGCGGCCAGGCGAAGAAGGTGATGACGGCTACGACGCCCGCCAGCACCGCCCACGGCGCCAGCCAGCGCAGCGGCTGCGAGAGGTCCTCGCGCTGCCAGCGGGTGAGCGGGCCGAAGGGCACCAGGGCCACCAGCGGCGCCATCAGCAGCACGAACAGCAGGCCGAAGTAGGGCGGGCCGACCGAGATCTTGCCGAGGTCCAGCGCCTCGGCCAGCAGCGGGTACAGCGTGCCCAGCAGGATCATCGCCGCGGCGGCGGTGAGCAGCAGGTTGTTGGCCAGCAGGAAGGTTTCGCGCGAGGCGGCGGCGAAGGGCTTGCCGGTTTCCATCTTCGGCGCGCGCAGGGCGTAGAGCAGCAGCGAGCCGCCGATAACCACCACCAGGAAGGCCAGGATGAACATGCCGCGCTCGGGGTCCGAGGCGAAGGCGTGCACGCTGGTCAGCACGCCCGAGCGCACCAGGAAGGTGCCGAGCAGCGAGAGCGAGAATGCCGCGATGGCCAGCAGCAGGGTCCAGCCGCGGAAGCTGCCGCGCTTCTCGGTGACGGCCTGCGAATGCAGCAGCGCCGCGCCCACCAGCCAGGGCATGAAGCTGGCGTTCTCGACCGGGTCCCAGAACCACCAGCCGCCCCAGCCCAGCTCGTAGTAGGCCCAGAAGCTGCCGAGCGCGATGCCCAGCGTCAGGAAGGCCCAGGCCACGTTGGTCCACGGCCGGCTCCAGCGCACCCACTGCGCGTCGACCTTGCCGTCGATCAGCGCCGCCACCGCGAACGCGAACGCCACCGCGAAGCCCACGTAGCCGGTGTAGAGCAGGGGCGGGTGGAAGATCATGCCCGGGTCCTGCAGCAGCGGGTTCATGTCGCGGCCCTCGGCCACGGCCGGCAGCAGGCGCTCGAACGGGTTCGAGGTGAACAGCGTGAAGGCCAGGAAGCCCACCGCGATCATGCCCATCACCGCCAGCACGCGCGCCACCACGGGCATCGGCAGTGCCTTGGAGAAACGCGCCACCAGCGCCGTCCACAGCACCAGGAACCACAGCCACAGCAGCAGCGAGCCTTCGTGCGCGCTCCACACCGCGGTCAGCTGGTAGGCCCGCGGCAGCAGCGAATTCGAGTTCTGGGCCACGTAGGCCACCGAGAAGTCGTGCTGCAGGAAGGCCCAGGTGAGCAGGGCGTACGACACCGACACCACCGCCAGCAGCGCGTACGACAGCGGCCGCGCCGTGGCCATCCAGGGAGCCAGGCCGCGCTGGGCGCCCAGCAGCGGCAGCACCGACAGCGCCAGCGCCAGCAAGAGGGCCAGCGCCAGGCTCACCAATCCGAGTTCGGGCAGCACCTAGTAGGCTCCCTGGCCGTCGGGCTTGGCCTTGTCGTCCACCTTGTGCTTCTGGTGCGCCTTGCCCATGGCCTCGGCCACTTCGCGCGGCATGTACTGCTCGTCGTGCTTGGCCAGCACCTGGGTGGCGATGAATTCGTCGCCCTGGCGGCGGCCGGTGGCGATGACGGCCTGGTTCTCGCGGAACAGGTCCGGCAGGATGCCTTCGTAATGGGCGGTCATCACCGCGTCGCCGTCGGTGACGCCGAAGCTGACCTTGAGCGTGCCTTCCTCGCGCCTGAGGCTGTCCTTCGCGACCATGCCGCCCAGGCGGAACACGGCCTGGTCGGCGGCTTCGCCGGCATAGACCTGGCTGGGCGTGTACAGGTAGGTGATGTTCTCGCGCAGGGCCAGGGTGACCAGGCCGGCGGCGACCGCGGAAGCGGCCACCAGGCCCAGCACCAGCCACAGGCGGCGCTTGCGGGTGGGGTGCATCATTCGACGACTCCGGTGTTGCGGCTGGCCTCGCGGCGGGCGCGCTGCACGATGTTGCGGCGGGCCCGCGCCAGGCGGATGCGCGGCGCCAGGAAATCCCAGGCCAGGTAGGCGGCGAACACTGCGTAGGCGCCTACGACGTACTCGAGGTAGCTCATCGCGGCACCCCCGCGGCGGCGCGGGCCCAGTCCTTGCCGGACTCGCGCTCGAGGTTGTCGGCGCGCGCGCGCTGCAGCAGCGAGCCGAAGAACCAGAACTTGGTGGCCAGCACCATCACCCACAGCGGCCAGGCCATGGAGGCGTCCATGGTGGATTCACCGAAGAGCTTGATGGTGGCGCCCTGGTGCAGCGAGTTCCACCACTCCACCGAGTAGCGGATCACCGGCAGCAGAGCCACGCCGACGATGGCCAGGAAGCCGGCGGCGCGCGCGGCGGCGCGGCGGTCCTCGATGGCGGCGTTGAGGCCGATCACGCCCAGGTACAGGAAGAGCAGCACCAGTTCGGAGGTGAGGCGCGGGTCCCAGTCCCACCAGGTGCCCCACATGGGCTTGCCCCAGATGGAACCGGTAGCCAGGGTGACGGCGGTGAACAGCGCGCCGATGGGCGCGCAGGCCATGGCCAGGATCTCGCAGAGCTTGATGCGCCAGATGAGCGCGATGCCGGCGTAGATGGCCATCAGCCCGTACACGAACAGGCTCATCCAGGCCGCCGGCACGTGGATGTAGAGGATTCGGTAGCTGTCGCCCTGCTGGTAGTCGGCGGGCACCACGAACAGCGCGCCGTAGATGCCGATGGCCATGCCCAGCAGGCCCAGGCCGAAGCCCCAGGGCGCCCAGCGCGCGGCGAAGCGGTCGAAGGTCGGCGGCGAACCGAGTTGGTGGAACCAGAGCAGGACGGGATTCACGGCGTTGGCGTCGTCGGTCAGGTCAGGGCGATACGGATCGCCGCGGCGGCGGCGAGCGGGGCAAGCACCAGGGCGAGGACCAGGCCGGCCGCCAGCAGCAGCAGCGCACCGGCCCAGGGAAGGCCCTGTGCGGCGGCCATCACGCTGCCGGCGCCGAACACCAGCACTGGCAGGAACAGCGGCAGCGCCAGCAGGGCCAGAAGCATACCAGAGCGCCGTATCCCGACCGTGAGCGCCGCCACCACCGCGCCCAGCAGGCTCAGCAGCGGCGTCCCCAGCGCCAACGAGACCATCAGCACGGGCAGGAGTTCCCCGGGCAGGAACAGGAATTCCGCCAGCAGCGGCGCCACCAGCACGAGGGGCAGGGCGGTGGTGGCCCAGTGCACGGCCACGCGCACCGCCAGCAGCCAGGCCAGGGGCACCGGCGCCAGCAGCATCTGTTCGAGGCTGCCGTCTTCCAGGTCGCCGCGGTAGAGCGAATCGAGCGTGAGCAGGCCGGCCAGCAGCACCGCCACCCAGAGCACGCCGGGCGCGATCTTCGCCAGTTGCTGCGGGTCCGAGCCCAGGGCCAGCGGGAACAGCGCCACCACCATCAGGGCGAACAGCAGCGGCTGGGCGGCGTCGCCGCGGCGGCGCCAGACCAGGCGCAGGTCGCGGCGCGCCTGCGCCTGCGCGGCGGCGAGCAGCGAGGGCGCCCTCACGCGGTCCTCCGGGACGGGCCCAGTTCCAGCGTGCGCACCGGCACCGGCGGCGCCGCGTAGGCGCCGTGGGTGGTCAGCAGCACCGCGCCGCCGCGGGCCACCTGGCCCTGGATCAGCCGGTTCACCAGCGCGATGCCGTCGAGGTCGAGGTTGGCGTAGGGCTCGTCGAGCAGCCACAGCGGCGCCGACTGCAGGCGCAGCCGGGCCAGGCCCAGGCGCTTGTTCTGGCCGGCCGAGAGGCGCCGGGCCGGGGTGTCTTCGTAGCCCGCCAGGCCGACGTCGGCCAGGGCCTGCTCGAGGTCGGCGGGGGCGCCGCCGTTGAGCGCCTGGGCGAACTGCAGGTTTTCCAGCGTGCCCAGTTCACCTTTGTGACCGGGCAGGTGGCCCAGGTAGGCGCTGCCGCGGGCCAGGTGGTGCCGGTCCACCGGGCGGCCCTGCAGCCGCACTTCGCCGCCGCTGGCGTCGAGCAGGCCGGCCAGCACGCGCAGCAGGGTGGTCTTGCCGGCGCCGTTGCCGCCCAGCACCAGCAGGGCTTCCCCGGGGCGCAGTTCGAAGTCGAGCGGACCGAACACCGGCTCCTCGTTGCGCGAGAACGCCAGCCCGCGGGCTTGCAGCAGCGGGGCGTCGGCGGGCTCGGAGGGCTTCATGGCGCGGGAATGCTACCGACTCGCTTCAATCAGTGTCCATGACGCTCGTCAATCACCTTTGACGCCCTCTTTGTTTGAGATTCACACCCGTGTCGGTGAGAATCGGGAACTTCGTTCATCTGCAGGACAGCCAGACCATGCGTGCAACCCCCCTCATGCTCGCGATCGCCCTCGGACTGGGCCTCGCCGCGCCCGCGCAGGACGCGCTGGCCCGTCCCGAAGCCGCGGTGGAGAAGCGCTCGGAAGCGCTGTCGCGCTGGATCGTGGTGTTCGAGGAGCCGGCGGCCGGCAGCTTCCGCGGCTTCCAGCCCGGCGACGGCCGCCGCCCGAAGCTGGCGCCCACCAGCCCGGTCGCCACCGGCGCCCGCAAGTACGACGCCCGCAGCGTCGAAGCCACCGCCTACCTGGACTACCTGGCCGAGCTGCGCCGCGCGCGCCTGGCCGAGGCCTCGGCCCTGCTGGGCCGGACGCTGGAACCGCAATACGTCTACCAGCACGCCATGAACGGCGTCGCGCTCGACCTGACCGCCGGCGAAGCCGCGCGCCTGCGCGGCGTGCCGGGCGTCGAGGCGGTGCGCCCGGACTTCAAGCGCTACTTGCAAACCCAGTACGGCCCGGCCTGGATCAACGCCGACGACGTGTGGAGCGGCGCCGCCACCGGCACCGCGCGCCGCGGCGAGGGCATGGTGGTCGGCGTGATCGACTCGGGCATCAACCGCAGCCACGTCGCCTTCTCCGGCACCGGTTTCACCAACCCGCTGGGCAGCTACAAGGGCTACTGCGCCGGCACGCCCGCGGCCTGCAACAACAAGCTGATCGGCCTGTGGGACTTCACCATCGGCAACTCGGGCCTGGGCGAGGCGGCCGACACCGACGGCCACGGCACCCACGTGGCGGCCACCGCCGCCGGCAACGCCTACCTCACCAACTACACCGGCGTGGCGCCGCGCGCCAACATCATCGCCTACAAGGGTTGCCCCGACGACAGCGAAGGCTGCGATGGCTCCGCGCTGATCCGTTCCATCGACCAGGCGGTGGCCGACGGCGTGGACGTCATCAACTATTCCATCGGCGGCGGCAGCGAAGATCCCTGGGCCTACATCGGCCAGGCGCCGTACAACGACACCGAGGCCTTCCTGGGCGCGCGCGAGGCCGGCGTGGTGGTGGCGGTCGCGGCCGGCAACGACGGCCCGAACCCGGGCACGGTGACCAACCCGGGCAACTCGCCCTGGACCTTCGGCGTCGCCGCGGCCTCCTCCAACCGCAATGGCAACATCGCCGCCGACATCCTGGCCAGCTTCAGCGGCCGCGGCCCGGTCGTGCCGCTGAGTGTGCTCAAGCCCGACATCACCGCGCCGGGCGTGACCATCACCGCCGCGTACATCGGCAGTTCGACCGCCATCGCCACCCTCAACGGCACCTCGATGGCGACGCCGCACGTCGCCGGCGCCGCGGCCCTGCTCAAGTCCACCAATCCGTCGATGACGGCCGACCAGGTCATGTCGGCGCTGAGCCTGACGGCGCAGCCGGTGGTGCGCTCGGGCGTTCCCTTCGCCAACCCGCACGAGCAGGGCGCCGGCCGCGTGGACGTGGCCCTGGCGGCCCGCGCCGGCCTTTACATGGAAGTGCCGGCGGGCAGCTTCCGCAACGCGCGCGCGGCCGTGTTCACGGGCGGCGCCGAGTCCCTGAACCTGCCGACGATGACGCACGCGGGCTGCTTCCAGAGCTGCCAGCTCACCCGCAGCTTCAAGCTGATGCCCGGCGCCAACCCGGCCAGCTACACGGTGCAGGCCCAGCTTTCGGGCGGCGCCACGATCACGCCGGGAACGGCCAGCTTCGTTTCCAGCGCCCAGGGCACCGCCGTCACCTTCGACATCAACGTGAGCGCGGCCGGCCTGCCCGGCACCTGGGTCTACGGCGCGGTGACGCTGGTCAACACCAGTGGCGACGGCCGTCCCAACCTGCGCCTGCCGGTGGCGGTGTACGCCTCGCCGGTGGCGAGCGAAGGCGGCGTGCCGGCCGAGGTGGCCATCGACGCCAGCCGCGAGCGTGGCTACGCCGACGTGGCGCTGGACGCGCTGCTGCCGCTGCCCAATGCCCGCTTCCTGATGACCGACCTGGCGGTACCCGCCACCTCGGTGCGCAACATCACGGTCGACCCCACCAACACCGACATCTACGACGACGTCACCAGCAACTACTACGAGACCTTCACCATCCCGGCCGGCGCCGGCGTGCGCCACCGCGTGAGCGTTTCCACCCGCGCCGCGGCGCCGGACATCGACCTGTTCGTGGGCCGCGACATCGACAACGACGGCCGCCCGGACGAGTCCGAGGAGCTGTGCCGCTCGACGACCGCGGCGTCCAACGAGGACTGCGAGTTCACCGTCAACGGCGCCGCGGCCGCGCAGACCTACTGGCTGATGGCGCAGAACTGGTCCGGCGCCGGCAGCAACGTCACCGTCTCGCGCACGGTCATCGCGGCGGTGCCGGGCACCGGCGGCGCGCTGGTGGCCACCGGCCCGGGCAACGTGCCCGCCGACACGCCGTTCGCGGTCCGCATCGGCTACGACGTGCCGGCCCTGGCGGCCGGTGAGGAACGCCGTGCGCTGCTCCTGGTCGAGGCCGCACCGGGCGAGCGCGTGATCGAGGTGCCGGTGCGCCTGGTGCGCACCACCAGCACGCTGGCGCCGTTCGCGCTGTCGGCGGGCGTGGCGCGCAACGTGCGCCTGGCCCCGGGCGCGGCGCATGACACCCTGGTGTTCGACGTGCCGGCCAACGCCACCTCGGTCACCTTCCGCACCCAGGGCACCGGTTCGGTGTCGCTGTACGCCGCGCGCGTGGCCAGCCCGGGCGCGCCCGTGGTGGCGCCGGCCCCGGCCCGCGACGCGCCGGGCGTGCTCTCGGCCACCGCCGCGGGCGCCAACCAGGTGCTCACCGTCTCCGGCGGCAGCCTGCAGCCGGGCCGCTGGTACGTCACCCCGGTCAACACCGGCGGCGGCGTGGCCGAGGTCGCGGTCAGCGCCACCATCGACGCCACCAGCGCGCCGCTGGTGGTGCGCGGCGGCTCCTACTACGCGCCCGCCCGCGGCGGCCACGGCATCTTCATGTACCCGGCCGGCGCCGAGCGCGCGGTGCTCTGGTACACGTATTTCCAGGACGGCACGCCCACCTGGTACTACATGCAGGCGCCGCAGCCGGGCGACAACGGCAGCTGGAGCACGCCGATCTACCGCGCGGCCTGGAACGGCAGCGCCAACCACCTTGTGCAGGTGGGCAACGCGGTGATGACCGCGGTCACCGACAAGCAGTTCTCGTTCGCCTACAACCTCGACGGTTTCACCGGCGTCGAGTCCATGGACGCCTTCCTGACCGGCTGCCCGAGCGTGGGCGGCCAGCCGCTCGACAGCAGCGCCAACTGGTTCGACCCGGCCCGCGCCGGCAGCGGCTACAGCGTGCAGGTGCACCCGGGCTACGAGTTCATCGCCGCCTTCATCTACGACAACCTGGGCGTGCCGCGCTTCCTGGCGGCCGAGCGCGGCGGGGCCTTCAATACCGGCAACAACCCGGTGCAGCTCGACCAGCTGCAGGGCTTCGCGCCGCTGGGGGCCTACTCGGCGCCGGTGCGCACGGCGGTGGGCACGGTGTCGCGCCAGTACGGCGCCACCGCCATCACCGGCATCACGCTCGACGCCACCTTCGCCAACGGCGTCGCCGGCGGCTGGAACGTGGCCGACAGCGTGGTGCCGCTGGGCAGCACCCAGGGCTGCGCGCCCTGAGCCCGGCCAAGGAAAACCGATGACCCCCGAAACCAAGCTGCCCAAGGTCGGCACCACCATCTTCACCGTGATGTCCCAGCTGGCGCTGGAGCATCGCGCGGTGAACCTGGGCCAGGGCTTCCCCGATTTCCCGGTGCCGCAGCGGCTGGTCGATGAACTCGCCCGCGCCATGGCCGAGGGCAAGAACCAGTACGCGCCCATGACCGGCATCCCGGCGCTGCGCCAGGCCATCGCCGCCAAGACCGCGCGCTGCTACGGCCGCGCGGTGGACGCCGACGCCGAGGTCACGGTCACCTCCGGCGCCAGCGAGGCCATCTTCGACGCCGTGCTGGCGGTGGTGCGGCCGGGCGAGGAAGTCATCGTGCTCGACCCGTGTTACGACTGCTACGAGCCGGCCATCGACCTGGCCGGCGCGAAAGCCGTGCACGTGCCGCTCGACCCGGTCGATTTCTCGGTGGACTGGCAGCGCGTGCGCGACGCCATCACCCCGCGCACGCGGATGCTGATGATCAACAGCCCGCACAACCCCTCGGGCGCCATGCTGGGCCCGCAGGACATGGCGGTGCTGGCCGACATCCTGCGCGGCAGCCAGGTGCTGCTGCTGTCGGACGAGGTGTACGAACACATCATCTTCGACGGCGTGCGGCACGAGAGCGTGCTGCGCTACCCCGAGCTGGCCGAGCGCGCCTTCGTGGTGTCGAGCTTCGGCAAGACCTACCACTGCACCGGCTGGAAGGTGGGCTACGTGGTGGCGCCGCCGGCGCTGAGCGCCGAGTTCCGCAAGGTGCACCAGTACAACACCTTCTGCACCTTCGCCCCGGCGCAGTGGGCGTTCGCCGCTATGATCGAGCAGGAGCCGGAGCACTACGAGCAGCTCGGCGCCTTCTACCAGGCCAAGCGCGACCGATTCCGCGGGCAGCTCGGCCGTACCCGGCTCAAGCCGCTGCCGGTGCCGGGCGGCTATTTCCAGCTGGTCGACTATTCCGCCGTCAGCGACCTGCCCGACGCCGAGTTCTGCCGCTGGCTCACCATCGAGAAGGGCGTGGCGGCGATCCCGCTGTCGCCGTTCTACGAAACGCCGCCGGCGGGCCAGCGCCTGGCGCGGCTGTGCTTCGCCAAGGTCGAGCCCACGCTCGACGCCGCCATCGAACGCCTGGAAAAGCTGTGAGCCTGCCCGACCTGCGCGTTTCCCTGGTGCAGGGCGACACCGCCTGGCACGACCCGGCCGCCAACCGCGCGCGCTACGGCGCCGCGCTCGCGCCGCTGGCCGGCCACACCGACCTGGTGGTGCTTCCGGAAACCTTCACCTCGGGTTTCAGCAACGAGGCCCTGGCCTCGGCCGAAACCATGGAAGGGCCCACCGTGGCCTGGCTGCGCGAGCAGGCCGCCGCGCTCGGCGCCGTGGTCACCGGCAGCGTGCAGCTGCGGGTGGGCGAGGGCGTCTACAACCGCCTGCTCTGGGCCACGCCCGACGGCGCGCTGCACCACTACGACAAGCGCCACCTGTTCCGCATGGCGCGCGAACACGAACGTTACGCCGCGGGCAAGGACCCGATCACGGTCGAGCTGAAAGGCTGGCGCGTGCGCCCGCTGGTCTGCTACGACCTGCGCTTCCCGGTGTTCATCCGCAACCGCTTCGGCGCCGAGGCCGAAGGCCGCTTCGACTACGACCTGCTGCTGTTCGTGGCGAACTGGCCGGCCGCGCGCCGTTACGCCTGGAGCACGCTGCTGCGCGCCCGCGCCATCGAGAACCTGAGCTACGTGGTGGGCGTGAACCGCGCCGGCACCGACGGCAACGGCATCGCCTACAGCGGCGACAGCGCCGCGCTGGACTTCCTGGGCATGCCGCTGGTGGAGCTGGGCGAACAGCCGCAGGTGGCCACCACCGTGCTTTCGGGCGCGAAGCTGGCCGAGCACCGCGAGCGTTTCCCGGCCCAGCTCGACGCCGACCGGTTCACGCTGCTCGACTGACTCAGGCGGTCGCCGCCACCATCACGCGCTTGCCGTGCGCGAGCTGCTCGTAGCCGCCCGCCGGCACCGGCAGCACCTGCGCGTGGCGGAAGCCGACCTTGCGCAGGATCCACAGCAGCGCCTCGAGGCTGGGCACCAGGCAGATGCCGGTGGTCGAGGTCTCGGGGCCGTGGGTTTCGTCGGTTTCATCGACGATGGCGAAGCTGCCCATCAGCGGCTTCACGAAGGTGTGGTGGCCGTAGTCGATGGCGCCCGAGAGCCCGGGCGCGACCTGGGTTTCGATGAGGCACAGGCCGCCCTCGGCGGTGAGCGCGCGCGCCGTGCGAAGGGCGCCCACCGGGTTTTCCAGGTGGTAGATGAGCCCCAGGCAGAGCACCAGGTCGAAGCGGCCGTCGCGGGCCGGGTCGAGCGAATGCACGTCGGCCTGGCGGAAGCGCAGGGCCTCGTGGCCGCAGGCCTCGGCGACGAGCCGGGCGTCGTCCACGTGCTGTTGGCGGGCGTCCACGCCCAGCACGTCGGTGATGCCCAGCGCCGGCAGCTGCTGCGCGAACCAGCCTTCGTGGCAGGCGAGGTCGATGGCTTTCACGCCAGGCCTTGCCGGTGAACCGAAGTGCCCGGCCACCGCCGCCTGCAGCATCTGCAGGCGGGTCTGGTGGATCAGCGCGACCTCGGGGCTGACGTAGGTTTCCGTCACCGCGCCGGAGGCGAGGCGGAACGGATAGAACCATTGGCGCGCCAGGCAGCGCGCTTCCAGGCGGGTCATCTATCAGTCGTCCGAGGGCAGGCCTTCGGGACGCTTGGGCTTGAAGCCGCGCGGGCCGCCACCGGGACGCGGACCACCGCCGCCACCCGGGCGCGCGCCACCGCCGCCACCGCCGGGCTTGCGCGGACCGCCGCCGCCCGGCTTGCGCGGGCCGGCATAGGGGCTGTCGCCGCGCTGGCCGCCGGGCTTGCCGCCGCGGTTTTCATACGGGCGGCCGGCGCCCTGCGGACGCGGGCCCGCCGGCTTGCCCGGGCGCTGGCCACGCGGCGGCGCCACCTTCGAGCCGGTTTCCACGCCCTCGGGCACGTACCAGCTGCGGAAGGCCGCCGGGTTGGAGTTCTCGTGGGCGCCGTGGTGCGTGGGCTGGGCGTCGCCGCGCGGGCCGCGCGGCTTCTTGTTGAAGCCGCCGGCGCCGGCCGGCTTGTTGCCACGCGGGCCGTCGATGCGGTTGCCGAAGTTGTCGTCGCGCGGGCCGCCCTGCGGCTTGCCGCGGAAGGGCTTGCCACCGGCGCCGGCGCGGGCCGGACGCGCGCCTGCCGGGGCGTCGGTGCCCATCGGGCCGCTGAAGGGCTTGGCGGGACCACGCTTGCCCTTGCCCGCGAACGGCTTGCCGGCGCCGCTACCCGGGCGGCCACGGCCGCGGCCGCGCGGCTCTTCGCGCACGTGGTCGAAGCGGCGCAGCTCGCGCGCCTCGTCGTCGATGGAGCCGTTGACGTAGGACGCCTGCTTGCGGTCCTTGCCGACGCGGATCTCGGTGGGGCGCGACTTGCGCTGGCCGATCACCGGCTGCAGCGTGAGCACCGGCGGGTTGTTCTCGAGCTGGAACTGGGCGCGCAGCTTCTGCACCTCGGCCTGCGGCAGCTCCTCGCAGTGGCCGCGCTTGAGCAGGCGGGGCAGGGGGATGGAACCGTAGCGCACGCGCTTGAGGCGGCTCACCTGGTAACCCTGGGATTCCCACAGGCGGCGCACCTCGCGGTTGCGGCCTTCCGACAGCACCACGCGGAACCAGGCGTGCGAGTCGGAGCTGCCGATGCGCTCGATCTCGTCGAACTTGGCCGGGCCGTCGTCGAGCGCCACGCCGCGCGCCAGGCGGTCGACCACCGCGTCGGGCACTTCGCCGTGGATGCGGCAGACGTACTCGCGCTGGATGTTGCTAGACGGGTGCATCAGCGCATTGGCGAGCTCGCCGTCGGTGGTCAGCAGCAGCAGGCCGGTGGTGTTGATGTCCAGGCGGCCCACCGCGATCCAGCGGGCGCCCTTCAGGCGCGGCAGCGCCTCGAACACGGTCGCGCGGCCCTCGGGGTCTTCGCGCGTGGTCACTTCGCCTTCGGGCTTGTTGTACAGCAGCACGCTGGCCGGCTCGGTCAACGCGGTGGCCACGAAGGTCTTGCCGTCGATGTCGATGCGGTCGCCGCCCTTCACCGACTGGCCGGTCTGGGCGACCTCGCCGTTGACCTTCACCAGGCCCTGGGCGATGCGTTCCTCGAGGGCGCGGCGCGAGCCGAGGCCGGCCTGCGCGAGCACCTTGTGCAGGCGCTCCTCGATCTTGGTGGAAGAGTTGTCGCTGCCTTTCGCCTTCAGGGAAAGGACTTTGCGGGTGTCGCTCATTGCGTTTGCTCCGGCGCGGCGTCGTCGCCGGCCTCATCGGTGGAAAGGGCGGTCGTCGTCTCGACGGCGTCGTCGTGTTCTTCGGTGTCTTCGGCCTCGTCGCCGGCTTCGCCGGTGGCGTCGGCCAGGTCATGGGCCATCGCGGCGTTCGCCACGCCGGCCGGCGGCAGGGTGTCGAAGGGCAGCTGCGGCTCGAGCTCGGGGATGTCCTTGAGCTCGGCCAGCGGCGGCAGTTCGTCCAGGCTCTTGAGCCCGAAGTAGTCGAGGAAGGCCTTGGTGGTGCCGAACAGCGCCGGCTTGCCGGGCACGTCGCGGTGGCCGACCACGCGGATCCACTCGCGCTCCTCGAGCTGCTTGATGGTGTTGGTGTTCACCGCCACGCCGCGGATCTGCTCGATCTCGCCGCGGGTGATCGGCTGGCGGTAGGCGATGAGCGCGAGGGTTTCGAGCGTGGCGCGGGTGTACTTGGTCTGGCGCTCGGTCCACAGGCGCGCCACCCAGGCGTGCACGTCGGCCTTGACCTGGAAGCGGAAGCCCGAGGCCACCTCGACCAGCTCGACGCCGCGGTGCGCGCCTTCTTCCTGCAGCTCGGCGATGGCCTGCTCGATGCCGCCGGCCGGCGCGGGCTCGTCCTCGGGGAACAGGCCGGCCAGCTGGGCCAGGGTGAGGGGCTGCGGGGCGGCCAGCAGGGCGGCCTCGACGATCTGTCGGATCAGGGTCTGGTCCATGGACTCGCGGTTCGTGGGTTAGTCGTTCGGCGCGTCGGCGCCGTCCGAGGTCGGTTCCGGGAGGTCGTCCTCGCCGGGGCCTTCGCCCGCGGCCAGCGACTTCACGTAGATCGGCGCCAGCGGCGCCTCCTGCACGATCTCCAGCAGCTGCTCCTTGGCGAGCTCGAGGATCGACAGGAAGGTGACCACCACGCCCAGCCGGCCTTCCTCTGGGCTGAACAGGGTCTCGAAGCCGTGGAACTGGCGGTCCGAGAGCCGGCTGAGCACCTCGCCCATGCGCTGGCGCACGCTCAGCGCCTCGCGCCGGATGGCGTGGTGGGTGTAGAGCTCGGCGCGCTTGAGCACGTCGCGCAGGGCCATGAGCATTTCGCGCAGGTCCACCGGCGGCGGCTGGCGCGACACGGTGCGGTCGGGCACGTGGGCGCTGGCCAGGCTGGTGTCGCGGTCGAGGCGGTCGAGCTGGTCGATGTCCTCGGCGGCCTTCTTGAAGCGCTCGTACTCCTGCAGGCGGCGCACCAGCTCGGCGCGCGGGTCGGCCTCCAGGCCTTCCTCCGCCGGCGGGCGCGGCAGCAGCATGCGCGACTTGATCTCGGCCAGGATGGCGGCCATGACCAGGTATTCGGCCGCCAGCTCGAAGCGCAGGTCCTGCATCACCCCGATGTAGTCGACGTACTGCCGGGTGATCTCGGCGACGGGGATGTCCAGGATGTCCAGGTTCTGGCGGCGGATCAGGTAGAGCAGCAGGTCGAGCGGGCCCTCGAAGGCCTCGAGGATGACCTCGAGCGCGTCCGGCGGGATGTACAGGTCCTGCGGCATCTGCAGCACCGGCTGGCCCTTGAACACCGCCAGCGGCATTTCCTGCTGCTGGGGCTGGGCCGGGAAGGCCGGGCGCTCGGTTTCGGGCGCGGCGGGTTCGCTCATCGAAGGCTCGTGCAAAGGTTCGTGGCTCTCATCGAGCGGGGGCCCCTCCGGCCCGGAATGTCGGTGTCACAGCGCCACGGGGTGGAAGCCCTGGCGCACGACCACGGGTTCGTCGCCCGTGCAATCCACGATGCTGGTCGGGCCGGGCTCGCAGTCCTCGGCGTCCAGCATCACGTCAACCCAACGCAACCACCGGTCGGCCACTTCGCCGGCCTCGTGGCTGTTCGGATGTTCTTCGTCCGGCAGCACCAGGCTGGTGGACAACAGGGGTTCCCCGATGGACTCCAGCAGCATCCGGGTCACGCCGTGGTCGGGCAGGCGGATGCCGATGTCCCGGCGCTTGCTGCGACCCGCGTTCTTGATGCGCTTGGGTAAATCCGGGGAGGCCGGCAGGATGAACGTGCATGGCCCCGGGGTCAGCGATCGCATCAGCCGGAAGGCCCGATCGTCGAGCCGGGCCAGGCGGCCGGCCTCACTCAATTGCCGACAGAGTAAGGTGAAAGGGTGCCGGCTGTCCAGTTCGCGCAGGCGCTGCACGCGCTCCTCGGCCTCCCGGGACTCCAGGGCCCAGGCCAGCGAATAGCCCGCGTCGGTGGGCACCAGGGCCAGCCCGCCGGCCTTCAGGATGGCCACCGCCTTGTCCACGAGGCGCTGCTGCGGGGTGACCGGATGGAGCATCAAGCGTTCTGCCATGCCTGATTGTGCCTGTCGCGGGCGGCCATGCGGAAGCGTTCGACACCGGTCGCGGCCACTCGCTATCGTTCGCGCATGGACTTCATCTTCGATCCGGCCCGCCTCGACGCCCTGGCCGCCCGCGAGCGCGCGGCCTATGCCGCCGCCGACCCCTTCCCGCACCTGGTCATCGACGACTTCCTGCGGCCCGAAGCCGCGCGGGCGATCTCGGCGGCCATCCCGGGCCCGCGGGACGACATCCCCTGGGACCGCTACGCCGCCACCGGCTTCGAGATGAAGCTGGCCACCTCGCGCGAAGAGGTGCTGCCGGAAACCGTGGTGCGCGCCCTGCACGAGCTCAACTCGGCGCCGATGATCCGCTTCCTGGAACAGCTCACCGGCATCGGACACCTGCTGCCCGACCCGCACCTGCTGGGCGGCGGCGTGCACCTGGTGGGGCCGGGCGGGCACCTGGGCGTGCACGCCGACTTCAACTGGCACCCGGCGCTGCAGGTGCACCGCCGCATCAACCTGCTCATCTATTTCAACGAAGGCTGGAAGCCGGAATACCTGGGCGACCTGGAACTGTGGGCCACCGACGCCTCGCACCGGGTGAGGTCCATCGCGCCGCTGTTCAACCGGGCCGTGGTCTTCAGTACCCGCAGCGACACCTTCCACGGCCACCCGGCGCCGCTGGCCACGCCCGAGGGCGTCTGGCGACGCTCGATCGCGATGTACTACTACACCGCGTCGCGGCCGGCGGAGGAGGTTCGCGAACCGCACAACACCCGCTACAAGGGCATGCACCTGGACTGAGGGTGCCGCCGGCGGCATTGCTGGGCCATAATGCCCGCGTGTCTTGGCGAAACAGGGGTCGCCAATGTGGTACGCCATCCTCGGAACCGACCGGGAAAACTCGCTCGCCGCGCGGCTTGAGTCGCGCCCGGCGCATCTTGCGCGCCTGCAGGCGCTGGCGGCCGAGGGCCGGCTGAAGCTGGCCGGCCCGCTGCCCGCCATCGACGCCGAGGACCCGGGTCCGGCCGGCTTCACCGGCAGCCTGGTGGTGGCCGAGTTCCCCGACCTGGCCGCCGCCCGCGCCTGGGCCGACGCCGACCCCTACCTGGCCGCCGGTGTGTACGTACGCGTCGAGGTCCGGCCGTTCCGGCCGGTGCTGCCATGAGCCTGCCGCGCGAGGAGCGGCCCGCCGCGATCCGGGCCATGCTCGAGGCCGCGCTGGCGCCCATCGAGCTGCAGGTGGTGGACGACAGCCACAAGCACGCCGGCCACGCCGGGGCCCGCGACGGCCGCGGCCATTTCTCCGTCGACATCGTCAGCCGGGCCTTCGCCGGGCTGCCACCGCTGGCCCGCCACCGCAAGGTCTACGCGGCCCTGGGCAGCCTGATGCAGAGCGACATCCACGCCCTCTCCATCCACGCCCGCACCCCCGAAGAAGCCTAGGCGGGAGCCGGCCGGGGCGCTGCTATACTGGCCCACGGCTGCGGTGTGGGGACCGCACTATGCCAATTAAAACAATGACTTGGGACACCCCCGTGCCCCGTGGCCGGCTCGTTTGGCCGGCCGACTGAGAACCCAGAACCGATGCGCCTTTCGACCATCAAGCTGTCCGGCTTCAAATCCTTCGTCGACCCCACGGTGATGCACCTGCCGACCAACATGACCGGCATCGTCGGTCCGAACGGCTGCGGCAAGTCCAACATCATCGACGCGGTGCGCTGGGTGATGGGCGAAAGCTCCGCCAGCCGCCTGCGCGGCGACTCGCTCACCGACGTGATCTTCTCGGGTTCCTCGGCGCGCAAGCCGGTGAGCCAGGCCCAGGTGGAGCTCATCTTCGACAACTCCGAGGGCAGCATCGGCGGCGAATACGCCCGCTATGCCGAAATCTCGGTCAAGCGCAGCGTCAGCCGCGACGGCCAGTCGAACTACTACCTCAACGGCGCGCGCTGCCGCCGCCGCGACATCACCGACCTGTTCCTGGGCACGGGCCTGGGCGCCCGCAGCTACTCGATCATCGAGCAGGGCATGATCAGCCAGATCATCGAGGCCAAGCCCGAGGACCTGCGCGTGTACCTGGAGGAGGCCGCCGGCATCTCCAAGTACAAGGAGCGGCGCAAGGAAACCGAGTCGCGCATCAAGAGCACGCGCGAGAACCTCGACCGCCTGGGCGACCTGCGCGAGGAAGTGGACAAGCAGCTCGAGCACCTCAAGCGCCAGGCCCGCGCCGCCGAGCAGTACCAGGCCCTGCAGGCCGAGCGCCTGAACAAGGACGCCCAGCTCAAGGCGCTGGAATTCCGGCGCTACGACGCCGACCTCAAGGCGCTCAACGACGCGCTCACCCAGGACGAGATCAGGCTGCAGTCGCTGCTGGCCGACCAGCGCCAGGCCGAGGCCCAGATCGAGGCCTGCCGCAGCCAGCATGGCGAGGCCAGCGAGGCGCTGGGCAAGGCCCAGGCCGAGGTCTACCGCGTGGGCGGCGAACTGGCCCGCATCGAACAGCAGATCCAGCACCAGAAGGAACTGCGCCAGCGCCTGGAAACCGCCCGCGCCGAGGCCGACGCGGCCTTCGCCCAGGTGGGCGAGCACATCAGCGGCGACGAGCGCCAGCTGGCCGAGCTGCACAACGCCATCGCCGCCGCCGACCCGCAGCTGGCCACGCTGCGCGAGCAGGACGGCGGCCGCCAGGAGGCCCTCAAGGCCGCCGAGGCCGCGCTGCACGACTGGCAGCAGCGCTGGGACGCCTATGCCAAGGCCCAGGCCGAGGCCGCGCGCTGGGCCGAGGTCGAGCGCACCAAGATCGAATACCTCGAGAAGCAGGCGCTCGACGCCGGCCGCCGCCGCGAGGCCCTGGCCAACGAGCGCGGCACCCTAGACACCAGCGCCATCACCACCGCGCTGGCCCAGCTCACCGCCGACCACGACGGCCAGAAGGCCGGGCTGGACGCCCTGGGCGAGCAGCTCGAGCAGCGCAAGGCCGCCCTCGGCGCCCTGCAGGAACAACAGCGCCAGCAACAGTCCGAGCTGGCGGAAGTGCGCAAGCAGGGCCAGGCCGCGCGCGGCCGCCTGTCGTCGCTCGAGGCGCTGCAGCACGCCGCGCTGGGCCAGGAAAAGAACGTCGCGCTCGACTGGCTCAAGGGCCAGGGCATCGACGGCAACGCCCGCCTGGGCGAGGCCCTGCAGGTGGAGGCCGGCTGGGAAACCGCGGTGGAAACCGTGCTCGGCAGCCTGCTCGAGGCCGTCACCGTGGACGCGCCGGCCGATTTCCTCGACGCCATCGCCAGCCTCGGCCAGGGCCGCGTCGCCCTGGTGAGCGGCGAGGCCAGCGGTTTCGCCGCGCCGGCGGGTTCGCTGGCCGCGAAGGTGCAGGGCCCCGACGCCGTGCGCCGCCTGCTGGCCAAGGTGCACGCCGCCGAAGACGCCTCCGCCGCGCGCCGGCTGGCGCTGGGCGAGGGCGAGGCCGCCATCACCCGCGCCGGCGAATGGCTCGGCCCGGGCTGGCTGCGCGTGCTGCGCAGCGGCGAGGCCCAGCAGGGCGCGCTGGCCCGCGAACGCGAGATCCAGTCGCTGCGCGCCGAAATCGACGCGCTGGCGAAGAAGGAGCAGGCCCTCAACGAAGGCCTCACTTCCATGCGCGACAAGCTGCTCGAGGCCGAGCAGCACCGCGAGGACGCCCAGCGCGCGCTCTACCTCGCGCACCGCAGCGTGTCCGAGCTGGCCGGCCAGCTGCAGGGCCAGAAGAGCCGGCTCGAATCGGCCCAGGCCCGCGTCGGGCGCATCGACGGCGAGCTGGCCACCCTGGCCACCACGCTGGAGGAATGCCAGGCCAACGCCCGCGAGGCGCGCGCGCGCCTGGAGCAGGCGGTGGCGAAGATGGGCGACCTCGAATCCGAGCGCCAGGCGCTCGACGCCCAGCGCCGCACGCTCGGCGAGCAGCGCGACGCCGCCCGCAACAGCGCCCGCGAGGCCCGCGACGCCGCCCACCAGCTGGCGCTCACGCTCGAATCGCAGCGCGCCCGCGTGGTGGCGCTGAGCCAGTCGCTGGCGCGCATGGGCAGCCAGAAGGCCCAGCTCGAGGTGCGCCTGAACGAACTGCAGGCCCAGCTCGCCGACGGCGACGCCCCGGTGGTGGCCCTGCAGGCCCAGCGCCAGTCCGCGCTCGACCAGCGCGTGGTGGTCGAGCGCGACCTGGCCGCCGCCCGCTCCGCGCTCGACGGCATCGAGGGCGAGATGCGCAAGTACGAGCAGGTGCGCCAGCAGCGCGACCAGCAGGCCCTGTCGCAGCGCGAGGCCATCTCGGCCAGGCGCCTGCAGCAGCAGGCGCTGGAGCTGCGCGCCAGCCAGCTGTCCGAGGCCATCGTGGCCGCCGGCCTGTCGCTCGACGAGGTGCTGGCTTCGCTCACCTCCGAGGCCGAGGTCGAGGCCTGGCAGAAGGCCGTGGCCGACATCGACGCCAAGATGCGCCGCCTCGAGCCGGTGAACCTGGCCGCCATCCAGGAATACGGCGAGCAGAGCGAGCGCAAGACCTACCTCGACGCCCAGAACGCCGACCTCACCTCGGCGCTGGAAACGCTGGAAGAGGCCATCCGCAAGATCGACCGCGAAACCCGCGGCCGCTTCAAGGAAACCTTCGACCGCGTCAACGCCGGCGTGCAGGAGCTCTACCCGCGCCTGTTCGGCGGCGGCCACGCCTACCTCGAGCTCACCGGCGAAGACCTGCTCGACACCGG
This sequence comes from Arenimonas sp., assembly GCF_041913985.1. Lineage (GTDB taxonomy): Bacteria > Pseudomonadota > Gammaproteobacteria > Xanthomonadales > Xanthomonadaceae > Arenimonas. The sequence continues at coordinate 22,967 of NZ_JAYSEG010000016.1, forward strand.
CGTCTCGATCATGGCGCGCCCGCCGGGCAAGCGCGTGTCGAACATCTCGCTGCTCTCGGGCGGCGAGAAGGCGCTCACCGCCGTGGCCCTGGTGTTCGCCATCTTCCGGCTCAACCCGGCCCCGTTCTGCCTGCTCGACGAGGTGGACGCGCCGCTGGACGAGGCCAACGTCGGCCGCTTCAGCGCCATGGTCACCGAGATGAGCGAGAAGGTGCAGTTCCTGTTCGTCACCCACAACAAGGCGACGATGGAGGCGGCCAAGCAGCTCTCCGGCGTCACCATGCGCGAGCCGGGCGTGAGCCGCCTGGTGTCGGTGGACCTGGCCGAGGCCGCGCGCCTGGCCGGCGCCGCCTGACCCGGGCGACGAAATCGGGCATCATTCCGCGGGCAAACAGGGAGATCCACCATGCTCGAAGGACTCAGCGACACCACGCTGCTGCGCATCGCCATCGGCGTCGCGGCGCTGGTCCTGTTCGCGGTGATCATCTTCACCAGCCGGCGCAAGCCGGGGCAGGGCAAGCGCACGCCGGCCCCCGCGCGCGAGGCCGGTCCCGGTGGCCGCCAGGAGCCCACGCTGCGCGAAATCCTCGAGGCCGACGCCAGCACCGCCGAATCCGGCATGCCCGTGCAGCAGTCGGAACTCGACCTGCTCGAGAAGACCCTGGCCGGCGAACCCGTGCCCGACCGCGCGCCGGCCGGCCCGCCGGCGCCCGGCGCCCGTCCGGACGAGAACTTCGACAAGGTCGTCAGCCTGTTCCTGGCCGCGCGCGCCGGCCAGGCCTTCCACGGGCCCGACCTGGTGGTCGCGGCGGAGAAGGCCGGCCTGGTCTACGGCCACATGAACATCTTCCACCGCCTGGTGGACAACCACCCCGAGCTCGGCCCGGTGTTCAGCGTCGCCAACCTGGTCAAACCGGGTTCGTTCGACATGGCCAACATCCAGGAACTGCGCACGCCGGGCATCAGCTTCTTCATGGCGCTGCCGGGTCCCGTGTCGGCCCTGGACGCCTGGGACGCCATGCTGCCCACGGCGCAGCGCCTGGCCGAACTGCTCGATGGCGTGCTGCTGGACGAGGAGCGCAACGCGCTCGGCCGCCAGCGCATCGCGCACATCCGCGAGGACCTGCGCAACTACGACCGCAAGCAGAGCAAGTGGGACCTGCGTACCACCCGCTGACGCCGCCATGACCGACGTGGCCCATCGCGCCGCCGAGCTGCGGCGCCTGCTCGAAGACGCCAACCACCGCTACCACGTGCTCGACGACCCGGCCATCCCGGACGCCGAGTACGACGCGCTGCTGCGCGAGCTGCAGGCGCTGGAGGCGGCGCACCCGGCGCTGCGCGCGCCCGATTCGCCGACCCAGCGCGTCGGCGCCGGGGTGCTGCCGGGCTTCGAGCAGGTGGTGCACGAAGCGCCGATGCTGTCGCTCAACAACGCCTTTAGCGACGAGGAAGTGGCGGAGTTCGTCGGCCGCATCGAGCGCGAACTGGGCGTGGCGGAGCCGGAGTTCTCGGTCGAGCCCAAGCTCGACGGCCTGGCCATCAGCCTGCGCTACGAGCAGGGCGTGTTCGTGCGCGGCGCCACCCGCGGCGACGGCGCCACCGGCGAGGACGTCACCCAGAACCTGCGCACGGTGAAGGCCATCCCGCTGCGCCTGCGCGGCGCCGCGCCCGCGGTGCTGGAAGTGCGCGGCGAGGTTTACATGCCGCGCGCCGGCTTCGAGGCCTACAACGAACGCATGCGCGCCACCGGCGGCAAGGTGCTGGCGAACCCGCGCAACGGCGCGGCCGGCTCGCTGCGCCAGCTGGACCCGAAGCTGGCCGCCGCGCGGCCGCTGAGCTTCTACGCCTACGGCCTGGGCGTCACCGAGGGCTGGGCGGTGCCGTCGCGGCATTCGCAGATGCTCCAGGCGCTCAAGGCCTTCGGTTTCCCGGTGTCGCCGGAGGTGTCGGTGGCGCGCGGGACGCGGGGCCTGCTCGACTATTTCGCCGCCGTCGGCGCGCGCCGCGACGCGCTGCCCTACGACATCGACGGCGTGGTCTACAAGCTCGACCGCCAGGACCAGCAGGCCGCGATGGGCTTCGTCTCGCGCGCGCCGCGCTGGGCCATCGCGCACAAGTTCCCGGCGCAGGAGCAGCTCACCACGGTCGAAGCCATCGAAGTGCAGGTGGGCCGCACCGGCGCGCTGACGCCGGTGGCGCGGCTGGCGCCGGTGCAGGTGGCCGGCGTCACGGTCACCAACGCCACGCTGCACAACGCCGACCAGATCGCGCGCCTGGACGTGCGCGTGGGCGATACCGTGATCGTGCGCCGCGCCGGCGACGTGATCCCGGAGGTGGTGCGCGTGGTCGACGAGCGCCGCCCGCGCGACGCCCGCGGCGAGCCGCTGCACCCGCCCTACGAATTCCCGTCCGCGTGCCCGGCCTGCGGTTCTCACACCGAGGCGGTGCGCAAGGTGCTCAGGCAGACCAAGGCCGGCGGCATCGAATACGCCGAGGGCGCGGCCATCGTCTGCACCGGCGGCCTGTTCTGCCCGGCCCAGCGCAAGCAGGCGGTGATCCACTTCGCCTCGCGCAAGGCCATGGACATCGAGGGCCTGGGCGAGCGCTTCATCGAGGACCTGGTGGATTTCGGCTACGTGCGCACGGTGGCCGACCTGTACGCGCTCACGCTGGAAGACTTCCTGGAAATGAAGCGCCGCGCCGACGAGCGCGACGGCACCGTGCCCGAGACCGTGAAGGCCGGCAAGGTGGCCACCCGGTGGGCCGAGAACCTGGTCGAGGCCATCGCCGCCAGCAAGGCCACCACGCTCGAGCGCCTGCTGTTCGCGCTGGGCATCCGCGACGTGGGCGAATCCACCGCGCGCGTGCTGGCACGCTGGTTTGGCGCGCTCGACCCGGTGATGGACGCCGGCGAGGCGGCCCTGCTGGAGGTGCCCGACGTGGGCCCGGTGGTGGCCGCGCGCATCGCCGGCTTCTTCGCCGAGCCGCACAACCGCGAAGTGATCGCCGCCCTGCGCGCCGCCGGCGTGCGCTGGCCGGAAGGCGCTCCGCAGCGTGCCGCCGAGGGTCCGCTGGCCGGGCAGACCGTGGTGCTCACCGGCGCGCTGGCCGCGCTCACCCGCGACGAGGCCGGCGCCCGCCTGCAGGCCCTGGGCGCCAAGGTGGCCGGCAGCGTGTCGAAGAAAACCACGTTCCTGGTCGCCGGCGAAGCCGCCGGTTCCAAGCTCGACAAGGCCCGGGAACTCGGCGTCGAGGTCTGGGACGAGGCCCGGCTGCTGGCCTTCCTGGCCGAAAACGAGCCTGTTTGACGCCAGTCATCCCGGCGCCCCGGCCCGGGCGTAGAGTGTGCGCATGAAGAACAGCAAGCCCACCGCCACCGCCAAGGCCCTGCGCCTGCGCGCCGACCTGTACGCGCTGATCCGGCGCTTCTTCGCCGAGCGCGGCGTGCTCGAGGTCGAGACCCCGGTGCTTTCGATGGCCGGCAACACCGACCCGAACATCGAGAGCTTCACCCTGCAGTTCGACGGCCCGAAGTCGGCCGGCGCCGCCACCCGCTGGCTGCGCACCTCGCCGGAGTTCCCGCTCAAGCGCCTGCTGGCCGCGGGCGTCGGCGACTGCTACGAGCTGGGCAAGGTGTTCCGCAACGGCGAGGCGGGCGCGCGCCACAACCCCGAGTTCACCATGCTCGAGTGGTACCGCGTGGGCTGGACCCACCACCAGCTGATGGACGAGACCGCCGAACTGCTCAAGGCCGCGCTGGCCCTGGCCGGCCGCCGCGCCACGGTGCGCGACACCAGCTTCCGCCAGCTCTACCTCGACAAGTTCGGCTTCGACCCGATGACCGCGCCTGAGGAAGAGCTGCGCTCGCCGCTGGGCGTGTACGACATCGACCCGGCCGGCCTCACCCGCGACGACTGGCTGGACCTGCTGATGACCCACCTCATCCAGCCGTCCATCCCCGCCAGCCGCATCCTGCTGGTGTACGACTACCCGGTGAGCCAGTGCGCGCTGGCGAAGATCCGCCCGGGCCAGCCGCCGGTGGCCGAGCGTTTCGAGGCCTACCTGGGCCCGCTGGAGATGGCCAACGGCTACCACGAGCTCACCGACCCGGCCGAACAGCGCGCCCGTTTCGAAGCCGACCTGGCCCGCCGCCGCGCCCGCAACGCCGCCGAGCCCGCCATCGACGAACGGCTGCTCGCGGCGCTGCCCAAGCTGCCCGACTGCGCCGGCGTGGCGCTCGGCGTCGACCGCCTGATGATGGCCCTGCTGGGCACCGACAAGATCGCCGACGTGGTGGCCTTCCCGTTCGAACGGGCATGAATCGAATCTGAGCCGGCGTGGCCGTGGCCGGGGTGGTTGGCCGCGTATTCATGCGCGGCTGCCTAGATTCGAACCGTCGGCCAGCGGGCCGGCGTGACGGAGCCAAGACGATGACCCGAATCCTCCTTGCCGTGCTGGTGCTGGTGGCCGCGCTTCCCCAGGTGGCGCGCGCCGACGACCGCTACTACCGCGACGATGGTCCGCGCACCCTGCGCTGCGAATCCCGCGGCGAACGCGACCGCTACTGCCCGGCCGACACCCGCGGCGGCGTGCGCATCGTCGACCAGTATTCGCGCCAGGCCTGCGTGCTCGGCCGCACCTGGGGCTACGACCGCGGTGGCGTCTGGGTGGCGCACGGCTGCCGCGCCCGCTTCGAGATCGGCGGCGGCGCCTACGGTCGTCCCGGTTACGGCCGGCCCCCGGCTTACGGCGGCCGCCGCCCGGGCTACGGCTACGGCGAACCGCAGTTGGTGCGCTGCGAGTCCCGCGACGGCCGTTCGCGCTTCTGCCCGGTGCCGGGCCCGGTGCGCGAAGCCGACATCCAGCGCCAGCTCAGCCGCACGCCCTGCGACTACGGCTACAGCTGGGGCCTGCGCCGCGGTGGCATCTGGGTGGACCGCGGCTGCCGCGCGGACTTCGTCGTGTACTGAGGCGACGCCCCGGCGAAACACCCACGGAACCCGGCCTCGCGCCGGGTTCCTTCGTTTCAGGCCTTCGGTTTGCGCGGCGCGGCGGCCTTGCGGGGCGCCGCGGCCTTGCGCGGTGCCCGCTTGCGCGCGGGGGCCTTCGCCGGCGCGGCGGGTTTCGGCGGCATCGCCAGCCCGGTCAGCTGCCGGCCCAGCGCGGTGGCCAGCTTGAGCGGCGGCATCGCCAGCGACAGCGCCTCGGTGCTCCAGGCCTTGAGCGTGGACGGCGCGAGGTTGAGCGCGCTGGCCAGCGGCGCCGGCAGCCAGTCGGCGCCGGCCTTGCGCAGGCGGCAGACGCTGTCGGCGTAGCGACCCGCGGCCCAGGTTTCGGCCACCGCGCGCACGGTGGCGGTGACCAGCGGCTCGAGCGGCGTGTAGCGCATCAGCGGCGCGGCGAGCGCATCCGGCAGCCAGCCGCGCAGCAGGCCGCGCAGGCCCTCGCGGGTAGCCAGCGGGCTGAGCACGGCCTGGGTCTGGGCCACGGCCAGCACGCCTTCCACTTCCCAGGCCGCCGGCTTGAGCCGGTAGCGCTGGTAGATGGCCTGGACCAGGCCGCGCTGGATGTCCCCGGCCGACTCGCGGCTGCCGGCGTAGCGCACGCCCGCGGGCACCAGCGGGCGCAGCAGCGGCAGCACGTCCAGCGACACCTGCAGGGCGGCGCCGGCGCCGGCCTTCACGCAGGCGGCGTGCAGCAGGCCCTCGATGCCGGCGTCGGGGTTCTCGGCGGTCTTGCGGCGGGTCGGGCGGCTGGCCATGGCCGAAGCATAACGCGGCGGCCGCGCGGCGCGGCTTGGTAAACTCGGGCGCTTGACCTTCACGGACGCCGCCATGGATTTCGACCGCTACGACCGCATCCGCCCGATCCGCTGGCAGGGCGACCACCTGGCGCTGCTGGACCAGCGCAAGCTGCCCTTCGTGGTCGAGGACGTGGCCTGCGCCGACAGCGACGCGGTGGCCCGCGCCATCCACGACCTGGTGGTGCGCGGCGCTCCGGCCATCGGCATTTCCGCCGCCTGGGGCGCGGTGCTGGCGGGGCGGGGCGTGCAGGCGGCCGACGGCGCCCGGGCGCTGGAAGCGCTGGCCCCGGCGCTGGACCGCCTGCAGGCCGCGCGTCCGACCGCGGTGAACCTGATGTGGGCCCTGGCCCGCATCCGCCGCGTGCTGGCCGGCGCCGGCGCCGACTGGCGCGAGGTGCTCGAGCGCGAGGCCCGTGCCATCGAAACCGAAGACCTGGCCGCGAACCGCCGCATGGGCGCCCTCGGCGCCGCGCTGATCGCGCCCGGCAGCGGCGTGCTCACGCACTGCAACACCGGTTCGCTGGCCACCGCCGGCTTCGGCACCGCCCTGGGCGTGATCCGCGCCGGCGTCGCCGAGGGCCGCATTGCCAAGGTCTACGCCAGCGAAACCCGGCCCTGGCTGCAGGGCGCCCGCCTGACGGCCTGGGAGCTGCTGCAGGACGGCATCCCCGCCACGCTCATCGCCGACGGCGCCGCCGCCCACCTGATGAAGGGCGGGGCGGTGCAGTGGGTCATCGTCGGCGCCGACCGCATCTGCGCCAACGGCGACACCGCCAACAAGATCGGCACCTATTCGCACGCCATCGCCGCCCGCCACCACGGCGCGAAGGTGATGGTGGTGGCGCCCTCGTCCACCGTGGACATGGCCACGCCGGGCGGCGAGGGCATCGAGATCGAGATGCGCGACCCCGCCGAACTGCTGTCCGTGGCCGGCACCCGCACGGTCGCCGAGGGCGTGCAGGCCTGGAACCCGGTGTTCGACGTGACGCCCGCCGGGCTGATCGATGCGATCGTCACCGAGAAGGGCGTGGTGGAGCGCCCGGACGCGGCCCGCATGGCCGCGCTTTTTGGCCCCGGAAGCACGGCCTAAGTGCTTGTTTTTCGCCGCCTAAGCCACCCCGTCGAGGGGTGGTTTCTGGTATGATTTCACGTCCCTGAAAGCACGCGCGCCGCGAGCCCTCGCGCCGCCCTCCCGCACGTAGGAAATGGAAGCACGAATGGCAGACCTCGCGAAGGAAATCATCCCGGTCAACCTCGAAGACGAGATGCGCAAGAGCTACCTCGATTACGCCATGAGCGTGATCGTCGGCCGCGCGCTCCCGGATGTCCGCGACGGCCTCAAGCCCGTGCACCGCCGCGTCCTGTTCGCCATGAACGAGCTGGGCGCGCACAGCAACAAGCCCTACTACAAGTCGGCCCGAATCGTCGGTGACGTCATCGGCAAGTACCACCCGCACGGCGACCAGTCGGTGTACGACACCCTGGTGCGCATGGCGCAGCCGTTCTCGCTGCGCTACCTGCTGGTGGACGGCCAGGGCAACTTCGGCTCGGTCGACGGCGACTCCGCCGCCGCCATGCGTTACACCGAGGCGCGCATGTCGCGCCTGGCGCACGAGCTGATGGCCGACATCGACAAGGAAACCGTCGACTTCCAGCCCAACTACGACGAGAAGGAGCTCGAGCCGACGGTGATGCCGTCGCGCTTCCCGAACCTGCTGGTCAACGGCTCGGCCGGCATCGCGGTGGGCATGGCCACCAACATCCCGCCGCACAACCTGGGCGAGGTGATCGACGCGGTCATCGCGCTCATCGACGACCCGAACGCCGGCATCGGCGACCTGATGCAGTACATCCCGGGCCCCGACTTCCCCACCGCCGGCATCATCAACGGCGCCGCCGGCATCCACGCGGCCTACCACACCGGCCGCGGCCGGGTGCGCATCCGCGCCCGCGCCGAGGTGGAAATCAACGAGGACAACGGCCGCGAGGCCATCGTCGTCACCGAGTTGCCCTACCAGGTCAACAAGGCCCGCCTGATCGAGAAGATCGCCGAGCTGGTGAAGGAAAAGAAGATCGAGGGCATCTCGGAGCTGCGCGACGAGTCCGACAAGGACGGCATGCGCGTCTACATCGAGGTCAAGCGCGGCGAGTCGGCCGAGGTGGTGCTCAACAACCTGTACCTGCAGACGCCGATGGAGTCGGTGTTCGGCATCAACATGGTGGCGCTGGTCGACGGCCGCCCGCAGGTGCTCAACCTCAAGCAGATGCTCGAGGCCTTCATCCGCCACCGCCGCGAGGTGGTCACGCGCCGCACCATCTTCGAGCTGCGCAAGGCCCGCGCCCGCGCCCACATCCTCGAGGGCCTGACGGTCGCACTGGCGAACATCGACGAGATGATCGAGCTGATCAAGACCTCCGAGAACCCGGTGGTCGCCAAGGAGCGCATGCTGGCGCGCACCTGGCAGCCCGGCCTGGTCGGCGCGCTGCTGGCCGCGGCCGGCGCCGAGGCTTCGCGCCCCGAGGACCTGCCGGCCGGCGTCGGCCTGGTCACCGGCGGCTACCAGCTCACCGAGGTGCAGGCCCAGCAGATCCTGGAAATGCGCCTGCACCGCCTGACCGGCCTGGAGCAGGAAAAGCTCACCGACGAATACAAGCAGCTGCTCGAGGTCATCCGCGGCTTGATCGAAATCCTCGAGAACCCGGAAGTGCTGCTCGAGGTGATCCGCACCGAGCTGCGCAACCTGCGCGAGGAATACGCCGACGCGCGCCGCACCGAGATCCGCCCGGGCGAGGAAGACCTCGACGTGCTCGACCTGATCGCCTCGGAAGACGTGGTGGTCACGCTCTCGCACGCCGGCTACGCCAAGCGCCAGCCGCTCACCACCTACCGCGCGCAGAAGCGCGGCGGCAAGGGCCGCTCGGCCACGGCGGTGAAGGAGGAAGACTTCATCGACCGCCTGTGGGTGGTGAACACGCACGACACGCTGCTCACCTTCACCAGCACCGGCCGCGTGTTCTGGCTGAAGGTGTACCAGCTGCCCGACGCCGGCCCGAACTCGCGCGGCCGCCCCATCATCAACTGGATCCCGTTGCAGGAAGGCGAGAAGGTGCAGGCCGTGCTGCCGGTGCGCGAGTTCGGCGACGACCACTTCGTGTTCTTCGCCACCCGCGACGGCACCGTCAAGAAGACCCCGCTGAGCGAATACTCGCGCCCGCGCTCCACCGGCATCTGGGCCATCAACCTCGACGAGGGCGACGGCCTGGTGGACGTGCAGCTCACCGACGGCAACCGCAACGTGATGCTGTTCGCCAGCAACGGCAAGGCCGTGCGCTTCGACGAGAGCGAAGTGCGCCCGATGGGCCGCACCGCCACCGGCGTGCGCGGCATGCGCCTGAAGGACGACGGCGAGGGCCAGGCCGCCAAGGTCGTGTCCATGATCGTGGTGGACGGCGAGGGCGACATCCTCACCGCCAGCGAGAACGGCTTCGGCAAGCGCACCGCCGTGTCGGAGTTCCCGCGCAAGGGCCGCGGCACCCAGGGCGTCATCGCCATGCAGACCAGCGAGCGCAACGGCGAGCTGGTGGGCGCCATCCAGCTCACCGAGGAGCACGAGATCCTGCTGATCTCCGACCAGGGCACCCTGGTGCGCACCCGCGCCGCCGAGGTCAGCCAGGTGGGCCGTAACACCCAGGGCGTCACCCTGATGCGCGTGGCCGAGGACGAGAAGCTGATCGCGGTCGAGCGCGTGGACGTGCTCGAGGCCGAGGCCGAGGACGCCGAGGCGGCCCCGACGGAGCCGTCACAGCCGCAGCCGGAAGCTTGATCCCCGGCAGGCCGCGCGGAACCTTCCGCGCGGCCTGTACCCTAAGGGCGGTGACCTTCCGGAGGACCTGATGCCTGCCACCCGTTCCCGCGCGGCCCTGCTTGCCGCCCTCGTCTGGCTCGTCGCCGTCCCGGCGGCCCTGGCCGAACCGCCCGCCGCCGCCGCGCGCTCCACCGACGCCGCCACCATCGCCGCCGCGCGCGACAAGGTGCTGCCGGTGGTGGTGAGCATCCTGAACGTGCGCGAGGACTTCCAGCAGGGCGAACCGGTGCTCAGCGTGTCCTCGGGCAGCGGTACCGTGGTGTCGCCCGAGGGGCATGTCGCCACCAACGCCCACGTCACCCAGAAGGGCAAGAGCTTCCGCGTGGTGTTCGCCGACGGCCGCGAGCTGCCGGCGCGGCTGGTGGGCACCGACACCCTGTCCGACCTGGCGGTGCTGCAGGTGCTGCCGCCCAAGCCCGAAACCTTCGCCTACGCCGGGTTCGCCGACACCCTCGGCCTGAGCCCCGGCGATACCGTGCTGGCCATGGGCGCGCCCTGGGGCCTGTCGAACTCGATGAGCGCGGGCGTGGTGAACAACCCGCGCCGCCTGCTGGTGTCGCTGTTCGACGACGAGGCCGACTACGAGGACCGCCTGGGCGCCGACGAACCCACCGGCCGCTACTACGCCTGGATCCAGCACGACGCCGCCATCGCCCCCGGCAACTCCGGCGGCCCGCTGGTGGACCTGGCCGGCCGCATCGTCGGCGTGAACACCCGCGGCATGATCTTCGGCGGCGACCTGGCTTTCGCCATCCCCGGCCCCGACGCCGGCGAGGTGGTGCGCCGACTGATCGCCGACGGCCGCATCGTGCGTTCGCACCTGGGCCTGCGCCTGCGCTCGCTCAAGGGCACCGGGCTGGAGGAGGGCGTGCTGGTGAACGCCGTCGAGCGTGGCTCGGTGGCCGAGAAGGCCGGCCTGCGCGCCGGCGACCGCATCCTGTCGCTCGACGGCGCCGCCATCACCGCGCGCCAGCCGGTGGACGTGCCGGCCCTGCAGCGGCGCATCGCCGAACTGCCGGTGGGCGCCCGGCTCACGCTGAAAGTGGCCCAGGGCGACCAGCGCCGCGAAGTGCGCCTGCAGACGGTGGCCCAGCCCGAGGATCGCGGCGAGGAGCGGGCCTTCGCGCCCTTCGGCGCCTCGCTGGCCGAACTCACGCCGGCCATGGGCCGCCGCCGCAACCTCGAGGCCATCGAGGGCCTGCTGGTCACCGGCCTGCGCCCGGGCGGCCCGGCGGCCATCGCGCGCCCGGGCCTGCAGGCGGGCGACGTGATCCACCGCATCAACGGCCAGCCGGTGGCCGACCACGCCGCGCTTGAGGCCGTGGCGGGCAAGCCCTCGGCCGACGGCAAGCCGCTGGTGGTCGAATTCCAGCGCCAGGCCGAGCGCCGCGTGGCGCTGCTGGCGCCGGTGCACGGCGACAAGCTGCGCACCCCGCTGCCCGAGATCGGCAAGGCCTGGGCTGGCGTCGAAGTGCAGCCGGTCACCGCCTCGCTGGCGCGCGACCTGGGCCTGCCGGCCTCCGGCTTCCGCATCACCCGCGTCTATCCGGGCAGCCCGCTGGCTGCGGGCGGCGCGAAGGTGGGCGACCTGCTGTCGGCGGTCGACGGCGTGGCCCTGCGCGCCGCCAACGAGGATTCCGACGACGGCTTCCACCAGCGCGTGCGCGACCTGGCCATCGGCGCCAGGGTTCGCTTCGACGGCTTCCGCGACGGCAAGGCTCAGGCCTTCGAGGTGACGCTGGCCGATTCGCCGGCCAACACCTCGGCCCTGCGCACGCTGGCGCTCACGCGCCTGCGCGCCCAGACCCGCGAGATGGGCTTCTACGACCGCGCCGCGCGCCGCCTGCCGGCCTCGCAGCAGGGCGTGGTGGTGGACGGCGTCGAAGCCGGCGGCCCGGCCGGCCTGGCCCACCTGCAGGGCGGCGACGTCATCGTGCGCCTGGGCGAGCAGCCGGTGGACGACCTCGCCAGCCTGCAGTCCGCGCTCGACGCGGCGCTGGCCAAGGGCAACGGCCGGGTCATCCCGGTGCAGGTGCTGCGCGGCCAGGAAACGCGCATCCTCTATCTTGAACGCTACTGGCTCACGGAGACGCCATGACTTTCGCCCGCCGCCTCGTCCTCGCCCTGGCCCTGGCCGCCGTGCCGGCGCTGTCCGCCGCGCACCCCGACGAGTTCGAGGACTACCGCGCCATCTACGCCCTGCTGGCGAAGCAGCACGCCGACGCCATCGTGACCGTGAAGTTCGTGATGTCGGTGACCAACTCCGGCAACGAGCAGCGCATCGAAGACCGCACCCAGGCGGTGCTGGTCGGCGAAGGCGGCCTGCTGCTGGTGCCCGAGCGCACCATCAGCCTCGACCTGGGCACGCTGGGCAACCGCACGCCCGGCCAGGCGTCGCCGGTGGCCAAGTCCAGCGAATTCCGCGTGCGCCTGGCCGACAGCGAGGAATGGCTGCCGGCCGACCTGGTGACCCGCGACGGCGAACTGGGCCTGGCCTGGCTGCGCGTGCGCAACCCGCCCGGCAAGCTGCCGTACGTGGACCTGGCGCAGGGCACCAAGGCCGAACCCGGCATGGCCTTCTTCTCGGTGCTGCGCACCTCGGACGAGTGGGGCGGGGTGGCGGTGTTCCGCCCGGGCCTGGTGCTGGGTGAAACCCACACGCCCACCTTCCGCCTGCTGGTGGACGGCGTGCCGGGCCTGGCCTTCTCGCACGAGGGCAAGCCGATGGGCTACGTGGACGTGGACCTGGCCTCGATGATGCGTTCGCGCAACACCGGCGTGGGCATGGACATGGCCGACCTGGTGCTGCGCATGACCCCGATCGACAAGGTTGCCGCCGCCACCGCCCAGGCCGCGAAACTCCCGGTGGCCGGCGAGGGCTGAATCCCGCGCGGCGACCTATACTGCTCCCGTCCCCCGGGAGCCTGGCCATGGTCGTGAAGTTCGTCCTCCGCCGCGCGGCGGTGCTGTCGCTGCTGCTGTTGCTTGCCTTCGCCGCCGGCTGCCGGCGCGACGCCAACCAGGTGCCCGAGCTGCAGGGCGCCACGCCGGTGGACGCCCGCCCCGCCATCGAAGGCTTCGCGCTGGAAGGCGCGGGCCACGGCCGCCACGACGGCCAGGTGGCCATCGAACTGCGCTTCACCCAGCCGCTGGCGGCCAGCCAGGCCTTCGACGACCTGATCGCGGTCACCGGCGCCAACGGCGAACCGGTCACCGGCAGCTGGGTTCTCGACGACAGCGCGAAGGTGCTGCGCTTCCCCTACGTCGAGGCCAGCCGCGACTACACGGTGCTGCTGCGCGCCGGCCTGGCCGCCGCCGACGGCAAGACCCTGGGCAGCGAGCAGCGCCGCGCGGTGAACACCGGGCCGGTGGAGCCCGCCGTCGGCTTCGCCTCGCAGGGCAGCGTGCTGCCGGCGCGCGACACCCGCGGCCTGCCGGTGGTGTCGGTGAACGTGGGCGAGGTGGACGTCGAATTCCTGCGCGTGCGCGACGCCGAGGTGGCCAACTTCTTCGTCAGCTACCAGCGCGGCGGCCGCCGCGGCGGCTGGGACCTGGGCGACAGCCCGTGGCAGGACCGCGTGGCCATCACCCGCGTGGCCGAGCCGGTCTACCTCAACCGCTTCGTGCTGGGCGGCGCCGAGAACGAGCGCCGGCTCACCTACCTGCCGGTGCAGAACATCGCCGAGCTGCAGGCGCCGGGCGTGTATTTCGCGCTGATGCGGCGCGTGGGCGCCTACAACGACGACTACGACACCGCCATCTTCTTCGTCAGCGACATCGGCCTGCACCTGCGTGCCTACGGCGAGGACGTGTTCGTGCACACGGCCTCGCTGCAGTCGGGCGAGCCGCTGGGCGACGTGGCGCTGGAAGTGCTCGACCGCGGCGGCGAAGTGGTGGCCAGGGCCGCCACCGACGGCGCCGGCAACGCCCGCGTGGCCTATGCGCTCGACGCCAGCCACGTGCTGGTGGCGCGCAGCGGCAACGACGTGTCGGTGCTGCCCTTCAACCAGCCGGCGCTGGACCTGTCGGATTTCGCGGTGGCCGGGCGCGCGCAGGCCTGGTTCGACGTGTTCGCCTGGTCGGGCCGCGACCTCTACCGCCCGGGTGAAACCCTGCGCGTCTCGGCCCTGATGCGCGACCACGACGGCCGCGCGGTGAAGGCGCAGCCGCTGTTCCTGGGCCTGAAGCAGCCCGACGGCAAGATCTACCTGGAAACCCGGCTCGACCCGCGCGAGGGCGGTTATTACGAGTGGACCCAGGCGCTGCCGCCGGAGGCGCCCACCGGCCGCTGGCAGGTGGAGTTCCGCACCGCGCCGGGCGCCGGCGAGGTGGTGCAGGGCTTTTCGCTGCGCATCGAGGAATTCCTGCCCGAGCGCATGAAGCTGCAGCTCGACGCCGCGCAGCCCACGCTCGCGCCCGGCGACGCACTCAAGCTGCAGGTCGAGGCCGCCTATCTCTACGGCGCGCCCGCGGCTGGCAACCGCTTCACCGCGCGCCTGGCGGTGAGCCCGGAGCTGCACCCGGTGCAGTCCTTGCCCGACCACCACTTCGGCGACCCGACGATGGGCCTGCCGAAAGAGGCGAAGGACGTGCTCGACCAGGCGCTCGACGCCCAGGGCAAGCTCGAGGCCACGCTCACGTTGCCGGAAGAAGCCGCGAAGCCCGGCGCGCCGGTGGCGGTGGTGGTCAGCGGCAGCGTGTATGAGAGCGGCGGCCGCCCGGTGACGCGCAGCCTCACGCGCACGCTCTGGCCGGCGCCGCAGCTGGTGGGCGTGCGCCCGCTGTTCGACCCGGCCGAAGGCGCACCCGCGAACGGCAACGCCGGCTTCGAGATCCTGCGCAGCGACGCCGCCGGCAAGCTCTCGGCCGCGAGCGGCCTGAAGGTGAGCCTGGTGCGCGAGATCCGCGACTACCACTGGCGCCGCGACGACGCCGGCTGGGCCTTCGACTACACCGCCCGCCACGAAACCGTCGAAACCCGCGAACTCGCCGTGCGCGCCGACGGCGGCACGCGCATCGACTTCCCGGTGGAGTGGGGCGAATACCGGCTGGAAGTGCTCGACCCCGCCACCGGCCTGCTCACGCGCCTGCCCTTCGTGGTCGGCTGGAGCTGGGACAACCAGAACCGCGGCCTCGACGCCCGCCCCGACAAGGTGAAGCTGGCCTTCGACAAGACCGCCTACCGCGCCGGCGACCGCCTGGTGGTGACGGTGACGCCGCCGCAGCCCGGCCCCGGCCTGCTGCTGGTGGAAAGCGACCATCTGCTGCACGTGCAGCCGCTGGAAGCCAAGCCCGGCGCCAGCTACGAGCTCGAGGTGACGCCCGACTGGGAGCGCCACGACGTCTACGTGACCGCGCTGGTGCTGCGCGGTGGCTCGGCGGTGGAGAAGGTCACGCCGGCGCGCGCCGTGGGCGTGGCGCACGTGCCGATGGACCGCAGCGACCGCCGGGTGGACGTCACCGTCGAAGCACCGGCGAGCGCGCGCCCCGGCCAGGCGCTGCCGGTGCGCCTCGCCGCGCCGGCGCTGGCGGGCAAGACCGCCTGGGCCACGGTATCGGCGGTCGACCTGGGCATCCTCAACATCACCCGCTTCCCGGTGCCTGACGCCGGCGCGCATTTCTTCGCCCAGCGCCGCCTGGGCGTGGACGCCTACGACCTGTACGGCCGCGTGATCGAAAGCTTCGCCGGCGAAACCGCCACGCTGCGCTTCGGCGGCGACCTGGCCCTGCCGGCGCTGCCGCAGGCGCGCCGCCCGACCGCGCGCGTGCAGACGGTGGACCTGTTCGCGGGGCCGGTGAAGCTCGACGCCTCCGGTGCCGCGACGGTGGACGTGCAGGTGCCCGACTTCAACGGCACGCTGCGCGTTTCCGCGCTCGTGTTCAGCGAAGACGTGTATGGCCAGGACAGCGCCGAAAGCGTGCTGCGCGCGCCGGTGCTGGCCGAACTCAGCGCGCCGCGCGTGCTGGCGCCGGGCGACCGCAGCACGGTGACGGTGGACCTGCAGAACTTCACCGGCAAGCCGGGTGAATTCGCCGTCAGCCTCGACGCCACCGGGCCGATCGCGGTGGCCTCGGGCAGGCGCAGCGTGACGCTGGCGCCCGAAGAGAAGACCACGCTGTCCTTCGCGCTCAGCGGCACCGAGGGCTTCGGCACCGGCCAGCTGCGCCTGCGCGTGGACGGCGGCGGCCATGCGGTGGACCGCAGCTTCGAACTGCCGGTGCGGCCGGCCTGGGGTAGCGTCGCCCGCAGCCGGGCGCAGTCGGTGGCGCCTGGCGGCACGCTGTCGCTGGGCACCGAACTGGCGGCCGGGCTGATGCCGGGCACGGTGCAGGCGCGGCTCACGCTCACCGCGCAGCCGCCGATCCCGTTCGCCCGCGCGCTGCAGGACCTGCTCGACTATCCCTACGGCTGCGTCGAGCAGACCACCACCCGCGGCCACGCGGCGCTGCTGCTCGACGCGAAGTCGGCGGCCAGCCTCGGCTTCACCGGCCTGGGCGAGGACGAGCGCCGGCGCCGGCTCGAGGCCAGCTTCAGCCGCCTGGCGGCGCTGCAGGCGGCCAACGGCCACTTCTCGATGTGGGGCGGCGGTGACACCGCGCCCATCCTGACGCCGGCCATCGCCGAGTTCCTGCTGGCCGCGCGCGACGCCGGCTTCGCGGTGCCCGAGGCCATGCTGCAGAAAGCGCTCGAGCGCCTCAACGAGGACCTGCTCACCGGCGGCCTGCCGTTCTACGCCTACGACGCCTCCGACCACCTGCGCTTCGCCTACCAGGCGCACGCCGGCTACGTGCTCGCCAGGCTGGGCCGCGCGCCGCTGGGCACGCTGCGCGCGCTGCACGACAACCAGCGCGGCAATGCGCTCACCGGCCTGCCGCTGGCCCACCTGGGCCTGGCGCTGGCGCTGCAGGGCGACAACGCCCGCGCCGAGGTGGCGCTGAAGGAAGCGCTGGCGAAGGTGTCGCAGCGCCCGCGCTGGCTGGGCGACTACGGCTCCGACCTGCGCGACGACGCGCTGGTGCTGGCCCTGCTGCGCGAGAACGAGCGCAAGGTGCCGGGCCAGGACGAGCGCCTGCTGGCGCTCTCGCGCGCCCTGCAGGCGCGCGGCGCGGAGAAGTACGCCTGGTACAGCACGCAGGAGCAGATCGCGCTGGCCCGCCTGGGCCGCACGCTGGCGCTGGATGGCAGCCGCACCTTCTCCGGCCAGCTCACGGTGGGCAACGACACCACCACGCTCGCGCCCGACCGCCTGGCCGGCCGCGAACTCGGCCTGGGCGACCTGGCCGCCGGCGTGCGCTTCGTGCCGGAGGCCGAGGCGCCGGTGTTCGCCACCGTCGACGTGGCCGGCATCCCGCGCACGCCGCCGGCCTTCGACGACAGCGCCATCAGCGTCAAGCGAAGCTGGTTCAACCCCGACGGCACGCCGTGGAAACCCGGCCCGCTGCGCGAGGGCCAGGTGCTGGTGGCGGCGCTGCGGGTGGAGGCGAAGGAGTCCATGCCCGACGCCTTGCTGGTGGACCGCCTGCCCGCGGGCCTGGAGATCGAGAACCTCAACCTCACCGACCCGGACCAGTGGGCCGACGTGAGCATCGAGGGCATCACGCTCTCCGAGCGCGGCGGCGCCGCCGAGCTGGCGCACGAGGAGTACCGCGACGACCGCTACGTGGCCGCGCTCAGGCTCTACCCGGGCCAGGCCGCGCAGCTGTTCTACCTGGTGCGCGCGGTGACGCCGGGCACCTACGTGGTGCCGCCGCCGCAGGTCGAGGACATGTACCGTCCGGAGCTGCGCGGCATCGGCCAGGCGGTGCCGGCCACGGTCACCGTCGCCGACCCCTGAGGGCCGGCGCGGTGCGCGGCGGCCACGGGCCGTTCCTGGCCACGCCGCGGCGCCGCAGGGCGGCGCGCCGCGGCCCGCGCTGGCGGCGCCGGGTCGTGGGCCTGGCGCTCGCCTTGCTGGCGCTGTTCGCGCTCGACCGCCTGTTCCCGCCGCCGCTGCCCGGCGCCGGCGGCGCCACCGTGGTGCTGGCCGCCGACGGCACGCCGCTGCGCGCCTTCGCCGACCGCGACGGCGTGTGGCGTTATCCGGTCACGCCGGAACAGGTGTCGCCGTATTACCTCGAGGCGCTGCTGGGCTACGAAGACCGCTGGTTCTGGCGCCACCCCGGCGTGAACCCGCTGGCGCTGGCGCGCGCCGGGTGGCAGTGGCTGGCGAACGGGCGCGTGGTGTCCGGCGGCTCCACGCTCACCATGCAGGTCGCGCGCATCTTCGACCCGCAGCCGCGCAGCGCCGGCGGCAAGCTGCGCCAGGCGCTGCGCGCCCTGCAGCTGGAATGGCGGCTCGACAAGCAGGAAATCCTGACGCTCTACCTCAACCACGCGCCCTTCGGCAGCACCGTGGAAGGCGTGGAGGCGGCCAGCTGGGCCTACCTGGGCAAACCCGCGCGCGAACTCTCCCAGGCCGAGGCGGCGCTGCTGGCGGTGCTGCCGCAGGCCCCCAGCCGCCTGCGCCCCGACCGCCACCCGGAGGCCGCGCGCGCCGCCCGCGACAAGGTGCTGGCGCGCCTGGCCGGGCAGGGCACGTGGAGCCAGGACGACGTCGATGCCGCGCGCATCGAACCGGTGGTCGCGCGCCGCCTGCAGCCGCCGGTGTCGGCGGCGCTGCTTGCCCAGCGCCTGCGCGCGGCACACCCGGGCCGGGCGCACGTCACCAGCACGCTCGACGCCAACCTGCAGCGCACGCTCGAGGCGCGGCTCGCGGCCTACTTCGCCCAGCTGCCGGAACGCAGCTCGGCGGCGCTGCTGGTGGTGGACAACGCCACGTTGGAAGCACGCGCCTACGTCGGCTCCCTGGCCTTCGGCGACGCGCGCCGGCTCGGCCACGTGGACATGGTGCGCGCCGTGCGCTCGCCCGGCTCCACGCTCAAGCCCTTCCTCTACGGCCTGGCGCTGGACGACGGCCTGGTGCATTCGGAAAGCCTGCTGGTGGACGCGCCGCAGGCCTTCGGCGACTACCGGCCGGTGAACTTCGACCCGGCCTTCAACGGGCCGGTGTCGGTGGCCGAGGCGTTGCGCCTGTCGCTGAACGTGCCGGCGGTGGACCTGCTCGACCGCGTCGGCCCCGAGCGCTTCACCGCGCGGCTCGCGCACGCGGGCCTGGCCTTGCAGCTGCCGCGCGGCGCCAAACCGAACCTGTCCATCGTCCTCGGCGGCACCGGCACGCGGCTGGAGGAACTGGTGGGCGCCTATGCCGCGCTCAACCGCGGCGGCCTGGCCGGGCAGGTGCGCTACACGCCGGAAGCGCCCTTGGTCGAACGCCGGCTGCTGTCGCCGGGCGCGGCCTGGATCGTGCGCGAAATCCTGGAATCACATGGCCGGCCCGGCCAGCGCGAAGGCCTGGTGGACACCAGCCGGCGCCAGCGCGTGGCCTGGAAAACCGGCACCAGCTTCGGCTTCCGCGACGCCTGGGCGATCGGCAGCACCACCCGTTTCACCGTGGGCGTGTGGGTGGGCCGCCCCGACGGCACGCCGCTGCCCGGCCAGTACGGCGCCATCACGGCGCTGCCGCTGCTGTTCGAAGTGGTGGACAGCCTCCCGCGCGCGGCGGCCGACACGGCGCGGCCGCCGATGCCGGCCACCGTGGAAAAACGCGAGATCTGCTGGCCGCTGGGCCTGCCGCCGGACCCGGCCGCGCCCGGGCTGTGCCAGCGGCGCCGCGAGGCCTACGTGCTGGCGGGCCAGCTGCCGCCGACGCTGCCAGAACGCGAGGCCCGGCTGTGGAGCGCCGGCAGGCTGCCGATCGACGTGGACGCACGCAGCGGCCTGCGCCTGTCGGCGTCGTGCACTGCGCGGCACGAGCGCCAGCGCGTGGAAATCGCGCGCTGGCCCAGCCTGGCCTACCCGTGGCTGCCGGCGCAGGAGCGCCGCGCCTCGGCCATCCCGGCGCTGGCGCCGGACTGCGCGCCGGATGCGCTGGCGGCGGTGGAATCCCTGCGCATCGAAGGCCCGGCCAACGGCAGCCGCCTGGCCCGCGCCCCCGGCAGCAGCACGCCGCCCACGCTGCGCCTGCGCGCCCTTGGCACGGCGGCGCGCGTACGCTGGCTGGTGAACGGCCGCCTGGCCGGCGAAACCCTCGGCGCCCTGCACTGGACCCATGCCTTCGACACCGCGGGCGAGCAACGCATCACCGCCCTGGCCGACACCGGCGCCTGGGCGGAATTGTCACTGCGCGTATTGCCCTAGCAGGGTGGAAAACTCAGGCCAGGTGCTCGAGCACGTAGTCGGCCGAGGACACCTTGAATTCGCCCGGGGCTTCCACGTGCAGCTGCTTCACCACGCCGTCCTCGGCGTACAGCGCGAAGCGCTTGGCGCGCAGGCCCATGCCGAAGGCGGTGGCGTCGAGCTCCAGGCCCATGGCCTGGGTGAAGGCGCCGTTGCCGTCGGCCAGCACCAGCAGGTCGGCCGGCACGTCCTGGTCCTTGGCCCAGGCGCCCATCACGAAGGCGTCGTTCACCGACAGGCAGGCCACTTCGATGCCGCGCTTGCGGAATTCGTCCATCTTCGCCACGTAGCCCGGCATGTGCTTGGCCGAGCAGGTCGGGGTGAACGCGCCCGGCACCGCGAACATCACCACCTTCTTGCCGCCGAAGATCTCGCTGGTGTCCATCGCCTGCACGCCGTCGCGCAGCACGTTGAGGGTGGCCTGGGGAAGCTTGTCGCCGACTTGCAGGGTCATGGGGAACTCCGGGGGTGGAAGGGCAAACTGCGAGTTTAACCCCCCGCGGTGAAGGCCGGGTGGGGGTCTTGAAGGCCGCCCCGGCGCCCCTATTTTCCCGGCATGGCGGCCTCCGCGCCGCCGATTCCACGGAGGACGAGACATGAGCCTGATCCGCTACAACGCCAACCACCCGCGGGCCCTGCAGGAGGAGATCAAGCAGGTGTTCGACAAGTTCTTCAACGCCGACGACGCCGATGCGTCCAGCGTGGTCACCAGCCAGTGGATGCCGCGCGTGGACGTCAAGGAGGAGGCCGACCGCTTTGTCATCCAGGCCGACCTGCCGGGCGTGGACCCGAACGAGATCGAGGTGCAGATGGACAAGGGCATCCTTTCGATCAAGGGCGAACGCAAGACCGAATCGGTGACCGAGGGCGACCGCTATTCGCGCATCGAGCGCGCGCACGGCGTGTTCTACCGCCGCTTCGCGCTGCCCGACAGCGCCAACCCGGAAGGCATCACTGCCACCGGCAAGCACGGCGTGCTGGAGATCATCATTCCCAAGCGCCCCGAGACCACGCCGCGCCGCATCCAGGTGGGTTGAGGTTGTTTCCCGCCGCGGCCCGGCTGCCGGGCCGCGGCCCCCGCGCGTAAACTGGACCCGCGGGCGCGTGCCGCGGGTTTTTCTACTTCCAAGGGCAGACGATGCAGTTCAAGGACTACTACGACACCCTGGGCGTCGAACCGACGGCCGGCGAGGCGGAGATCAAGACCGCCTACCGCCGCCTTGCGCGCAAGTACCACCCCGACGTGAGCAAGGAGAAGGGCGCCGAGGAGCGCTTCAAGGCCATCAACGAGGCCTACGAGGTGCTGCGCGACAAGGAGAAGCGCGCCGCCTACGACCAGCTCAAGGCCCAGGGCTACCGGCCCGGCGAGGAGTTCCGGCCGCCGCCGGATTTCGGCGCCGGCGGTTTCGGCGGCCACGGGTTCCGCTTCGAGCAGGATTTCGGCGGCGGCGGCTTCAGCGACTTCTTCGAATCCCTGTTCGGCGGCCGTGGCCCCGGCCGCGGCCGCCCCGAACCGCCGGGCGACACCCGCGCCAAGCTGGCCATCCCGCTGGAGCTGGCCTACGCCGGCGGCAAGCAGCGCATCGAGGTGGACGGCCGCAAGCTCGAGGTGAACATTCCCGCCGGCATCCAGCCGGGGCAGGTGATCCGCCTGGCCGGGCAGGGCCAGCGCGGCGCCGACCTCAAGCTCGAGATCGACTACCGCCCGCACGGCGAATTCGAAGTGGACGGGCGCAACGTGCTCTACACGCTGCCGCTGGCGCCCTGGCAGGCGGCGCTGGGCGCCACCGTGAGCGTGCCCACGCTGGGCGGCGCGGTGGAGCTGCGCGTGCCGCCCGATTCCGACACCGGCCGCAAGCTGCGCCTGCGCGGCCGCGGCCTGCCGGGCAAACCCGCGGCGGGCGACCAGATCGTCGAGATCGAAGTGCGCGCGCCCAAGGCCGCCACCGAGGCCCAGAAGGCGCTCTACCGGCAGATGGCCGAGGCCTTCGACTTCGACCCGCGCAAGGCCTGAAAAAGCGAAGGGGTCCCGGTTGCCCGGGACCCCTTCTGCGTTTGCTGGATCGGATTTGATCCGTTTCGATCCGATCTGATCCGTGTTCGAAACGCGCTCCGTCCTCAGCCGCCCGCGAGCAGGCTGTTGATGACCTCGATGAGCTGGTTTTCGTTGAACGGCTTGGTGATGTAGGCCTTGGCGCCCTGGCGCATGCCCCAGACCTTGTCGGTCTCCTGGTCCTTGGTGGTGACCAGCACGATGGGGATGTGGGCCGTGGCCGCTTCCTTGGAAATGGCGCGGGTGGCCTGGAAGCCGTTGAGGTTCGGCATGACCACGTCCATCAGGATCAGGTCGGGCACGTTGGCCTTGGCCATCTCCACGCCGGCGGCGCCGTCTTCGGCGGTCAGGGCCTCGTGGCCCAGCTTTTCAACAATGCGCTTCATGCCCATCAGCTGGGACGGGGAATCATCGACGATCAGGATGCGTGCCATGAATGGGCCTCCAACGGGTAGGTGATTGTATGCCGGGGGGGCGGTCAGGGTGCAAGCCGGGTCAGAGACGAACGACCGTTCGTCCGAAGGAACCGCCGGCGAGCATGGTCGGGAAGACCTGGGGGAGCTCGTCGAGCGTGGTTTCGCGGGTGCAGATGGCGTCCAGGTGGGCCGGCTTCCAGGGGCCGGCCAGGCGCTCCCAGACCTGCTCGCGCTGGGCCCGGGCGGTGCCGGCCGAGGCGATGCCCAGCACCGACACGCCGCGGATGATGAAGGGCATCACCGTGGTGTTGAGCGCGTGGCCGCCGGCCAGGCCGCAACTGGCGATGTTGCCATAGGGGTGGATCACGCGGGTCAGGCCGGCCAGGGTGTCGCCGCCGACGCTGTCGATGGCGCCGGCCCAGATCGCCGTTTCCAGCGGGCGCGGGCCCCAGTGCATGTCCTTGCGGTTGATCACCTGGCGGGCGCCGAGGCGGGTGAGGAAGTCGAGGTGCTCGAACTTGCCGGTGATGGCATGGGCTTCGTAGCCGGCGCGGGTGAGGATGTCGATGGCCAGCATGCTGACGCCGCCGGTGGCGCCGGTGACCACCACCGGGCCCATGGCCGGGACCTGGCCGTTCTGCTCCATGCGCAGCAGCGACAGGCCGGCGGTGAAGCCGGCGGTGCCCAGCACCATGGCTTCGCGCAGGCCCAGGCCGGCGGGCAGGGGAATGGTCCAGTCCGCCTGCAGGCGCACGTATTCCGAATAGCCGCCGTCGCGGGTTTCCGACAGGCCCGAGCCCGTGCACAGCACCGGGTCGCCTTCGCGGAATCGCGGGTCGGTGGACGCGACCACGTGGCCGGCCACGTCGATGCCGCCCACCAGCGGGAAGCGGCGCAGGATCTTGCCTTCGCCGGTGCCGGCGAGCGCGTCCTTGTAGTTCACGCTCGACCATTCGGCGCGCACCACCACTTCACCGGGCGACAGGTCGTCGAGCGACAGCGCCTCGATGCCGGCGCGGTGGCCGTCGGAATGGTGGATGCGGAAGGCGCGGAACGTGGCGGGGATGCTCATGGCGGGGTCTCCTTGCGCAGCGGCGCTTGAAACGCCGAGAGGCGCCCGGGGGCGCCTCTCGGAAGGGTACACCAGTTGCTCAGTTCGCCTTGTGGATGGCGCGCTTGTCCACCGCCATGGCGGCGTCGTGGATGGCCTCCGACAGCGTCGGGTGGGCGTGGCAGATACGGGCCAGGTCCTCGGCGGAGCCGTGGAATTCCATGGCCAGCACGCCTTCGTGCACCAGCTCGGAAACGTTCACGCCCACCAGGTGCATGCCCAGGATGCGGTCGGTTTCCTCGTGCGCGATCACCTTGACGAAGCCGGCCGGCTCGCCCATGGCCACGGCGCGGCCGACGGCGGCGAACGGGAAGCTGCCGGTCTTGTACGGGGTGCCCTCGGCCTTGAGCTGCTGCTCGGTCTTGCCGACCCAGGCGATTTCCGGTTCGGTGTAGATGACCCAGGGGATGGTGTCGAAGTTGACGTGGCCCGGCAGGCCGGCGATGAGCTCGGCCACCGCGATGCCTTCCTCGAAGCCCTTGTGCGCCAGCATTGGGCCGCGCACGCAGTCGCCCACGGCCCAGACGCCCTCGACGCCGGTGGCGCAGTGGTCGTCCACGACGATCTGGCCGCGCTCGTTGAGCTGAACGCCGGTGCCCTCGGCCAGCAGGCCCTTGGACGCGGCCTTGCGGCCCACCGCCACCAGCAGCTTGTCGACCACCAGCTCGTGGTCGGCCTTGCCGTCGTTGTAGGTCAGGTGCACTTCGTTCTTCTTCACCTCGGCCTTGGAGACCTTGGTGCCGAGCTTGATGTCCAGGCCCTGCTTCTTGAATTCCTTGAGCGCGACCTTCGCGACCTCCGCGTCGGCGGCGGCCAGGAAGTCGGGCATGGCCTCGAGGATGGTGACCTCGGCGCCCAGGCGCTTCCAGACGCTGCCGAGCTCGAGGCCGATGACGCCGGCGCCGATGACGCCCAGGCGCTTGGGCACTTCGGTGAAGTCGAGCGCGCCGACGTTGTCGACGATGTGCTTGCCGTCGAACTTGGCGAACGGCAGCTCGATCGAATCCGAGCCGGCGGACAGGATGACGTGCTTGCCCTGCAGCTCGACCTCGGTGCCGTCGTGCTGCTTCACCTTCACCAGCTTGCCCGGGTGCAGGGTGCCGAAGCCGTAGTAGGCCGTGATCTTGTTGGCCTTGAACAGCTGGGCGATGCCGCCGGTGAACTGCTTGACGATCTTGTCCTTGCGGCCAACCATCGTGCCCACGTCGAGCTTGGCGCCCTCGGTGCTGATGCCGTGCTCGCCGAACAGGTGGTGCAGGTTGTGCCACTGGCGCGAGCTGTCGAGCATGGCCTTGGACGGGATGCAGCCCACGCGCAGGCAGGTGCCGCCCAGGGCGGGCTTGCCGTCCTTGCCCAGGGCCGCGTCGATGCAGGCGACCTTCATGCCCAGCTGGGCCGCGCGGATGGCGGCGTGGTAGCCGGCCGGGCCGGCACCGATGACGACGACGTCGAAGTTCTCGGCCATGGTCAGAGCCCCAGCAGCATGCGGTGCGGGTTTTCCAGCTGGTTCTTGATGTCCACCAGGAACAGCACCGCGTCCTTGCCGTCGATGATGCGGTGGTCGTAGCTGAGCGCGATGTACATCATCGGCGCGATCACGACCTGGCCGTTCTCGGCGATCGGGCGCTCCTTGATGGCATGCATGCCCAGGATGGCCGACTGCGGCGGGTTGACGATGGGCGTGGACATCAGCGAACCGAAGGTGCCGCCGTTGGTGATGGTGAAGGTGCCGCCCTGCAGGTCCTCGAGCTTCAGGCCGCCCTCGCGGGCCGCCTTGGCGTAACCGGCGATGGCGCCCTCGATGTCGGCGAAGGACATGTTCTCGACGTTGCGCAGCACCGGCGTGACCAGGCCCTTGTCGGTGGCCACGGCGATCGAGATGTCGGCGTAGCCGTGGTAGATCACGTCGTTGCCGTCGACCGAGGAGTTCACGATCGGGTGCTTCTGCAGCGCATTGGCGGCGGCCTTGGCGAAGAAGCTCATGAAGCCGAGCTTGATGCCGTGGGTCTTCTCGAACGGCTCGCCCAGCTCCTTGCGCATGGCCATGACCTTGCCCAGGTTCACTTCGTTGAACGAGGTGAGCATGGCGATGGAGTTCTTCGACTGCATCATGCGCTCGGCGATGCGCTGGCGGATGCGGGTCATCGGCACGCGCTGCTCGGGGCGGGCGCCACCGCCGACCTTGATGTGGTTGACGATGTCTTCCTTGGTCACGCGGCCACCGCGGCCGGTGCCGGCGACGTCGGCCGGGTTCACGTCGTTGCGCGCGGCGTGCGCGGCGGCGCCCGGCGGCAGCTCGACGCCGGCCTTGGCGGCGGCGGGCGCGGCGGCCTTGGCCGGAGCGGCGGCCGGGGCAGCGGCGGGCGCGGCAGCGGCGGCGGGCGCCGGAGCCGGCGCGGCGGCGCCTTCCTCGATGATGGCCACGACCTGCTGGCTGGTCACGGTGTCGCCGGCCTGGAACTTCAGTTCCTTGAGCACGCCGTCGACCGGCGAGGGCACTTCCAGCACCACCTTGTCGGTCTCGAGGTCGAGCAGGTTCTCGTCGCGACGGACGGCGTCGCCGGCCTTCTTGTGCCAGGTGGCGATGGTGGCGTCGGACACGGATTCCGGAAGGACCGGGACTTTGACTTCGATGCTCATGGACGAGGTCCTGGGTGCGTGGAAAGGGAAGGCTTATTCAGCGGTGTGGGTGTTGGGCGCGTTGACGAGGGCGTCCTCGATCAGCTTCGCCTGTTCGATGTTGTGCGTGTTCAGGTGGCCCGCGGCCGGCGAGGCCGAGCGCGCGCGCCCGGCGTAGCTCAGCGACTGGCCCTTGCCCAGGCAGAAGTCGAGGTGGTGGCGGATCTGGTACCAGGCGCCCTGGTTCATGGGCTCTTCCTGGCACCACACCACTTCCTTGGCCCCGGCAAAGCGCTTGAGCTCGGCCGCCAGCGCCTCGCGCGGGAACGGGTAGAGTTGCTCGACGCGCACGATGGCGACGTCGGTGACCTTCTTCGCCTCGGCCGCCTCGACCAGGTCGTAGTAGACCTTGCCGCCGCAGACCACGACGCGGCGCGCCTTCTTCGGGTCCTTGCAGGTGCTGTCGGCGATCAGCTCCTGGAAGCCGCCCTTGGCGAGTTCGTCGAGCGTGGACACCGAGAGCTTGTGGCGCAGCATGGACTTGGGCGTCATCACCACCAGCGGCTTGCGGGTGGCACGCAGCATCTGGCGGCGCAGCATGTGGAACATCTGCGCCGGCGTGGTCGGCGTGCACACCTGGATGTTGTCGAGCGCGCACAGCTGCAGGAAGCGCTCCAGGCGCGCCGAGCTGTGCTCGGGGCCCTGGCCTTCGTAGCCATGCGGCAGGAACAGCACCAGGCCGCACAGGCGGTCCCACTTCGACTCGCCCGAGGTGATGAACTGGTCGATCACCACCTGGGCGCCGTTGGCGAAGTCGCCGAACTGGCCTTCCCAGATGTTGAGCGTGGACGGCTCGGCGGTGCTGTAGCCGTATTCGAAGGCCATCACGGCCTCCTCGCTCAGCAGCGAGTCGATGACCAGCGCGTGCTCGGGGTTCTTCACCAGCGCGCGCAGCGGCATGTGCGCCTGGCCGGTGGCCTGGTCGTGCAGCACCGCGTGGCGGTGGAAGAAGGTGCCGCGGCCGGCGTCCTGGCCGACCACGCGCAGCTTGTAGCCTTCCGCCAGCAGGGTGGCGTAGGCCAGGTTCTCGGCGAAGCCCCAGTCCATGGCCAGCTCGCCGGCGGCCATCTTGCGTCGGTCGTCGTAGATCCTGGCGACGCGGGCGTGCAGCTTTAGTTCGGCCGGCAGGGTGTTGATGAGCGTGGCGAGCTTGTCGAGCTCGGCGCGCTTGACCTGGGTCTTCACCTCGTCCTTGAGCTTGCCCTTGAGCCACGGGGTCCAGTCGACCGCGTAGGGGTCGGGGCCGACCTTGACCAGGTCGGTGGTGACCTCGCCCTTGTCGAGCTTGTCGCGGTAGGCGTCCACCAGGGCCTTGGCGCCGGCGGCGTCGATGACGCCCTCGGCGGCCAGCGCCTCGGCGTAGAGCTCGCGGGTGGTCTTGCGGGCGCGGATGTTCTGGTACATCAGCGGCTGGGTGGCCGCCGGCTCGTCGGCCTCGTTGTGGCCGTGGCGGCGGTAGCAGACCAGGTCGATGACCACGTCCTTGCCGAAGGCCTGGCGGAAGTCGAAGGCCAGCTCGGCCACGAAGGCCACGGCCTCCGGGTCGTCGCCGTTCACGTGCAGCACCGGGGCGCCGACCATCTTGGCCACGTCGGTGCAGTACAGCGTGGAGCGGGCGTCCTCGGCGGCGCTGGTGGTGAAGCCGACCTGGTTGTTGACCACGACGTGGAGGGTGCCGCCGACGCGGAAGCCGCGGGCCTGCGACATCTGGAACAGCTCCATCACCACGCCCTGGCCGGCGAAGGCCGAGTCGCCGTGGATCAGCACCGGCAGCACCTGCTTGCGCTGCGCGTCCTCGCGGCGCATCTGGCGCGCGCGCACCGAGCCGGCCACGACCGGGTCGACGATCTCGAGGTGCGAGGGGTTGAAGGCCAGCGCCAGGTGCACCGGGCCGCCCGGGGTGGCGACGTCGGAGGAATAACCCATGTGGTACTTCACGTCGCCCGAGTGCGCCGGGTCGTCGTTGTGCTCGAACTGGCCGCGGAACTCGTTGAACAGCTTGTGCGGCGGTTTGCCCATGGTGTTGATGAGCACGTTCAGGCGGCCGCGGTGGGCCATGCCGATCACCACGTCCTTGATGCCGTCGCTGCCGCCGCGGCGCACCAGGGTGTCCATCAGCGGGATCAGGGCGTCGCCGCCCTCGAGCGAGAAGCGCTTCTGGCCGACGAAGGCGGTGTGCAGGTAGCGCTCCAGGCCCTCGGCGGCGGTGAGGCGCTCGAGCAGGCGCTGCTTGGCGGCCTTGTCGAAGCCGTAGGTGCCGGCCGCGCCCTCGAGGCGCTGCTGCATCCAGCGACGCTGGTTGGCGTCGGAGATGTGCATGAACTCGGCGCCGATGCTGCCCGAGTAGGAGGCACGCAGGCGCGCCAGCAGGTCGCGCAGCTTGAAGCGCGGCTGGGCGAACCAGGTGTCGACGGTGAACTCGCGGTCGAGGTCGGCGTCGGACAGGCCGTGGAAGGCCAGCTCCAGGTCCGGGGCGTCCGGGCGGGCCATCATGCCCAGCGGGTCGAGGCGGGCGCCGAGGTGGCCGCGCGAGCGGTAGGCGGTGATCAGCTTGCCGACCGCGGCCTGCTTGCGGGCCGACTCGTCGTCCAGGCCACCGGCCACGACCGGGGCGCGGGCGGCCGCCTGCACCTGGGCCATGACGGCCGAGTGGGGCACGTCGCCGGCCTCGCGGCCCTTGAAGCCGTCGAAGTAGGTTTTCCAGGCCGACGGGACACTGTCGGGATCGACCAGGTACTGTTCGTACAGGTCTTCGATGAAGGCGGCGTTTCCGCCGGCGAGCTGAGAGGTCTGCTTAAACTGCTTGATCAGACTGTCCACGACCCTGGCCTGGCCCGCCTCAACGGCAGGTAAGTGATTGATGGAATGGGATGTCGCGGCGCCGCAACGGAGCGGCGACAAGGTCTGCGATTATAGCTGGCGCCGCCGGGCTTTAGAACCCGACGCAGGCTGTACGGGGTGCCCGCGGGGGCTGGACTTTGGTCGCGGTGTCGTGCCCGCGCCTCAGATCCCCAGGGCCCGGAACTCGGTGACGCCGCGGGAACGCTCCCAGACCCGGCCGAAATGATCGAGCAACTGCCGGGTACGGGACGGATTGGCCGGGCTCCAGTCGCCCTCCCAGCGGCTGCCGAGCTGGCGGAACAGGTAACCGTCACGGTCGTTGGCCAGGAACGCTGAGGGGTACTGCAGGTCCACGTCGTCGGTGGGCGTGCGGAACTGGAACACCGAGGTCATGCGCTGGGCCAGCGTGAGCAGCGGGTGGCCCTGGCCCTGCACGGCGGCGGGGTCGAGCAGCAGGATGCGCACCACGCCGCCGCGCCCGGCGATGGCGAAGTCCTTGAAGGCCTCGAGCACGGCCGGCTGGCTGTACAGCACCGGGTCGAGGTCGCGGCTGAAGAGCACCAGCTCGCGTCGCGCGGCCCGCACCACGGCCAGCGTGGCCTCGGTGGCGACCGACAGGCTGTCGAAGTCGGTGGACGGCACCGAAGCCTCGCGCGCCCGGGCCGGGTAGCGGTCCGGGCCGGCCAGCGGTTCGAGCGCGCGGCGCATGGCCTGGTGCTCGATGCCGGCTTCCATGAAGCGTTCGCCGTAGGGCTGGAAGCCGTGGCGGGCGTAGAAGGCCTCGGCGCTGACCTGGGCGTTGAGGCTCACCTCGGTCCAGCCCAGGCTGCGGGCCTTGTCCATCAGCGCCACCAGCAGGGCGTCGCCAACGCCGCGCTGGCGCCATTCCTTCAGCACCGCCATGCGGCCGATCTTGTGTTCGGGCGTCAGCCGGCCGGTGCCGATGGGGCGGCCGTTGTCGTCGCGGGCGATCACGTGGTGGCTGCGCGGGTCCAGGTCGTCCCATTCCTCCTCTTCCGGAACCTTCTGTTCCAGGATGAAGACGGTCTCGCGCACTTCCCTCAGGTCCTTCAGGTCGGCCTGGTAATCGGCGGGCTCGATGCGGAAGTCGGTCGGGATCATGGGCTCACCGTCGGCGTTTGGGTTTGACCAGCTGATAGTGGCCCGCGGCCACGAGGCTTACCAGCGCTTCACGGCCGGCGGCATCGAGCCCGGCCACGGCGGCGGCGTCGAGCCGCTCGGCGCCGGCCAGGCAGCGGGCCGAGGCCACGCCCATCGGCAGCGACAGGCCGTTGGCGTGCAGGCAGGCCTTGCGGCCGTCGCGGGCCCAGGCGTGGCGGGCGTGCGGGTGGCGCAGCAGCAGCGCGCCCTCGTCCAGGGCGCTGGTGAGGGCGGCCAGGGCCGGCGGGCGGGCCGGGCGGGCGATCTCGCCGGCCGAGCGGTACTGGGTGATGAAGCGACCGAACCAGCGGCGAAGGGCGGTTTCGTCGAGGTCCTGCAGGCGCGAAAGCGCCTGGCGCACGCGGCCGAAGGCGGCCTCGTCGATCTCGAAGGGGTCGGCGGGCAGGGCCAGGTCCGGGTCGGCGTAGCGGGCTTCCTCGGGCGTGGCGGCGGCCAGTTCCTCGGCCAGGTCCACCATCAGTTCGGCCACCGAAGGCGCGCGCATGCCCACCGACAGGGTGAGGCAGGCGTCCTCGGCCACGCCGTGGTGGGGCACGCCGGGCGGCAGGTACAGGATGTCGCCGGGGGCCAGCACCCAGTCGTGGTCGGGGGTGAATTCGCTGAGCAGCTTGAGCTCGACGTCGGGGCGGAAGGCCTTGGGCGCGTCGGGGTTGGTGTCGATCTGCCAGCGGCGGTGGCCCAGGCCCTGGATCAGGAACACGTCGTACTGGTCCACGTGCGCGCCCACGGAACCGCCGGGCGCGGCGAAGCTGACCATCACGTCGTCCACGCGCCAGGCCGGAAGGAAGCGGAAGCGGTGCAGCAGGTCGCGCACGTCCATGTCCCATTTGTCCACGTCCTGGACCAGCAGGGTCCAGTCCTGGCGGGGCATGTCGGGGAACATGGCCTCGTCGAAGGGGCCGGTGCGCAGTTCCCAGCGGTCGCGCTTGCGGTCGTGCAGCACCACGCGCGACAGGGCCGATTCCTCGCAGGCCAGGCCGGCCAGGTCCTCGGGCGTGATCGGCGAGACGAAGCCCGGGAAGGCGCCGCGGATGAGCAGCGGGCGCTTCTGCCAGTAATCCCGCAGGAACACCTCGGCCGGCATGCCCAGCGGATGCTTCGGCGTGCCGGTGACTTCGATCGGGAGCTGGGGGGAGGTTTTTTTGGCCACGGATTTACACGGATAAGGGCAGATCGATTTATGAAGAATGGATCTTCGCGGTTCTGTACCCGGACCCGGAGGACAACTCCAAGGCTCTATCCGCGTTCATCCGCGCAAATCCGTGGCAAAAAATCAAACGTCCCGGGCCAGCGACGCGGCGTGGCCGACGTAGCCGGCGGGGGTGAGCGCGAGCAGGCGGGCCTTGGCGTCGGCCGGCAGGTCCAGGCCTTCGATGAAGGCGCGCATGGACTCGGCGGTGATGCCCTGGCCGCGGGTGAGCGCCTTGAGCTGCTCGTAGGGGTTGGGCAGGCCGTGGCGGCGCATCACGGTCTGCACTGGTTCGGCAAGCACTTCCCAGGCGGCGTCGAGGTCGGCGGCCAGGCGCTCGGGGTTGGCGCTGAGCTTGCCCAGGCCGCGCATCAGCGCGTCGAGCGCCACCAGCGAATGGCCGAAGGCGGTGCCCAGGGCGCGCAGCACGGTGGAGTCGGTCAGGTCGCGCTGCCAGCGGCTGATCGGCAGCTTTTCCGAGAAGTGCGAGAGCAGGGCGTTGGCCAGGCCGAAGTTGCCTTCCGCGTTCTCGAAGTCGATCGGGTTGACCTTGTGCGGCATGGTCGAGCTGCCCACCTCGCCGGCCTTCACGGCCTGCTTGAAGTAGCCCAGCGAGATGTAGCCCCAGACGTCGCGGCACAGGTCCACCAGCACGGTGTTGATGCGGCGCTGCGCGTCGCACAGCTCGGCGATGCCGTCGTGCGGCTCGATCTGGGTGGTGTAGGGGTTGAAGTCCAGGCCCAGCGATTCGACGAAGCGCTGCGCCAGCGCCGGCCAGTCCACTTCCGGGTAGGCCACCACGTGGGCGTTGTAGTTGCCGACGGCGCCGTTGATCTTGCCGGGGAACTCGATGCCGTGCATCACCGCCACCTGGCGCTGCAGGCGCGCCACCACGTTGGCGATTTCCTTGCCCACGGTTGTGGGCGAGGCGGTCTGGCCGTGGGTGCGCGAGAGCATGGGCAGCGCGGCGTGTTCATGCGCCATGGCGCGCAGCTTCTCCACCACCTCCCAGGTCTTCGGGGCGATGACCGTGGTGTAGGCCTCGCTCAGCATCAGGGCGTAGCTGAGGTTGTTGATGTCCTCGCTGGTGCAGGCGAAGTGCACGAACTCCAGCGCCGGGCCGAGCTCGGCGTCGTCCTTCAGGCGCTCCTTGATGAAGTATTCGACCGCCTTGACGTCGTGGTTGGTGGTGCGCTCGATTTCCTTGACGCGCGCGGCGTCGGCCACCGAGAAGCCGGCGGCGAGGGCACGCAGGCGGCCGGCGGCGGCGTCGGAAAAGGGCTTGAGCTCGGCCACGCCGGGCTCGGCGGCCAGGGCCAGCAGCCACTCCACCTCGACCCGCACGCGGGCCTTGACGAGCCCGTACTCGGAGAAGATCGGCCGCAGCGCCTCGGCCTTGCCGGCGTAGCGGCCGTCGAGCGGGGACAGGGCGGTGAGGGCGGCGTCGGACATCGGGCGGGCTCGGGCAAGGCGGGAAAGGCCGCCATTCTACCCGCTCCCTGTAGGAGGGGCTTCAGCCCCGACCCGGCCGGTCGGGCCTGAAGGCCCTCCCACAGCACGCGCGGTATGCTCGGGGACAAACCGCGAGGAGCCCCGCCATGGCCGCCCACACCCGCACCGAACACGACAGCCTCGGCGCCCTCGAGGTGCCCGCCGGCGCGCTCTACGGCGCCCAGACCCAGCGCGCGGTGCTCAACTTCCCGATCTCGGGGCTGGTGATGCCGCGCTACTTCCTGCGCGCCCTGGGCCTGGTGAAGGCCGCGGCGGCGAGCGCCAACGCCAGCCTGGGGCACCTGCCGCCCGAGGTGGCCGACGCCATCCTCGACGCCGCCTTGCAAGTGGCGGCGGGCGACCTGGACGGCCAGTTCCCGGTGGACGTGTTCCAGACCGGCTCCGGCACCTCCAGCAACATGAACGCCAACGAGGTCATCGCCACCCTGGCCTCGCGCGGCCGGAAGCAGCCCGTGCACGCCAACGACCACGTCAACATGGGCCAGAGCTCGAACGACGTGGTGCCCACGGCCATCCAGGTGGCGGCCCTGCTGGCCTGCCGCGAGCGCCTGCTGCCCGCGCTCAAGCACCTGCGCCTCACCATCGACCGCAAGGCCCGCCGCGTTGGCAAGGTGGTCAAGACCGGCCGCACCCACCTGATGGACGCCATGCCGCTCACGCTGGGCCAGGAACTCGGCGCCTGGTCGGCGCAGCTGGCCTCGGCCATCGACCGCATCGGCGACACACTCGACCGCGTCCGCCAGCTGCCCATCGGCGGCACGGCGGTCGGCACCGGCATCAACGCCGATCCGCGCTTCGGCCGGAAGGTGGCGAAGGAACTGTCGGTGCTGTCGGGCCAGCGTTTCGCGCAGGCGCGCAACCTGTTCGAGGGCATCGCCGCGCAGGACGGCGCGGTGGAGCTTTCCGGCCAGCTCAACGTGCTGGCGGCCACGCTGATGAAGATCAGCAACGACCTGCGCTGGATGAATTCCGGCCCGCTGGCCGGGCTGGGCGAGATCGAGCTGCCGGCGCTGCAGCCGGGCAGCTCGATCATGCCGGGCAAGGTGAACCCGGTGGTGCCCGAGGCCGTGTGCATGGTCTGCGCGCAGGTGATGGGCAACCACGCCACGGTGACGATCGCCGGCGCCAGCGGCAATTTCCAGCTCAACGTGATGCTGCCGGTGGTCGCGCACAACCTGCTGCAGTCGATCGAGCTGCTGGCCAACGGCTCGCGGGTGCTGGCCGACACGGCCATCCAGGGCTTCAGGGTGCGCGAGGACCGGCTGGCGGAAGCGCTGGCGCGCAACCCCATCCTGGTGACGGCGCTGAACCCGGTGATCGGCTACGAAAACGCCGCGGCCATCGCCAAGCAGGCCTACCGCGAGAGCAGGCCGGTGCTGGAGGTGGCCATGATGCGCACGGGCCTTGGTGAAAAGGCCCTGCGCAAGCTGCTCGACCCGGCCGCCCTGGCCCGGGGCGGCATCCACGGCAAGCCGGGCGGCGGGGGCGGCTGAGCCGCCTCAGTCTTCGCTGGGCAGTTCGACCCGGCCGCGCACGCCGCGGTGGGAGACGTCGCCACTATGGATGCGGCGCACGACCAGGTCGCCGCCAACGTCGCTGGCGCGGACGTCGCCCGAGCCGACGCGGCCGATGCGCACGCTGCCGTCCACGCGGGACACCTCGGCGTCGCCCGAACCGATCTCGTCGAGCTCCACGTCGCCCTTCACCCCGGCCAGGGTGAGGTCGCCCGAGCCGACCGAGCCGACGCGCGCGGGGCCACGGATGTCGCTGGCCTCGAAATCGCCGGAGCCCACCGAGCGCAGGTCGAGTTCGCCGGCGCCTTCCACGGTCACGTCGCCGGAACCGACCCTGGCGCGCACCAGGCCGGCGATGTCGCGCAGTTCGATGTCGCCCGAGCCCACCTCGGCGCGCACCGACCTCAGGCCCGAGACCCAGGCGTCGCCCGAGCCCACGTCCAGTTCGACGTCCACGCCCGCGGGCAGCTGGGCGTTGATCTCGAGGTAGGCATAGGTGGGCTTGAAGAGGATGCCGGTGGCGTAGCCGCGGCGCTCGGCACGCACCAGCAGGGTGTCGCCGCTGCGGCGCTGCTCGAGCACCAGTTGCGGGAAGTACTCCGGGTCCGACGCGCAGGCGCGGGCGGTCAGGCCGCCGGCGCCGGTGGTCGCGCCCAGCCGCAGGTCGTTCTGGTTCACCTCGAAGCGGACTATGCGCACGCCTTCCAGGTCCAGCGCCAGGCTGCGTGGCTCGTTGAACTCGCAGTCGGTGGCGAAGGCGGAAGCGGGCAGCAGCAGGGCAAGCAGGGCAAGTCGTTTCATGTTTCGCTCCGGTGTCATTGTTCGACGTGGCAGTCGTCGACGTCGCTTTCGTCCATCTGGGCGTAGGGCTCGAACTGCGGCACGGCCTGGCGCAGCGCCTGCTGCGCGGCGTACAGGGCCGGCAGGCGGTCGCACAGGGCCTTGGCGGTGCCTTCGATCTCCTTGGCCTGGGCCTTCGCCCGCTCCTCGATCGAGGTGGTGTCGCCGCTGAGCAGCCCCTTGGCGGTGTCGGCCACCGCGCGGGTGGCCAGTTCGGCGGCCTGCAGGCCGATTTCGGCGCCGGCCTCGGCCACGCCGGCGAGCTGGGCGCGGTAATCGAGCACGAGCTTGCGCTGGGCATCGTCGAGCGGCACCGCCTGGCCGTCGATGATCAGGTCGCCGGCGGGGGATATCGCGGCCTTCGGGAGCGTGCCGTCGCCGTCGTGCAGGCTGAGGTTCTCGTTGGCGAGCTCCTCGCGCAGTTCGCCCATCGCCTTTTCCGAAACCGCCGCCAGGCCGGACTCGTCGGCGTCGGCCGGGGGCTCGGACGAACCGCAGCCCGCGAGGGCCAGCAGGGGAACCAGCAGCAGGGGAAGTCGGGACATGGGGCCTCCGGGAACGCGAAAAGAAAAAAGGCGGGGCGGCCCGGGGGGCGCCCCGCCAAGGGGGTAAATCAGCCTTCGTCGCGGGAGCGGCGGAAGTGGATGGCGCCGAACACCATGGCCGCGCCGGCCACCACGCCGATCCACAGGTCGGGGGTCAGGAAGGCGCCCCAGGCGTTCTGGGCCGAGAACAGCGCCACGATGTCCTGCGGGCCTTCCGGGTTGAAGTTCTGCATGGCCGGGTCGGAGGCGCCGCGGTAGACCAGGTCCATGCCCGGGGCGGTGCCCAGCAGGATGCGGCCGACGACGTGCTGCCAGAACCAGCTCGCGCTGGAGCCGAACATTTCCATCACGTCGAACCAGCTGACCAGGATGCCGGAGAACACCGGCACCAGCAGCGCCCACAGGAAGGGCTTGGTGCGGGCCCAGGCCGAGACCAGCAGCAGCCAGCCAACGGTGGGCATGGCCCACAGGGCGTAGACGGGCAGGGCTGCGGCCAGGTGCATGGCCACGGTGAGCGGGCTCGCAGGGCCCCAGATCAGGTCGATCGGGTTCACGCCGTGGAACAGCGCGTAGCCGCTGAGCAGCACCAGGAAGCCGAAGGAGGTGGCGATGGCCGCGAGCGTGGCGATGACCGGGGCCACGACCAGGGCGCTGACCAGCTTCGACAGCACGGTCTGGCCGTCCGAGAGCGGCAGCGACTTCCAGAACAGCACGCTGCGGTCCTTGCGCTCGTCGTACAGCGAGCCCAGGCAGTAGAAGAACACCACGAACGCCAGCACGATGTAGGGCCAGGAGCCGGCGAGCAGGGCACCCAGGTCGAGCGCGCCGCCGAGTTCCGCCGCTTCCTTGGGCGTGAGGGTCTTGGTGAGCTGGCTGAGCTCGACGCCGTTCATCTGCACCGACTCGCCGTCCACGCCGCGGCGGACGCTTTCACCGGCGATGATCGCCATCAGGCTGATCACCAGGAAAACCGCGCCGGCCACCACCGGGGCCCACACGAAGCCGCCGCGGTGCTCCCAGGATTCGCGCTTGAGGAGCCATTTGAAGGTGTTCATGCGTAGGTTCCTTTCATGGTGGCGACGAACAGGTCGGCGATGCCGGGGTTGCGGACCTCGCCCAGGGCGGCCAGCTGGTCGCGCGGCACCCCGTCGAACAGCATCACGGCCTTGCCGAACACCGAACGCTCGTCGATCGGCTTGAGGGCGCGGGCGGCCTCGGCCTTGTCGGCCGGGACCATCACTTCGCAGAAGCGCTCGCTCACCTCGTCCATGCTCGCGGAGAGCACGATCTTGCCCTCGCGGATGAACATCAGGTCGGTGAGGATGTGTTCGATCTCCTCGACCTGGTGGGTGGTGACGACGATGGTCTTCTGCTCGTCGAAGTAGTCCTCGAGCAGGTTCTGGTAGAACTGCTTGCGGTAGAGGATGTCCAGGCCGAGCGTGGGCTCGTCGAGCACCAGCAGCTTGGCGTCGATGGCCATCACCAGGGCGAGGTGCAGCTGCACGATCATGCCCTTGGACATCTGCTTGACCTTCATGTCCGGGGTCAGCTTGGTGTGGGCGATGTAGGCCTCGGCCTTCTTGCGGTCGAAGCGCGGGTGCACGCCGGCCACGAAGTCGACGGCGTCCTTCACCTTCAGCCAGCGCGGCAGCACGGCCACGTCGGCGATGAAGCAGACGTCGTGCATGAGCTCGTCGCGCTCGGTGCGCGGGTTCTTGCCCAGCACCTTAAGTTCGCCCTCGTAGGGCACCAGGCCCAGGGCGGCCTTGAGGGTGGTGGTCTTGCCCGAGCCGTTGGGGCCGATCAGGCCGACGATGCGGCCGGCCGGGATGTCGAAGCTGATCGAGTCGACCGCCGGCTTGCCCTTGTAGCGCTTGGAAAGGTTGCGTGCGGAGATGACGGCGCTCATCACTTCTTCTCCTTGCCGGCCACGGCCACCAGCCGCTCCATGTCCAGGCCAAGGCGCTGGATGCGCTCGACCACCATCGGCCATTCATCCTTCAGGAAGCGTTCGCGCTCGGAGGCGAGCAGCTTCTCCCGGGCCCCTTCGGTCACGTACATGCCAAGTCCCCTTCTTTTTTCCACGAGTTCCTCGTCCGCCAGCTCTTGGTAGGCGCGGGAGACGGTGATTGGGTTGAGCTGGTACTCGGCCGCGATCTGGCGCACCGAGGGCAGCGCTTCGCCCGGCTGCAGCACGCCGTCGAGCATCATCGCCACCACCTTGTCCTTGAGCTGCCGGTAGATCGGCGCGCTGTCGTTCCAGGCGATATTCATCTCAGGACTCCCGGCGCGGCATGAGGGAGGCCATGGACACGTAGGGCATGGCCATGTGCCGCTGCAGGGCGCCGCGGCGCAGGGTGCCGGCGCGCAGGGCTTCCTCGCTGGCGCTGGCATTGGCGCCGAGGGTGGCCTCGTCGGCGGCCTCGCCGAGGGCGGCCAGCACCGGGTCCGGCAGGGTCGAAACCGGCTGGCTGGGCGGGGCGCCGAAACCGTAGCCGGCGGCCAGGACGCCCAGCGCCACGGCCAGGGCCATCAGGTTGGACTTGAACTTGGGGTACATACCGCCTCCCGCTTTGGTGAGGTAATGAACAGGTGTTGTAGCGAACTATAACACCAAGATTCGGCCTGTCAACACCCTTTGCACGCCGGAGGACCCAAACTGATGGCATAGACCCGGACCGTCCCGGGGGAGGGCAAGCTCATGAAGAAACGAACCGCGTTCATCCTGGCCGCGCTGCTGGCCGCGGCGCCGGCGCTGGCCGGCCAGGCGCTGCTGGACAAGGACTTCCGCCGCCTGGCGGGGAAGGAAACCGTGAACCTGCAGCAGGCCTACGGCGGCCAGGTGCTGCTGGTGGTGAACACCGCCAGCAAGTGCGGCTTCACCCCGCAGTACGAAGGTCTGGAAGCGATGCACGCGAAGTACAAGGAGCGCGGTTTCGCGGTGCTGGGCTTCCCGTCCAACGATTTCATGGGCCAGGAGCCGGGCACCGAGGAGCAGATCCAGGAGTTCTGCACGCTCACCTACGGCGTGAAGTTCCCGATGTTCGAGAAGGTGCAGGTGCGTGGTTCCGGGGCCACGCCGCTGTACCAGGAGCTCGCGGCGGCCACCGGCGAGGCGCCGGGCTGGAACTTCCACAAGTACCTGGTGGACCGCGAGGGCAAGGTGGTGGCCAGCTTCGGCAGCCGCACCACGCCGGACGACCCGAAGCTGGTGGCGGCGATCGAAAAGCTGCTCGACGCGCCGGTCCCGGCCAAGCCTGATCGCGGCCGTTGAGTTGCCGGCGGCGGGCCGCGACAATAGGGGACGACGTGCCGACCCGGCCCGCCTTCCCCAGGAGTTGTAACCCGATGAATTCCGCCCTGCGTTTCGCCGCGCCGCTGGTGCTCGCCAGCCTGGTGCTCAGCCTCAGCGCCTGCAAGTCCGAGACCACCGACGAAGCCGCCCCCGCGGCCGAAACGGCCGCCGCCGGCGAGCCCGGCGCGCCCATCATCCCCGGCATCGCCGGCCTCGAGACCGAGCGCGCCCAGGTCAGCTACATGATCGGCCGCGACATCGCCAACTCGATGAAGATCATCAAGGACGACCTCGACCTCGAGATCCTGCGCCAGGCCATGGAAGACACCTTCCAGGAGCGCGACTCCAAGCTCACCGACGAGCAGATGAAGGAAATCCAGGCCGCGTTCACCACCAAGCTGCAGGCCCGCCAGGCCGCCGAGGCCGCCGAGCTGGCCGCCAAGAGCAAGGCCGAGGGCGAAGCCTTCCTGGCCGAGAACAAGGGCAAGCCGGGCGTGCAGGTCACCGAGAGCGGCCTGCAGTACCGCGTCGAGCGCGCCGGCAACGGCGCCACTCCGACCGCGTCCGACGTGGTGCGCGTGCACTACAAGGGCACCCTGCTCAACGGCGAGACCTTCGACAGCTCCTACGACCGCGGCGAGCCGGCCGAGTTCGGCCTGGGCCAGGTCATCCCGGGCTGGTCCGAGGGCGTGCAGCTGATGAAGGTCGGCAGCAAGTACACCTTCTGGATCCCGGCCGAGCTGGCCTACGGCGAAGCCGGCGGCGGCCCGATCCCGGCCAACGCCATGCTCACCTTCGAGGTCGAGCTGATGGAAATCGTCAAGTAATACGCATCGGGTAGGACGGGGCGTCGGCGGCTTCCGCCGGCGCCCGTTCCCTGGGCACGGATGGCCCACGCCCGCGAGGAGGCAACATGCGCGTCACTGTTTTCGGCACCGGCTACGTCGGCCTGGTCACCGGCACCTGCCTGGCCGAGGTCGGCCACCAGGTCACCTGCGTGGACATCGACCAGGCCAAGGTGGACGGCCTCAACCGCGGCGTCGTGCCCATCTTCGAGCCCGGCCTCGAGGACATGGTGCTGGCCAACCACGGCGCCGGCCGCCTCTCGTTCACCACCGACGCCGCGCAGGCCATCGCGCACGGCGAGGTGCTGTTCATCGCCGTGGGCACGCCGCCCGACGAGGACGGCAGCGCCGACCTGCAGTACGTGCTGGCCGTGGCCCGCACCATCGGCAGGCATCTTTCCCGCCCGGCCATCGTGGTGAACAAGTCCACGGTGCCGGTGGGCACCGCCGACAAGGTGCGCGCCGCCGTCGCCGCCGAGCTCTCGGCGCGTGGCAGCGACATCGCCTTCGAGGTCGTTTCCAACCCCGAATTCCTGAAGGAGGGCGCGGCGGTCAACGACTGCATGCGCCCCGACCGCATCGTGCTGGGCTCGCGCTCGGCGCCGGCGGTGGAAACCATGAAGCGCCTGTACGCGCCGTTCAACCGCAACCACGAGCGCATCGTGGTGATGGACGAGCGCTCGGCCGAGCTGACCAAGTACGCCGCCAACGCCATGCTGGCGACCAAGATCAGCTTCATGAACGAAATGGCGAACATCGCCGAGCGCGTGGGCGCCGACATCGAGATGGTGCGCCACGGCATCGGTTCCGACCCGCGCATCGGCTACCACTTCATCTACCCGGGCGCCGGCTACGGCGGCTCGTGTTTCCCCAAGGACGTGCAGGCGCTCGAGCGCATCGCCCGCCAGGCCGGCTACGAGGCGAAGCTGCTGGGCGCGGTGGAAGCCGTGAACACGGCGCAGAAGGACAAGCTGTTCGCGCTGGCCGAGCGCCACTTCGGCGGCGACCTGCGCGGCCGCACCTTCGCCGTGTGGGGCCTGGCCTTCAAGCCCAACACCGACGACATGCGCGAGGCCTCGAGCCGGCGCCTGCTGGAACTGCTCTGGAACGCTGGCGCCACCGTGCGCGCGCACGACCCGGAGGCCATGCACGAAGCCACCCGCATCTTCGGCCAGCGCCCCGACCTGGTGCTGTGCGACACCCCGGCGCAGGCGCTGGAAGGCGCCGACGCGCTGTTCGTGGTGACCGAGTGGAAGGCGTTCTGGAGCCCCGATTTCGCCGCGCTCAAGGCCGCGCTCAGGGCCGGCGTGGTGTTCGACGGCCGCAACGTGTACGACCCGGCCCAGGTCGAGGCCGCCGGCCTGGCCTATTACGGCATCGGCCGCGGCCGCAGCCTGCAGCCACGCTGAGGAGCCGCCCGTGTCCAGCCAAGAAGACCTCGAGCGGCGCCTCGCCGAACTCGAAACCCGCCTGGCTT
The DNA here is from genome assembly GCF_041913985.1 of Arenimonas sp. Classification (GTDB taxonomy): domain Bacteria; phylum Pseudomonadota; class Gammaproteobacteria; order Xanthomonadales; family Xanthomonadaceae; genus Arenimonas. The sequence goes on from NZ_JAYSEG010000016.1 coordinate 64,414, forward strand.
TCCAGGAACATTCCATCGGCGAGCTCAGCGATGCGCTGGCCGACGCCCGCATGGAATCGGCGCGCAACAGCGAAACCCTGCTGCGCGTCACCGCCGAACTCAAGCAGCTGCGTACCCTGCTGTACGCCGACCCCGGCAGCGAACCGCCGCCGCCGCACTACTGATCCAAGGTTGGACCCATGAGCAATTCCTTGCGCGAAAAGCTGCTCGGCCTGGGCTTCAAGGCCCCCGAGCCCGAGCCGCGCCGCCCCGCGAAAACCGAGCGTCCCGCCGGCGGCCCCGACAAGGACCGCCCCGCGGGCGCCCGCCACGGCGGCCCCGGCAAGCCGGGCGGTGGTGGCAAGCCGCGTCCGCAGGGCGAGCGCCGCCCCGGTGGCGGCAAGCCGGGTGCCGGCAAGCCCGGCCAGGGCGCGCCGCGCAAGCCGCGCACGGCCGAGGAGATCGACCTGGCCAAGGCCTACGCCATCCGCGCCCAGCGCGAGAAGGAAGAGCGCATCGAAGCCGAACGCCTGCGCCAGGAAGAAGCCGCGCGCCGCCGCGCCGCCAAGGCCCGCTGCGCAGAGCTGATCAAGGACCAGGTACTCAACGACCCCGCCGCCGAGTTGGTACGTCACTTCGAATACGGCGGCAAGATCAAGCGCATCTACGTCAACCCCGACCAGCTCAAGGCGCTCAACGCCGGCGCGCTGGCCGTGGTGCAGCTCGACGGCTGCTACCTGCTGGTCACCGCCGCGCTGGCCGGCGAGGTGGGCGAATTGCTGCCCAGCCTGGTCGCGCTGAAGGTGGACCCGAACGCGCCGGCCGGCGACGACCCCTATGCCGACCCGCAGTACCAGGTGCCCGACGACCTGGTGTGGTGACTCACTCCGGGTCGTAGTCGAGGTTCGAGGCCAGCCAGCGCTCGGCCTGCGCCAGCGGCACGCCCTTGCGGCGTGCGTAGTCGGCCACCTGCTCGCGCGAGAGCCGCCCGACCACGAAGTACTGGCTCTTCGGGTGCGAGAAATACAGGCCGCTGACCGCCGCCGCCGGGTACATGGCGAAGCTCTCGGTCAATGAAATGCCGGTGTGCCGTTCGGCGTCGAGCAGGCGGAACAGCGTGGCCTTCTCGCTGTGCTCGGGGCAGGCCGGGTAACCGGGCGCGGGGCGGATGCCTCGGTACTGCTCGCGCACCAGCGCATCGTTGTCCAGCGCCTCGTCCGGCGCGTAGCCCCACAGCTCCGTGCGCACCTTCTGGTGCAGGCGTTCGGCCAGGGCCTCGGCCAGGCGGTCGGCCAGCGCCTTGAGCAGGATGGCGTTGTAGTCGTCGTGCCCGGCCTCGAAGCGGGCCAGGTGCGGTTCGATGCCCAGGCCCGCCGTCACCGCGAAGCCGCCCACCCAGTCGGCGCGGCCGCTCTCGCGCGGGGCGATGAAGTCGGCCAGGCAGAAGTTCGGGCGGTCGTCGGGCTTTTCCGCCTGCTGGCGCAGGCAGTGCAGGGTGGCCAGCGGGTGGCCGGCGTCGTCCAGCACCTGGATGTCGTCGCCGGCGGAATGCGCCGGCCACAGGCCCGCCACGGCCTTCGCCACCAGCCACTTCTCGCCGATGATGCGGTCGAGCATGGCGGTGGCGTCGCGGAACAGCTCGCGCGCCTGCGCGCCCACTACGGCGTCGTCGAGGATGGCCGGGTAGCGGCCGGCCAGCTCCCAGGTCTGGAAGAAGGGCGTCCAGTCGATCACCTCGCGCAGGTCTTCGAGCGGGTAGTCGTCGAACACCGTGAGGCCGGGCTTGAGCGGCGCCGGCGGCACGTAGGATTCCCAGCCGCCGTCGAAGCGCTTGGCGCGGGCGCGGGCCAGCGGCATGAGCGGCCTGGCCTCGCCGCGGTTGGCGTGGCGGGCGCGCACCTCGGCGTAGTCGGCGGAATTGGCGGCCACGAACGGGCCGCGCAGCTCGGCGCTGAGCAGGGACTGGGTGACGCCGACCGCGCGCGAGGCGTCCTTCACCCAGACCACGGGCGAATCGTAGTGCGGGTCGATCTTGAGTGCCGTGTGGGCGCGCGACGTGGTGGCGCCGCCGATCATCAGCGGCAGGGTGAAGCCCTGGCGCTTCATCTCGCGCGCCACGTGGCTCATCTCCTCCAGCGAGGGCGTGATCAGGCCGGAGAGGCCGATGATGTCGGCCTTCTCCTCGCGGGCGCGGTCCAGGATCACCTGCGCCGGCACCATCACGCCCAGGTCCACGACCTCGAAGTTGTTGCAGGCCAGCACCACGCCGACGATGTTCTTGCCGATGTCGTGCACGTCGCCCTTCACCGT
>NZ_JAYSEG010000017.1:0-52906 GCF_041913985.1 Arenimonas sp.
CCGGCGAGGCGACGATTTCCTCGGCGTAGATGCGCGGCGCGGCCGGCGAGGCGTCCAGCGCCACGCCCGGGGAAAGGAAGCTGCCGGTGACGAACATGTTGCCGATCGAATACGGGGAGCCTCCGACCAGGACCGAGCCCACGACGGCCAGCGTCGTGGTGTCGAGGATGTCGACCCGGCCCAGCTGTCGATTGGCCACGTAAAGGCGCGAGCCGTCCGGGCTGAGCGAGGCGCCGATCAGGTCCGGGGCGGTGGGCGTGGTCTGGATGACGGCGTTGGTTGCGGTGTCCACGGTGAGGACGTTGCCGTTGGTCCAGTTGGCCAGGTACGCGCGGGAACCGTCGGCCGAGAAGTCGACGCCCGCCGTGAACGTGGTGCCGGTGATGGGCGTGGCAACGCCCGTGCCGAGATCGAGGGAGACGGCTTCCGGGCCGCTGCCGCTGGTCACGTAGGCCTTCGAGCCATCCGGGCTGATCGCGAGGTTGATCGCGCCGGACGGGACGGTGTAGGTCTGCACGATGGTGCGCGTGGCCGTGTCGATGGCGCTGACCGTGCCATTGCCGCTGTTGGCCACCAGGGCGCGCGAACCGTCCGGCAGGAAGTCGAGGAAGTAGGGCGTGGACAGGCCAGCGACGGTAGCCACCACCGTGTTGGTGGCCGAGTCCACGACCTGGACGCTGTTGCCGGAGGCCACGTACACCTCGCTGCTATCCGGCGACACCATGGCGCCGCGCGCCGTTGCGCCCATCGGCAGCGTGGTGAGCACCGTGTTGCTGGTGGCGTCGATGACCGTCAGGTCATTGCTGCCCTGGTTCGGCACGTACACGCGGGTGCCGTCCGGCGACACGGTGACGCCCCAGGGATTGATGCCGGTCGGGATCGTGGCCACGACGGTCTCGGTGGCGTCATCGATGACCGAAACACTGTTGGAGCTCGAGTTGGAAACGTAGGCATAAGGCTGGGCGGCCGCCTGGGCGGCGCCGAGCAACAGCAGTACAAGTGCAAGCGTCGGAAAACGCATCGTTGTCATCCCCTGTGGAAAGAATCGCCCGGGGGAGCAAGGCGCGGCGCCGGGCACCAGGACGGTGCAGGCCAGGCGCTCCCCCCGAAGCGCCAGCGGGGAGGGTGCCGGCTTGGGGGGCGCCTGTCCACCGGTTTTTTTCTCAACCGGCGGCGGCGGGAGTTATTCGACCGCCAGCGCCTGCGCGTGTTCGCGGGTGGCGGCGAATTCGAAGTCGGGCCAGCGTTCCTGGGTGAGCTGCAGGTTCACGCGCGAGGGCGCCAGGTAAACCAGCTGGCCGGCGGCGTCGACGGCCAGGTTCATGGCGTTCTTCTCGCGGAATTCCTCGAGCTTCTTCGCGGTGCCGCCCTTGATCCAGCGGGCCGTGGCCACCGACACCGGCTCGAAGCTGGCGTCCACGCCGTATTCGTCCTTCAGGCGGTAGGCCACCACGTCGAACTGCAGCACGCCCACGGCGCCCAGGATGAGGTCGTTGCTCATGAGCGGGCGGAAGAACTGGGTGGCGCCTTCCTCGCTCAGCTGGGCCAGGCCCTTCTGCAGCTGCTTGAGCTTGAGCGGGTCGCGCAGGCGGGCGCGGCGGAACAGCTCCGGCGCGAAGTTCGGGATGCCGGTGAAGCCCAGCGATTCGCCGGCGCTGAAGGTGTCGCCGATGGAAATGGTGCCGTGGTTGTGCAGGCCGATGACGTCGCCGGGGTAGGCGGTTTCAACGATCTCGCGGTCGGAGGCCATGAAGGTGAGCGCGTTCGCCAGCTTCACTTCCTTGCCGCTGCGCACGTGGAAGGCCTTCATGCCGGCTTCGTACCTGCCCGAGCACACGCGCAGGAAGGCGACGCGGTCGCGGTGCTGCGGGTCCATGTTGGCCTGGATCTTGAAGACGAAGCCGGAGAAGGTTTCCTCCTCCGGCGCGATCTCGCGGCGGGTGGTGGCGCGCGGCTGCGGCGACGGCGCGTGTTCGACGAAGAAGTCGAGCAGCGGCTGCACGCCGAAGTTGTTCACGGCCGAGCCGAAGAACACCGGCGTCTGCCTGCCGTCCAGGTAGGCCTGCTTGTCGAAGGGGTGCGAGGCGCCCTGCACGAGTTCCAGCTCGTCGCGCAGGTCGGCCAGCATCTGCTCGCCGATGCGCGCGGCCAGGCCGGGGTCGTCGAGCGAGGCGAAGATGGTGCTGTCCTGGCGGGTGAAGTTGCGGCCCTGCTCGTACAGGTGCACTTCGCCGCTTACCAGGTGCACCACGCCCTTCAGGCGCTGGCCCATGCCGATCGGCCAGGTGATGGGCGCGCACTGGATGCCGAGCACGCGCTCCACTTCGTCGAGCAGCTCGATGGGCTCCTTGCCCTCGCGGTCGAGCTTGTTGATGAAGGTCATGATGGGCGTGTCGCGCAGGCGGCAGACTTCCATCAGCTTGATGGTGCGTTCCTCGACGCCCTTGGCCACGTCGATCACCATCAGGGCGCTGTCCACCGCGGTGAGCACGCGGTAGGTGTCCTCGCCGAAGTCGGCGTGGCCCGGGGTGTCGAGCAGGTTGACGATGCGGCCCTCGTAGGGGAACTGCATCACCGAGGACGTGACCGAGATGCCGCGCTCCTTCTCCAGCGCCATCCAGTCGGAGGTGGCGTGGCGGGCGGCCTTGCGGCCCTTCACCGAGCCGGCCATCTGGATGGCGCCGCCGAACAGCAGCAGCTTCTCGGTGAGGGTGGTCTTGCCGGCGTCGGGGTGCGAGATGATCGCGAACGTGCGGCGGCGGCGGGTCTGGGTCAGGTGCTCGGACATAAGCGCCCGATTATACCCGCCGGGCCCGGCTCAGTCCGGCTGGCAGTCCTGGCGCAGGTCGAGGGCGGTGGCGATGCTGCGCCAGTCGAAGGCGCCGACGCCCTCGTCGTCGTGGGCGGCGTACAGCGCGCCGTAGGGGAAGGCGCGGGTGGCGGCGGCGTGCAGCCAGATGCCGTCGGTCAGGGCCACCTTTTCGCCGGTGAAGCTGCCCAGGTAGCCCAGCTCGCGGCGGTCGAACACGTGGAAGACGGTCAGGTCGCTGTTCTGGTCGGTGGTCACCCAGTAGCCGCTGCCGTCGGGGCAGGCCCACAGCGCCACGCCCTCGGCCTGGGCCTTGAAGCGCTCGCGCGGCAGGTTGCGGCCGGTGTAGCGGCCGGCCAGGTCGTACACGCGCAGGGTGGTGCCCACGCGCAGGTCTTCCTCGGCGATCAGCAGGCGGTCGTGCTCCGGGTCGCCGGCGATCGATTCCACCATGCGCAGCGCGCCTTCTTCGGTGGTGTCGCCGAACTGGCCGGCCAGCCGGGCCTCGAGCTTGTCGCCATCGATATCAAGGAGGAAGCGCTTCACGCGCTCGTCCAGCTCGTCCATCGGCGGCAGCAGCTGGGTGCGGTAGTCGGCCATGAAGCTGTCGGTGACCAGCATCTCCAGCTCGCCCGGGGCCGTTTCGCGCAGCCACAGGCCGTAGGGGCTGCGCAGCACGTCGGCGCCGACCATCGCCACCGGGGTGAAGCCGGGCAGGCGCAGCACCTGCACGCGGTGGTTGTCGCGCTCGACCACGAACAGCAGGTCGCCGAAGGTGGCGATGCCGTTGGGGCGGTTGAACCGGCCGGGGCCCTCGCCCGGGCCGCCGACGTCGCGCAGGTGCGCGCCGGTGTCGGCGTCGAACACCACCAGCCGGTGGGTTTCCTTGGCGGTGGCCACCAGCCAGGTGTCGCCCCCGGGCGTGGTCCAGGTAGCCACGGAATCGATCTCGTCCTCGGGGCGGGCGGGCGTGAGGAAGGCCTCGGTGACGGCGGCGGCCTCGGCGCCGAACACCCGCGGCATCGGCCGGGAAGACGGGTCGGGCGTGGCGGGCGGGGTGGTGGCGCAGCCGGCGGCCAGCAGCAGCATGGCCAGGGCGGTCAGGGCAAGGCGGGGCTTGGTGTTCATCACGCGAGTATGCGCAAGCCGGCCCACGCCGCGTCAATCCCCGATTGGCGGGCGGCCCCCGAACGGCTAGGGTAGGGCGCAAAGGGGACTGCCACCGACATGGCGCTGCGCGACCTGACCGCCCGCTTCGAACCCGTGGCCTGGGGCCTGCCCCTGGTACTGGCCGTGGTCGGCCTGATGGCCATGGTGGCCTGGCTGGCGCCGGCCCCGCCGCCGCCTCCCCTGCGGGTGGCGGTGGGCCCGTGGATCGGCTACGAGCCGCTGGTGCTGGCCAGCGAAACCAACGACCTGCCGGCTTCCGTGCGCCTGGTGGAGTCGGTGTCGAACACCGAATCCACCCAGCTGCTCCGGGAGGGCATGGTGGACCTGGCCGGATTCACCCTGGACGAGGCGATCCGCCTGGCCTCCGACGGTACCGACCTGCGCATCGTGGCCGTGCTGTCGGATTCGCACGGCGCCGACGCGGTGGTGGTGCGCCCCGGCGTCGAAAGCCTCGCGGACCTGCGCGACCAGCGCGTGCTGGTGGAGGACACCGCGGTCGGCCACCTCATCCTCCAGCGCGCGCTGGCCGGGGCCGGGCTGTCCCTGGCCGACGTCCGCAAGGTCCAGGTGCAGGCGCCCTACCTGCCGGCGCGCTGGCGCGAGGGCGACGCCGCCGCCGCCGTGGTCTACGAACCCTTCCTCTCCGAAATGATGGCCGACGGCGCGGTGCCCCTGTTCACCACCGCGTCCAACCCGGGCCTGGTGCTCGACGTGCTGGTGGCCCGCGCCGACGTGCTCGATGCCCGCCGAGGCGACGTGGTGGCGCTGCTGCAGGCCTGGGACCGCGGCGTGGCGGCTTTCCGCCAGCCCGATACGCTGCCGCTCGGGCTGCTCACCGCCGACGGCCGCGTGGACAGCGACACCTACCGGCGCGCGCTGGCCGGCATCGCCTTCTTCGACCTGGACGAGAACCGCCGCTTCCTCGGCGACCGGCCGGCGCCGGTGCAGGCGTCCATCGACGCCCTGGTTGCGATCCTGCGCGAAGGCGCGCTCGGTGCCGACCTGCGCGTGGCCCCGGATCTCGTCGACGCCCGCTTCGTCGAAGCCGCCGCGCGTGTCAGGCCGCCGGGAGCAGCCCCGTGATCGTCCGCACGCTCACCGCCTGGCCCGCCCGGGTGACGCTGCCGGCGCTGCTGCTGGTGCTGTCGGTGGCGGCCCTGGCGGTGCAGTTGTTCGTCATTCTCGGGCGCATCGACGCATCGGCGCGCGCGGACGTGGCCGACGACGTGTCCCGCATCGTGTGGGCGCAGGCCCGCCGCATCGACGCCCAGGCCGAAATCGGCGTGCGCCATGGCACCGCGCGCATGGTGGGCGGGCTGGCGATGGAGCCGCGCGTGGCCGGGGCCTGGGTGGTGGACGGCGAGGGCCGGGTGCTCTCGTCGCTGCACCGCCGCGACATCGGCAAGGACTTCGAGGCGGTGCTGTCGGGCCGTCCGGCCGCGGCGCGCGAGGCGCTGGTCGCCGCTGCCTACGCCGGCAACTCCGGCCGCGCCCTGTTCGCCGGGGATTCGCAGGCCATGGCGCTGTCGCAGGAAGTGTTGGTGGGCACCGACCCCAGCCGCTACGCCATGCTGGTGGTGGAAGCCGATGCCGGCCCGGTTGCCGCGCAGCTGCGCCACGAAGCCGGGCGCCGCTTCCTGCGCAATGCCGCCGGCGTGCTGGCCTTCACCACGCTGCTGTGGCTGCTGCTGCGCGCGGCCTGGACCGAGCGCACCCGGCGCCTCCGGGACGGCGCCGCCCGCCTGTGGCTCGAAGGCGAGGCGCTCGAGATCGACGTGCAGGGTGGCGACGAGCTGGCTGCGCTCGCGCGTGAAATCGAAAAGGCCTCCGCGCGCGTGCGCCGGCAGGGTCGGCTGCTGCGCACCGTCAGCCAGGCCAGCCTGGCGGCGCAGCGGCTCACCGACCGCAGTGCGCTGGGCATGGAGATCTGCCGCATCCTGGTGCAGGAGGGCGGTTACACCCTGGCGGGCCTGTGGCGCCTGCAGCCCGATGGCCACACCCTGGTGCAGGCCACGCTGGTAGGCTTCGACGAAGCCACTTACCGGCTGCCCGACGCCGACCTCGACTCCCCGTCCGACGCCGACCGCCTCTCGACCCGCGCCCTGCTCTCCGGCGAAGTGCAGGTACTGCACGACCTGGCGGCCGTGGCCAACCTGCATCCCGCGCTGGTGCCACTGCGCAACCTCGGCCTGCACTCGGTGGCGGTGGTGCCGCTGGTGGAAATGGGCCAGAAGCTCGGCGCGCTCATCCTGGCCGACCGCAGGCCGAACCGCTTCGACACCGACTTCCTGGTGGCCATCACCAGCGCCGCCGCCGACATCAGCGCCAGCTTCATCCTGCGCGAACGCGAGCAGCTGGCCCGGGACGCCGAGCACCGGCTGACCGCGGCGCTCAACGCCGCGGCGCTGGGCACCTGGGAAAGCCACCTGGGCACCGGCGAAATGCGCGTCAACGCCCGCTGGTTCGAGATGCTGGGCCTGGACCCGCGCCGCGACGCCGAGGAGGCCGCCGCCTGGCGACTGCGACTGCATCCCGACGACGTGCCGCGGCTCGAGCGCGCCTATGCCCGCCTCGACGACCCGGCCATCAACCAGTTCGAGATCGACATGCGCCTGCGCCACGCGAACGGCCACTGGGCCTCGGTGCACTCGCGCGGCATGGTGCTCGAACGCGATCCGCAGGGCCGCCCGCTGCGCCTGGCCGGCGTGCACCTGGACATGACCCGGCTGCGCCAGGACGAGGCCCAGCTGCGCATCGCCGCCGACGCCTTCGCCAACAGCCACGAAGGCATCCTGATCTGCGACGGCGACGGCGTCATCGTCAGCGTCAACCGCGCCTTCGAGCGCGTCACCGGCTACAGCCCGGAAGAGGCCGTGGGCCGGCGGCCGTCGATGCTGTCCTCGGGCCACCAGGACAAGGCCTTCTACCAGCGCATGTGGGAAGAGATCGACCAGCGCGGCCGCTGGGAAGGCGAGGTCTGGAACCGGCGCAAGAGCGGCGAGGTCTATCCCGAGTGGCTGGCGATCACCCGCATCCGCCACGAGGGCGGGCGCGTGAACTACCTGGGCCAGTTCATCGACATCTCCGAGCGCAAGCAGGTGCAGTCGCGCATCGACGAACTCAGCCGCACCGACCCGCTCACCGGCCTGCCGAACCGCAGCGCCTTCGGCGAGGTGGTGGCCCGCAGCCTGGCGGGCGAACGGCCGCGGCTGGCGGTGCTGCTGCTGAACATCGACCGCTTCAAGCAGGTCAACGAGTCCCTGGGCTACGGCACCGGCGACGAGGTGCTGCAGATGCTGGCCCGGCGCCTGGCGGCGGTGTTCGGCGACGGCAACACGCTGGCGCGCGTGTCCGGCGACGAGTTCGCCGTGGCCCTGCCCGGCGCCGGCGAAGCCGAGGCGCGCGCGGTGGTGGACCGCCTGCAGCTGGACCTGCAGCAGCCCTTCGAAATCGCCGGCCAGCGGCTGGTGCTGGGGCTCAGCGCCGGCCTGGCGCTGTCGCCCGAGCACGGCACCGAAGCCGAGCTGCTGCTGGTGTCGGCCACCGCCGCGCTCAACCTTTCCCGCAGCGAAGGCGAGCGCCGGCTGGCGGTTTATTCGCCGCGGCAGCCGGGCGCCAGCCTGCGCCGGCTCACGCTGGAATCGCAGCTGCGGCTGGCCCTGCAGCGGCGCGAGCTGTTCGCGGTCTACCAGCCGCAGGTGGCGCTGGCCGACGGTCGGCTGGTGGGGCTGGAAGCGCTGGTGCGCTGGCGCCACCCGGAGCGTGGCGTGGTGTCGCCCGGCGAATTCATTCCGGTGGCCGAGGAGGCGGGGCTGATCACCGCCATCGGCGACTTCATGCTGCGCGAATCATGCACGGCGGCGGCGCGTCTTTACGCGGGCGGCCTGCCGCGGGTGCCGGTGTCGGTGAACATTGCCACCGGCCAGCTGCGCCGCGCCGATTTCCTGCCGCAGGTGCTGTCGGAACTCGAGGCCTCGGGCCTGCCGCCGCAGCTGCTGGAAATCGAGATCACCGAGTCGATGCTGATGGCCGACGTGCAGGCCACCATCGCCCTGCTGGCCGCCCTGCGCGAACGCGGCGTGCGCGTGGCCATCGACGACTTCGGCACCGGCTATTCCTCGCTGGCCTACCTGGGCCGGCTGCCGCTCGACCGCCTGAAGATCGACCAGTCCTTCGTGCGCGACCTGCGCGTGCCGGGCCCGGCCGAAGGCATCGTGCGCACGGTGATCGAGCTGGCGCGCAGCCTGCACCTGAACGTGCTGGCCGAAGGCGTGGAGCAGGCCGAGGACGCCGAGCGCCTGCGTTCCCTGGGCTGCAACGACGCCCAGGGCTACCTCTACGACCGGCCGCTGCCCGAGGCCGAGGTGCTGGCGAAGTACAAGGCCTGAGCCGAGCATTCATCGCTTCATGCGGATGAAGGGATTGACAGCCTTCGCCGGTGCGGGCAAGCTTGGCCCCGCAATCCCATCGAGACCGGCTGAGGGGTAGGCCCAATGACGCCGGGGCAACCCATGCGCGAGCAATCGCGCATGAAGGTGCCAATTCCTGCGGGGACTTCATGTCCGCCGAGAGATGGGTCGTACCGTTCCCCGCGCCGCGGGGGCGCACGACACCTTTCCGCCGTTGGAACTCCTTGGGGCCCTTCCACCCAGGAGCCGACGATGAGCCTCAACCACGCCCCCCACGCCGAGCCGGCCGACGCACCGGCCACGTTCGCCGCGCCGACGCGCGCGGCGCGCCGCTTTGCCTTCGAACTTTCCCTGGCGATGCGCCACGCGGGCACGCGCCGCGTGCGGGTGCGCGGCGAGTGGCAGGGGCCGGCCGGGGCGCCGGTGGTGGTAGTGGCCGGCGGCATTTCCGCCGGGCGCCAGGTGGTGGGCGAGCCCGGCAGCCCCGGCTGGTGGCCCGCGCAGGTGGGCCCGGGCCGCGCCATCGACACCACGCGCCGGCGCGTGCTGGCGCTGGACTGGCTGGGCGCCGACGGCAGCCTCGACGCGCCCATCGACCCGGCCGACCAGGCCGACGCGCTGGCCGCGGTGCTCGACCGCCTGGAGGTGGCGCGCCTCGACGCCTTCGTCGGCGCCAGCTACGGCGCCATGGTGGGCCTGCAGTTCGCGGCGCGGCACGGCGCGCGGCTGCGGCGGCTGCTGGCCATTTCCGGCGCGCACCGGCCGCACCCTTACGCCAGCGCCTGGCGCGCGCTGCAGCGGCAGGTGGTGGCGCTGGGCCGCAGCGAAGGAAACGTGTCGCACGCGCTGGCGCTGGCACGGCAGTGGGCGATGCTGAGCTACCGCACGCCCGAGGAATTCGCCCGCCGCTTCGACGCGCCCGCCGCGCTGGAAGCGGGGCAGGTGCGCACCGCCGCCGAGGACTACCTGGCGCACTGCGGCCGCCGCTACGCCGCGCGCTGGTGCTCCACGGCCTTCCTGCGCCTGTCCGAATCGATCGACCTGCAGCAGGTGGAGCCCGCGGCCATCACCGTGCCCACCACCGTGGTGGCCGTGGCCGAAGACCGCCTCGTGCCGCTGTCCGACCTGCAGGCGCTGGTGGAAGGCCTGGGCGGCCCGGCGCGCCTGCGCGTGCTGCGTTCGGAGTTCGGCCACGACGCCTTCCTGAAGGAAGATGCAGCCGTTGCCCGCCTGCTGCGCGAATCGCTGGGAGACGTGGCATGAGCGCCCGCTGTCCCGCCACGGTGGCCGTGCGCGCCGGTATCGATTCCGACACCGCCTTCGGCGCCGTCACGCCGCCGCTGGTGCTGTCGAGCAACTTCAGCTTCGCCGGCTTCGACCACAAGCGCCGCTACGACTACACCCGCAGCGGCAACCCCACCCGCGACCTGCTGGCCGAGGCGCTGGCGGAACTGGAAGGCGGCGCCGGCGCGGTGGTCACCGCCACCGGCATGGCCGCCATCACGCTGGCGCTGGAAGCCCTGCTCGAACCCGGCGACCGCCTGGTGGTGACGCACGACGGCTACGGCGGCAGTTGGCGCTTGTTCAACGCGCTGGCGCGCAAGGGCCGCTTCGAACTGGAGCTGGTGGACCTGGGGGACGCCGCCGCGCGCGCCCATGCGCTGTCGCGCCCGGCGCGGCTGGTGTGGGTCGAAACGCCGTCCAACCCGCTGCTGCGCCTCACCGACCTGCAGGCGGTGGCGCTGGCCGCGCACGCCGCCGGCGCGCTGCTGCTGGCCGACAACACCTTCCTTTCGCCCGCGCTGCAGCGCCCGCTCGACTTCGGCGCCGACCTGGTGCTGCATTCCACCACCAAGTACATCAACGGCCACAGCGACGTGGTCGGCGGCGCGCTCGTGGCCCGCGACCCGGCGCTGCTCGAGAAACTGGGGTGGTGGGCGAACGCGCTCGGCCTCACCGGCTCGCCCTTCGACAGCTTCCTCACCCTGCGTGGCCTGCGCACGCTCGACGCCCGCCTGCGGGTGCACCAGGAAAACGCCGCCGCGCTGGCCGAACGCCTGGCCCGCCACCCGGCGGTGCGCGCCACGCACTATCCGGGCCTGGCGACGCACCCGGGGCACGCGCTGGCGGCGAAGCAGCAGCGCGGCTTCGGCGCCATGGTGTCCTGCGAACTCGCCGGCGGCGTGCCGGCGGTGCGCGCTTTCCTCGATGGGCTGCGCCACTTCACGCTGGCCGAATCGCTGGGCGGCGTGGAAAGCCTGGTGGCGCACCCGGCCACCATGACGCACGCCGCCATGTCGGCCGAGGCGCGGCGCCATGCCGGCATCGGCGACGGCCTGCTGCGCCTGTCGGTGGGCATCGAAGCCTTGCCCGACCTCGAAGCCGACCTGGGCGCCGCGCTCGACCGCGCCGCCTTCGCCGCCGAACCGGCCCCGGCCGCGACGGTGGCGCCATGAGCACCTTCGCCGAACCGCGGCCCGCGCCGGTACCGCGCCGCCTCGCCCTGCTGGGCGTGGGCACCGTGGGCCGCGCGCTGCTGGCGCGCCTGCAGGCCGAGCCGGACCCGCGCCGGCCGCTGTGCCTGGTGGCGAATTCGCGTCGCCGCCTGCACGCGCCGCAAGGCCTGGATCCGGCGCAGGCAGCCGCCGCGCTGGCAGGTGCTCCCGCGCACGACGGCTCCGGCCTGCTGCTGCCGCAGCTGCAGCCCGGCGACATCGTGGTGGACGCCAGCGCCAGCGCCACGCTCGCCGCCTGGCACCCGCGCTGGCTGCGCCAGGGCCTGCACGTGGTGAGCGCGAACAAGCTGGGCCTGGGCGGTCCGCTGCTGCGCCACCACGAGATCCGCGCCCTGGCCACCGGCGGCTTGCACTACGGCGACGCCGCCACCGTCGGCGCCGGCCTGCCGCTGCTGCGTTCGCTGCGCGAGCTGCGCGCCGGCGGCGACCGCATCCGTGCCGTGGCGGGCGTGCTGTCGGGCACGCTGGCCTGGCTGTTCGACGGCTACGACGGCGGCGCGGCCTTCTCGGACAAGGTGCGCGCCGCGGTGGCGCGTGGCTACGCCGAACCCGACCCGCGCGTTGATCTTTCCGGCGAAGACGTGCGCCGCAAGCTGCTCATCCTCGCGCGCACCGCGGGTTTTCCGCTCGAGCATTCCGAAGTGCAGGTGGAGTCGCTGCTGGGCGATGCCCTGCGCGAGGCGCCGGACGCCGCGGCGGTGGACGGCCTGCTGCCCACGCTCGACGCCACGCTGTCGGAGCGTGCCTGCCAGGCCGCGCGCGCCGGCCGCGTGCTGCGCTACGTGGCGCGGCTGGACGAAGGCGGCGCGCGCGTGGGCCTGGAAGCGCTCGCGGCAAACGACCCGCTGGCCGGCGGCGGCTGCGACAACCGCCTCGCCATCTGGAGCAGCCGCTACGACGAACGCCCGCTGGTCATCCAGGGCCCGGGCGCCGGCGCCGCGGTCACGGCGGCGGCGCTGCTCGACGACCTGCGGCGTATTCCATGAGGAGCGCGACCGGCTAGCGCAGCGGCAGGAAGCCGTCCGGGCCGATCATGCGGAAGGGCACCGAGATGAGCCGCATGCCGCCGTTCACCTGCACGGAAAAATGCAGGTGCGGGCCGCTGGAATAGCCGGTGCTGCCGGCATGGCCCAGCACCTGGCCCAGGCTGACGGTGTCGCCGGCGCGTACCGCCACGCCGCCTTCGCGCAGGTGTGCATACAGCGCCATGCTGCCGTCGTCGTGCAGCACGCGGACCAGGTTCGCGCGTTTGGCCAGGGCCGGGTCGGTGCCGCCCTCGGCGTAGCCGCCGATGGCCTCGAGCACGATGCCGCCGCGCGCCGCCAGCACCGGCGTGCCCTCGTCCACCACCAGGTCGATGGCGTAACGGTTGGCCTCGTCGTCGTGGCTGAAGCCGCCGTGGAAGCCCTGGCCCAGGGTGAACTTCGATTCCTCCACCGGCAGCGAATACACCACGTCGCGCGCCTCGGCATGCGGCTCGCCCGGGATGATCGACAGCCGCAGCGACTGCCGCGCGCCTTCCGCCACCGGCCACAGCGTGGCCAGCGTGGCGCTTTCGCCCGCGCGCAGCACCCGGCGCACCGGCAGCGCCGGTTCGCTGTCCATGCCCACCCAGGCGTCGGCCACCAGTTCCACTTCCACCGGCCCGCCGCTGGTGTTGCGCGCCACCGCGCGCTGGGCCTCGCCCTGGCGCACCATGGCCAGCTCCGCCAGTCCCTCGGCCGCCGCCGGCGCGGGCAGGGCGAGCAGGGCCGACAGCAGCAGCGCGGTACGCATCATCCCGCCGCGCTCCCGTCCGGGTAGAAGTACAGGTCCATCGGCTGCGGCCGGTCGATGGCGTAGCCCTGGGCGAAGTCCACGCCCAGCGCGATCAGGGCCTGGCGATCGGCCTCGGTTTCGGTGTGCTCGGCGATCGAGCGCTTGTCGAGCACGTGGGCGATTTCGTTGATCGAGCGCACCACCGCCTCGGCCATGGGCGAATCGTGCATCTCGCGCACGAAGCTGCCGTCGATCTTGAAGTAGTCCACGTCCAGCGAACGCAGGTAGCTGAAGGAGCAGAAGCCGGTGCCGAAGTCGTCGAGCGCGAAGCGGCAGCCCAGGTCGCGCAGCTGGTTGATGAAGCGCTGGGCGCGGGCCAGGTCGCGCACCGCGCTGGTTTCGGTGAGCTCGAAGCACAGCTTGCTGGCCGGGAACTGGCTGCGGCGCAGGCGTTCGGCCACGAAGCCGATGAAGCCCTCGTCGATCACCGCCTCGCCCGAGAGGTTGATGCAGCAGGTGTCCACCGTGGCGGCGGCGTCGGGGTGGCTTTCCAGCCAGCGCAGGGTGCGGGTGATCACCTCGCGGTCGATGCGCGTGGCCAGGCGGAAGCGTTCGGCCGCCGGCATGAACTGCGCCGGCTGCAGGCGTTCGCCGGTGCGCGGGTCGCGCAGGCGCAGCAGCACCTCGAAGTGGCGGCCCTGTTCGCCGCCGGCGTGCAGGGGCACGATGGACTGGCAGTACAGCTCCATCGCCTGCTGCTCCAGCGCCTCGCGGATGCGCACCACCCAGCGCATGGCCGAGGTGCGGTCGAGCAGTTCGCCGCCGTCCAGGCTGGCCAGGCAGACCCGGTTGCCACCCTGTTCCTTGGCGGTGAAGCAGGCCGCGTCGGCCTGCGACAGCAGCTGCGCGTAGTCGGCCTGGCCGGGAAGGAAGGTGACCAGGCCGGCGCTGGCGGTGGTGCCCAGCATCTGGCCGTCCCAGCCGCAGCGGTAGCCTTCGATGGCGCGCAGCAGGGCGCGCACGCGGTCCTCGGCCACCATGGGCGTGCAGTTGCGCAGCAGCAGCGCGAACTCGTCGCCGCCGGTGCGCGCCAGCAGGTCCTCGGGGTGGCGGTGCGCCTCGATGACGCCGGCCACGCCGCGGATCAGTTCGTCGCCGGCCACGTGGCTGGCGGTGTCGTTGATCAGTTTGAGATGGTCGAGGTCGATGTAGGCCAGCGCCATGGGCAGCACCGAGCCGGCGGCGATCTCGGGGCGCACCTTCTCCTCGAAGGCATTGCGGTTGTGCAGGCCGGTGAGCGGGTCGATGTTGGCGCGCTGCTTCAGCACGTGGGCGCTGACGCGCTGCTGGTGCATGGCGAAGGCCAGCATCAGCGGCAGCGCCGCCACCTCGATCAGGAACACCAGCAGGTAGATGCCGTCGAGCGGGGCGCTGGCCTCCGGGTAGCCGGCGGTGCCGAAGCCGGCCAGGCCGGCCACCAGCAGCATGGTGAGCGCGCTGGCCACGGCCGTCTGCAGCGGCGGGAAGCGCACCGCGCTCCACACCATCACCGCCAGCGGCAGCGCCACCAGGCCCATGGCGTAGTTGCCGCCCAGGCTGCCGCCCCAGGCCATCAGCAGGTAGCTGGCCATCAGGGCCACGTTCCACATCAGCTGCTCGGACTCGGGCGCGTAGTCGTCGGCCGGCGGGCGCCAGCGCCGGCCGGTGCGGCCCGGCAGCAGCAGCATCAGGGCCGGGGCGATGCTGGTGGCGCCCAGCAGGTCGCCCAGCAGCCAGCGCGCGGCGGCGGTGGGCAGGGCGTCGAGGCCGATGATGCCGGTCTGCAGCATGCCGGTGGTGCCGATGGCGGCGCTGACGCAGGCCATCAGCACCGCGCCGCCCAGCGCGGCCAGGCCGAAGCGCACGGTGAGCATGTCTTCGCCGGGCAGCCGCCGCAGCACGGCCGCGGCGGCCAGCACGCCGAACAGGTTGGCCGATGCCGACCAGGCCAGGAAGGCCGTGGGCACCGGGTCGAAGAAGAAGTGCACCAGCAGCGTGCCCGCCGGCACGAACCAGGCCGTGCGCAGGCCGTAGCGCAGCACGCCGGCCAGGCCCACGCCCGCCGAGGGCCAGAACAGCGCCACCTTGTCCGGGCCGTCCACCAGCAGCGCGGCATAGGCGCCGCCGGCGACGTAGAGCGCCAGCAGGACCCCCACGATGGCGATCCGCCGGTAAGGTTCACGCATGCCCCCGAGCATAGGCGCGCGCCCCGCCGCCGGCTAGGGGGCCGGGCTGCCGCCGGGCGGGTGCAGGTGGGCCGAACCGACCAGGTCTAGGCGCTCCACCAGCCGCTCCGGGTCGCCGGCCAGCGCCGCCTGCAGGCCGCCAAGGTCGGTGTCGCCGCGGGCGCGGTAGGCGGCCCAGCCGTTGCGGCCGTGGGTCTTCACGAAGTAGAGCGCGCGGTCGGCCAGTTCGATCATCTGTTCCCAGCCCAGGCCGCCGCGGGCGTCGCGGAACAGCGGGCATTCGATGAAGCCCACCGAGCAGGTGAGCTTGAGCGGCTCGTCGCTGCCCACGTCGAAGCGGTGCGTGGACACCGCCTGGCAGATGCGTTCGCCCAGCATCGGCAGGTGCCGGTTCGGCATGGGGCGGAACACCACCAGGAATTCCTCGCCGCCCCAGCGGGCGATGTAGTCGCCGGTGCGCACCATCTGGCCCAGCACCTGCGCCACCTGCTGCAGCACGCGGTCGCCGGCGTGGTGGCCGTGGCTGTCGTTGACCTGCTTGAAGTGGTCGATGTCGATCAGCGCGAACACCATCACTTCGTCCAGGCTGCCGCGGCGCACGGTTTCGCGGTCGTAGTAGGCGATGTCGGCGGGGATCTGGTTGGCCAGGTAGCGGCGGTTGCGGAGGCCGGTGAGCGGGTCGGTCTGGCTGGCCTCCTCGAGCCTCAGGTTCGCCACTTCCAGCGCCTCGGTGCGCTGGCGCACCAGCTGCTCGAGCGCCTCGCGCTGGCGCCGGTGCGCGCCCTGCTGGCGGCGGAAGCCCGCGTAAAGCACGCTGGCCAGCAGCGCCGCCAGCAACCAGTAGAACAGCGGCGTCTCGTGGAACCAGGGCTGGATGCGGAAGCCGAGCTGCGCCGGCGCCTGGCTCCAGGTGTCGGCGTTGTTCGAGCCCAGCGCCTCGAACACGTAGGCGCCCGGCGGCAGGTTGGTGTAGTTCACGCTGCGCCGGGTGGGGTCTTCGAGCGTGCGCCAGTCGGCGTCGTAGCCCACCAGGCGGTAGCGCAGCTCCACGCTCTTGGGGTCCTGGAAGCTGAGCACGGTGAAGTCGAAGCTCAGGTCGCGCGAGGCCGGCGGCAGCTTCCAGTCGGCGGACGGGTCGGCGGCGCGCCACTGTTCGCCCACCCGCACGCGTTCGATGAGGGTGCGCGGGGCCTTGTCGTTCTTGACGATGCCGTCGGTGCTCAGCGCCACCACGCCGTCGCGGGTGGGCAGCCACAGTTCGCCGGCTTCGAAGAAGCCCTTGGCGTTGCCGGCGCCGTTGCAGCAATAGCCCTTCTGGCCGCCGCGGCGGTCGCCGCGCTCGTTGAGCAGCATCTCGCCGCGCACGCGCTCGCGCTTGCCGGCGGCCACTTCGAGCATGTCCGACAGCAGCACGCGGTGCACGCCGCGGATGCCGGCCACCCACAGGTAGCCATGGGCGTCGTGGGTGATGAAGAAAGGCGAATTCACCGGCATGCCCTGGGCGTCGGAAAAGGCCTGCCAGCGCTTGCCGTCGAACAGGAACACTTCCTCCGACAGCGCGCCGATCACCAGCTTGCCGTCGGGCAGCTCGTGGACGGCGGTGACGTCGAGGTCGGTGCGCAGGCCGGCGTCGAGGCCGACCGGTTCGATGCGGTCGCCGATGACTTCGTGCAGGCCCGACTGGGTGCCCAGCAGCAGGCGGCCGTCGCGGGTTTCGTACAGCAGGCGGGTGCGCGGGTCGCGCAGGCCCTGCACCGGGCCGTAGGACTTCAGGCCGTCGCGGGTGAGCCGGTGCAGGCCCTGGTTGGTGGCGAACCACAGCGCGCCGCGGCGGTCGCGCACGATGCCGTTGACCTGGGCGCTGCGCAGGGGCGCCAGTTCGGGCGGCGTTTCCAGCCGGTCGCCGCGCAGCACGGCGACGCCGCGGCGGGTGCCGATCCAGACGGTGTCGTCCTCGGGCAGCAGGGTGTAGGCGTTCGGGTGCGGCAGGTCGCTGCCCTTCACCACGGTTTCGAAGCGGCCGTCGCGCATCACCGCCAAGCCGTCGTTGGTGCCGGCGTACAGCCGCCCGGCCGGGCCGCGCGCCACCGACCACAGGACGGGATCCTCCAGGCCCTCGAAGCGGCTGTAGCGGCGGGTCCAGCCGTTCCACAGCCGGGTGACGCCTTCCCACTGGCTGCCGAACCACAGGTTGCCCTCGCGGTCCTCGAAGGCCGAGCGCACGGCGGAGCCGGCGCGGTCGTCCTTCACCAGTTCGACCAGGCGGCCGGCGCGCAGGCGGGCCAGGTCTTCGACCATGCCGACCCAGAGGTTGCCGTCGCTGTCCTCGAACAGGGATTCGATGGGCGAGCTGGCCAGCGGCTCGCCACCCTCGTAGCGTTGCCACTGGTCGCCCTGGCGGAAGAACAGGCCGGCGCTGGTGCCCGCCCACAGCCGCCCCTGGGAGTCGAGCAGCTGGGTGACCACGGTGTCGTCGTCGCCCTCGGGCAGGGGCAGCAGTTCGGTGCTGCCGTCGGCGATGCGGAAGACGCGGCCGCGGCTGCCGACCCACAGGGAGTCACCACGCGCGAGCAGGGCGGTGGCGGGGCGCGGCAGCGGGTGCACCAGTTCGAGCGAGTCCTCGTTGGCGCGGTAGATGCCGTCGGGCGCGGCGACCATGAGCTCGCCGGAGGGCAGGGCCTCGAGGTCGTTGGTGTCGATGCTGCGCATCGGGTCGCCGGTGGCGAGGGGCAGGGGGCGGAAGGCGCCGTCCTGGTATACCGAGATGCCGCGGTAGGTGGCGATCCAGAGCCGGTTGCGGTCGTCCACGTGCAGGTCGTGGATCCAGATGCCGCGCAGGCCGGGGGTGGTTTCGGGGTTGTAGGCGGTGAAGCGGATGCCGTCGAACCGGGCCAGGCCGGCCTGGGTGCCGACCCACACATACCCCTGGCGGTCCTGGGTGATGGCCAGGCCGCTGATCTGCGGCAGGCCTTCCTCGATGCTCCAGCTGTTGCGGACGTAATGGTGGAACGACTTGTCCGGGTCCAGCGCCGCCACGCCGCCGGACGCCCCGGCAAGCGCGAGCACGGCGGTCAGCGACAGGGCGCGGCGCATGGACGTCACGGCGGGGGTCCGGAACAGGCTCGTCCCGACTATTACCCGTCCGCTTTCCGCCGGCAAGCCCGCCCCGCGCTTTCCGTGACCCCCGCCACGGGTCGGGGCTTGGCTTTGCCAAGCGGGTCACGGGCTCGTAGGCGGGTGATCCTGGCGGGCGTCATCGCACGCAGAGAGGGGATGTCTGCCCGGCGTCTTGCTAGCGCCATCCATGGCAGCAAACGCCGGCCGCTCCGGGCTCCTGCCCTCCGCTTCAGACATCCCCTCTCTGCGTACGCTGCCGCAGTCGCGGCGCATCGGCGTTCCGCGGGGACAAGCGCGTGCGCTTGCGCACGAGCTCGCCAGCCGGCTGGCCACGGCGTCTGGACTGCGGCAGCGTGCACAGCGTGTCCTGATCAGAAGCGAAGGCAGGATGCCGTAGCGGCCGGAACCGGTGGTCATGGATGACGCTACCGATTCCGGGCGGAGCAGGACACGCTGTGCGCGATGACGCCTGCCGGGATCACCCGCCTACGAGCCCGTGACCTGCTTGCCGAAAGGCAAGCCAAAACACATCAGCACTCGATGACGTTGACCGCGAGCCCGCCACGCGAGGTTTCCTTGTACTTGTCCTGCATGTCGCGGCCGGTGTCGCGCATGGTCTTGATGACCTTGTCGAGCGAGACCTTGTGCTTGCCGTCGCCGCGCAGCGCCATGCGCGAGGCGTTGATGGCCTTCACCGCGCCCATGGCGTTGCGCTCGATGCAGGGGATCTGCACCAGGCCGCCGATCGGGTCGCAGGTGAGGCCCAGGTTGTGCTCCATGCCGATCTCGGCCGCGTTCTCGATCTGCCCCGGCGTGCCGCCCAGCGCCGCCACCAGGCCCGCCGCGGCCATCGAGCAGGCCACGCCCACTTCGCCCTGGCAGCCCACTTCCGCGCCCGAGATCGAGGCGTTTTCCTTGTAGAGGATGCCGATGGCCGCCGCCGTGAGCAGGAAGTCGAACACGCCCTGCTCGTTCGCGCCCGGGCAGAAACGGTCGTAGTAGTGCAGCACCGCCGGGATGATGCCCGCCGCGCCGTTCGTGGGTGCCGTCACCACGCGGCCGCCGGCGGCGTTTTCCTCGTTCACCGCCAGCGCGTACAGGTTCACCCAGTCGAGCACCGTCAGCGGGTCGCGCATGCCGGCTTCCGGCTTGGCGCAGAGCTCGGCGTGCAGCGTGGGCGCGCGCCGCGACACGTGCAGGCCACCCGGCAGCGTGCCCTTCTCGCGGATGCCGCGCGAAGTGCAGTCCTGCATGGCCTTCCACAGCTCGGAAAGGCCCGCGCGGATCTCCGCCTCGCTGCGCCAGGCGCGCTCGTTGGCGAACATCAGCGCGGCGATGCTCAGGCCGGTTTCGCTGCAGCGGCGCAGCAGCTCGTCGCCGGAGTGGAACGGGTGCGGCAGTTCGGTCATGTCGGCCACGATGCGGTCTTCCGCCGCCTCGTCCTGGTTCACCACGAAGCCGCCGCCCACCGAGTAGTAGTCGCGCGTGGCGATCACCTCGCCCGCGGCGTCGTAGGCCGTGAAGCGCATGCCGTTGGTGTGGAAGGGCAGCTTCTGCCGCTTGTTCATGATCAGGTCGTGCTTCTCGTCGAAGCCGATCTCGTGCGTCCCGAGCAGGCGGATCTTCTTCTGGCCGCGGATGCGCTCGAGCGCCGCCGGGATGACGTCCGGGTCGATCTCGTTCGGCCAGTGGCCCTCCAGGCCCATCAGCACGGCCTTGTCGGTGCCGTGGCCGCGGCCGGTCAGCGCCAGCGAGCCGAACACCTCGGCGCGCACGCGCGCGGTGCGCGCCAGGTCGCCGTTCTCTTCCAGCCAGTGGCTCACGAAGCGCGCCGCGGCACGCATGGGGCCGACGGTGTGCGAAGACGACGGGCCGATGCCGATCTTGAAGAGGTCGAAGACGCTGACTGCCATGGCGGGCCGATCCTGGGGACAGGCGCGTATTCTATGCCCCCCGACTCACGGCGCGTCTGTACGCCGGCGCATCGCCCATGCCTACGCTCACCCTGATCCAGCGCGACGACTGCCACCTGTGCGACCAGGCCTGGGAGCGCCTGGCCGAAGCCGGCGTGCCCGACTTCGACCCGCTGTGGATCGACGACGACCTGGGCCTGCAGGCCCGCTACGGCACGCGCATCCCGGTGCTGCGCCGCGAGGACACCGGCGCCGAGCTCGACTGGCCCTTCGACGCCGCCGCGGTCAGGGACTTCCTGCGCTGAGCGCGGGGCGGAGCACGGCGGGGTCGCCGTCGGTCTGCGGCATGGCCGGCAGGCCCAGCAGTTCCAGCAGCAGCGGGTGCAGGTGCACGTTGTCGAACAGCGGCAGCGTGGCGGCGTCGGCCAGGTCGGGGCCGTCGGCCAGGAACAGCGCCTGCATCGCCGGGTCGGCCGGGTCGAAGCCGTGCGCGCCCAGGTGCGGCGGCGACTTGCTGCGTGCCCTGTGTTCGCGCGATTCGATCCGCCAGCCGGTGTCGGCCTGGCAGTAGATCGCCGGTACGCGCGGGTGCGTGCCGAAGGCCCAGCGCGCGGGCAGGTCTTCGCGGCGCCAGCATTCGACGTGGCCGCGGCGGCCCAGCAGCGCCGCCTCCAGCAGGGCCTGCTTGCCGGGGCGCGGATTGAAGCCGGCCTGGCTGCCCAGGTGCACCACGTCGGCGGAACGGGGTGGCAGCAGGTCCTCGACGAAGACGGTGCGGTCGGGGTGGATGCCGGCCATGCCGTGGTCGGAAACGACCACCAGGTTCACGCGCCCGCGCAGGCCGCGGGCCTCGAGGCCGGCGACGAGTTCGCCGATGGCCGCGTCCACCGTGGCCAGCGCCGCGCGCGCCTGCGGGCTGGCGGGGCCGTGCACGTGGCCGGCGGTGTCCACGCGTTCGAAGTAGAGCGTGAGCAGGTGCGGGCGCTTCGACGGCGGCAGGTCGAGCCAGTCAAGCACGGTGGCCACGCGCTCCGATTCCGGCAGGCCGTACTGGAAGGGCAGCCAGTGGTCCGGCCGCACGCCGTGCACCGCGGCTTCCGAGCCGGGCCAGAACATGGTGGCGGTACGCAGGCCGTGGGCCTGCGCGGTGACCCACAGCGGCTCGCCGTCGTCCCACCAGCGGCCGTCGCCCACGGCGCCGCGGTCGGCCATGGTGAACTCGCCCAGCGCAGGGTCGCGCATGCGGTTGTCGACGATGCCGTGGCGGTCCGGGCGCAGGCCGGTGACCAGGGTGTAGTGGTTGGGGAAGGTGAGGCTGGGGTAGGCGGGGCGCATGCCCTCGGCGCGCACGCCGCGGCGGGCGAGGGCGTCGAGGTTCGGCGTGTCGCCCTTGAACAGGCGGCCCGGGTGGGCGCCGTCGATGGACACCAGCAGCACGGGGTGCGCCGGCGCGGGCGCGGGTTCGCGCACGTCGCGCGCGGACGGTGCGCAGGCGGCGAGCAGGAGCGCCGCAAGCAGCGCGGCGAGGCGGGTCGGCAGGGAGTTCATACGGCCCCGAGTATCGCAGGAAGGTGTTGCGGCGGCGTGTCGCCGCCCCGGGGTTTACTGCGGCGCCAGCACCAGGCGCGTGCTCACCTTCACTTCGTCGGGCAGCAGGGCGGTGTCGGCCCAGTCGCCTTCGCCCAC
The DNA here is from genome assembly GCF_041913985.1 of Arenimonas sp. Lineage (GTDB taxonomy): Bacteria > Pseudomonadota > Gammaproteobacteria > Xanthomonadales > Xanthomonadaceae > Arenimonas. Next base: position 21,604 of record NZ_JAYSEG010000017.1, read on the forward strand.
CTTGAAGGCCAGGCGCCGGAGCGTGGCGCTGCCTTCGAGCACCGGCTTGGCACCGGGGGTCCAGGTGAACTGCAGCGGCACCGGCTGGGTGACGCCGCGCAGCGTGAGGCTGCCCTCGGCCACGAAGCGGTTGCCGCCCAGCGCGCGGAAGCGGGTGGCGACGTAGCGTGCCTCGGCGGCACCGGTGGCGTCGAAGAACTCGGGGCCCACCAGCATCTGGTCGCGCTCCTCGTTGTCGGTACTGGCGCTGGCCAGGGCGATGCGCACGTCGAAGCGCGCGTTCGCCAGGTCGGCCGGGTCGAAGCGGATGCTGGGCGTGAAGCGCGCGAAGCGGCCGTCGAAGGCCTCGTCCATGTAGGTGGCGCGGAAGCCGAGCGTGGAGCCGGCTTCGGCGCGGTAGTCGGCGGCGTGCGCGGCGGCGGTGGCGAGCAGGGCGGCCAGGCCCAGGGCGAAACGAAGGCGCATGTCAGGGTTCCTTGGAAGCGTCGTTGCCGGCGGCCGGGGGCGGCAGGCCGGGCAGCATGCGCGACAGGGTGGGGTCGCGGTCGAGGTAGTGGTGCTTGAGCGCGGCCGCGGCGTGCACCGCCACGATCACGGCCAGGGCGATGAACAGCCATTCGTGCGCGGCCAGCGCGAAGGCCTTCACCCCGGCGTCGTAGCCGCTGAGCCTGGGCAGCGCGAACAGGCCGAACCACTTGAGCGGGAAGCCGGAGGCCGAGTTGTACAGCCAGCCGCTGAGCGGCATGGCCAGCAGGATCACGTACAGCGCGCCATGCGTGGCCTGCGCCACGAACGCCTGCCAGCGCGGCGTGCCCGGCACCGGCGCCGGCGTGCCGGCCACCAGGCGCCACAGCAGGCGCAGCACGGTGAGCGCCAGCACGGTGAGGCCGACGCTCTTGTGCAGCGCGTAGACCTGGATCTTGGTGGGCGAGTTCGGCAGTTCCTGCATCACCAAGCCCACGACGACCAGGCCGGCGATGGCCAGCAGCGTGAGCCAGTGCAGGGCGATGCTGACGCCGCCCCAGCGTTCAGCGGTGTTCCGGATCGGCATCGTTTCGCTCCTGGTCGTTGCGGGTGAGGGTGGCTTCGGCCTGGATTTCCAGGGTGACGCGCTGGCCGATCACGTTGGGCCAGGAATCCATGCCGAAGTCGCGGCGGTCGAGTTCGGCGGTGGCGCTGAAGCCGGCGGTGCGGCGGAAGGTGAGCGGGTGGCGGGCCAGCTGGTTCAGGCGCACGTCGAGCATGACTTCGTGCTCCACGCCGCGCAGGCTGAGCTGGCCGAACACACGCGCGTGGTTCGCGTCCACCGGCTCGACCCGGCTGGAGACGAAGCGCGCCTCCGGGAAATCCGCGGCGTCGAAGAAGGGGCGGGTGAGCAGCTTGTCGCGCCAGCCGTCGTCGCCGATCTGCAGGCGCGCCAGCGGGATGCGCACCTCGAGGCGGGCGGTGGTCCAGTCGGCCGGGTCGAAGCGCAGTTCGCCCTGCACGTCCGGGAACAGGCCCAGGGCTTGGGAGAAGCCGGCGTGGTCCACCTTGAACAGCACGCGGGTGTGCACCGGGTCCAGGCGCCAGGCGTCGGCGGCCGACGCCAGGCCTGACGCGCTTAGCAGGAGCAGACAGATCAGCGTTTTCCTCAGCGCATTCATCCTTTTTCCGACTCGGCGCAAGGGCGGCGGTGGTTAGTCTAGGCCGCATCGGTGTACGGAGGGTGCATGCGGCCGCCATCGCGAGTGCAACGCAGCGTGGCCGCGGTCCTGCTCGCCGGTCTGCTGGCCTGGGCCGGCCTGGCGGGCGCCGTCGCGCCTTTCCGCGCCTTCGGCGTGGCCGACGGCCTGCCCGCCAGCCAGGTGCAGGCCATTGCCCAGGACCGCGCCGGCTACCTGTGGCTGGCCACGCCCGACGGCCTGGCGCGCTACGACGGCCTGGCCTTCACCGTGTGGCGGCACGTGCCCGGGCAGCCGGGTTCGCTGCCGGGCAATGCGGTGCAGTCGGTCTTCGTGGACGGCGAAGACCAGGTCTGGGTGGTCGTGCAGGGGCAGGGCCTGTGGCACTTCGACCGCGACGGAGGCCGCTTCCTGCCGGCCGCGGCGCCGCCGGTGGGTGGCTTGCCGGCGGTGCCCACGCAGCTGCGCGACCGCGAAGGCGCGCTGTGGCAGGCCGGGCCGGCGGGCCTGCGGCGCGTGCCCGCGGCCGGGGCCGAACCGGGCTGGCCGGCGCCGGTTTTCCCGCGCGCGGTGCTGGCCCTGTTCGAAGACCGCGAGGGCGGGCTGTGGTTCGGCACCCGCGATGACGGGCTGCTGGCGCTGCCCGCGGCCTGGCGCAGCTTCAGCTTCGTGCCCGTGGCCGGCGGCGGGGCGCCGCTGCTGGCCGACGCGGGCGGGGTGGAAGCGTGGGTCGCGCGCGGTGCCTCACTGCGCCTGCTCGACCTGCGTGCCGGCCGGGAGCACGAGGCGGTGGTGCGGCCGGCGCTGGCCGGGGCCCCCATCACCGCGCTGCTGGCGCGGGCCGACGGCAGCCTGTGGCTGGCGCAGCGGGCGGCGCTGTCGCGGCTGGTGTTCGACGCGGCGTCGGGGCACTGGCGCCGCCAGTCGCTGCCCGAGGCAGGTGGCGCAGTGCGGCAGTTGCTTGACGCGGCGGATGGTCGCGTCTGGCTGGTGGGCGAAACGGGCGTCGAATGGCGTGACGCGGCGGGCGCGCCCGCGGGCGGGTTGGCGCGGCCTTCGGCGGGCGCGCTCTGGCGCGGGCCGGACGGCCAGCCCTGGCAGGCTGGCGGCGGGGGCCTGCAGCGCTGGGTGCCGGGCGCGTCGCGCTTCGAGCCGGTGCCCGGCGCCCCGGCCGGGCAAGTGCTCGATTTGCTGGCCGAGCCCGATGGCAGCGTGTGGGTCGCCAGCCTGGGCCGCCTGTCGCGGCTGCAGTGGAATGGAAGGCGGCTGGTGCCCGGGCGTGTCTTCGGCCCCGGCGGCGGCGTGCCGGCCACCGCCGGCGCGCGGCTGGCGCGCGATCCGCGCGGCGCGCTCTGGCTGGCCACGCCGCGCGGCCTGCTGCGGCTGGAGCCGGAAGGCCGGCAGCTCAGGCGCTTCGGCGTGGGCGACGGCCTGGCCGTGCAGGAACTGGGCGGCGCCGCGCTGCACGTCGGTGCCAGCGGCCTCGGCGTCGCGGCCACGCGCCGCGGCCTCCAGCTGTTCGATACGCGCCGGCTCAACCGCCGCGACCGCGCGCCGCCGCCGCTGGTGTTCGAATCGCTGGGCGTGCAGCGCGGCAGCCAGCGGCTGGCGCTGCCGGCCTCGGCCACGCTGCTGCGGCTGCAGCCCGGCGACCGCGACCTGCGCGTGGTGGCGCGACTGGTGTCGTTCGTGGACGCGCCGGCGCACCGCTACCGCTTCCGCCTGCTCGGTTACGACGCCGGCTGGGTGGACGTGGGCGCCGCCGGCGAGCGCGTGTTCCCGCGGTTGGAGGCCGGCAGTTATCCGCTGGAAGTGGTGGGCGCCGTTTCCGACGGCGCGTGGTCGGAGCCACGGCAGCTCACGCTGCTGGTCGACCCGCCCTGGTGGGGCACGCGCACCGCGCTGGCGGCGCTGGGGGTGGGGGTGCTCGGGCTGCTGGCCTGGGCGGCGCTGTTCCACCGCGCCCGGCTGCGCCGTCGCGAAGCCTGGCAGCTGGCCCGCGCCCGCCAGCAGCTGGCCGAGCAGAATTCCGAAGCCAAGACCCGCTTCCTGGCCACGCTGGGCCACGAAATCCGCACGCCCATGACCGGCGTGCTCGGCATGGCCGAGCTGCTGCAGGGCGGCGAACTGCAGCCGCGCCAGCGCGCGCAGGTGGACGCCATTCAGGTAGCCGGCCGGCACCTGCTGCGGCTGGTCAACGACGCGCTCGATCTCGCGCGCATCGAAGCCGGCAAACTCACGCTCGAAGACACCCCGTTCGCACTGCGGCCGCTGCTGTCGGAGCTGGTGGGCCTGCTGCGCCCGCTGGCCGAGGCCAAGGGCCTGGCCTTCAGCCTGCGCTGCGACGCCGCGGTGCCGGCACACCTGCGCGGCGACGCCACCCGCGTGCGCCAGATCCTGCTCAACCTGGCCTCGAACGCCATCAAGTTCTGCGAGCGCGGTGAACTCGCCATCCACGTCGGCCCGCGGCAGCCGCTGGGCATCGTGATGGTGGTGCGCGACACCGGCCCCGGTCTCGGCGCCGAACAGCAGGCGCGGCTGTTCCGCCGCTTCGAACCCGGCCAGCCCGCCTCGGCCGACGGCCGCTATGGCGGCAGTGGCCTGGGCCTGGCCATCAGCCAGGAACTGGCGGCGGCCATGGGCGGCTCCATCAGCGTGCAAAGCGAACCGGGCCGCGGCGCCAGCTTCCGGGTCGAGCTGCCGCTGCCCGCCGTGGATTCACCGCCGCCGGCGGAAGCCACGCCCCCGCCGGAACAGCCCGAGGGCCGCAGGCTGCTGCTGGTGGAAGACGACGCGGTGGTGGCGGCCGTGGTCACCGGCCTGCTCGAACGCCAGGGCCACCGCGTGGTGCATGCCGCGCACGGCCTGGCGGCGCTGTCGGAGCTGCAGGCGGGCGGGTTCGACCTGGCCCTGCTCGACCTCGACCTGCCCGGGCTCGACGGCTTCGAACTGGCCCGGCTGCTGCGCGCCCAGGGCCGGCGGTTGCCGCTGCTGGCCATCACCGCGCGCGCCGACGCCGGCGCCGAGCCGCAGGCCCGCGCCGCCGGCATGGACGGATTCCTGCGCAAGCCGGTGACCGGCGCGATGCTGGCCGAAGCGCTCGCGGCGCTGGACCCGGCGCGCGTGCCCGGGCCGGGGTGAGTCAGCCCTGGCGGCTGTGGGCGTGCACCGCGTCCACCAGCACCCGCACGTGTTCCGGGTCCATGTCCGGCGACATGCCGTGGCCCAGGTTGAACACGTGGCCGAAACGCGAGCCGCCATTGGCCGCCGCGTAATCGTCGAGCGCGCGCGCGGCCTCGGCGCGGATGGCCTCGGGCGAGGCGTACAGCGTGGTGGGGTCGAGGTTGCCCTGCAGCGCCACGCGGCCGCCGGTGCGGCGCCGGGCTTCGCCCAGGCCCACGGTCCAGTCCACGCCCACGCCCTCGGCGCCGCTGGCGGCGAGCTCTTCCAGGTAGGGCGCGTTGCCCTTGCCGAACAGGATGAGCGGCGTGCGCTCGGCGCCGTCGCCACGCGGCAGTTCGGCGGCGATGCGCTGCAGGTAACGCAGCGAGAATTCACGGTACAGGTGCGGCGCCATCACGCCGCCCCAGGTGTCGAACACCTGCAGCGCCTGCGCACCGGCGGCGCGCTGCGCGGCCAGGTAGGCGATGACGGCGTCGGTGGTCACTTCCAGCAGGCGGTGCAGCGCGGCCGGCTCGTTGAGCGCCATGGCCTTGATGCGGGCGAAGTTGTCGCTGCCGCCGCCTTCCACCATGTAGCAGGCCAGGGTCCAGGGGCTGCCCGAGAAACCGATCAGCGGCACCGCGCCGTCGAGCTCGCGGCGGATGAGCGACACCGCGTCCATCACGTAGCGCAGCGAGCTGCCCATGTCGGGCACGGCCAGTTTCGCGATGTCGGCCGGCGTGCGCACCGGGCGCTCGAACTTCGGGCCCTCGCCCTCGGCGAAGTACAGGCCCAGGCCCATGGCGTCGGGCACGGTGAGGATGTCGGAGAACAGGATGGCGGCGTCGAGCTCGTAGCGGCGCAGCGGCTGCAGCGTGACCTCGCAGGCCAGCTCCGGGTTCGTGGCCAGGCCCATGAAGCTGCCGGCCTGCTTGCGGGTGGCGCGGTACTCCGGCAGGTAGCGGCCGGCCTGGCGCATCAGCCACACCGGCGTGCAGTCCACGGGTTCGCGCCGCAGGGCACGCAGGAAGCGGTCGTTCTTCAGGGTCACGGCAATCCTTCCATCAACGCGGCGCGTCGGCGCCTTGGGCGAACATCACCTGGAAACCCTTGCGCACCTGGGCGTCGCGGGCTTTCTCGAAGGCCGAGAGCGCGGCGTCGCGCTCGAGGTACTGCTCGCGCTTGAGCTGCGCCTTGCCGCCGATCTGGCCGGTTTCGCGCAGCAGCGTCCAGCCGCCCAGCAGGTCCTGCTGCAAAATCAGCTGGACGTACTTGGGCGCCTCGCCGGCGGTGGGTTTTTGCTGTAGCAACAGGCGCATAAGGCCGCCATTGTATCCCGTGGCGCCGCTGCTGGCGCCTCAATCGGCGAGCACGGCCAGGATGGCGCCGGGGTCGACGCCGTCCACCACCTCGGCCTGGCCCAGGCCTCGCCACAGCACCAGCCGCAGTTCGCCCGAGAGCGCCTTCTTGTCCAGGCGCATGCGCGCCAGCAGCGCCTCGGGCGACAGGCCCGGCGGCACCGCGGTGGGCAGGCCCAGGCGCTCGAGCAGGGCGGCCAGCCGGGCCGCGTCCACCCAGGGCGCGCGGCCCAGGTCGGCCGACAGCCGCGCCGCCAGCACCATGCCCACCGCCACGGCCTCGCCGTGCAGCAGGCCGCCGTAGCCCTGTTCGGTTTCGATGGCGTGGCCGAAGGTGTGGCCCAGGTTGAGCAGCATGCGTTCGCCCTGCTCGGTTTCGTCGCGGGCGACGATGCCGGCCTTGCAGGCGCAGCTTGCGGCGATGGCCTGGGCGAGCGCATCGGCATCCCGCGCCACCAGGGCGTCGGCGTTCTGCTCGAGCCAGGCGAAGAAACCGGCGTCGCCCAGCGCGCCGTACTTCACCACTTCGGCCAGGCCGGCGCGCAGTTCGCGCTCGGGCAGGGTGTCGAGCGTGGCGGTGTCGGCCAGCACGGCCGCGGGCTGGTGGAAGGCGCCCACCAGGTTCTTGCCCTGGGGCAGGTCCACCGCGGTCTTGCCGCCGACGGAGCTGTCCACCATGGCCAGCAGGGTGGTGGGCAACTGCACGAAGCGCACGCCGCGCATCCAGCAGGCCGCCGCGAAGCCGGCCAGGTCGCCCACCACGCCGCCGCCCAGGGCCAGCACGGTGGCGTCGCGGCTGGCGCCCAGGGCCGCCAGCGCCGCCATCACCTCGCCGAAGCGCGCCAGGGTTTTCTCCTGTTCGCCGGGCGGAAGGACGAGCGCCTTCACGTTCTTTTCCGACAGCGCGGCCTGCACGGTGGCGAGATAGTGCGGTGCCACGTGGGCGTCGGTCACCACCAGCGCGTGCCGGCCGGGCACCAGCGCGCGCAGCGCGGCGGCGTCGCCCAGCAGGCCGCGGCCGATGCGGATGGGGTAGGCGCGCGCGCCCAGCTCGACGCGCAGTTCGTGCACCGCGCTCATGCCGCCTCCGAACGCTGCCAGCGGGTTTCCAGCAGCGCGTGCAGGCGCTCGGCCGCGGTGGCCACGGCCAGGCCGTCGGCGTCGAAGGCCAGGTCGGCCAGGGCCGCGTACACCGGCCCGCGCTGCTCGGCCAGCGCTTCGAGCCGGGCCTGCTTGTCGGGGCCGGCCAGCAGCGGGCGGCTGCGGTCGCGCGCCAGGCGCTCGAGCTGCTGCGGCACGCTCACCTGCAGGTAAACGATGAAGCCGCGCTCGCGCAGGCGCCGGCGGTTTTCCTCGGCCAGCACGGCGCCGCCGCCGGTGGCCACCAGCTGGCCCTGGCCCTGCATCACGTCGGCGATGAGCGCGGTTTCGCGGGCGCGGAAGCCGGCCTCACCCTCGCACTCGAAGATCACCGGCACCGAGGTGCCCGTGCGCTCTTCCAGCTGGTGGTCGCAGTCGACGAAGTCCAGCCCCAGCCGCGCCGCCAGCTTGCGGCCGATGGACGTCTTGCCGGCGCCCATGGGGCCGATGAGCACGAGGTTGGGGGCGGGATTCATGGGGCACGATGCTAGCATCGGCCGCGTTGAACGCCGTGTGTCGGCGTCGTTGGCAAGGAGCCGGCATGGCGGGGAAATCGCAGCGCGGGCCGGTGCTGGTGGCCGGCGCCGGTGACGTCGGCCAGCGCCTGGCGCGGCGCCTGGCCGGGGCAGGGCGCGAAGTGCTCACGCTGCGCCGGCGCGAAACCGAGGCCACGCCCGGCATCCGGCCGCTGCGCGCCGACCTGGCCAGCGGCGAAGGCCTGGCGCAGCTGCCGCGCGCGCTGGGCGCCCTGGTGTTCTGCGCCGCGCCCGACCGCCGCGACGAAACCGCCTACCGCGCGCTCTACCTCGACGGCCTGCGCCGCCTGCTCGACGCCACCGACGCGCCGCGCGTGGTGTTCGTTTCCTCCACCGCCGTGTATGCCGAGGACGCCGGCGAGTGGGTGGACGAAACCACGCCGCCGCGGCCGCCCGCCTTCAACGGCCAGGTGCTGCTGGAAACCGAAACGGCGCTGGCCACACACCCTGGCGGAATCACCCTGCGCCTCTCCGGCCTGTACGGCCCCGGCCGCGAATCGCTGCTGCGCCGCGCCCGCGCCGGCGAACCGGGCACGAACCGCTGGGGCAACCGCATCCACGTGGAGGATGCGGCCGCGGCCCTGGCCCACCTGCTGGAGCTCGAAACGCCGCGCGCCCTGTACCTGGGCAACGACGACCAGCCCGCCCGCGACGCCGAGGTGCTGGCCTGGGTACGCGCCTGTGAAGGCCTGCCGGCCGTGGCGCCGCCCGCCGGCCCCGACACCGGCCGCCGCGTCAGCAATGTCCGCCTGCGCGCCGAAGGCTGGGCGCCGGCCTTTCCCGACTACCGCGCCGGCTACGGCCCGCTGCTGACGCCGGGCGTATAGTCGGCCAGGCCCCATCCCCGGGGCACATCGGAAAGGAGCGAACCATGGCTACCGTCACCAAGGTGATCGAAGTTTCCTCGTCCTCCAAGAAGAGCATCGAGGACGCCGTGCAGGGCGGCCTCAAGAAGGTCGCCAAGACCGTGAAGGGCATCAAGGGCGCGTGGGTGAACGACATCAAGGTCATCACCAACGACGACGGCTCGGTCGCCGAGTGGCGCGTGAACATGCGGGTGAGCTTCGTCGTGACCTGACGCCGGGCCCAGGGGTGCGGGGCAGGGTGCGGGCCGGGGGGCTTTGGCGCGAGAATGGCGCCAACCGCAGGAGGCCCCGATGACCGCAACGCCGAACCCGCCGACCGACCCGCTGCTGGCCGAAGCGCTCGACACCTTCACCGCGCTGCTGGCCGAGGCCACCGCCGCCGGCGACCCCGAACCCACCGCCATGACCGTGGCCACCGCCGACGCCGAGGGCCGTCCCTCGGCGCGCACGGTGCTGCTCAAGGCCTTCGACGCCCGCGGCTTCGTCTTCTACACCAACTACGAAAGCCGCAAGGGCCGCCAGCTCACCGCCAACCCGCACGCGGCGCTGCTGCTGCTGTGGAAGACCCTGCGCGAGCAGGTGCAGGTGAAGGTGGAGGGCACGGTGGAGCCGGTGTCGCTGGCCGAGGCCGATGCCTATTTCGCCAGCCGGCCGCGGCCGAGCCAGATCGGCGCCTGGGCCTCGCTTCAGTCGCAGACCATGCCTTCGCGCGAAACATTCGACCAGCGTTTCGCCGCGGTGGAGAAGAAGTTCGAGGGCCTGGACGTGCCACGCCCGCCGCACTGGTCGGGTTTCCGCGTGGTGCCCGAGCGCATCGAGTTCTGGTACGGCGCCAAGTACCGCCTGCACGAACGCCACCACTACGAGCGCGTCGACGGCGCCTGGACCAAGCGGCTGCTCTACCCGTGAGCCACGGCCCGCGCCGCATCGTCTGCCTCACCGAGGAGCCCACCGAAGTCCTGTACGCCCTGGGCGAACAGGACCGCATCGTCGGCATCAGCGGCTTCACCGTGCGGCCGCCGCGGGCGCGCAAGGAGAAACCCAAGGTCAGCGCCTTCACCTCGGCGAAGATCGACGAGATCCTGAAGTTGGAACCGGATTTCGTCGTCGGTTTTTCCGACATCCAGGCCGACATCGCCGCCGAGCTGGTGCGGCGCGGCGTGGAGGTGTGGATCAGCAACCACCGCAGCGTCGACGGCATCCTCGACTACGTGCGGCGCCTGGGCGCGCTGGTGGGTGCGGCCGACGCGGCCAGCGCCTATGCCGACGGCCTGCGGCGCGGCCTCGACGCCATCGCCGCCGAAGCCGCCACGCTGCCTCGCCGCCCGAAGGTGTACTTCGAGGAATGGGACGAGCCGCGCATCAGCGGCATCCGCTGGGTGGCCGAGCTGGTGCGCATCGCCGGCGGCGACGACATCTTCCCCGAGCTCGCCGCGCAGTCGCTGGCCAAGCACCGCATCCTGGCCAACGACGACGAGATCATCGCGCGCGCGCCGGACATCGTGTTCGGCTCCTGGTGCGGCAAGAAGTTCCAGCCCGGCAAGGTGGCCGCGCGCCCCGGCTGGGACGCCGTGCCCGCGGTGCGCGACGGCGAGCTGCACGAGGTGAAGTCGCCGGTCATCCTCCAGCCTGGCCCCGCGGCGCTCACCGAGGGCGTGCGCGTGATGGCCGAACGCATCCGCGCCTGGTCGCTGGCGCGAAGCTGAACGCGGCGTTTGGCGCCGGCCGGGCCTTGTGGCATAAGAAGGCTCCCCCCACGCACCGACCGGAGAAACCCATGGCATCCAAGATCGTGGCGTTCGTGCTGTCCGTCGCCCTCGTGTTCGCCGGCACCACCAGTATCGCGAACGCAACCCTGATCACCACCCAGCAGGCCGTGGCCGTTGACGCCCGTGCCCAGCAGGAAGCCCAGGTGCGCGAAGCCCTGGCCCGCGAAGACGTCTCGCGCATGATGGTCGAGATGGGCGTGGACCCCGCCGACGTGGATTCGCGCATCGCCTCGCTCAGCGACGCCGAGCTGGCCGAGCTGCATGGCCAGGTCGAGCAGCTGCCGGCGGGCGGCGTGCTGGCCGTGCTGGGCGTGGTGCTGATCGTGCTGATCGTGCTGGAAGTGACCGGCGCCATCGACATCTTCAAGCGCGCTTGACCGCCGCTGCGGCAAGGGAGGCGCGCCGCGGCCTGCGGCGCGCCTTCGCGCTCCTGGCACTGCTCGCGCTCGCCGGCTGCGCCGTGAACCCGCGCATCGAATTGCCCGCCGGCGACGCCATCGCCCTGGGCGGCGTGCCCTTCCACCCGCAAACCGAATACCAGTGCGGCCCCGCCGCCCTGGCCGGGCTGCTGGGTGCCAGCGGCGTGGCCACCTCGCCCGAGGCGCTGGTGCCGCAGGTGTACCTGCCCAAGCGCAAGGGCAGCCTGCAGGTGGAACTGCTGGCGGCCAGCCGCCGCGCCGGCCGCATTCCCTACGTGGTGGACGGCGAGCCGCAGGCCCTGCTCGACGAACTTTCCGCCGGCCGCCCGGTGCTGGTGCTGCAGAACCTGTGGACGCCCAGCGTGCCGCGCTGGCACTACGCCGTGGTGGTGGGCAGCGAACCGGCGCGCAACCGGCTGCGGCTCAACACCGGCGTGGACGAGGCCAAGCCCGTGCGCGCGCGCTCCTTCCTGCGCACCTGGGACTGGGCCGGCCGTTGGGGATTCGTGGCGCTGCGCCCGGGCGAACTGCCGGCGCGCGCCGACCCGCTGCGTTACGCGGAAGCCGTGGCTGCCTTCGAGCCCGTGGGCGGCGCGGCCGCCGCGCGCCAGGCCTGGGACGCCGCGCGCACGCGCTGGCCGTCCGACCCGCGCGCCTGGCTGGCGCTGGGCAACCTCGATTACGCCGCCGGCGACAAAGCCGCCGCGCTCGACTGGTTCACCCGCGGGCTCGCCTCCGCACCGGGCGACCCGGTGCTGGGCAACAACGCCGCCACCGTGCTGGGCGAACTGGGCTGCGGCCAGCAGGCGCGCGCGCTGCTCGGGCCCGTGCTGGTGGCCACGCCGCCGGACTCGCCTTGGCGCGGCGCGCTGGAAAAAACCCGCGCCGCGCTGCCGGAAGCCGACGCCCCCGGCTGCGCCGCGCGCTGAGGCTTATTTCTTCGGGCAGGTGTTGATGCCCACCAGCGAATACAGCGGGCACATGCGGAAGGTGCCGGTGAGGATGGGCACGATGCCGATGTAGGCCCAGGCGGGGCCGCCACCGAAGGCCGCCCAGCCCACCAGGCCCAGGCCGACGACGAGACGGACGATGCGATCAGGCGTGCCGACGTTCACTTTCATGGCGTGCTCCGGAAAGGGGGCCGGGCGGCTGCCCGGCCCGGCCTTTATGCCACGCCGGCCCGCTCAGGGTTTGACTAGGCTCAAGCCCTGCGCGGCCAGCAGGGCGGTCATGCGCCCGGCCTGGCTGGCCTGTTCGCTGGAGGCATTGCCCTGCAGGGCGCGCTTGGCCACGCCCTGGGCGATGGCCGCCAGGCGGAAGAAGCTGAAGGCCAGCACGAAGGGCCAGTCGGCCGGGATCGGCCGCCCGCTCAGTTCGGAATAACGCGCCAGGAGCGCCGCTTCGTCCGGGATGCCCAGCGCCGCGCGGTCCAGCCCCGCCAGGCCCGGCAGCGCCGGGTTGCGCGGCAGCCGCAGCGCCATGCAGAAGTAGCCGAGGTCGGCCAGCGGGTGGCCGAGCGTGCTCAGCTCCCAGTCCACCACCGCCAGCACGCGTGGCTCGTCGGGGTGGAACATCAGGTTGTCGATGCGGAAGTCGCCGTGCACCAGCGCCACGCTGCCGTCGTCGGTCGGGCAGCGCCCGGCCAGCGCGGCCATCAGCGCGTCCATGTCGGGCAGGGGGCCGGTTTCGCTGGCGCGGTACTGTTCGCTCCAGCGGTGGATCTGCCGGGCGAAATAGTTGCCGGGCTTGCCGTAGTCGGCCAGGCCCACGGCGGCCACGTCCACGCGGTGCAGCGCCGCCAGCGTGGCGATGATGGCCTCGTAGGTGACGGCGCGCGCGGGCGGGTCGAGTTCGGGCAGCGAGGGGTCCCAGAACACGCGGCCCTCGACGTGCTGCATCAGGTAGAACACCGAGCCGATCACCGACTCGTCGGTGCACAGGTGCAGCGGCTGCGCCACCGGCACCGCGCCCCCGTGCAGCGCCTTGAGCACCCGGAACTCCCGGTCCACCGCATGCGCCGACGGCAGCAGCGTCCCCGGCGGCTTGCGCCGCAGCACGTACCGGCCGCTCGCGGCTTCGATCAGGTAAGTCGGATTCGACTGCCCACCCTTGAACTTGGTGGCCACCAGCGGCCCCCGGAACCCCGGCACATGCGCTTCGAGATAGAGCGCCAGCGCCGCCTCTGGCAATCCCATTCCGCTCTTATCCGCGTTCATCCGTGCAAATCCGTGGCAAAAAATCAGCTCTTGAGCATCGACCGCGCCAAGGCCGCGATATGCACCTCGTCCGGCCCATCCGCCAGCCGCAGCGAGCGCGCGCCGGCATACGCCTGCGCCAGGAACGAATCCTGCGACAGCCCCGCGCCGCCATGCAGCTGGATGGCGCGGTCGATCACGCGGCAGGCCATGCGCGGCGCCACGATCTTGATCATGCCGATCAGGTCCTTGGCGCCCTTGTTGCCGTGCGCGTCCAGCGCCGCCGCGGCCTGCAGGGTGAGCAGGCGCGCCTGTTCGATCTCGCAGCGCGACAGCGCGATGGCTTCCTGCGCCATGCCGTGCCCGCCCAGCGGCTTGCCGAAGGCCTGCCGGTGCCGTGCGCGCTCGACCATGCTTTCCAATGCGCGCTGCGCCAGGCCGATCAGGCGCATGCAGTGGTGGATGCGGCCCGGCCCCAGCCGCGCCTGCGCGATCTCGAAGCCGCTGCCCGATTCGCCCAGGCGGTTGGCCACCGGCACGCGCACGTTGTCGAAGTAGAGTTCCACGTGGCCCTGCGGCGCGTCGTCGTAGCCGAACACGGTGAGCGGGCGCACCACGCGCACGCCGGGCGTGTCCATGGGCACCAGCACCATGGACTGGCGGCGGTGCGGCGGCGCGTCCGGGTCGGTCACGCCCATCACGATCAAAATCTTGCAGCGCGGGTCGCCGGCGCCGGTGGTCCACCACTTGCGACCGGTGATGACGTACTCGTCGCCCTCGCGCACGATCGGCAGGGCGATGTTGGTGGCGTCCGAGCTGGCCACGTCGGGCTCGGTCATGGCGAAGCCGGAGCGGATCTCGCCGGCCAGCAGTTGCTCCAGCCAGGGCGACTGCTGCGCCGGCGTGGCGAAGTGAAGCAGCACTTCCATGTTGCCGGTGTCGGGCGCGTTGCAGTTGAACACCTCGGGCGCGTGCAGCGAGCGGCCGGTGATTTCGGCGATGGGCGCGTAGTCGAGGTTGGAAAGACCCGCGCCACGCGCCGGATCGGGCAGGAACAGGTTCCACAGGCCGGCGGCGCGGGCCTCGGCCTTCAGGGCCTCGAGCTTCGGCGGGATGGTCCAGCGCGTGGCCGGGTCGGCGGCGTGCGCGGCGAATTCCGCCTCCGCGGGCATCACCCGCTGCGCGACGAACTCCGCCACCCGGGCCTGCAGCGCGCGCGAGCGTTCGGAGAAAGGGAAGATCGAGCCGGTCGCGGTCATCGTTGCCTCAGTAGTAGGTCCACAGCTCGCGCTGCCCGTGCAGGTGCGGCAGCGCGTTCCAGCTGCCCAGGCGCAGGCGGCCGCCGTGCGGGTGGAATTCGCTCAGCGCGCTGTTGCGCAGCGCCAGGTTGAGTTCGACGGCGCGGTGGTCGGGCACGTCCAGCGCGATCTGCGCCAGGCGCGAGATGACGCCACCGGAGCTGAGCACCAGCGCTTCCTCGTCGCCCGCCAGGGCCTCGAGCCGCTCGCCGGCGCCGCGCACGCGTTCGCCGAAGGCGGCCCAGGATTCGGGCAGGCCGGGCAGTTCGTCGCGGGCCCAGGCCAGCAGCGCCGCCTGCAGCATGGCGCCCACGTCGCGCGGGTTGCCGCTGCGGCTGGCGATGGCGACGGGGTGGCTGGCGTTCTCGCGCAGCCAGGCGCCGAACACCGCCTCGTGGTCGAATTCCGCGAACCCCGGGTCGGCGACGATCTCGGGCAGGGCCAGGCCCTGTTCCGCGAAGGCCGCGGCGACGCCCTCGGCGGTCTGCCGGTGCCGGCGCATGCCACCCACCACCACGGCGGTGAAGCGGTGCCCGCCGCGCGCCAGCCATTCGCCCAGGCGGCGCGACTGCAGCTGCCCGCGCTCGGACAGCTGGTCGTAGTCGGCGGCGCCGTAGCTCGCCTGTCCGTGGCGAACCAGCAGCAGGCTCACTGGGGGAAGAATTCCTGCTTGAACACCGCGCGCATCGGCTCGGCCTGGTCGGGCACGCGCACCTCGAGTTCGAAGGTGAGCGTGTCCTGGCCGGCGATGCGGGCTTCGCCGAGGTAATACAGCGCCTCGCCGTCGCGCACCTCGCGCATGCGCACGTCGCTGCGCTGGCCGGCGAGGTTGGTGGCCACCACCTTCACCTCGGCGGCCACGGCCACGTCGGCGCCGGGCTCGCCGCGGCGGATGGCCACGTTCACCAGGGCGCGGTTGGCCGAGCGGGTGACGCCGTACTGGCGCGCCACCTCCGGCGTGAGTTCGGTGCTGGGCAGGGCGTTGAAGTGCACGCTCAGGTCGCCGGTGCGCATCGAGCCGGCGCTGGCGGGCAGGGCCGCGAGCAGCGACAGCGCGAGCGCGGCAAGCAGGTGCATCAGGCGCATGGCCAAGCCTCCTTCAAAGGGAGACTGCCATCATCGCGCCGCGTGCCCGCCTGCGTCCATCCGCATCAGCCGCCCTGGGCCAGTTCGCGGCCGCGGCGCGTGGCGGCCGTGATGGCTTCGTCAACGATCCGGCGCAGGCCGTTGGCCTCGAAGCTTTCGATGGCGGCCTGGGTGGTGCCGCCGGGCGAGGTGACGCGCTGGCGCAGGGTGGCGGCGGGTTCGCCCGATTCCGACAGCATGCGGGCCGCGCCCAGGATGGTCTGCAGCACCAGCGTGCGGGCGGTGTCGGGCGCCAGGCCCTGGGCTTCGCTGGCGGCCTGCATGGCTTCGGCCAGCAGGAAGACGTAGGCCGGGCCGCTGCCGGAAACCGCGGTGACGGCGTCCATCAGCGCCTCGTCCGGGATCCAGGCGGTGAGCCCCGCGGCGCGCATCAGCGAGTCGGCCCGCTCGCGCTGGCCGGCGTCCACGTGCGCGTTCGCGTACAGGCCGGTGGCGCCGGCGCCGAGCAGGGCGGGGGTGTTGGGCATGGTGCGCACCACGGCCTGGCCGCCGCCCAGCCAGGCCTCGATCTGCCCGGTGGTGATGCCGGCGGCGATCGACACCACCAGCGGCCGCGAGGCCTGGGCCAGCGGTGCCAGCGATTCGCAGACCGCGCGCATCACCTGCGGCTTCACGGCCAGCACCCAGGTGCCGGCGCCCTCGGCGGCCTCGGGGGCCGATTCGCGGGCGCGTACGCCGAAGTCCTTGGACAAGGCTTCGCGCAGCGCCGCCACCGGTTCGGCGACGCGCAGGGATTCCGGCGCCACGCCGCGGGCGACGAGGCCGCCGATGAGGCTGCGGGCCATGTTGCCGCCGCCGATGAAGGCCAGGGTGTGTTCGCTCATGTTCTTTCCAGGGTGGGGTGGGGCTCAGCCGCGCGGGCCGAACAGGGCGGTGCCGATGCGCACCAGGGTGGAGCCCTCGGCGATGGCGGCTTCGAAATCGTCGCTCATGCCCATGGAGAGGGTGTCCACGCCCGGGTGCGCGGCGGCGACCTCGTCATGCAGGGCCTTGAGCCGGCGGAAGCTGTCGCGGCGGCGGGCCGGGTCGGGATGCGGCTCGGGGATGGCCATCACGCCGCGCAGGCGCAGGTTCGGCGCGGCGGCCACGGCCGCGGCCAGCGCGGGCACGTCGGCGGGCTCGCAGCCGGACTTGCTGGCCTCGCCGTCCACGTTCACCTGGATCAGCACGTTCAGGGGCGGGCGCCCGGCGGGGCGGGCCTTGTCCAGGGCGTCCACCAGCTTCAGCCGGTCCAGCGACTGCACCCAGTCGAAGGCCTCGGCGGCCTCGCGGCATTTGTTCGACTGCAGGTGGCCGATCAGGTGCCACTCCAGGCCCAGGTCGGCCAGCGCGCGGGCCTTGGCCACGCCTTCCTGCACGTAGTTCTCACCGAAGGCCCGCTGGCCGGCCCCGGCCAGGGCGCGCACGGCTTCGGCGGGGCGGGTCTTGGACACGGCGAGCAGCCGCACGCCCCGTGGCCGGCCCGCCAGCTTGGCCGCGTTTTCAATGGTTTGCAGGACACCGTGCAGGGTCTGTTCGAGCGTTTCCATGGCTGGCATTGCCCTTCGTGGTTGGCGCTATACTGCCCCGGGAACGTGCGGTCGCCTATCCGTAGACGCGCCAAGGGGACATAGCTAATGGACATCGCCGAACTTCTGGCATTTTCGGTCAAGAACAAGGCCTCCGACCTGCACCTGTCGGCTGGCTTGCCTCCCATGATCCGCGTCGACGGCGACGTCCGTCGAATCAACATCCCGGCCCTGGACCACAAGCAGGTCCACGCCCTCGTGTACGACATCATGTCGGACAAGCAGCGGCGCGACTACGAGGAATTCCTCGAGGTCGACTTCTCCTTCGAGATCCCGGGCCTGGCGCGCTTCCGCGTCAACGCCTTCAACCAGAACCGCGGCGCCGGCGCCGTGTTCCGCACCATTCCCAGCCAGATCCTCTCGCTCGAGGAGCTGGCCGCGCCCAAGATCTTCGCCGAGCTGATCAACCAGCCGCAGGGCCTGATCCTCGTCACCGGCCCCACCGGTTCGGGCAAGTCCACCACGCTGGCGGCCATGGTGGACCACATCAACAAGAACGAATTCGGCCACATCCTCACCGTCGAGGACCCGATCGAATTCGTGCACACCTCGCAGAAGTGCCTGGTGAACCAGCGCGAAGTGCACCGCGACACCCACGGCTTCAACGAGGCCCTGCGTTCGGCGCTGCGCGAAGACCCCGACTTCATCCTCGTGGGCGAGATGCGCGACCTGGAAACCATCCGCCTGGCGCTCACCGCCGCGGAAACCGGCCACCTGGTGTTCGCCACCCTGCACACCTCGTCGGCGGCCAAGACCATCGACCGCATCATCGACGTGTTCCCGGCCGGCGAGAAGCCGATGGTCCGCTCCATGCTTTCCGAGTCGCTGCGCGCGGTCATCTCGCAGTCGCTGCTCAAGAAGGTGGGCGGCGGCCGCATGGCGGCGCACGAGATCATGGTGGCCACCCCGGCCATCCGCAACCTGATCCGCGAGGACAAGGTGGCGCAGATGTACTCGGCCATCCAGACCGGCCAGCAGTACGGCATGCAGACCCTCGACCAGTGCCTGCAGGACATCGTCAAGCGCGGCCTGGTGACCAAGCTGCAGGCGCGCGAGTACGCCAAGGAAAAGAAGCTTTTCGACTGACGTCGCCGCCTGAGGGGGGCTGGCAGGACGCCGCATGAACCCGCGTCCCGGGGCACCGCCCCGGGATGCACACAGGAGCAAGCATGAGCAGCATCGACTTCACCTCCTTCCTCAAGCTCATGGCGCACAAGAAGGCGTCCGACCTGTTCATCACGGCCGGCGTCCCGCCTTCAATGAAGGTCAATGGCAAGCTGTCGCCGATCACCCAGAACCCGCTCACGCCGCAGCAGTCGCGCGACCTGGTGCTGAACGTGATGAACCCCTCGCAGCGCGAGGAGTTCGAAAAGACCCACGAGTGCAACTTCGCCATCGGCGTTTCCGGCGTCGGCCGCTTCCGCGTGTCGTGCTTCTACCAGCGCAACCAGGTGGGCATGGTGCTGCGCCGCATCGAGACGCGCATCCCGACGGTCGAGGAGCTCAGCCTGCCGCCGGTGATCAAGACGCTGGCCATGACCAAGCGCGGCATCATCCTGTTCGTGGGCGCCACCGGCACGGGCAAGTCCACCTCGCTGGCGGCCATGATCGGCTACCGCAACATGAACTCCTCGGGCCACATCATCACCATCGAGGACCCGATCGAATTCGTGCACAAGCACGAGGGCTGCATCATCACCCAGCGCGAAGTCGGCATCGACACCGACAGCTGGGAGGCCGCGCTGAAGAACACCCTGCGCCAGGCCCCCGACGTGATCATGATCGGCGAGGTGCGCACCCGCGAGGGCATGGACCACGCCATCGCCTTCGCCGAAACCGGCCACCTGGTGCTGTGCACCCTGCATGCGAACAACGCCAACCAGGCGATGGACCGCATCATCAACTTCTTCCCGGAAGACCGCCGCAGCCAGCTGCTGATGGATCTTTCGATGAACCTCAAGGGCGTGGTCGCCCAGCAGCTGATCCCCACGCCCGACGGCAAGGCCCGCCGCGTGGCCATGGAAATCCTGCTCGGCACGCCGCTGGTGCAGGACTACATCCGCGACGGCGAGATCCACAAGCTCAAGGACGTCATGAAGGAATCGACGAACCTGGGCATGAAGACCTTCGACCAGGCCCTGTTCGAGCTCTACCAGGCCGGCGAGATCAGCTACGAGGACGCCCTGCGTTTCGCCGACTCGGCCAACGAAGTGCGCCTGAAGATCAAGCTGGCCCAGGGCGGCGACGCGCGCACCCTGTCCCAGGGCCTGGACGGCGTGGAGCTGTCCGAAGCCAAGTAAGCCCGCGGTGCCCGCCACCGCGGCCCTGCTGGCCCTGGCCCTCGCGGCGCCCGGCGACGCCGGCGCCGCGCCCCGGCCCCTCGACCGCTTCAGCGCCTGGGTCGGCGGCTTCGAGACCCGCAGCGACACCACGCTGTGGGCCCGCGGCCGGGCCGGTGACTACAGCGGCGCCGGCCGCGTGAACCTCGAAGACGACCTGCGCCTGGGCGACCGCCAGTCGGTGAGCCACGCGCGCCTGGACTGGCTGCTGGGCGAACGCCAGGGCCTGTCGCTCGAATACTTCGGCTTCGACCGCGGCAACACCGTGCAGTTGGCGCGCACCCTCGAGTACGAGGGACGCACCTATGCCGCCGACGCCGAGCTGCGCGGCCGCTTCGACTACGACTTCGGCAGCGCGGCCTGGCGCTGGTGGTTCGGCGAGGGCGCCACCGCCTGGGGGCTGGGCCTGGGCCTGGCCTATTACCGCGTGGACACCTTGTTCGAAGGCGAGGCCACGGTGGACAGCGTGCCGGTATCGGGCCGCGCCCGCAGCTCCGACGCCGCGCTGGCGCCGCTGCTGGTGCTGGGCTGGCGCCACGCCTTCAGCGACCAGGCGCGGGTGTACGCCGAACTCTCCGGCGTGGCCAAGGGCGGCGGTCCGCTGCGGGGGCACATCGCCGACCTGGCGCTGGGCCTCGAGTGGTTTCCGTTCCCGCGCCTGGGGCTGGCCCTGGAGTACGGCGGCACGCAGATCCGGCTGGACCGCTCGCGCCAGGGCGGCGACGCCGGCCTCGACGCGCGCCTCGACCTCAAGCTGCGCGGCCCCTCGCTGTTCCTGCGCCTGCGCTGAGCCGGCGGGCGCGCGGGCTGGCGCGCTAGAATGCGCGCATGTCCGGCCCCCGATCGCTGACCGACCATTTCCTGATCGCCATGCCGGCCATGGACGATCCGAATTTCGTCCGCTCGGTCACCCTGGTCTGCCAGCACGACGACGACGGCGCCATGGGCCTGGTGGTCAACCACGAGGCCGAATACACGCTGGGCGAGCTGCTGGGCCAGCTCGGTTTCCAGGCCCATGACCCGGCGCTGGCCGCCCGGCCCGTGCTGGCCGGAGGCCCGGTCCAGCCCGAGCGCGGCTTCGTGCTGCACGACGACCCGCGCGACTGGCATTCCACCCTGCGCCTTGGCAACGGCCTGGCCGTGACCACCTCGCGCGACATCCTGGAAGCCGTGGCCAAGGGCGAGGGCCCGGCCAACCTGCTGGTGGCCCTGGGCTACGCCGGCTGGGGCGCCGGCCAGCTCGAAGCCGAGCTCGCCGCCAACAGCTGGCTCACCGTGCCCGCCGACCCCGCCGTGCTGTTCCGCACCCCGCTGGCCGGGCGCTGGCAGGCCGCCGCCCGCAGCCTGGGCGTGGACATCGGCCACCTCGCCGACTACAGCGGCCGCGCATGAGCGGGCCGACCACCCTGCTGGGCTTCGACGTCGGCGCCAAGCGCATCGGCGTGGCCGTGGGCAACACGCTCTCGAACAGCGCCCGCGAACTGGGCGTGCTCGACGTGCGCGCCGCCGGCCCCGACTGGGAGCGCCTGGACCGCTGGCTGAAGGAATGGCGCCCCGACCTGCTCGTGGTGGGCGACCCCGCCACCCTCGACGGCGAAGACCAGCCGGCGCGCCAGCGCGCGCGCGGCTTCGCCCGCAGCCTGGCCAAGCGCTATGGCCTGCCGGTGCAGCAGGTGGACGAGCGCCGCAGCTCGGTCGAGGCCGCGCAGCGCTTCGCCGCCGGCCGCGCCGCCGGTGCCCGCAAGCGCCACCAGGCCGACCAGCTCGACGCGCTCGCCGCCGCCATCATCCTCGAGCGCTGGCTCGCCGAACCCGATTCCCGCCGCCCCACCGACGCCGACCCCACGCCATGAGCCCCGACTTCCAGCTGACGCCCGACGGCCGCCTGCGCCACCTGCTCACCCTCGACGGCCTGTCCGCCGCGCTGATCCGCGAGCTGCTCGACCGCGCCGAGGCCCTGCTGCCGCACGCCCACGCCGGCACCGCGCTGCGCGACCGCCACGCCGGCCGCACCGCCTGCACGCTGTTCTTCGAGGCTTCCACCCGCACCCGCAGCAGCTTCCAGCTGGCGGCCACGCGGCTGGGCATGGACGTGCTGAACTTCGACGTCAGCACCTCGTCCACCAAGAAGGGCGAGTCGGCGCTCGACACGCTCAAGACCCTCGAGGCCATGGGCGTGGACCTGTTCGTCATCCGCCACGCCGACAACGGCGCCGTGGCCGCGCTGGCCGCCGGCGCCGCGCCGGGCACGCGCGTGATCAACGCCGGCGACGGCCGCGCCGCGCACCCCACCCAGGGCCTGCTCGACATGCTCACGCTGCGCCAGCGCAAGGGCGCCGACTTCTCGAAGCTCACCGTGCTCATCGCCGGCGACCTGCTGCACTCGCGCGTGGCGCGCTCCGACCTGCATGCGCTGCGCGCGCTGGGCTGCGGCGAGATCCGCGTCTGCGGCCCGGCCAACCTGCTGCCCGGCGAGGACGTGCTGCACGGCTGCAAGGTGTTCCACGACTTCGACCAGGCGGTGGCCGGCGTGGACGCCGCCATCATGCTGCGCCTGCAGCGCGAGCGCATGGAGCAGGGCCTGGTGCCCTCGCTGGAAGGCTACTACCGCGACTTCGGCCTGAGCCCGGCGCGCCTGGCCCGCGCCGCGCCCGATGCGCTGGTGATGCACCCGGGCCCGATGAACCGCGGCGTCGAGATCGACGGCGGCGTGGCCGACGGCCCGCAGTCGGTCATCCTGGCCCAGGTGGCCAACGGCCTGCCCGTGCGCATGGCGGTGATCGACGCGCTGATGGGCTGAGCCGCCCTGTAGGAGGCCCTTCAGGGCCGACCAGCCCGTCGGCCCTGAAGGGCCTCCCACGTCAGTCGCCGATCACGCTGCCGTTCTGGAACTGCCAGGTGCGGGTGATGTGCAGCACGTCCACCTGTTCCTTGGTCTGCGGCAGCGGCGGGAAGGGTTCGGCAAGCCGCACGATGCGCATGGCGGCCTGGTCGAGCACGCCCAGCCCGCTGGAGTCGTTGAGCAGCACGTCCTCGACGCTGCCGTCGCGGCGCACCGCCACCGTCATCACCAGCCGCCCGCCCAGGCCGCGCCGGCGCGCCTCGTCGGGGTAGTTGAGGTTGCCCACGCGCTCAACCTTGGCCACCCAGGCCCGCAGGTAGGCGGCGAATTCGTACTCGCGGGTGCTGGCCGAGACGAACTTGCGCTTGGGGCGCTTGGCCATCAGTTCCTGGCGGCGCTCGATCTCGGCGGCCAGGCGGGCCATCTCCAGGCTCTGGTCCACCAGTTCCTGGCCCGAGGGCAGGGGCTCGGGCCGGGCGTCGCGCTGGTCCTCGGGCGCGGGCAGCACGTTCGGGCTGGCGCCCACGGTGCTCAGCACCCGCGGCACCGGTTCGGGCTCCGGCGGCGGGGCCTGGGCCACCATGGGTTCGGGCGCCACGCCGGGCTCGGGCTTGGGCACCGGGGCCAGTTGCTCCTCGCGCGGGCGCTCGGGGCGGTCGCTTTCGCCGCCGCCCCGGTTGTTGGCCTGGGCGATGAAGTCGGCGTCCTCGGGCGGGGCCTCGCTGCGGGTCTCGGTCAGGATGACGTCGAGGGTGGGCGCCACCGGCGCCGCCCGGTCCAGGGCGAAGCCCACGCCCAGGATGAGCACCCCGAACAGCACCGCCGACAGCGCCAGGGTGGCGCCGAGCCGGTCACCGGGGCCGATGCCGGGACGGGCGGCCATGTCAGCCCTGGGCGGCCCGGCGGGCCTCGATGGCGTCGAACAGGGTGCCGGCGATGTTCAGGCCGAACTGGGCGTCGAGCTCGCGGATGCAGGTGGGGCTGGTGACGTTCACCTCGGTGAGGTAGTCGCCGATCACGTCCAGGCCCACGAACACCATGCCCCGGCGCCGGAGCTCCGGGCCCACCTGGGCGGCGATCCAGCGGTCGCGCTCGCTCAGCGGGCGGCCCTCGCCGCGGCCACCGGCGGCCAGGTTGCCGCGGAACTCGTCGCCCTGGGGGATGCGGGCCAGGCAGTAGGGCACCGGCTCGCCGTCCACCAGCAGGATGCGCTTGTCGCCGTCCCTGATCTCCGGCAGGTAGCGCTGGGCCAGGGCCAGGTGCCGGCCGCCCTCGGTCAGGGTTTCCAGGATCACGTTCAGGTTCGGGTCGCCGGCCGCGGCCCGGAAGATGGAGCGGCCGCCCATGCCGTCCAGCGGCTTGAGCACGGCCTGGCCGTGCTCGGCCACGAAGGCCCGCAGCTCGGCGGCGTCCCGGGACACCCGGGTCGGCGGGCAGCACTGGGGGAAGAGCAGGGCGCCCAGCTTCTCGTTGAGGTCGCGCAGGCCGGCGGGGTCGTTCACCACCAGCACGCCCTGGGCCTGGGCCACGGAAAGAATGTGGGTGTCGTGCAGGTAGTTGGCGTCCACCGGCGGGTCGGTGCGCATCAGCACCACGTCCATGTCGGCCAGGGGGCAGGCGCGGGCGGGGCCCAGGGTGTACCAGTCGGCCGGGTCGTCCCGGACCTCGGCCTCGGCCAGGCGGGCCATGGCCACAGGGCCGTCCAGCCACAGACCACCGGGCAGGACGTAGTGCAGGCGGTGCCCGCGGCGGCGGGCCTCGAGCATCATCGCGAAGGTGGAATCCTTGCCGATCTTGATCTTGCCGATCGGGTCCATCACCACGGCCACGTCCAGAGCCATCGGCGCCATCTTCTCTGTCATCGGGGGGCGACTAGACTATCAGGGGTCGGCGCAGAACCGTGCGCGGGCGCACGCCGGAACCGCGACGCGCTTGACACATTTACGCTCGGCTGGGATATAAGCTGTCATTCTGCGGGTTCCCCATGGGGGCCCGTACTGCCAGGGACAGCATGTTATGGGGAGTGAGATGGACGACAACCACCTGGCCGGCTTGCGGGTCATGGTCATCGACGATTCCAAGACCATCCGGCGCACCGCCGAGACCCTTCTCAAGAAGGAGGGCTGCGACGTGGTGACGGCGACGGACGGCTTCGAGGCCCTGGCCAAGATCGCCGACCACCAGCCCCAGATCGTCTTCGTCGACATCATGATGCCGCGCCTGGACGGCTACCAGACCTGCGCGCTGATCAAGAACAACCAGATGTTCAAGCAGACGCCGGTCATCATGCTGTCCTCCAAGGACGGCCTGTTCGACAAGGCCCGCGGCCGCATCGTCGGCTCGGAGCAGTACCTGACCAAGCCCTTCACCCGCGATGAGCTGCTCTCGGCCATCCGCAAGTACGTCCCGGCCGGCTGAGGCGACGATGGCCAAACCGCAGCCCGCCACCCAGAACAAGCGCCCCGGGCCCTTCGAGGTCCTGCTCGACTACGAGCAGCGCTCGCTGGCCCACGTCGCCGGCCGCCCCGAGATGATCGAGGCGCCGGGCCACTGGCGCGGCGTCGGTTTCCGGCTCGGCCAGCGCCGGCTGGTGTCGTCGTTCGACGAGGTGGTGGAAATCCTGCCGCTGCCGCCGGTCACCCCGGTGCCGGGCGCGCAGCCGTGGATGCTTGGCGTGGCCAACGTGCGCGGCAACCTGCTGCCGGTGGTCGACCTGAAGCTGTTCCTGGAAGGGGAGCGCACCGTGGTCCACGAGGGCCAGCGCGTGCTGGTGGTGCGCCAGTCCGGCGGCAACGTCGCGGTCACCATCGACGAGCTCTACGGCCAGCGCACCTTCAACGACTCGCACCGGGCCGAGGCGCCCGATGCCAACGACGGCCGGTATGGCCATTTCGTCGGGCAGGCCTACCGCCTGGCCGACCAGACCTGGGGCGTGTTCAACATGTCGCTGCTGACGCGCACCCCCGAATTCCGCCAGGCCACCGTATAAGTGGCCCTTCCACGTTTTCAAACTGTTGGTCTTTACAGGGGTTGAGGTCCAGTCATGAGCACTAACGCGCGCTCGTTCACCGACAAGCTAACCAACTTCGGCCTGCGATTCTGGTCGTTCATCCTGATCGTCTCGCTGCTGGTGTTCGGCGCCAACTTCATCTACGCGAGTTACCTGGGCAACCAGGAAAACAACGCGCGAGGCCTGGCGGCGGACCTGCAGGTGCTCTCGCAGCAGCTCGCGAAGTACGCGCAGGAGGCGGTGGACGGCAACGCCGACGCCTTCGCCGAGTTCAAGGCGACCAAGACCCGCGTCGACCAGATCGTCGGCGCCCTGCGCAGCGGCAGCGCCGCCGAGGGCGTCCCGGGCTACGAGGGCGACCCGAACGCCCGCGGCGTCGCGAGCGCGCTCGAGAAGGTCACCGGGACCTGGACCCCGATGGCCCAGGCGGCCGACACCATCACCGCCGCCGAGGAGCAGGTGCTCAACCTCGCCGACACGGCCAACCAGTTCATCGCCCGCGTCCCGCGCCTGGCCTTCCAGCTCGACGAAGTGGTGCGTTCGCTCTCCGACGCCAACGCCCCGGCCTCGCAGATCTCGCTCGCCAACCGCCAGATCGTGCTGGCCGACCGCATGTCGCGCCGCGTGACGGAAATCGTCGCCGGCGGCGAGAACACCGTCTCGGCGGCCGACGCGCTCTCGCGCGACGCCACCGTGTTCGCGTCGGTGCTGCAGAACTTCCGCGAAGGCAACGCCGAGGCGGGCGTCACCCGCATCACCAGCCAGGCCGGCATGGACAACC
Source organism: Arenimonas sp. (assembly GCF_041913985.1). Classification (GTDB taxonomy): domain Bacteria; phylum Pseudomonadota; class Gammaproteobacteria; order Xanthomonadales; family Xanthomonadaceae; genus Arenimonas. Next base: position 47,697 of record NZ_JAYSEG010000017.1, read on the forward strand.
TGAAGGCGGCCGAAGACCTCTATGCCGAGGCCCAGGCCGACCTGGACGTGGTGCTCGGCGCCTCCGCCGACCTGGCCGAGGTGCAAGCCGCCGCCACGCAGATCTCGGAAGAGTCCAACGTGCTGCTCGAGAACAGCCAGGCGCTGTTCGCCAGCTTCGGCAGCATCAACTACCAGCGCGTCTTCCCGAACAACTACTTCGCCATCGCCGGCGGCATCGGCGCCGTGGTCGGCCTGCTCGGCCTGCTGTTCACCATCTTCCGCGACCAGCGCCGCCGACTGGGCACCACCCAGGAGCTGAACCAGCGCAACCAGGAAGCGATTCTGCGACTGCTCGACGAAATGGGCGCGCTCGCGGAAGGCGACCTGACCGTGAAGGCGACCGTGACCGAGGACATCACCGGCGCGATCGCGGACTCCATCAACTTCACCGTCGACGAGCTGCGCCGACTGGTGGGTACCATCAACGAAACCGCCGTGCAGGTGGCCGCCTCGGCCCAGGAAACGCAGGCCACCGCCATGCACCTGGCCGAAGCCGCGGAACACCAGGCTCAGCAGATCACCTCGGCCTCGGCCCAGATCAACGAAATCGCGAGCTCCATCGACGAGGTGTCGAAGAACTCCGCCGAATCGGCCGACGTGGCCCAGCGCTCCGTGCAGATCGCCGCCAAGGGCGCCGAAGTGGTGCGCCAGACGATCCAGGGCATGGACAACATCCGTGACCAGATCCAGGAGACCTCGAAGCGAATCAAGCGACTGGGCGAAAGCTCCCAGGAAATCGGCTCGATTGTGGAACTGATCAACGACATCTCCGAGCAGACGAACATCCTCGCGCTCAACGCCGCCATCCAGGCGGCCTCGGCCGGTGAAGCGGGCCGCGGCTTCGCGGTGGTGGCCGACGAAGTGCAGCGACTCGCGGAGCGCGCCTCGAACGCGACCAAGCGAATCGAGGCGCTGGTGCAGACCATTCAGTCCGACACCAACGAAGCGGTGAGCTCGATGGAGCAGACGACCGCGGAAGTGGTCGCCGGTGCCCGACTCGCTGAGGACGCGGGCCTGGCCCTGGGCGAGATCGAAAAGGTGTCGAACGACCTCGCGGACCTCATCCAGAACATCTCCCAGGCGGCGCGCCAGCAGTCCACCGCGGCGACCAACATCACGGCCACCATGTCCGTGATTCAGGAGATCACCACCCAGACCTCGCAGGGCGCGAACCAGACGGCCGAGTCGATCGGAAACCTGGCGCAGCTGGCGGCCGACCTGCGTCGCTCGGTCGCCGACTTCAAGCTGCCGGGCTGATGCCCGGACCCGGTTTGCCCCTGGCAACACACCGGTGCGGGCGTCCCTCCCGGCGCCCGCACCCTGACAGGACCTCGGCATGAGGCTGCACGAAAACATCGATTTCACCACGCTCACCTGGGTCAAGCCCGAGCTCGACGAGACCCTGCGCCAGGCCCGCCTGGCGCTGGAAACCTACGTCGAGGAAGGCGAGGACCCGGGCCAGCTCAAGGCCTGCGCCAACCTGTTGCACCAGGTGCAGGGCACCCTGCGCATGGTCGAGCTCTACGGCGCCGCCATGGTCGCCGAGGAAATGGAGCAGCTGGCCAAGGCCCTGGTCGAGGGCAAGGTCGCCGAGCGCGATGCCGGCTACGCGGCGCTGATGCGCGGCATCGTGCAGCTGCCCGACTACCTCGAGCGCCTGCAGAGCGGCCACCGCGACATCCCCATCGTGCTGCTGCCCCTGCTCAACGAGTTGCGCGAGCCGCGCGGCGAGAAGGGCCTGTCCGAATCCGTGCTGTTCTCGCCCGACCTGTCGCGCCCGCTGCCGGCGGCCGCCGCCGGCCCGGCCGCGCCGCTGGCGCCGGAAGAGCTCAAGCGCCGCGCCGAGACCCTGCGCGGCCTGTTCCAGTCGGCGCTGCTGCGCTGGCTGAAGGACGACAACAGCGCCGCCACCATCCGCGACCTCACCGACGTGTGCGAGCAGCTGGTGCCCATCACCGACGCCGAGCATGCGCGCCGCCTGTTCTGGGTGGCCGCCGGCACGCTCGACGCGCTCGCCCGCAACGCCTTCGAGGCCAGCAAGCCGCTCAAGCAGGCGCTGGCCAAGGTGGAGCAGGAGATCAAGCGCCTGGCCGAGGGCGGCGACGCCGCCTTCCGCTCCGACCCGCCGCTGGAACTCACCCGCCAGCTGCTTTATTTCGTCGCCCATGCGCCCACCGACCACGGCCGCATCGGCGAGATCCGCGAAGTCTTCGGCCTGGGCCAGTACCTGCCCAGCGAGTCCGAGCTGGCCCACGCGCGCGGCAGCCTCAGCGGCCGCAACAAGGCGCTGCTGTCCACCGTGGCCGCGGCCATCAAGGAAGACCTGCTGCGCGTGAAGGACGCGCTCGACCTGCACCTGCGCAGCCCGGAGGCCCCGGCCGCCGAGCTGGGCGAACAGGCCGAAGCCCTCGACCGCGTCGCCGACACGCTCGGCATGCTCGGCCTGGGCGTGCCGCGCCGCGTGGTGCAGGACCAGCGCACCGCCATCCACGCCATCGCCAGCGGCGAGCGCAAGGCTGACGAGTCGAGCCTGCTCGACATCGCCGGCGCACTGCTCTACGTCGAAGCCTCGCTGGACGACCAGGTCGCCCGCCTCGGCGAAGCGGAGGCCGGCCCCGAGGCCGAGGCCGCCGCCGCGGCCGAGCGCGCGCTGCCCAGCAGCGAAGCGCGCATGGTGCTGGAAGTGCTGGTGAAGGAGGCCATCGCCAACTTCGCCCAGGCCCGCCAGTGTTTCGTCGCCTTCGTGGAAACCCACTGGGACCACGCCCAGCTGGCCGACGTGCCGCGCCTGCTCGAGGAAGTGGCCGGTGCGCTGCGCATCCTCGAGGTGCAGGACGCGCCGCAGTACCTGGCCGCCGTGCGCAAGTTCACCGAGAACGAACTGCTGCGCCGCCGCCGCGTGCCCAACGGCCAGCAGATGGACCGCCTGGCCGACGCGCTCGCTGGCCTCGAGTACTACCTCGAGGCGCTGCGCGACCGTCGCCCGAAGCGCGAACAGATCCTCGATATCGCCCGCCAGAACCTCGAGTCGCTCGGCTACTGGCCGCTGCCGGCCGAAGACCTGGCGCCGCCGGCCGCCGCGGTGCCCACCGCGGCCGCCGCCGAGCCGGTCGCGCCCGCGCCGGTGCCCGAAGTGCCGCCTGCGCCCGCGCCCGAGCCCGTGGTGGAAGCCGTCGCCGAACCCGAGCCGGTGGTGGAAGCCGCCGCCGAGCCCGATTTCGCCGACTTCAGCCTCGACCTCGGCCAGCCGGCGGAGATCGAGCTGCCGGCCGAAATCGCCGCGCCGGTGGCCTCGTTCGAGCCTGAACCCGTCGCCGAGCCGGTGGCGGAAGCGGCGTCGGTCATCGAGGCCCCCGCGCCGGTCGCGGCGCCGGAACCCGTCGCGGCCGCGCCGGTCGTCGCCGGCCCGCCCGCCATCCCCGGTTTCGACGGCACCAGCGACGAAATCGACGACGAGATCCGCGAAGTCTTCCTGGAGGAATTCCAGGAGGAAATCGGCAACCTCGAGCAGCTCCTGCCGAACTGGCGCCGCCAGCCCGACAACATGGAGCAATTGCGGCCGATCCGCCGCGTCTTCCACACGCTCAAGGGCAGTGGCCGCCTGGTTGGCGCCAAGACCCTGGGCGAGTTCAGCTGGAAGGTCGAGTCCATGCTCAACCGCGTGCTCGACGGCACGCGCCCGGCCAGCCCGGCCGTGGTGTCGCTGATCGAACACGCCTTCAACACGCTGCCGCTGCTGCGCGCCGCGCTGCAGGGCGAAACGGTGCACGCCGACCTGGCGGGCATCGAGTCGCTGGCCGAGCGCGTTGCCGCGGGCGAGGAAGTGTTCTACACGCCGCCGTCGGCCCCGGCCGCCGAGGCGGTCGCGCCGGCCCCGGCGCCCGCGGTGGAGCCCGAGGCCGTGGCCGCGCCGGCCGAGCCCGAGCCGGTGCTGCCGGAAGTCGTTGCGCCCGCCATCGAAATGGCCGAGGCCGCCGCGGAATCCGGCTTCGCCATCGACCCGGTGCTGTTCGAGATCCTCAAGCCGGAAGTCGCCGGCCACCTGGAAACCGTCGACGCGTGGCTCGCCGCCGCCGGCGGCGGCAGCCAGCCGGTCACCGACCCGCTGCTGCGCGCCGTGCACACCATGAACGGCGCCTTCGCCATGACCGAGGTGACCGCGCTCACCGAAGTCACCGCGCCGCTCGAGGGTTACCTCAAGCGTTCGCTGGCCGCTTCGCGCGCGCCCTCGGGCGAGGGCGTCGCGGTGATCGGCGAGGTCGCCGCGGCGATCCGCCAGGTCATCGCCGCGCTGGAACAGCCGCGTCCGAACCTGCCCAGCTACGCCGCGCTCGCCGCGCGCGTGGTGGCGCTGCGCGACGCGCTGCCGGAAGCCACCAGCCCGACCATGCCGATGCATCCGGAAGAGGTGGAGTCGGTCATGCCGACCGCCGTCAGCCTGGGTGCGCCCGATCTCTCCGGCCTGCCGACGTTCGAATTCGAGGCGCCGGAACCGGCCGCCGAGCCGGTGTCCGCGGAAGCCGAACTGCCGGCCGACGAGCCGTCGCGGGAAGTGGTCTCGCTCGACGCCTTCCTGGACACCGGCCTGGGCGAGGCGGAAGCCCCGCCGGCGTTCTCGGTGACCGAGGCCGCCGTCGAGGACACGCTGTCCGCCGACGAAATCGCCGCCGCCGAAGCCGCGCTGCTGGCCGCCGCCGAAGCCGAAGCGGCCGCCGAGGCCGCGGCTGCCGAAGCCGCTGCTGCCGAAGCCGCTGCTGCCGAAGCTGCTGCTGCTGAAGCTGCCGCTGCTGAAGCTGCCGCTGCCGAAGCTGCCGCTGCTGAAGCTGCCGCTGCCGAAGCTGCCGCTGCCGAAGCTGCTGCCGCCGAAGCTGCCGCTGCTGAAGCCGCTGCTGCTGAAGCCGCTGCTGCTGAAGCCGCCGCTGCCGAAGCTGCTGCTGCTGAAGCTGCCGCTGCCGAAGCCGCTGCCGAAGCCGCTGCCGCCGAAGCCGCCGCCGCCGAAGCCGCCGCTGCTGAAGCTGCCGCTGCTGAAGCCGCCGCTGCTGAAGCTGCCGCTGCTGAAGCTGCCGCTGCTGAAGCTGCCGCTGCTGAAGCCGCCGCCGCCGAAGCCGCTGCCGCCGAAGCTGCTGCCGCCGAAGCTGCTGCCGCCGAAGCTGCTGCCGCCGAAGCTGC
>NZ_JAYSEG010000017.1:53006-62944 GCF_041913985.1 Arenimonas sp.
CCGAAGCTGCTGCCGCCGAAGCTGCTGCCGCCGAAGCTGCTGCCGCCGAAGCTGCCGCCGCCGAAGCTGCCGCCGCCGAAGCTGCCGCCGCCGAAGCTGCCGCCGCCGAAGCTGCCGCCGCCGAGTCCGGCCCGGCTGATGATTTCTACGGCATGTCGCTCGAGGAACTCGAGGCGCTCACGTCGCCCGACGCCCCCGTCGCCGCCGTGCCCGCGGAACCGGCCATCGAGGCTTTCGCCGCCGACGAGTTCGCCATCGGGGAAGCCGCTGCGGAAGCGCCGGTGTCCGAAGAGCCCGTCATGGAGGAGCCGGTCGCGGAAGAGGCGATCGCCGAAGAACCTGTCGTCGAAGAGCCCGTCGCCGAAGAGGCCATGGCCGAGGCGCCTGCCGAGGCCGAATCCGCGCCGGGCCTGGCCGCCGTCGCCTCGCTGGTCCCGCTCGCTGTTGACCCCGAAGACCCGGACGCCGCGCTCGACACCAGCGACCTCGACGTCGACCTGCTCGACATCTTCCTGGAGGAGTCGGGCGACCTGCTCGACCACTCCGACGGCCTGCTGGCCAGCCTGCGCGACAACCCCAACGACCGCGAACTCGTGGTCGGCCTGCAGCGCGACCTGCACACGCTCAAGGGTGGCGCCCGCATGGCGGGCATCTTCCCGGTGGGCGAACTGGGCCACGCCATGGAGTCCCTGCTCGAGGTGGTGGCCGAAGGCCGCCGCGAACTCGACCAGACCGGCGTGGTGGTGCTCGAGCGCGCCTTCGACCGCCTGCACGTCATGGTCACCCGCGTCGGCGAGCGCAAGGCCATCGCGCTGCCGGCCAACCTGATCGGCCAGATCGACGCCCTCGCCAAGGGCCAGCCGCTGGCCGCCGGCGAAGCCGCCCCGGCCGCCGCCGCCGCGCCCCGCGCCCCGGCCACCGAAACCGCGCTCGACCGCAAGGCCGCCGCCGCCGAGGAAGCCGCCGCCGCGCGCGCCGTGCCCGCCTACACCGGTGCCGGCCTGGCCCCGCTGTCGGCGCCCATCGAAGGCCTGGGAGACGAGGAAGAGGGCGGTGGCGTGCGCGCCCCGCAGGAGCAGGTGCGCATCCGCGCCGACCTGCTCGACCGCCTCGTCAACTACGCCGGCGAGGTCGCCATCTACCGCGCCCGCCTCGAGCAGCAGCTCGGCGCGTTCCGCAGCAACCTCGGCGAACTCGGCCAGACCACCACCCGCCTGCGCGAACAGCTGCGCAAGCTCGACATCGAGACCGAGGCGCAGATCATCGCGCGCTACCAGCGCGAGGGCGACACCAGCGAGGAGACCTTCGATCCGCTGGAGCTCGACCGCTTCACCACCCAGCAGCAGCTGTCGCGTTCGCTGTCGGAATCCGCGGCCGACCTGACCTCGCTGCAGGGTTCGCTCGACGACCTCGTGCGCCAGTACGAAACCCTGCTGCTGCAGCAGTCGCGCGTCAGCTCGGACCTGCAGGAAGGCCTCATGCGCACGCGCATGGTGCCCTTCGACGCGCTGGTTCCGCGCCTGCGCCGCGTGCTGCGCCAGTCGGGCAGCGAAACCGGCAAGCAGGTCAACCTCAAGGTCGACGGCGCCAGCGGCGAAATGGACCGCAACGTGCTCGACCGCATGACCGCGCCGCTGGAGCACATGCTCCGCAACGCCGTCGCGCACGGCCTCGAGGCCCCGGCCGACCGCCGCAAGGCCGGCAAGCCGGAGGAGGGCACCGTCCGCATCCAGGTGATGCGCGAAGGTTCCGAAGTGGTGCTCAAGGTCAGCGACGACGGCCGCGGCCTGGACAAGGAAGCGATCCGCCGCAAGGCCATCGAGCGCGGCCTGCTCAAGGCCGACGCCGAGGTCTCCGACCAGGCCCTGTACGGCTTCATCCTCGAGACCGGCTTCTCCACCGCCGCCTCGGTGAGCCGCCTGGCCGGCCGCGGCGTCGGCATGGACGTGGTGTACAGCGAAATCCGCCAGCTCGGCGGCACGCTGATCATCGACTCCGAGGCCGGCAAGGGTTCGGTGTTCACCGTCCGCCTGCCGTTCACCCTGGCGGTCACCCAGGCCGTGTTCGTCAAGATCGGCGACACCAGCTTCGCGGTGCCCATCGCCTCGGTGCAGGGCGTGGGCCGCATCTCGCGCCAGGAGCTCGACAAGCAGCTGGCCGGCGAGAACCCGAGCTTCACCTACGCCGGCGAGTCCTATGCCATCCACGACCTGGGCCGCCTGATCGGGCACGCCCCGGCCAAGGCCCAGGACAGCCTGCAGATGCCGCTGCTGCTGGCCCGCTCGGGCGACCTGCGCGCCGCCATCTGCATCGACCAGGTGCTGGGCAGCAAGGAAATCGTGGTCAAGCCGGTGGGCCCGCAGGTCAACTCGATCCCGGGCATCTTCGGCGCCACCATCATGGGCGACGGCCGCGTGGTGGTGATCCTCGACGTCGCGCCGCTGGTGCGCCGCCAGGCCACCACCGACCGCGAGGCGGAGCTGGCCGCGGCCGCGCCGGCCGTGGTGGCCCGCCGCATCCCGGCGGTGATGGTGGTGGACGACTCGATCACCATGCGCAAGGTCACCGGTCGCGTGCTGGAACGCCACAACTTCGAGGTGCTCACCGCGAAGGACGGCGTGGACGCCATCGAGAAGATGGCCGAGCGCGTGCCCGACCTGATGCTGCTCGACATCGAGATGCCGCGCATGGACGGCTACGAGCTGGCCCAGAACATGAAGTCGGACCCGCGCCTGAAGGACGTGCCGATCATCATGATCACCTCGCGCACCGGCGACAAACACCGCCAGCGCGCCTTCGACATCGGCGTGAACCGCTACCTCGGCAAGCCCTACCAGGAAGTCGAGCTGATGCGGAACGTGTTCGAGATGCTGGGCATGGAGCCGGTCAATGGCTGAGTCCGCGGTCCGCGTCGCCCTGCTGGCGCGCCCGGGTGACGCGCGCGACCAGCTGCGCCGTGCCCTGGCCGAACTCGGCGCCGAACTGGTGGCCGAAGGCGACCCGGGCGAACTCGACCCGGCCACCGTCGCCGGCCATTCGCCCTCGGTGGTGCTGGTGAGCCTGGAGCCGGCCATCGAGGACGCGCTCGATCGCTTCGGCGACCTGTTCGCCACGCCCGGCGTCGAGGTCATGTTCGACGACGCCGAAGTCACCCGCCAGCTCGACGGCTGGGACCTGGCCCGCTGGGCCCGCCACCTGGCCGCCAAGCTGGTCGGCGGCGACCTGCTGCCGCCCGTGCCCGGCGACGCCGACGCCCTGCCGGAGATGGACCTGGCGCTCGAGCCCGGCGCCCCGCCCACGCCCGCCGAGGTGATGGCGAACGAAAAGCTCGAGGACTACGCCGCCGAATCGCTCGACCTCTCCGAGTGGGTGCCGACCCAGCCCTCGCTGGCCGACGAGCCCCAGCCGGAAGCCGCCGCCGCGCCCGCGCCGGTGGAAGAAGAGGTGATCGACCTCGAGCTCGACATCGGCGACCTCGAACAGGCCCTGGGCCGCATCGGCGCCGACGTGGGCACCGAGCCGCGTGCCCCGGCCGAGCCCGCCGAAGACCTGGAGTTCGACGCCAGCGTGCTCGACATCGACCTCTCCGCGCTGCCCGAGGAGGGCGCGCGCATGGTGGTGGCCAACGAGCCCGCGCTCGACATCGAGGAGCCGCTGCTCGCCGACGTGGCGCTCAGCGACGAACCCGTCAGCTTCTCCAGCTTCAGTGAAGACGAGGTGGCCACGGCCGCGCACCTCGACGACGACGTCGCGGCGCTGGCCGCGCAGCTCGAGGCCTTCGAGGCCAACGACCAGCGCGAAACCGCCCGCGAACCCGACTTCACCCTGGCCTTCGACGCCAAGGACGCCCCGGCCGCCACGCCGGCGGCCAGCCCGGCCAGCCCGGCCAGCCCGGCCAGCGCCGGCCCCGCCGCCGCGCCCCGGCCGGCCGGCGGCGGCTTTGGTTTCGGCAGCCTCGAACTGGTGCCCATGGACGGCGACGCGCCGGAGCCGGAGCCGGTCACCGTGGCCTTTGTTCCGCCTTCGTCGGCGGCGCTCGACCGCGGCAACAACCTGAAGCTGGCCGACGAAGACGCCAAGCCCTCCCAGTCGATCACCAGTGGTGCGCTGCTGGTGCTCGCCGGCCTCGGTGGCCCCGACGCCGTGCGCCAGCTGCTGGCCGGCCTGCCGCCGACGCTGCCGGTGCCGGTGCTGCTGTACCAGCACCTCGACACCGGCAAGCACGACCGCCTGGTCGACCAGCTCGCCAAGGCCAGCCAGCTGCCGCTCGATCTCGCGGTCGCGGGCAAGCTGGCCTTCCCGGGCCGCGTGGCCGTGCTGGTGCCCGGCCTCGGCGCCTGCCACGACGGCGGCAACCTGCAGTTCACCGCCGGCGGCAGCCTGGCCGACGTGGTGGCCTCGCTGCCCCCCGCCGAGAGCGGCGTGCTGGTGCTCAGCGGCGCCGACCCGGCGCTGGTGCCCGCCGTGCTGCAGCTGATGGCCGACGGTGGCCTGGTGCTCGCCCAGGACCCCGCCGCCTGTTTCGACCCCACCGCCGCCGACGCCGTCCAGCGCGCCGGCGCCACCGCTGCCAGCCCGGCCGACCTGGCCGCGCGCGTGTCGCAGCGCTGGCACTGAACCCCGTTTTCCGGAGGCAAGCATGAACGCCCAGCAGCGTGACATCCGCGGCGTGTTGATCTCGGTGACCGGCGGCCGCCTGTTGCTGCCCAACGCCAGCGTCGCCGAGGTCATCACCTATTCCGACCCGGAAGTGGTCGCCAATGCGCCCGACTGGCTGCTCGGCCGCGTGCGCTGGCGCGGTTGGCGCCTGCCGCTGCTGTCGTTCTCGCGCCTGGCCGGCTGGTCGGCCGAGGACGGCCAGATGGGCGCCAAGGTGGCCGTGCTCAAGGCGCTGGGCAACAACCCCAAGCTGCCGTTCTTCGCCGTGCTGTCGCAGGGCTTCCCGCGCCTGGTCACGGTGTCGGCCCCGGCGCTGCACGAGTCGCACGAGATGAAGGACCTGCCGCTGGGCGTGCACGCCCGCGTGACCCTCAACGACGACCCGGCGGTGGTGCCCGACCTGCTCAGCGTCGAGCTGCTGATCCAGAAGGCCCTCGACCAGGCCCAGGCCGCCGCCTGAGCCCCTAGGCCAAATCGCCGTAAAGGGCCTGCAGGGCGGCGATCGCCGCCAGGCCCGCGGTCTCGGTGCGCAGGATGCGCGGCCCCAGCCGCAGCCCGCGGAAGCCCGCCGCATGCAGCGTGGCGCGGTCGCGGTCCGACAGCCCGCCCTCCGGCCCCACCGCCAGCGCCACCGTCGCGCCCGGCGCCAGCGCCAGGTCGGGCAGGCAGAGCTCGCCCGCGGGGTCGAGCATCAGCTTCACCTGCGCCGTTTCCGCCGCCGCATAGGCCGCCAGCGACACCGGCTCGGCCAGCCGCGGCAGGCGCGCGCGCCCGCTCTGCTCGCAGGCGGCGGCCAGGATGCCGTGCCAGTGCGCCATGCGCTTGGCGGCGCGCTCGGCGTCGAGCTTCACCTCGGTGCGCTCGGTGTTCATTGGCGCGATGGCCGCCACGCCCAGTTCGGTGGCCTTCTGCAGCACCAGGTCCATCTTCTCGCCGCGGGCCACGCCCTGGGCCAGGGTGAGCGCCAGCGGCGACTCGTTCGCCACCGCCGAGGCCGACAGCACCTGCGCCTCGGCGCCGCGCTTGCCCAGCGACACCAGGCGCGCCGCGTAGTCGTGGCCGTCGCCGTTGAACAGCACCACCGCGTCGCCCACGCCCAGGCGCAGCACGCGCACCAGGTGGCCGCTGGCGAGCTCGGACAGGGTGACGGTGGCGCCGGGCGACAGCGGCGCGTCCACGAAGCTGCGGATGGTCCTCATGGCGCCATCGCCTCGTCGATGGCCGAGGCGGTGACCGCGGCCAGGTGGGTCAGTTCCTCTTCGCCGACGCAGTAGGGCGGCATCCAGTACAGGCTGTCGCCCAGCGGGCGCAGCACCACGCCGCGTTCGAGGGCGTGGCGGTAGGCGCGCAGGCCGGCGCGGCCGGCGATCTCCACCGCGGTGCCGTCCTCGCCGCTGGCGGCGCGGGTCTCGATGGCCAGGATCATGCCGGTCTGGCGCACCTGCGCCACCCGCGGGTGCGCGGCCAGTGGCGCGGCCAGTTCGGCCATGCGCGCGGCGGTGCGGCGGTTGCGCGCGAGCACGTCGTCCTCGGTGAAGATCGCCAGCGAGGCCAGCGCCGCCGCGCAGGCCAGCGGGTTGCCGCTGTAGCTGTGCGAATGCAGGAAGGCGCGCTCGCGCGAGTCGTCCAGGAAGGCCTCGTACACGTGGTCGGTGGTGAGCACGGCCGACAGCGGCATGAATCCGCCGGTCAGGCCCTTGGACAGGCACAGAAAGTCGGGCGCGATGCCGGCCTGCTCGCAGGCGAACAGCGTACCGGTGCGGCCGAAGCCGACGGCGATCTCGTCGGCGATCAGGTGCACCCCGTGCGCGTCGCAGAGCTCGCGCGCGCGCCGCAGGTAGGCCGGGTGGAACATGCGCATGCCGCCGGCGCACTGCACCAGCGGCTCGAGGATCAGCGCGCTGATCTCGCCAGGGTGCGCCTCGAAGATGGCCTGCAGCTGGTCGGCCCGGCGCAGCGCGCAGGCTTCGGCCGACTCGCCCGGCGCGGCTTCGAAGGCATCGGGCGAGGGCGCGAACAGCGGCTGCAGCAGCAGCGGGGCGTACACGCGCCGGTAGAGCGGGATGTCGCCCATCGACAGCGCGCCCAGGGTTTCGCCGTGGTAGCTGCCCGTGAGCGCCACGAAGCGCGTGCGCCGGCCGTCGCCGCGGTTGGCGTGGCTGTGGAAGCTCATCTTCAGCGCCACTTCGATCGCCGCCGAGCCGTTGTCGGCGTAGAACACCTTGGCCAGCGGCGCGCGGCCGGCCTGGCGCGGCGCCACCGCCAGCAGGGCCTCGGCCAGGCGCAGGCCCGGCTCGTGCGAGAAGCCCGCGTAGATCACGTGCTCGAGCTCGTGGGCCTGGGCGGCGATGGCGGCGGCGATGCGCGGCTCGGCGTGGCCGAACAGGTTGGTCCACCAGCTGCTCACGGCGTCGAGGTAGCGGCGGCCGTCCACGCCCTCCAGCCAGGCCCCGCGGCCGCGGCGGATGGGCACCAGGGGCAGGGTGCCCGGGTGCTCCTTCATCTGGGTGCAGGGGTGCCAGACCACGGCCAGGTCGCGGTCGCGCCAGGCCCCGGCGTCGTTCGGGAGGGGTTCGGGGGCGTTGCTCATGCGCAGATGATCCGTGCCACGGCCGGCCCTGTCCACGCCGGGACGGCGGGCGGGGGCAGCCGCTAGAATCGGGCCATGCGCCGACTTCCCACCATCCACGCCCGCGAGGAGCAGCCGCTGGACGGCGGCCGCCGCGAAATCCTGCACCTGGAGTTCAGCAATGGCGAACGCCGGCGCTACGAGCGCCTCGTCAGCGGCGGCCACGGCTCGGTCATCATCGCCGCCGTGCCCGAGCCCGGCACCGTGCTGCTGGTGCGCGAATACGCCGCCGGCACCCATCGCTACGAGCTGGGCCTGCCCAAGGGCCGCATGGACGCCGGCGAAAGCATCGAGGACGCCGCCAACCGCGAGCTCAAGGAGGAAGTGGGCATGGGCGCGCGCAGGCTCACCGTGCTGCGGCAGATCACGCTGGCGCCCACCTACATGAACCACCAGATCCACCTGGTGCTGGCCGAAGACCTCTATCCCGAGCGCCTGCCCGGCGACGAGCCCGAGGAGCTCGAGGTCGTGCCCTGGAAGTTCGACGCCCTGCACGAGCTGATGCTGCGCGAGGACTGCTCGGAGGGGCGTTCGCTGGCCGCGCTGTTCATCGTGCGCGAACTGCTGGCGCGGCGCGCATGACGGCCCTGCGCGAGGCCTGCATCGGCCTGGCCCGGGAGGCCGGCGCGGCCATCCTGGCGGTGTATGCCCAGGACTTTTCGGTCGAGACCAAGGACGACGATTCCCCGCTCACCCAGGCCGACCTGGCCTCGCACCGCATCATCGTGGCGGGCCTGCGCGCGCTGGCGCCGGAGATCCCGGTGCTCAGCGAGGAAGACGCCGGCATCCCCTGGGAAACCCGCCGCCAGTGGCCGCGGCACTGGCTGGTGGACCCGCTCGACGGCACCCGCGAATTCGTGAAGAAGAACGGCGAATTCACCGTCAACATCGCGCTCGTCGAAGACGGCCGGCCGGTGCTGGGCGTGGTGTACGCGCCGGTGTTCGACTACCTGCTGCACGCCGAACGCGGCGTCGGCGCCTTCCTGCGCCAGGGCGGCGAGGACATCGCGCTGTGCACGCGCCGGCCCGCCACCGCGCCGCTGCGCGTGGCCGCCAGCCGCTCGCACCTCGACGCCCGCACCGCCGCCGCGCTCGAGCGCATGGGCGACACCGAGCGCCACGGCCTGGGCTCGTCGCTGAAGTTCTGCCGCATCGCCGAAGGCTGCATCGACGTCTACCCGCGTTTCGGCCCCACCAGCGAATGGGACACCGCCGCGGCCCAGTGCGTGCTCGAAGCCGCCGGCGGCGCCGTGCTGCGGCTCGACGGCACGCCGCTGGACTACAACCGCAAGGACAACATCCTCAACCCCGACTTCATCGCGCTCGGCGACGCCGACCTGCCGTGGCGCGACTGGCTTGGCGAGGCCGCGCATGGCTGAGATCGACGAACTGCTGGCCATCATGGCCCGCCTGCGCGACCCGGAGCGCGGCTGCCCCTGGGACGTGAAGCAGGACTTTTCCACGATCGCGCCCTACACCATCGAGGAAGCCTACGAGGTGGCCGACGCCATCCAGCGCGGCGACATGGCCGACCTGCGCGACGAGCTCGGCGACCTGCTGCTGCAGGTGGTCTTCCACGCCCGCATGGCGGAAGAGGCTGGCCATTTCGCCTTCGCCGACGTGGCCGTGGCCATCAACGACAAGATGATCCGCCGCCATCCGCACGTGTTCGGCGACGCCGCCAGCCAGGCCGACGCCGAGGCGCAGCTGGCCAACTGGGAAGAGCTCAAGCGCCGCGAGCGCGAGGCCAGCGGCGTGGCCGACACCAGCGTGCTGGCCGGCATCGCCCGCGGCCTGCCGGAATGGCAGCGCGCGGTGAAGCTGCAGAAGCGCGCCGCCACGCTGGGCTTCGACTGGCCCGGCCCCGAGCCGGTGATCGCCAAGCTGCACGAGGAAATCGAGGAAGTGCGCGCCGAATTCGACGCCGTCGCGGCCGACCCGGCCGACGCCGCCGCGCGCGACCGGCTCGAGGACGAACTGGGCGACGTGCTGTTCGTGGTGGCCAACCTCACCCGCCACGCCAAGGTGGATTTCGGCGCCGCGCTGCGCCGCGCCAACGCCAAGTTCGAGCGGCGCTTCCGGCGCATGGAGCAGCTGGCGGCGGAGGAGGGCGTAGCCCTGGCGGACCTGCCGCTGGAGGCCCAAGACGCCTACTGGAACCGCGCCAAGGCCGAGGAAAAGGGCGCTTGACGCCACCACGACGCACCTGCGGCACAATGCCGGCACCACCGGGGGACGCCACCATGAGCCAGGGTTTTTCCAGCTTCGCCGAGTTCTACCCGTTCTACCTGGGGGAACACGCCAACCGCACCTGCCGCCGCCTGCACTTCGTGGGCAGCTGCATCGCGCTGGGCTTCGCGGCGGCGGCGCTGGTGACGCTCAACGCCTGGTGGCTGCTGGGCGCGCTGGTCAGCGGCTACGCCTTCGCCTGGGTCGGCCACTTCTTCTTCGAACACAACAAGCCGGCCACCTTCAAGCACCCGTTCTATTCGTTCGCGGGCGACTGGGTCATGTTCAAGGACATGCTCACCGGCAAGATCCGCTTCTGAGCCCGCGCCCCCCTGTAGGAGCGGGGTGCAGCCCCCACCGCGTTGCGGGGAGCGTGGCGGGGGTAGCCCGGGGGTGTGGGGGGTTGGGCGCGGGGTTGGGG
>NZ_JAYSEG010000018.1:0-61981 GCF_041913985.1 Arenimonas sp.
CGCGCGTGAAATCGTGGGGGCGCGCGCCCCGCGCCGCTGCCCGGCCCGTCCCGAGGCGCGGCACCAGCCGCTCCTGCATTGTTTCCGGGGGTTCAAAAATGTTCGACCTCGTTCCCCAGCTAGATTGCGCCGGCCGCATCCTTAGGCTCGACGTGCCGCGCGTCATGGGCATCGTCAACGTCACGCCCGACTCCTTCTCGGACGGCGGCGCCCACGACACCACCGAGGCCGCGGTGGCCCACGGCCTGCGGCTGGCGGCGGAAGGCGCCGACCTGCTCGACGTCGGCGGCGAGTCCACCCGCCCGGGCGCCGGCGAGGTGCCGCTGGACGAGGAGCTGCGCCGCGTCATCCCGGTCATCGAGCGCCTGGCGCGGGAAACCTCGCTGCCCATCTCGGTCGACACCTCCAAGCCCGAGGTCATGCGCGCCGCGGTCGCCGCCGGCGCCGGTTTGATCAACGACGTGTACGCGCTGCGCCGCGAGGGCGCGCTCGAGGCCGCCGCCGCCGCGCGCGTGCCGGTGGTGCTGATGCACATGCAGGGCGAGCCGCGCTCCATGCAGGGCGCCCCGGCCTACGACGACCTGGTGGGCGAGGTGCACCGTTTCCTGGCCGAGCGCATCTTCGCCTGCGAGATGGCCGGCATCCCGAAGAAATCGCTGGTGCTCGACCCGGGCTACGGTTTCGGCAAGACCACCGCCCACAACCTGCTGCTGTTGCGCCAGCAGTCGCGCCTGCTCGACCTGGGCCTGCCGCTGCTCGCGGGCCTCTCGCGCAAGCGTTTCCTGGGCGAAATCACCGGCCGCGAGGTCGGCGAACGCCTGCATGCCTCGGTGGCCGCCGCCGTCCTGGCCGCGGAATACGGCGCCCGCATCCTGCGCGTGCACGACGTCGCGGCCACCGTGGATGCGCTGAAACTATGGGCCGCCGTGGCGGCCCAGCCGGCACCGAAGGCGACGCCGGCGAAACCGTCGATCAGCTGGCCCGACGACGACTAGTTCGCCGCGCGTGCGCCCAGGCGCTTGGTCGTTTCACCGCCCACCTGCCGAACCGGCGCCTGGAGGGCGCGGTTGCCGCCGCCATCGACGCAGTTCGACGTGCCGGTGGCGAAACCAAGCCAGAGATTGCCGGTGGCGACCTCGTAACCGGCGCTGTCGCCCGGATTGCACAGGACGGCGGCACCCTGCGTCTGGCCGGCGTTGGTCACCACGTTGTCCCGCAGGGAGATCGCGTTGGAGCCCTGGAAGTAGCTGGTGACGATGCCGAAGGACTCGCCGGAGGCGCCGCTGACGTTGCGGATCCGGTTGCCGGAAATGACCGAGCCCTGGCTTTCGAGCACGGAGATGGCCCAGGCACTGCCCTCGGGGTCGTGCACGCCGTCCACGGTGTTGTCGATGATGTCGACGTTGCCTTGGGTGGAAATCGCGCTGTACAGGTTGCGCACCAGCGTATTGCCGCGAATGATGCCGCCTTCGGCATGCACGCCGATGCGGCCGCCGTCGAGGTGGTTGTCTTCGACCACCACGCCCAGGGGCGGCTGGAACACGGTGCCGTGGGTGCCGACCGCGATGCCGGCCGGCAGCCCGCGAACGACGCAGTTCCGTACCGCCAGGTTGTTGCTGTTGCGGCCGCGGACCGCCCCGATGTTCGGGGCGTCGCCGTCGCCTTCGGCCGGCGGGCCGATGATGGCGTGGTGGCGGCAGTCCAGCGTGACGTGGTTGGCCTCGATGGTGATCGCCGAGCCGTAGGGCATCGTGGGCACCACCAGGTTGGCGTCCAGGCAGTAGCGGCCCGGCTGGTTGATCACGACCGGCGCCGTGTCGATGACGGTGCACGCCTGCGCGCCTGCCACCGAAGCGCAGAGCAGCAAGGATCCGGACACGGCGGTTTTGACGAGACGGTTCATCGCACGACTCCGGGCTTGGCCGCGGCCGGGCCGGCGGCTTTGGTTTCCGTGAAGATGTTGCCGCCGGCATCGCGGCAGCCGGAGTTGCCGGTTTCAAACGCGGCCGCCTGGTTGCCGTCGAGCACGCCCAGCGCGTCCACGCATTCGAAAGCCGTGTCGTTGGAGGCAGGGGAAGGGAAGTGCGCGGCAACGAAGTTGCGCTGCAGCGTCGCGTAGCCCGGGCCGGATACCCGGATGCCGACGCGCGACACGCGCGAGAACAGGCCGCGCACCTGGTTGTCGGCGACCACGCCGCCCTGGCTGCCGTCGACGGCGATGCCGATGACCGGCGCGAACACGCCTTCCGGCTCCCAGAGCACGTCCACCTGGTTCGACAGCACGTCCACGGTGCCGCTGGCACGGATGGCGACGACGGGGTCGGTGGAGGTGCTGGTGTAGCCGGTGTCGAGCACCTGGTTGTCGCGCACCAGGGCCGAGCGCGCAGCCACCACGATGCCGCCGGCATGGTTGCCGATGACGCGGTTGGAGCGCAGCACGATGCCGACCGGGGCGTTGCCGCCCCCGGCGTCGGTGCCTGCGACGATGCCCGTGCGGAAACCCTGCACGGTGCAGCGCCACACCTGCACGTTGTCATGCTGGCCCGCGGCAATGCCGGTGGCGGAGGTCGTCGCGGCCGCGGCGCTGCCCTCGATCTTCAGGCCGCCGCAGTCCAGGTGGATGTCGTCGCTGGCGAGCGTGATGGCCGCGCCCTGGCTGATGGCGGTGGAAAGATCGCCCGCCAGGCAGTAATTGCCCGGGGCGTCGAGCACCGCCGGCAGGCTGGCGACCGGGGTGCAGGCGAGGGCGGGCGTGGCGGCGAGGGCGACTGCGGCCGCGCCGAGGAAGTTTTTGAACATGGAGCGCTCCAGGCCAGCGTGCCGGGACACGATGCCTACACCTTAGTGGCTCCCGAAGACCCGCGCCAAGCCGCGGCGCGAGAAAATTTCGTGCGCCGGGCTGGTCACGCAATGACCAATCGGGTTGACACCCGCGCCCCGCCTGCCTGGTGGCGATCCATCCACAGGAGTTCTCCCAGGCTTGTCCACAGGCCCTGTGGATCGCGCGCGGCGGCTGGTCAAAAACTGGCCAAACCCGCTGCAGGCCTTGCCACGCAAGGCGCGCAGCGCTTCGCCCACAGGCTTGTCCCGACGGCTATCCACAGGCCCTGTGGATTCATGCTCACGCCGGCGAGCGCGCCGCGTGGAAGGCGCGCACGCGCGGGTCCACCACCCGCCGCCAAAGCGGTGGCACCAGGGCCAGCACGAACATCGCCGCGTAGCCGCCGGGCAGCTGCGGACTGTCGGCGTGGTGGCGCAGGATGGCGTAGCGCCGCCTGGGGAAGGCGTGGTGGTCGGAATGGCGCTGCAGCTGGAACAGCAGCAGGTTCGACAGCGCGTAGTCCGAATTCCAGCTGTGCAGGTGCGTGGTGCGCTCGTAGCGGCCGTCGGGCCCGCGCCGGCGTTCGAGGCCGTAGTGCTCGATGTAGTTGATGATCTCCAGCGAGCCCGCCGCGAACAGCCCCTGCAGCAGGAAGAAGGCCAGGCCCACCGGGCCCAGCCACGCCGCCATCGCGCCGGCCAGCGCCAGCCAGGCGGCGGTCCAGCCGATCATCTCGTTGCGCCAGTGCAGGGCGGGCAGGCCCAGCCCGCGCAGGCGCGCCGCCTCCAGCCGCCAGGCACTGAGCGTGTTGCGCCACAGCGCCCGCGGCAGGAAGTGCCAGAGCGACTGCCCGAAGCGCGCGCTCGAGGCGTCTTCCGGCGTGGACACGTGCACGTGGTGCCCGCGCACGTGTTCGATCTTGAAGCCGTGGTAGCCCACGCTGGCCAGCAGCAGGCCGCCCACCGCGGGCTCGAGCCGGCCGTCCTTGTGGATCAGTTCGTGCGCCGTGTTGATGGCCAGGATGCCGCCCACCACGCCCTGCGACAGCAGCCAGCCGGCCACGCCCACCGGCCCGAAGCCCGCATGCGCGAACCAGTGCGCCGACCAGGCCAGCACGGCCAGCTGCACCGGCAGGCAGGCCAGGGTGAGGGCCTTGAACCAGGGCCGCAGCGCCACCTCGCGTTCGCGTTCCGGCGCCACGTTCACCGGGTCGTGGCCCAGGGCGTAATCGGCCGCCGGCAGCAGCACGAACAGGAACAGCAGCGGGAACCAGGCCATCAGGTCGGGGCGGCCGGTGACGGTGCCCAGCCACGCCGCGGCGGGCATCAGCGCCGGCACGACGAAGACGAGCAGGAAGGCGAGGGCTTTGCCCGTGGGCATGGTCGCGGGGCTCCCGGTGGCCTGGCCGCCAGCATACGCCCGGGCCCCCGGCCCGCAAGCGCGCGGCCGGCCCGGCGATGGCGTTAAGCTAGCCCCCGCCCAAGCCACCCGACGAGTCGCCATGGACCTGACGTCCCCGCTGCACATCACCTTCGCCATCTACATCCTGGGCATGGTCGGCATCGGTTTCGCGGCCTGGTACTACACCCGCAGCTTCGACGACTACATCCTCGGCGGGCGCTCGCTGGGCAGCTTCGTCACCGCGCTCTCGGCCGGCGCCTCGGACATGAGCGGCTGGCTGCTGCTGGGCCTGCCCGGCGCGCTCTACGCCAGCGGCATCTCGGAAGCCTGGATCGCCGTGGGCCTGGTGATCGGCGCCTGGGCCAACTGGCGCTTCGTGGCCGCGCCGCTGCGCCTGTACACCGAGCGCAGCAACAACGCGCTGACCCTGCCGGACTATTTCACCCACCGCTTCGAGGACAAGGCCAAGCTGCTGCGCATCGTCTCGGCGGCGATCATCCTGGTGTTCTTCGCGGTGTACTGCGCCTCGGGCATCGTCGCCGGCGCGCGCCTGTTCGAGTCGGTGTTCGACGTGCCCTACGCGCAGGCCATGTGGTACGGCGCCGCCGCCACCATCCTCTACACCTTCATCGGCGGCTTCCTGGCCGTGAGCTGGACCGACACCGTGCAGGCCAGCCTGATGATCTTCGCGCTGGTGCTCACGCCCATCTTCGTGATCATCGGCACCGGCGGCCCGGCCGAGAGCCTGGCGCTGGTGGAGCAGGTGAACCCGGCCAACCTCGACTTCTTCAAGGGCGCCACGGTGGTGGGCGTGGTGTCGCTGCTGGCCTGGGGCCTGGGCTACGTGGGCCAGCCGCACATCCTGGCGCGCTTCATGGCGGCCGAGTCGGTGCGCACCATCCCGGCCGCGCGCCGCATCGCCATGACCTGGATGGTGTTGTGCCTGGCCGGCGCCATGGCCGTGGGCTTCTTCGGCATCGCCTGGTTCCAGGCGAACCCGGACAAGGCCGCGGCGGTCGGCGCCAACCCCGAGCGCGTGTTCATCGAGCTCTCGACGCTGCTGTTCAATCCCTGGGTCGCCGGCATCCTGCTCTCGGCCATCCTGGCGGCGGTGATGAGCACGCTGAGCTGCCAGTTGCTGGTGTGCTCGAGCGCCATCACCGAAGACTTCTACAAGGGCTTCCTGCGGCCCGGCGCGGGGCAGGGCGAACTGGTCTGGGTCGGCCGCCTGGCCGTGCTGGGCGTGGCCCTGCTGGCCATCTGGCTGGCCGCCGACCCCGACAGCCGCGTGCTGGGCCTGGTCAGCTACGCCTGGGCCGGCTTCGGCGCCGCCTTCGGGCCGGTGGTGGTGCTGTCGCTGTTCTGGAAGCGCATGACCCGCAACGGCGCGCTGGCCGGCATGCTGGTCGGCGCCGCCACCGTGATCGGCTGGAAGCAACTGGGCACCGGGCTGTACGAGATGGTGCCGGGCGTGGCCTTCGCCGCCCTGGCCATCGTGGTGGTCAGCCGCCTGGGCCGGCCGCCCTCGCCGGCGATGGAAGGGCTGTTCGATTCGGTGCAGGGCGAACTGCGCCGCAGCGGCGCCTGAGCCCGTGCGGGACACCCGCCCGCCGGCCATCGCCCTGATGGGCCCGACGGCCTCGGGCAAGACCGCGCTGGCCGTGGACTGGGCCCAGCGCCTGGGCACCGAGGTCATCAGCGTGGATTCGGCCCTGGTCTACCGGGGCCTGGACATCGGCGCCGCCAAGCCCGACGCCGCCACCCGCGCACTCGCCCCGCACCACCTGGTGGACGTGCGCGACCCGCACGAGGTGTTTTCCGCCGCCGATTTCGCCCGCGAGGCGCTGCCGCCCATGCAGGCCCTGGCCGCGCGCGGCCGGGTGCCGTTGCTGGTGGGCGGCACCGGCCTGTACTTCAGCGCGCTGCTCGACGGCCTCTCGGACCTGCCCGAGGCCGACCCGGCGCAGCGCGAGCAGATCGCGCGCGAGGCCGCGGAGCGCGGCTGGGCGGCCCTGCACGCCGAGCTGGCGGCGGTGGACCCGGACGCCGGCCAGCGCATCAAGCCTGCCGACGCCCAGCGCATCACCCGCGCGCTGGAGGTGTTCCGGCTCACCGGCCGGCCCATCAGCGACTGGCAGCGGGCCGGCGCACCGCGGCGCTTCCCCTTCCGCGTGCTGCGGCTGGTGCTGGCGCCGGCCGACCGCGCGGTGCTGCACGAACGCATCGCCCACCGCTTCGACCAGATGCTGGCCGAGGGTTTCCTGGACGAAGTGCGCCGCTTGCGCGCCGACCCGCGCCTGCACCCGGACCTGCCCTCGATGCGGGCCGTGGGCTACCGCCAGGCCTGGGCCCACCTTGAAGGCCGCACGGATGCCTCCACCTTCAGGGAGGAAGCCATCGCCGCCACGCGGCAGCTGGCCAAGCGGCAGCTCACCTGGCTACGCGCGCGGCTCGACGCCCGCTGGTTCGACCCGGCCACCGACCGGGACGGGCTGGAACGGGCGCTGGCGCTGTTCCTCGCCCGTGCGCCCGAACCCGGGGCTGCTAGACTGCCCTGACTCGCGGCCCGGACCCTTTGGCCGCAAATCGCGCCAGCTGGCGCGCCACAATAAGAAGATGGAGTCCAACCGCATGTCCAAAGGCCAATCCCTCCAGGATCCCTTCCTGAACGCCCTGCGCCGCGAGCGCATCCCCGTCTCGATCTACCTGGTCAACGGCATCAAGCTGCAGGGCACGATCGAGAGCTTTGACCAGTTCGTCGTCCTGCTGCGCAACACCGTCAGCCAGATGGTCTACAAGCACGCCATCTCCACCGTCGTGCCGGCGCGCAACGTGCGCGTGGGGCCGGGCGGTGGCCAGGTCGCGTCCGCCGGTGGCGACGACGAGGACGAGGCGGGCCAGGACGATTGAGCGTCCGGGTGACTGATGTTTGAGCGCGCCCGCAAGGGCGAACGCGCCCTGCTGGTCCAGCCGCATCCGCCCGGCCAGCAGGATCCGTCCCGCCTCGAGGAATTCACCGAGCTGGCCCGTTCGGCCGGCGCCACCGTGGTGGGCACCGTGCCCGCCCGCGTCGAACGCCCGCACCCGGCGTATTACATCGGCACCGGCAAGCTCGACGAGGTGCTTTCGGCCTGCGAAGCCACCCAGGCCGACCTGGTGCTGGTGAACGAACTGCTCACGCCCGGCCAGGAGCGCAACCTCGAGCGTGCGCTCAAGCGCCGCGTGGTGGACCGCACCGGCCTGATCCTGGACATCTTCGCCCAGCGCGCCGCCAGCCACGAAGGCAAGCTGCAGGTGGAACTGGCCCAGCTCAAGCACTGGGCCACGCGCCTGGTGCGCGGCTGGACCCACCTCGAGCGCCAGCGCGGCGGCGCCATCGGCCTGCGCGGCCCGGGCGAGACCCAGCTCGAGCTCGACAAGCGCATGCTGCAGAAGAAGCTCGAGTCGCTGCAGGCGCGCCTGGACAAGGTGCAGGTGCAGCGCACCCAGATGCGCCGCGCGCGCATGCGCAACGACATCCCGCGCGTGGCCCTGGTGGGCTACACCAACGCCGGCAAGTCCACGCTGTTCAATACGCTCACCGGTTCCGGCGTGTACGCCGACGACCGCCTGTTCGCCACGCTCGACCCCACTACGCGCCGCATCGAGGGCGTGGCGCCGCTGGTGCTGTCCGACACCGTGGGCTTCGTGCGCGACCTGCCGCACGAGCTGGTGGCGGCCTTCCGCTCCACGCTCTCCGAGGCCCGCGACGCCGACCTGCTGCTGCACGTGGTGGACGCCGCCGACGAGCTGCGCGACGAACGCATCGGCCAGGTGGACGCGGTGCTGGCCGAGATCGGCGCGGGCGACATCCAGCAGGTGCTGGTGTTCAACAAGATAGACCGCATCGAAGGCGCCGCGCCGCGCCGCGACCCGCCGGTGGAAGGGCGCGAGCGCGTCTGGCTGTCGGCGAAGACCGGCGAGGGCCTGGGCCTGCTGCGCGAACTGCTCACCGACCGTTTCCTGGACCGCCGTCTGCACGCCACGCTGCAGCTGGACCCGGGGCAGGGCCGCCTGCGCGCCCGCCTGCACGAGGCCGGGGCCGTGAAGGCGGAGTCAACGGACGAGTCCGGCTGGCGCCTTGACCTGGACTTGCCGCGCGCCGTGGCAGAAAGGCTGGCGGCCGAGCCCGGCGGGCATCCGCTGTCCGCGCTCTTGCTTGTGACCCCCGACGCCCCTACCTACAATCCCGACACTGACTGACGCGCGATTCCCCGGCCCTGGCCCCCGCCAGCCCGCCGGCCCCGGAAGCGCGCCACGGAGCACCACATGGCCTGGAACCAGCCTGGCAAAGGCAACCAAGATCCCTGGAAGGGCAAGGACCCCGGCAACGAGGTCGACGCCTTCCTGAACCGCCTCAAGGGCATGTTCGGCGGCGGCAGCGGCGGCGGTGGCCGCGGCGCCTCCTCGCAGGGCGGCTTCAACCCGCTGCCGTGGGTGGTCGGCCTGGTCGGCATCTGGCTGGTGTTCAACAGCTTCAAGCTGATGGACGAGCGCCAGCGCGGCGTGGTGCTGCGCTTCGGCGAGTTCAACCGCGTCATGGCGCCGGGCCCGAACTTCAAGTGGCCGTGGCCGATCGAAACCGTGTACGTGGTGCCCGCCACCGAAGTGGTGGAGATCACCGACCAGGTGCGCGTGCTCACCAAGGACGAGAACCTGATCGACATCAAGTTCAACGCCCAGTTCAGCCGCACCGACCCGCGCCTGTTCCTGTTCGGCTCGGTCAATCCCGAGCAGACGCTGAAGGATTCCGCCGAGAGCGCCGTGCGCGAGGTGGTGGGCCGCAGCAACATGGACACGGTGCTGTTCGACCGCGCCGAGCTGGTGATCGCCGCCAAGGACCGCCTGCAGGAGTCGCTGAACTTCTACCAGACCGGCCTCACGGTGGTGAACTTCAACCTGCAGGACGCACGCCCGCCGGAGGAAGTGAAGCAGGCCTTCGACGACGCCATCAGCGCCCGCGAGGACAAGAACCGCATCGAGAACGAGGCCCGCGCCTACGCCAGCAAGGTGGTCCCCGAGGCCCGCGGCGTCGCCGCGCGCATGCGCACCGAGGCCGAGGGTTACCGCGCCGCGGCCATCGCCCGCGCCGAAGGTGACGCCGAGCGCTTCAGCCTGCTCGCCGCCGAGTACCGCAAGGCGCCGGAGGTCACGCGCAAGCGCCTGTACCTTGAGACCATGCAGCAGGTGCTGTCCGCCAACCCGAAGGTGATGGCGGGCGACGACAACAACATCCTGTACCTGCCGCTGGGCGGCACCGCCGGCGCCGGCCAGCGCGCCACCGCGCCGGCCGAGGCGCCGGTGATCCGCATGCCGGCCACCCAGGCCGCGCCGGAAGACAACGCCACGCCGCGCCCCGAGCGCCGCCAGGGAGGCCGCTGACATGAGCCGTGGATTCACGCTCGCCGTTTTCATCGCCGTCGCCGCGCTGCTCGCGGCCATGGGCTCGGTGTTCATCGTCAACGAGGGCCAGACGGCCATCGTGCTCAACCTCGGCAAGGTCGCCCGCGCCGACCTCAGGCCCGGCCTGCACTTCAAGTGGCCGCTGGTGGAGGACGTGCGCAAGTTCGACCAGCGCATCCTGTCGCTCGACGACGCCCCGGAGCGCTACCTGACCGCGGAGAAGAAGGACGTCAGCGTCGACTTCTTCGTGAAGTGGCGCATCAAGGACGTGGCCACCTACTACCGCGCCGCCAGCGGCGGCAGCGAGGAAGCCGCCCGCCAGCGCCTGACGCCCATCGTCAAGAACGCCCTGCGCAACGAGATCAACCAGCGCACGCTGCAGGAAGTGGTGTCGGCCGGCCGCGCCGAGCTCTCGGGCAGCTTCCTGGCCGCGGTGAACGCCGGCGCCGGCTCGCTGGGCGTGGAAGTGGTGGACGTGCGCATCAAGCGCATCAACCTGCCCGAGGACAGCACCATCCTCGACACGGTCTATGGCCGCATGCGCACCGAACGCACCCAGGTGGCCAACCAGCTGCGCGCCGAGGGCGTGGAGCAGAGCGAGACCATTCGTTCCGAAGCGGACCGCCAGCGCCAGGTGACCATCGCCGAGGCCGAGCGCGACGCCCAGAAGCTGCGAGGCGAGGGCGACGCCCGCGCCGCCGAGATCGCCGCCGCGGCCTACGGCCAGGACCCGGAGTTCTACGCCTTCTACCGCAGCCTCGAGGCCTACCGTAACTCGATGGCCGACGGCCAGACCGTGCTGGTGCTGGACCCGGATTCGGAGTTCCTGCGCTACTTCGGCAGCGACAAGCGCTGAGCGCCATGACCGACCTGTCGGCGGCGCTGTGCCTGGTGCTGGTGCTCGAGGGGCTGCTGCTGTTCGCGGCCCCGGGCGCGTGGAAGCGGGCGGTGGCCCAGCTGCTCGCCCTGGGCGAGCAGCCGCTGCGGGTGGCCGGCGCCGTGATGGTGGGCCTGGGCCTGCTGGCCCTGCAGTTCGTCCGCGGCTAGCGGGCGGGCCGGGCCGCCGGGGTAGCCCCGGCCGGCCAAAACCGGGATAATTTCCCAAAGCCGGGGCGACCTCCGGCTTTTTCCATGTCTGGGCCTCCGTCCGCGGCCCGCACGCGTCGCCCCGCCGCCATCCTTATCTTCCGGAGTTCAGGGTCATGGGTCAGTCGGTCGTGGTGTTGGGCGCCCAGTGGGGCGACGAGGGCAAGGGCAAGATCGTTGACCTGCTCACCGAGGAAATCGGCGCCGTCGTGCGCTTCCAGGGCGGCCACAACGCCGGCCACACCCTGGTGATCAACGGCAAGAAGACCGTGCTGCACCTGATTCCGTCGGGCATCCTGCGCGAAGGCGCGCTGTGCCTGATCGGCAACGGCGTGGTGCTCAGCCCGGCCGCGCTGCAGAAGGAAATCGGCGAGCTCGAGGCCAACGGCGTGGAAGTGCGCTCGCGCCTGAAGATCAGCCCGGCCACGCCGCTGATCATGCCGTACCACATCGCCCTGGACCAGGCGCGCGAAAAGGCCGCCGGCGGCAAGGCCATCGGCACCACCGGCCGCGGCATCGGCCCGGCCTACGAGGACAAGGTGGCGCGCCGCGGCGTGCGCGTGGCCGACCTGGCCTACCCGAACGAGCTGGCCGAAAAGCTGCGCAACACGCTCGACTACCACAACTTCGTGCTCACCAAGTACCTGGGCGTCGAGGCCGTCGACTTCCAGAAGACGCTCGACGAGGCCCTGGCCTTCGGCGCCTATGTCGACCCGATGAAGGCCGACGTGGCCGGCATCCTGCACGAGCTGCGCAAGCAGGGTAAGCGCGTGATGTTCGAGGGCGCGCAGGGTTCGCTGCTCGACATCGACCACGGCACCTATCCCTACGTCACCTCGTCCAACACCACCGTCGGCGGCGCCATGGCCGGCACCGGCGTGGGCGCGGACGCCATCGACTACGTGCTGGGCATCGCCAAGGCCTATGCCACCCGCGTCGGCGGTGGCCCGTTCCCGACCGAGCTCAACGACGACGTCGGCCAGGGCATCCGCGACCGCGGCCAGGAATACGGCGCCACCACCGGCCGCCCGCGCCGCTGCGGCTGGATGGACATCGTGGCGCTCAAGCGCGCGGTGGCCATCAACGGCATCACCGGCCTGTGCATCACCAAGCTCGACATCCTCGACGGGATGGAAAAGCTGAAGATCTGCATCGCCTACGAATACCGCGGCAAGCGCACCGAATATGCGCCGCTGGACGCCGCCGGCTGGGACGAGTGCACCCCGGTGTACCTGGAATTCCCGGGCTGGGCCGAGTCCACCGCCGGCATCACCGAGTGGGAAAAGCTGCCGCCGGCGGCCCGCGCCTACCTGCGCGCGCTGGAAGAGCTGGCGGGCTGCCCGCTGGCCATCGTGTCCACCGGCCCGGGCCGCGAATCCACCATCGTGCTGCAGGACCCGTTCGCCTGAGCCTTCGCGCCGGCCCCCGGGCCGGCGCCTTGCCCGTGGCCGGCCTCAGTTGGCCGGCTCGGCGCCCACCGACTCCTCGCGGCCGACGCCGCGCGAGAGGTTCCGGATCTCGTCCGAACTGCGGCGCCGCTGCGCCGCCGTGGTGCAGACCCGCTTGCGCATCGAACTGCCGATCTGCTCCTGGCGCACGCAGGTGACGCGGCTGTCGGCGTAGGCGCGGTCGAGCAGCTTGTTGAGCTTTTCCTGCTCCGAGCCCACCCAGGCCTGGTTCTCGGGCGGCAGTTCGGCCAGCGCGCCCTGTTCCGGCAGGGCCGCCTCCAGCGCGTCCAGGCGTTCGGACAGGTCCGTGCGGTCGGTGCGCCTGAACTCGGCATAGGCCTCGGTGCGCAGGGCGGCTTCGATGCGGGCACGCTGTT
Organism: Arenimonas sp.; assembly: GCF_041913985.1. Classification (GTDB taxonomy): domain Bacteria; phylum Pseudomonadota; class Gammaproteobacteria; order Xanthomonadales; family Xanthomonadaceae; genus Arenimonas. The sequence goes on from NZ_JAYSEG010000018.1 coordinate 12,576, forward strand.
CGGCCAGCTCGGCGCGGGTGGCGTCGGCGCCCAGCTGCAGCCGCGGCTGTTCCTCCTGCTTGGCGGCGACGGGCAGGGCGAGGGCGAGGCTGGCGAGCAGCAGGGCGGCGCGGAATCGGGACATGCGGGGCCTTCCGTGAGGGGAAAGCCCGATACTAGCCGCGGCGCCGCAAATGAAAAGCCCCGCCGGAGCGGGGCTTTTCGAAGATGGTGCCCAGGAGAGGACTCGAACCTCCACGGTTTTACCCGCTAGTACCTGAAACTAGTGCGTCTACCAATTCCGCCACCTGGGCAGGTGTCTCGCCGCAGGGCGACAAGAGCCGCGTAATTTAAAGGTCGGGCCACGCCTTGTCAATGCCGGCGGCGCCGGAACGCGCCGCGACGCGGGGCGGTACAGGCCCCGGGGTGTACCATGCCCGGATATGACAAAACCCCCGAAGAAAAAAGCCACGACCGGCAAGCTGCCGCCCTGGATGCCCGAGAGCGCGCACGCCGCGTCGAAACCGAAAGCCAGGCCCGCCAAGGGCCCCAAGGCGCCCCGTGCCGCCAAGCCGGCCAGTGGGCCGGCCAAGCCCGGCAAGGGTCCGCGCCCCGGCAAGCCCGCCGCGCCCGCCCACGCCGCCCCGGCCGCCGCCGGCAAGCCGCGCCGCGGCGCCCCGGTCCCGTTCCGCGCCGACCCGATGGCCGCCCGGGAGGCCGCCAAATACGAAAACCCCATCGCCAGCCGCGAGGCCATCGCCGACCTGCTGGCCGACGGCCCCGGCCCGCTCACCGCCGAGGAAATCGCCCGCGAGCTCGGCCTCACCGCGCCCGACCGTTTCGACGCGCTGTCCCGCCGCCTGGCGGCCATGCTGCGCGACGGCCAGCTGCTGATGAACCGCCGTGGCGGCTACGCCGTGGCGCGCAAGCTCGACCTGGTCGCCGGCACCGTCATCGCCAACCCCGACGGCTTCGGCTTCCTCAAGTGCGACGACGGCGGCGAAGACCTGTTCCTGCCGCCGGGCGAACTGCGCAAGGCGCTGCACGGCGACCGCGTGCTGGCCTCGGTCACCGGCGTCGACCGCCGCGGCCGCCGCGAGGGCGCCATCGTCGAGGTGCTCGAGCACCGCCTGACCCGCCTCACCGGCCGCTACGGCGAGCGTGCGCGCATCGGCATGGTGGTGCCCGACGACCGCCGCGTGCTGACCGAAGTGCTGATCCCGCCGGAAGACCGCAACGGCGCGCTGGAAGGCCAGCTGGTGGTGGTCGAGGTGACCGCTCCGCCGGAGAACGGCCGCCCGCCCATCGGCCGCATCCTGCTGGTGCTGGGCGACCGCCTGACGCCGTCGCTGGTGGTGCAGGCCGCCATCCACGGCCACGACCTGCCGCACGAGTTCCCGCGCGAGGCGCTGGCCGAGGCCGCGCTGGTGCCGGTGGAGGTGCCCGCCGACGAAACCCGCAACCGCGTCGACCTGCGCAAGGTGCCGCTGGTCACCATCGACGGCGAGGACGCCAAGGACTTCGACGACGCCGTCTGGTGCGAGCCGAACGCCGAGGGCTTCCGCCTCATCGTCGCCATCGCCGACGTGTCGCATTACGTGCGCCCGGGCACCGCGCTGGACGACGAAGCCATCAAGCGCGCCACCTCGGTGTACTTCCCCGGCTTCGTGGTGCCGATGCTGCCCGAGACGCTTTCGAACGGCATCTGCTCGCTGATGCCCAAGGTCGAGCGCATGTGCTTCGCCTGCGACATGCAGGTGGATTTCGACGGCAACGTCATCCGCTCGAAGTTCTACGAGGCGGTGATGCGTTCGCACGCGCGCCTGACCTACACCCAGGTCTGGAAGGCGGTGGGCGAGGGCGACACCGAGGCCGGCCAGGAGGCCATCGCCCAGGTCGGCTCGCTGATGCCGCAGGTGCAGCGCCTGCACCAGCTGTACAAGGTGCTGGCCAAGGCGCGCAACCGCCGCGGCGCCATCGAGTTCGAGTCGGGCGAGGTGCGCTTCGTGCTCGACAACAAGGGCGAGGTGGTGCAGGCGGGCATGCTCGAGCGCAACGACGCGCACAAGCTGATCGAGGAATGCATGATCGCCGCCAACGTGGAGGCGGCGAAGTTCGTCACTTCCAGGCAGGTGCCGGCGCCGTTCCGCGTGCACCCGCGCCCGCCCGAGGCCAAGTACGCCGACCTGCTCGAGTACCTCTCCGAGTTCGGCCTGAGCCTTCCGCCCTGGGGGCGGGTGCAGCCGCGCGACTTCACCCAGCTGCTGCGCAAGATCCGGGTCCGCCCCGACGCGCCGCTGCTGGAAACCGTGCTGCTGCGTTCGCAGAGCCTGGCCGTGTACCAGACCGACAACCTGGGCCACTTCGGCCTGGCGCTGGAGGCCTACGCCCACTTCACCTCGCCGATCCGCCGTTACCCCGACCTGCTGCTGCACCGCTCGATCAAGCACGCGCTGCTGCACGGCGACCCGGACGGCTACCGCTACTCGGCCAAGGAAATGTCGGCCCTGTCGCTGCACTGCTCGGAAATGGAGCGCCGCGCCGACGAGGTGGAGCGCGAGGTGGACGAGCGCTACCGCAGCGCCTGGATGGAAAAGCACGTCGGCGACGAGTTCGACGGCGTGGTCAGCGGCGTCACCAACTTCGGCCTGTTCGTCGAGCTGGCCGGCTCCAAGGTCAACGGCCTGGTGCACGTGACCCAGCTGCCGCACGACTACTACCATTTCGACCCGCTGCGGCGCAGCCTGGCCGGCGAACGCACCGGCCTGAAGTTCCGCCTCGGCGACCCGGTGCGGGTGCTGGTGCTCAAGGCGAGCGTCGAGGACAAGCGCATTGATTTCAGGCTGGTGGTGCCGGAAGGCGCGCCGAAGAAAAAGAAGAAGGCCTGGGCTGAATAAGCCCGGCGAGGAACCGAACGCATGAGCAGCAAGAAGGACAACTGGGTCGCCGGCATCAACGCGGTGGCCTCGGCGCTGGAACACGACCTCGAGCACGTGCGCGAAGTGCTGCTCGAGGCCGGTGCCAAGAACCCGCGCATCACCGAGATCGAGGAAACCGCCCGCCGGCGCGACGTGCCGGTGCGGCGCATCCCGCTGCAGTCGCTTGAAGGCATCGCCGGCGGCCTGCGCCACCAGGGCGCCATCGCGCGCTACGAGGCGGCCAAGCCCACCGACGAGAAGGAACTGCCGAGGCTGGTGGAAGAAGCCGGCGGCAACGCCCTGGTGCTGGTGCTCGACGGCGTGCAGGACCCGCACAACCTCGGCGCCTGCCTGCGCACCGCGGCCGCGGCCGGCGTCACCGCCGTGGTGATCCCCAAGGACAAGGCGGCGCCGATCAACGCCACCGTGCGCAAGACCTCGGCCGGCGCGGCCGACCGCATCCCGGTGGTCAGCGTCACCAACCTGGCGCGCGCGCTGCGTGCGCTGCAGGAAATGGGCGTGTGGATCTACGGCCTCGAGGGCGAAGCCACCACGCCCATCCACGCCATCGACCTCACCGGCAACATCGCCCTGGTGATGGGCGGCGAAGGCGAGGGCATGCGCCGGCTCACGCGCGAGCACTGCGACGGGCTGGTGAAGATCCCGATGCCGGGCGAGATGGAAAGCCTCAACGTTTCCGTGGCTACCGGCGTGGCCCTGTTCGAGGCCGTGCGCCAGCGCGGGGCGAAGCCGTGAGCCTGCAGTGGTACGACTTCGTCGGGCTGGCGGGCGTGGGCTTCGTGCTGGCCTCGTTCTTCCTGCTCCAGGCCGGGCGCCTGGCGGGGGATGCGCTCGGCTACCAGCTGGCCAACCTGTTCGGCGCTGTCTTCATCCTGGTGTCGATCTTCGGGCCGGGGCCGGATTTCCGCGACGTCATCTCGACCACCATCATGCAGCTGGCCTGGATCGCCATCAGCTGCTACGGCCTCTGGCGCGGCCTCAAGGCCCGCGCCGCTCGCTTCCGCCGGCCTCGCGATGGTGGCAGTTCGCCTTAACAACGCGGATCAGATCGGATTGAAACGGATCAGATCCGATTGATTCGCTCTTATCCGCTTCAATCCGATCTGATCCGCGTTCGAACCCGTGCCTCAACCCAGCGAGGCCAGCCACTCGTCGTCGCTGCCCTCGTTGATGCCTTCGAAGAGGAAGGTGCTGAGGTAGCGTTCGCCGGTGTCGGGGATCATGGCCAGCACCACGCTGCCGGGCTCCAGCGTCTTGGCCACTTCCAGCGCCGCGGCGAAGGTGCCGCCGCCGGAGATGCCGCAGAAGATGCCTTCCTGCATCGCCAGCGCCCGCGCCGTGTCGCGCGACTGGACGTCGCCCACCGGCACGATCAGGTCGTAGATCTCGCGGTTGAGCACCGCCGGGATGAAGTCCGGGGTCCAGCCCTGGATCTTGTGCGGCTGCCAGTCCTTGCCCGAGAGCAGCGCCGCGCCTTCCGGTTCGGTCGCGGCGATCTTCAGGCCGGGGCGCGCGAGTTTCAGAACTTCGCCCGCGCCGGTCATCGTGCCGCCCGTGCCGTAGCCGGTGACGAACCAGTCCAGCCGCTTGCCGGCGAAATCACGCAGGATTTCGGGGCCGGTGGTGGCGCGGTGCCAGGCCGGGTTGGCCGGGTTCTCGAACTGCCGGGCCAGGAAGGCGCCGTGTTTTTCCGCGAACTCGCGCGCGCGCTTGACCATGCCGCTGCCGCGCTCGGCCGCCGGCGTCAGGATGACCTTGGCGCCCAGCGCACGCATCAGCTTGCGCCGCTCCACCGAGAAGGTCTCGGTCATGAAGGCCACGAAGGGGTAACCGCGCGCCGCGCACACCATGGCCAGCGCCACGCCGGTGTTGCCCGAGGTGGCCTCGACCACCATCTGCCCGGGCTTGAGCGCGCCCGAGGCCTCGGCGTCGAGGATGATGGCCGTGGCCAGCCGGTCCTTCACCGAGGACATCGGGTTGAAGTACTCGAGCTTGGCGTACATGGTGACGCCTTCCGGCGCCAGGCGGTTGATGCGGACGATCGGCGTGTCGCCGACGGTGCCGAGGATGCTGTCGTGGATCATCGCGGTCTCCCGGGAGTGGGGAACGAACGCTCAGTCCTGGTGCGCGGCGGCGAGGTCCTGTTCGGAGAACTGGCGCCAGCGGTTGAGCACCGCGCAGAACAGCTGCGCCGTGCGCTCGGTGTCGTACACCGCCGAGTGCGCCTGGTCGCCATCCCATGGCAGTCCGGCCGCCTGCACCGCGCGGCTGAGCACGGTCTGGCCATAGGCCATGCCGGCTAGGGTAACGGTATCGAAGGTGCTGAAGGGGTGGAAAGGGTTGCGTTTGTGTCCCACCCGCGTCACCGCAGCGTTCAGGAAACCGAGGTCGAAGTGGGCGTTGTGGCCCACCAGGATGGCGCGCTGGCAGCCATTGCGCTTCACCGCGGCGCGCACCTTGGCGAACACGTGGTCCAGCGCCTCGCGCTCGGGCAGGGCGCCGCGCAGCAGGCAGTCGAGGCGGATGCCGGTGACCTCCAGCGAGCGCGGGTCGATTTCGCTGCCCGGGTAGGGTTCGACGTGGCTGCTCACGGTGTCGCCGGGCACGTAATAGCCGTCGCCGTCGAGCTCGATCGGCACCGCGGCGATTTCGAGCAGGGCATGGCGGGTGCAGTCGAAGCCGCCGGTCTCCACGTCCACCACCACGGGCAGGAAGCCGCGGAAACGTTCGGCCATGCGCGGCAGGGGGCTGTTTTCCATGCCGCGCAGGATACCACTCTGCCTCAGCGGGCCAGCAGCGCGTCCAGGCTCAGGCGGCCGGGGCCGCGCAGGGCCAGCGGCAGCAGCATGGCCAGGAACAGCACCGGCAGCTTGAAGTTGCCGAAGCCGCGGTCGGTGATGGCATAACCCTTCGCCAGCTCGGCCAGCGAGCCCCAGTCCGCCGGCCAGTGCACCGAGGCGATCGCCACCACGGTCACGCCCATCAGCACGAAGGCGAAGAAACGCGTGCCCAGGCCCAGCAGCAGCGCCACGGCGCCGATGAGTTCGGCCCAGGTGGCCAGCGTCCAGTTCAGGTCGGCGGGCAGCAGGTGCAGGGGCGCGGGGAACTTGTGCGCGATGGCGCCGAACCAGTTCTCGCCCTGCAGCTTCTCGACGCCGGCTTCCCAGAATTCCCAGGCCAGCAGCAGCCGCAGGCCCAGGGGCGCCAGCCAGACGCCGGCAACATCGAGCCGCTCGCCGAACGCCCTGCAGCGTTCGATCGCTTTCGAAACCATGGTGTTCTCCTCAGGTGGGTCGCGTGCCCAGCAGCACGCCGCTCTCGCGCAGCTGCGCGAGCATGGCCTGGCCCTGGGCGATGAAGGCGGGAAGGTCGGTGGCGCCGGCCTCGGCGGCCAGGGCCTGCAGCTGCTCGCGCCCGCTGGCCTGCGGGAATTCCGACAGCCGCTGCAGCAGGCGGAAAGTGAGCGGGCTGAGTTCGTTGAAGCGCACCTTGAAGCCGGCGTCGCGCTGCACCAGCAGCAGCGTCGGCAGCGCCGGCGGGGCCTCGGGCTGGTGTTCCGGCGAGAGCCGGTGCACCGGCCAGGCATAGGCCAGCGACCAGGCCAGGGGCGAGGGCAGGGGCACGCCGTCGAGCAGGTCGCCGGCCGGGTCGTGCGGTATGTCGTCGGCGCTCGCTTCGCTCAGGTCCAGCGCCAGCTCCACCCATTCGTAGTGCGCCAGTTCCACCAGCCAGGGCGCGTCGCCGCGGCCGGCCTCGGCGCGCTCCTGCAGGTACTGGATGAACTCGCGCGGCAGCTCGGGGAACAGCGGCGTGGCGCAGCGGTACTCGCGGTAGAAGTCGCGCACCAGCGTGTGCCAGGCATCGGCGCCGAGGATCTTGCGGATGACCGGGAAATTGCCGGCCAGCAGCGACTGCACGCTGTTGTAGAACAGGTCGCGGTAGACCTGCAGGCGGCGCTCCTCGATGCCCGGCGGCGGCGCGGCGCCGGCCGGGTCGCGCAGGTGCGCGGCCAGCGTGAACTGCTGCGCGCGCAGGCGCTCAGGCGCGGGCATGGCGGGCCTTCGCCGGCGCGTGCCGCGCCAGCACGGCGCGCACCTGGGCCACTTCCGCCACCAGCTCGGCGTAGGGCGGGAAGTTGAAGTCGCGCTCTAGCAGGGCCGGGCGCGGGCCGAACAGGGTGCAGGCTTCGTCGAGCAGGGCGAACACGTCCGGCTTCACCGGCGCGCCGTGGGTGTCCACCTTCAGGTCGTCGGCCTCGTCGTAGTGGCCGGCGATGTGGAAGTAGGCAATGCGCTGGCCCGGCAGGCGGCGCAGGAATTCATGCGGGTCGTAGCGGTGGTTGATGGCGTTGACGAAGACGTTGTTCACGTCCAGCAGCAGGTCGCAGTCGGCCTCGGCCAGCACCGCGTTGACGAAGTCGATCTCCGCCATCGCCTGGTACGGCGCGGCGTAGTAGGAAATGTTCTCCACCGCGATGCGGCGGCCCAGCGCGTCCTGCACCTGGCGGATGCGGCCGGCCACGTGGTGCACGGCTTCCTCGGTGAAGGGGATGGGCATCAGGTCGTAGAGCTGGCCGTCGTCGCTGCAGTAGCTCAGGTGTTCGCTGAAGACGGGCACGCGGTGCTCGTCGAGGAAACGGCGCAGCTTGAGCAGGTAGGTGTCGTCGAAGGGCTCCACCGCGCCCAGCGACAGCGACAGCCCGTGGCAGACCAGCGGGTGCCGCGAGGAAAGATCGCGCAGCGCGGCGCCGTAGCGCCCGCCCACGCCGATCCAGTTGTCGGGCGCGCATTCGAGGAAGTCGAAGTCGCCCGGCGCCGCGGCCTGCAGCGGGCCCAGCAGGGCCCGCCGCAGGCCGAGGCCGGCGGCCATCGGCGACAGGTGGCGCGTGGCCGTCATCGCGTGGTCAGCCGTTGCCGCCGCACTTGCCTTCGCCACACTTGCCTTCGTGGCCGGCCTTGTCCTCGCCCTCGGCCGCGCCTTCGCTGCCGCACTTGCCTTCGCCACACTTGCCCTCGCCGCACTTGCCCTCGTGGCCGGCCTTGTCGTCGCCCGCGGCGCCGCACTTGCCCTCGCCACACTTGCCTTCGCCGCACTTGCCTTCCTCGGCCTTGTCGCCGGTGGCTTCGCCGGCGGCGCCGCTGCCGCACTTGCCTTCGCCGCACTTGCCTTCTTCGGCCTTGGCGTCGCTGGCGGCCACCAGGTAACCCTGGGCGAGGCCGGTCATCGCGAAGGCGGAGTTGGCCAGGGCCATCGAGCCGAGCATGACGGCGCCGGCGGCCAGGACGACGGGTTTCAGGGTTTTCTTGGACATCTGGGTTGCTCCCTAGGTTTGCTTCAATGGTGCGGGCGGGCCCGCGGGTCAATCGTGAAGGTATTCGCGGGCCAGCGCACGCGCCCGGTGCAACCGGGCCTTGGCGGCTTCGCGGGTGATGCCCAGCCGGTCGGCGAGTTCGCCGATGGTCAGGCCCTCGAGGTCGCGCAGCAGCACGATCTCGCGGTAGTGCGCCGGCAGCGATTGCATCGCCGCGGCCAGGTCGCGGGCCAGGCCGCGGTGTTCGATGGTGCAGGGCGCCGCGATGTCCTCGGTGATCGGCTCCTGCCGCAGCGCGCGCAGGCCGCGCTTGAGGCGGTTGCACTCGCGCTTGACGATGCGGAACAGCCAGGAGGCGAAGCACTCGAGCTGGCGCAGGTCGGCCAGCCGCCGCGAGGCGGTGAACAGCGACTCCTGCACGGCATCCTCGACGTCGTTCACCACGCAGTGGTGCTCGGCGTAGCGGCGCAGGTCCTGGCGGGAACGGCCGAGCACGCGTTCGAGCGCCGGGCGGTCGCCGGCGCGGGCCGCCTCGAGGTCCTGGGTCCAGTCCAGTGCCTGCAGCATGGGGATGGTCGACTCCACGGGGTGAGCATGGCCGGGAATGGCCTTGCCGTCATGTCCCCTAAGTGTCCCCACAAGGGCCGGAGGATTCGCGGTCGTGATGCCGGGTTTAGTTTCGATTCAGGAAAATCGCCATGCCGGATCAGGCCGCCGCGTGCCGGGGCAGGGCCAGCGACACCAGCGCTGCCAGGGCCACGAAAACCGCCGAGACCGCCAGGCAGGCCGGCAGCCCCCAGGCCTGGTAGATCGCGCCCGAGAGCACCGTGCCCAGCAGCCGGCCGCCGGCGTTGGCCATGTAGTAGAAGCCCACGTCCAGCGACACCCCGTCCTCGCGGGCGTAGCTGACGATCAGGTAGCTGTGCAGGGCCGAATTGAGCGCGAACAGCACGCCGAAGGCGAGCAGCCCGGCCACCAGCACCGTCTGCGCGGGCCAGCCGGCCCAGAGCGCCGCGGCCAGGCCGGCGGTCAGCCCCGCCAGCGGCAGCGCCCAGCCGAAGGCCGCGCGGCCGTCCGGCACCGGCCCGCGGCGCAGGCCGGTGATGGCCGGCGCCAGCGCCTGCACCGCGCCGTAGCCGATGATCCACAGCGCCAGGAAGGCGCCGATGCCGGCGTGGCCCCAGCCCAGCTGGTCGGCCAGGAACACCGGCAATGCCACCACGAACCACACGTCGCGGGCGCCGAACAGGAACAGTCGCGCGGCGGAAAGCCGGTTGATGGCGGGGCTCTTGGACAGCAGGTCGCGGAACTTCGGCTTCGCCTTCGCCTTGCCCAGGTCGGCCTTCAGCCACGCCAGGCTGCCCAGCCACACCAGCACCAGCGCGCCGGCCATGGCCAGCACCGCGCCGTCAAAACCCAGCCAGGCCAGCAGCAGCGCGCCCAGGAAAAAGCCCAGGCCCTTGAGCGCGTTCTTGGAGCCCGTGAGCAGCGCCACCCAGCGGTACAGGCGCGCCTGTTCGCCGGCGGGCACCAGCAGTTTCAGGCTGCCCTTGGCGCTCATCTTGTTGAGGTCCTTGGCGATGCCGCTCAGCGCCTGCGCCGCCATCACCCAGGGCACCGTGAGCAGGGCCGCCGGCACCGCCAGCATGGCCAGCGCGCCCACCTGCAGCACCAGGCCCAGGTTCATGGTGCGGTTCAGGCCCAGGCGCGCGCCCAGCCAGCCGCCGACGAGGTTGGTGACCACGCCGAAGATCTCGTAGAACAGGAACAGCATGGCCACCTGCAGCGGCGTGTAGCCCAGCTGGTGGAAGTGCAGCACCACCAGCATGCGCAGCGCGCCGTCGGTGAGGGTGAAGGCCCAGTAGTTGCCGGTGACCAGCAGGTACTGGCGGACCGCGGCGTTCACGCCAGGCCGACCTTGCGCGCCAGTTCGACGGTGCGGTTAGCGTAGCCCCATTCGTTGTCGTACCAGGCGAACACCTTCACCTGGGTGCCGGCGACGACCATGGTGAACGGGCCATCGACGATGCTGCTGCGCGGGTCGGTGCGGTAGTCGATGGACACCAGCGGCCGCGTCTCGAAGCCCAGGATGCCCTTGAGCGGGCCCTCGGCGGCGGCCCTGAGCAGGGCGTTCACTTCCTCCACCGTGGTTTCGCGTTTCACCTCGAACACCGCGTCGGTGAGCGAGGCGTTCGCCAGCGGCACGCGCACGGCGTGGCCGTTCAGGCGGCCCTTGAGCTCCGGGAAGATCTCGGTGATGGCGGTGGCCGAACCGGTGGTGGTGGGGATCAGGCTCATGCCGCAGGCGCGGGCGCGGCGCAAATCCTTGTGTGGTTGATCAAGGATCGACTGGGTGTTGGTGAGATCGTGCACCGTCGTGATGGAACCGTGGCGGATGCCCAGGCCCTCGTGGATGACCTTCACGATCGGCGCCAGGCAGTTGGTGGTGCAACTGGCGGCGGTGACGATGCGGTGCTTCGACGGGTCGAACAGGTGGTCGTTGACGCCCATCACCACGTTGAGCACGCCCGGCTCCTTCACCGGCGCCGTCACGACCACGCGCTTCACGCCCTGGTCGAGGTAGGCCTGCAGGGCGGCGGTGGTCTTCATCTTGCCGCTGGCTTCGATGACCACGTCGCAGCCCGACCAGTCGGTGTCGGCGATGGCCTTGTAGCGGGTCACCGGGATGCGCTGGCCTTCGATGAGCATCGCCTCGCCGTCCTGCGTGGCCTCGTGCGCCCAGCGCCCGTGTACGGAATCGAAGTTGAGCAGGTGGGCGAGGGTGGCGGCGTCCCCGGCCGGGTCGTTGACGTGCACGAACTGCACGCCCTGCTGGCCGAAGGCGGCGCGCAGCGCCAGGCGGCCGATGCGGCCGAAACCGTTGATGCCGATCTTGAGGCTCATGTCTGTCGGAGGTCCGTGGATGAAAGGGTCAGCAGCAGGCGGGATTGGCCTGGCCTGCCGCCGTCGGCAGGCACCGGGCCGGGTCGCCGCCGCAGCAGGTGTCGGTGAGGTAGGCCACGAGGCCACGCACGGCCTCGACCTCGGCGCGGTAGCGGATGTGGCGGCCCCGCGGCTCGGCGCGGATCAGGCCGGCCTGCTGCAGGGCCTTGAGGTGGAAGGACTGCGTGGTGGCCGGCAGGCCGAGCTGGTCGGCGATTTCGCCGGCGAAGGCGCCATCCGGGCCGCGCTCCAGCAGCCAGCGGTAGATGGCCAGCCGGTGCGGCTGGGCCAGGGCCGAGAGGGCGGCGAGGGCGTCTTTCGTATCCATTCTTCCAGAATAGTGGAAGGATATGACGCTTCCAAGACAGCGCCGGACTGCCCGCCAATCAACCCTTGCGGCGCAGTTCGCCCGCCAGGTCGGTGCCTGGCGCCACGGTGTTGAAGACGGTGCCGTACTTGCGCACGTTTTCGTGCAGCAGCGCCAGGCGGTGGTCCGTTTCGTCGGTGTCCACCACGATCTCGTAGCGGACCGACTCGAGCTTCGGCGGCACGTCCTGGCGCACGCCTTCCACCCGCACCTCCACGCCGCGCAGCTCGAAACGCAGGATCGGCACCACCCGCTCGATGCCCTTGATCATGCAGGCCGAAAGCGCGGCCAGCAGCAGCTCGGCCGGGTTGAAGGCGTCGCGGCGGCCGGCCAGGTCGGTGTCGAGCACCAGCTGCGCGTCCTTGCAGTCGGCGGTGGAGCCATGCGCGTCCACGCGGCGCGCATGGACCAGGAAGACGAGTTTGGGTTTCGGCGTGCTCATGCGGTGCTTTCCTCCGCGAAGACGACAGGGATGGCCGCCCGGCTGGTCTAGAGTAGCGCCCTTGGCCGTCTCCGCAGGCAGCTTGGCAAGATGAAATCGTCCGGCGTCTTCACCACGTTCCTGAAGCTGGGCCTGGGCTCCTTCGGTGGCCCCATCGCCCACCTCGGCTATTTCCGCGACGAATTCGTGGCGCGCCGGCGCTGGCTCGACGAAGCCGAGTTCGCCCAGCTGCTGGCCATCTGCCAGGCGCTGCCGGGGCCGGCGAGCAGCCAGCTCGGCTTCGCGGTGGGCCTGCTGCGCGGCGGCTGGGTGGGCGGGCTGCTGGCCTTCCTGGGCTTCACCCTGCCGTCGGCGCTGCTGATGTTCGGGCTGGCGCTGCTGGCGCCCCAGCTGGACGGCCCGCTGGCGGCGTCGCTGGTGCACGGGCTGAAGCTGGTGGCGGTGGTGGTGGTGGCGCACGGCCTGTGGGGCATGGCGCGCAGCCTGCTGCCCGACGGCCCGCGCGCGCTGCTGGCGGTGCTGGCCGGCGGGGCCATGCTGGCTCTTGGCGCAGTCTGGCTGCAGTTGGCGCTGATTGGCGCCGGCGCCGTGCTGGGCCTGGTGCTGTGCCGGCATGTTCCGCCGCTGCCGGGTGCCGGATTGCGGGTGGCGTACGGACGCGGCGCCGGCTGGGTGATGCTGGCCCTGTTCCTCGCCGGGTTGGCTGCGGCGCTGGCGCTTTCCGGTGGCGGGGCCACGCTGGCCGCGCTCGCGGCGGCGTTCTACGAAGCGGGCGCGCTGGTGTTCGGCGGCGGCCACGTGGTGCTGCCGCTGCTCGAACAGTCCACGGTGGCCAGCGGGTGGCTGGCTTACGACGACTTCCTGGCCGGCTACGGCGCCGCCCAGGTGGTGCCGGGGCCGATGTTCTCGCTGTCCGCCTACCTCGGCGCGCTGGTGCCCACGGGGCAGCCGCCGGCGCTGGGGGCGACGGTGGCGCTGCTGGCGCTGTTCCTGCCGGGGTTGCTGGTGGTGGCGGCGGTGCTGCCGCTGTGGGGTAGCCTGGCGCGGCTGCGCGGGGCGCCGGCGGCGATCGCCGGCATCAATGCGGTGGTGGTGGGGCTGCTGGCCGCGGCGCTGGTGGGCACCGTGGCGCCGGCCGGGCTGCGGGGCCCGGCCGACGTGGCCATCGCGCTGGGCGCGCTGGCGGTGCTGCTGTGGAAGCGGGTGAACCTGCCCTGGGTGGTGGCCGCCATCGTGGCCACCACCCTGGTGGTTCAGGCGTCCGCGGCTTCCTTGTAGGCATCCACGGGGATGCAGGCGCACATCACGTTCTTGTCGCCGTAGACGTTGTCCACGCGCGCCACCGGCGGCCAGTACTTGGCCTGGCGCAGGCTGGCGAGCGGGAACGCGGCCAGTTCGCGCGGGTAGGCATGGGTCCACTCGCTGGCCGACACCTTGGTGGCGGTGTGGGGGGCGTTCTTGAGCGGATTGTCCTCGCGGTCGAGCTTGCCTTCCTCGACGGCGCGGATCTCGTCGCGGATCTGGATCATGGCGTCGATGAAGCGGTCGAGCTCGTGCTGCGACTCGCTTTCCGTCGGCTCCACCATCAGCGTGCCCGAGACCGGGAAGCTGAGCGTGGGGGCGTGGAAGCCGAAGTCGATCAGGCGCTTGGCCACGTCCTCGGCGCCGATGCCGGTGGCGTCCTTGAGCGGGCGCAGGTCGAGGATGCACTCGTGCGCCACCAGGCCGTTGCGGCCGGTGTAGAGCGTCTTGTAGTGCGGCGCCAGGCGCTTGGCGATGTAGTTGGCGTTGAGCAGCGCCACCTGGGTGGCGCGGCGCAGGCCCTCGGCGCCCATCATCACGATGTACATCCAGCTGATGGGCAGGATCGAGGCCGAGCCGAAGGTGGCCGCCGACACCATGCCCGTGGCGCCCTCGGCGCCGAAGGCCTTGGGCAGGAAGGGCGCCAGGTGCGCCTTCACCGCGCAGGGACCCACGCCCGGGCCGCCGCCGCCGTGCGGGATGCAGAAGGTCTTGTGCAGGTTGAGGTGCGAGACGTCCGAGCCCCACTTGCCGGGCTTGGCCACGCCCACCAGCGCGTTCATGTTGGCGCCGTCGGTGTAAACCTGGCCGCCATGCGCGTGGATGATGTCGCAGATCTCGACGATGTCCTCCTCGAACACGCCGTGCGTGGACGGGTAGGTGACCATCAGCGCGGCCAGGCGGTCGGAATACTTCTCGGCGTTGCGGCGGATGTCTTCCACGTCCACGTTGCCGTTGGCGTCGGTCTTGGTGACCACCACGGTCATGCCGCACATCTGCGCGCTGGCCGGGTTGGTGCCGTGGGCCGAGTCGGGGATGAGGCAGATGTCGCGGTGCGCCTCGCCGCGGCTGCGGTGGTAGGCGCGGATGGCCAGCAGGCCGGCGTATTCACCCTGCGCGCCGGAGTTCGGCTGCAGGCTGACGGCGTCGTAGCCGGTGCACTCGACCAGCATGGCCTCGAGCGTGTCCACCAGCTCGCGGTAGCCGGCGGCCTGCTCCGGCGGCGCCAGCGGATGGATGTTGGCGAACTCGGGCCAGGTGACCGGGATCATTTCCGCCGTGGCGTTGAGTTTCATGGTGCAGCTGCCCAGCGGGATCATGGTGCGGTCCATGGCCAGGTCCTTGTCGGCCAGGGCGCGCATGTAGCGCAGCAGCTCGTGTTCGCTGTGGTGGGTGTTGAACACCGGGTGCTGCATGTACTTCGAGGTGCGGCGCAGCGCGTCCGGGATCAGCTCCGGCGCGGTGGCGTCGAGCGCGTCCACCGAGGGCAGGGCCGCGTCGTCGGACGGCGCGAAGATGCGCCAGAGCAGCGCCAGGTCTTCGCGGGTGGTGGTCTCGTCGAGCGAGATGCAGATCGAACCGTCGCCGCGCACGCGCAGGTTGGCGCGGTGGGCCCTGGCGCGTTCGAGGATGCGCGCGCCGGCGTCGCCCGGCTGGAGGCACAGGGTGTCGAAGGCGGTGGCGTGCACCACGGGATGGCCCAGCTCGCGCAGGCCGGCGGCGAGGATGGCGGTGAGGCGCGACACGCGGCGGGCGATGCGCGCCAGGCCCTCGGGGCCGTGGTAGACGGCGTACATCGAGGCCATCACCGCCAGCAGCACCTGCGCGGTGCAGATGTTGGAGGTGGCCTTTTCGCGGCGGATGTGCTGCTCGCGGGTCTGCAGGGTGAGGCGGTAGGCCGGCTTGCCCTCGGCGTCGATGGACACGCCGATCAGGCGGCCCGGCATGGAGCGCTTGAAGGCGTCCTTGCAGGCCATGAAGGCGGCGTGCGGGCCGCCGAAGCCGAAGGGCACGCCGAAGCGCTGGGTGTTGCCGACCACGATGTCGGCGCCCATTTCGCCCGGCGGCTTGAGCAGGGTGAGGGCCAGCAGGTCGGTGGCGACCACGAACAGGGCATTGTGCGAATGGATGACCTCGGCGTCGCGGCTCCAGTCCTCGATCCAGCCGCTGGAGGCCGGGTACTGCACCAGCACGCCGAAGTAGTCGCCCTTGGCGAGCGCGGCGTGGAAGGCATCGGTGGAACGCACGATGTCGAGCGCGATGCCCAGGGGCTCGGCGCGGGTGCGCAGCACTTCCAGGGTCTGCGGGTGGGTGTCGCCGGCCACCAGGAAGGTGTTGGACTTCGACTTGGCCGAGCGCTTGGCCAGGGTCATGGCCTCGGCCGCCGCGGTGCCCTCGTCGAGCAGGGAGGCGTTGGCGATCTCCATGCCGGTGAGGTCGGCGCACAGGGTCTGGAAGTTGATCAGCGCTTCCATGCGGCCCTGGGAGATCTCGGCCTGGTAGGGCGTGTAGGCGGTATACCAGGCCGGGTTCTCGAGGATGTTGCGCAGGATGACGTTCGGCGTGTGGGTGCCGTAGTAGCCTTGGCCGATGAAGCTGCGGAAGACCTGGTTCTTCTGGGCGATGGCGCGGATCTTGGCGATGGCCTCGACCTCGGTGACCGGGGCGGGCAGGGCCAGCGGCGCGGCCGACTTGATGCTGGCCGGCACGATGGCGTCGGTCATGGCATCGAGCGAGTCGTGGCCGACCACGCGCAGCATGTGCGCGATTTCGGCGTCGTTGGGGCCGATGTGGCGTTCGAGGAAGGCGTCGTGGTGCTCGAGCTGGCGCAGGCTGTCGCGATTCATGGCGGATCCGGACATGGGGAGGGGCCGTGCAAGCCGCACGGGGCGCCCCTCTGTCCTTTTGCCTGAGAGTTTTGGGCGCGTGGCCCATGCCCCTTCGGCGCCGGCTGGTGCCGGTCTCTCCAGAGTCGCTCGCGCGGTACGGTTCCGGGTCCTGAGCGATTACGGGCGTTACGCCTTCGGCGCTGGCTTTCGCCAGCCTCTCCCGCACCACGCATCGAGCCCCCCTATTCTACCCCGGCGGCGGGGTTGTTTGTGGGAGGGCCTTCAGGCCCGACGGGCCGGGGTCGGGCCTGAAGGCCCTCCTACAGGGGGGGGCGGGGCTCAGGACGAGGTCAGGTCGGCCTTGGCCCGGTCGCCCTCGGGCAGCTCGCCGTGGACCAGGAACCAGGTGTTCTCGGCGATGTTGGTGGCGTGGTCGCCGATGCGCTCGATGTTCTTGGCGATGAACAGCAGGTGGGTGCAGGCCGTGATCTGGCGCGGGTCCTCGGCCATGTAGGTCAGCAGCTCGCGGAACAGGCCGGTGTACTCGGCGTCGAGCTCCACGTCGCGGCTGCGCACGGCCAGGGCCTTGTCGGCGTCGCGCAGGCGGTAGGCCTCCAGGGCCTCCGAGACCAGGCCGTTGGCCAGCTTGGCCAGGGCCGGCAGGCCGCGGGCGGCCGAGACCGGCGCCGACTGGTTGAGCACCATGCTGCGCTTGGCCACGTTGGCGGCGTAGTCGCCGATGCGTTCGATGTCGGACGAGATGCGCAGGGCGGCGTACACCTCGCGCAGGTCGCGCGCCATCGGCTGGCGCAGGGCCAGCAGGCGCAGCACGTCGTGGCTGACTTCGTGCTCGAGGGCGTCGATGGCGTCGTCGTTGGCCACCACGCGCATGGCGGCCTGGCTGTCGCGGCGCTGCAGCACGTCGATGGCGGCGTCGAGCTGGGCCACGGCGATCTGGCCCATGCGCTGGATCTCGCCGTCGAGGCGCTTGAGCTCGCTGTCGTAACTCTTGACGATGTGGTCGGTCATCGGTGGCTCCTCAGCCGAAGCGGCCGGTGATGTAGTCCTCGGTCTGCTGCTTCGAGGGCTTGGTGAAGATGGTGGTGGTCGGGCCGTGCTCGATCAGCTCGCCCAGGTACATGAAGGCGGTGAAGTCGGAGCAGCGCGCCGCCTGCTGCATGTTGTGGGTCACGATCAGGATCGTGAACTGCTGCTTGAGCTCGGCGAAGAGCTGCTCGATCTTGCCGGTGGCGATCGGGTCGAGCGCCGAGGTGGGCTCGTCGAACAGGATCACCTGCGGCTTCAGGGCCACCGCGCGGGCGATGCACAGGCGCTGCTGCTGGCCGCCGGACAGGCCCAGGGCGCTCTGCTTGAGCTTGTCCTTCACCTCGTCCCACAGGGCCGCCTGGCGCAGGGCTTCCTCGACGCGGTCGGCCATGTCGGCCTTCGACAGCTTCTCGTAGTGGCCAATGCCGTAGGCGATGTTGTCGTGGATCGACATCGGGAACGGCACCGGCTTCTGGAACACCATGCCGATCTTCGAGCGCAGGCGGTTGAGCGGGTACTTCGGGTCGAGCACGTTCTCGCCGTCGAGCAGCACTTCGCCGGTGGCGCGCTGGCCCGGGTAGATCGAGTAGATGCGGTTGAAGATGCGCAGCAGGGTGGACTTGCCGCAGCCCGAGGGGCCGATCAGCGCCGTGACCTTGTTCTCGGGCACGTCGAAGCTGATGTCCTTGAGCGCGGTGAAGTCGCCGTAGTGGAAGGCCAGGTTGCGCGCGGCGAGCTTGACCCGCGACGGCTCGGCGGCGCCGGCGGCGGCCTGCGGGACGGCGGTGGCGAAGGTGATCGGGGCGTCAGTCATGGTGGGTCTTCTTGCGCAGCAGGAGGGTGCGTGCGACCAGGCTGACGGCCAGCACGAACAGGGTGATCAGGAAGGCGCCGGCCCAGGCCAGCTGGTTCCAGTAGGCGAAGGGACTCATGGCGAACTGGAAGATGGTGACCGGCAGGTTCGGCATGGCGCCGGACATGTCGGTGTTCCAGTACTGGTTGTTGAAGGCGGTGAACAGCAGCGGCGCGGTTTCGCCGCTGATGCGCGCCAGCGCCAGCAGCACGCCGGTGACGATGCCGGGCAGGGCCGCGCGGTAGAGGATCTGCGTGGTCACCTTCCACTGCGGGATGCCCAGCGACAGCGCCGCCTCGCGCATCTGCGACGGCACCAGGCGCAGCATCTCGTCGGTGGTGCGCACCACCACGGGCAGCACGATGAAGGCCATGGCGATCGAACCCGCCCAGCCCGAGAAGGCGCCGGTCGGGCGCACCACCAGGGTGTAGACGAACAGGCCCAGCACGATGGACGGCGCCGAGAGCAGGATGTCGTTGACGAAGCGGATCACCTCGCCGATCTTCCGCGCCCGGGCGTATTCGGCCAGGAAGGTGCCGGCGGCGATGCCCACCGGGGCGCCCATCACGATGGCCGCGCCGCTGAGCATCAGCGAACCGACGATGGCGTTCTTCAGGCCGCCGGTGTCCTGGCCCGGGGGCGGGGTCATCTCGGTGAACAGCGACAGGCTCATCGCGTCCACGCCCTTGCTGATGGTGACCCACAGGATCCACACCAGCCAGAACAGGCCGAACAGGGTGGCCGCGGCGGACAGGACCAGGGAAGCCGCGTTGACCAGGCGGCGGCGGAAATACAGGCGGTCGGCGACGGAGGCCATCAGTTGCCCTCCCGCTTGGCGAGGCGCATCAGCATGAGCTTGGCGATGGCGAGCACCACGAAGGTGACGATGAAGAGCACGAAGCCCAGCGCCAGCAGCGCCGACTGGTACATGGGCGTGGTGGCCTCGGCGAACTCGTTGGCGATGGAGGCGGCGATGGAGTTGCCCGGCATCAGCAGCGAAGCGCTGATGTGGTGGGCGTTGCCCAGCACGAAGGTGACGGCCATGGTCTCGCCGAGCGCGCGGCCCATGCCCAGGAAGATGCCGCCGATGACCGCCGAGCGCGTGTAGGGGAGCACGATGTTCCAGACCACCTCGAAGGTGGTCGAGCCGAGCGCGTAGGCCGACTCCTTGAGCCGGTTGGGCACGGTCTGGAACACGTCGCGCATCACCGAGGAGATGAACGGGATGACCATGATCGCCAGCACGATGCCGGCGGTGAGCATGCCGATGCCCAGCGGCGGGCCGGCGAACAGGCCGCCCACGAGGGGCAGCGTGCCCAGGTGTTCGTCCACCTTCGGGTAGACGTGTTCGGACAGGAAGGGCGCCAGCACGAACAGGCCCCACATGCCGTAGATGATCGAGGGAATGCCCGCCAGCAGTTCAATGGCCATTCCCAGGGGCTGGCGGATCCAGGAAGGGGCGACCTCGGTCAGGAACAGGGCGATGCCGAAGCTCACCGGCACGGCGATGATCATGGCGATGATGGTGCTCACCACGGTGCCGTAGATGGCCACCAGGGCGCCGTATTCCTCGGTGACCGGGTTCCAGTCGGTGGACACCAGGAAGCCCGGGCCGAATTCCGCGAAGGCTTCGCGGCCGCCCCAGAACATGGACAGCGCGGCCAGGCCCAGGGCCACCAGCACGAACCAGCCGGCCAGGGTCACCAGGTTGCGGAAGGCCCAGTCGCCGAAGGCGTCCAGGCGGTGTGATCGTTCGGTGTTGCTCGGGGCGGAAGCGGTGTGCATGTCTCGCGGCACTCTCTGTCGGGGCCTGCGGGGTACGCGAAACCCGCGCGCCCGAGGGCGCGCGGGTCGGTGTCGCGAAGCGCTTACTTGATGTTTTCGGTGGTCCAGTAGGCCTCGATCTGCGCCACCAGCGCGTCCGGCAGCGGCACGTAGCCGAGCTTGGTGGCCGACTCGTCGCCGTTGGCATAGACCCAGCTGAAGAACTCGCGGGCCTGGGTGTTGCGGCCGGCGTCCTTCGGGGCGGACTGCATCAGGATGAAGTTGGTGGCGGCGATCGGCCAGGAATCCTTGCCCGGGGCGTTGGTAAGCACCAGGTAGAAGTCCTTGGCGTTGGCCCAGTCGGCGCTGGCGGCGGCGGCCTGGATCGAGGCGTTGCTGGCCTGGACGATGGCGCCGTCGGCGTTCTTCATGGCCGCGTAGGCGATGTTGTTGGTCAGGGCGTAGGAGAGCTCGATGTAGCCGATGCCGCCCTTGATCTGCTTCACGTAGGCGGTCACGCCCTCGTTGCCCTTGCCGCCCACGCCGGTCGGCCAGCGCACCGAGGTGCCTTCGCCGACCTTGGACTTCCACTCCGGCGACACCTTCGACAGGTAGTTGACGAAGTTGAAGGTGGTGCCCGAGCCGTCCGAGCGGTGCACGACGGTGATGCGCAGGTCCGGCAGGGCCAGGCCCGGGTTGAGCGCGGCGATCGCCGGGTCGTTCCACTTGGCGATCTTGCCCAGGTAGATGTTGGCCAGGGTGGCGCCGTCGAGCTTGAGCTGGTTGGCGGCGATGCCCGGCACGTTGAAGGCCGGCACGATGCCGCCCATCACCGACGGGAACTGCACCAGCTTGGAGGCGTCGAGCTCCTCGGGCTTGAGCGGGGCGTCGGACGAGCCGAAGTCCACCGTGGCCGCCTTGATCTGGGCGATGCCGCCGCCCGAGCCGATCGACTGGTAGTTCACGCGGTGGCCGGTGGCGGCGTTGTAGTCGGCCGACCACTTGGACATGGTCGGGAACACGAAGGAAGCGCCGGCGCCGGTGATCTCGGCGGCCTGGGCGTGGGCGCCGAACGCCAGCGAAAGGGCGAGGGCGGTGATTCGGAACGAGGACTTGGACGTGAAGGACACGGTCGACTCCTGGATGTGGGGTGCCGCCGGGGCCGCGTCGGGCGCGTCCCGTGGCATGGACAATGATTTATGACGGATGTGACAGCGGTGTTACACCGCGTCGGGAAAGGCGCCCGGGCGTGGCCGGGCGCCCCTGGGGCTTACCAGAACAGCTGGACGCGGGCCTCGAGGATGCTCGGGTCGTCGCTGATGCCGCGGCGCTCCGAGTCCACCATCACGTAGTTGAGCGAGAACTTGTAGTTCGAGCGCCAGTACCAGTTCACGCCGGCGGTCCAGCTGTCCATCTGGCCGCCCAGCACCGAGCCGTCGTCGAGGTCGATGGTGTCGTAGCGCAGGCCCAGCTGCCACATGCCGGAGGCCGGCTCGCTGGGGCCGCCGGTGGAGACGACGCCGTTCTTGTAGCCCCAGGTCTCGCCAGTGACGTTCCACAGGCCCGAGACGTACCAGCTGTCGCCGCTGAAGTCGCCGGCGGCGTTGTAGCGGTCGATGTTCGAACGCATGTACTCGGCCTGCAGCTTCACCGGGCCTTCGACCCACATGCCCTCGACGCCCAGGGTCTGCTGGCGGTCGCTGGCCACCAGGTTGCCGGTGTCCACGAGGCGCTGGCCGGCCAGGTCGGCCTGCGGACGGGTGCGGATGCGCACGGTGTCGGCGTCGGTGTCGTAGTCCACCGCCGACAGTCCCAGGTGCACCATGCGGCCGTCTTCCTTGATCGGCATCCAGGTGAAGCGGGCGCCGTAGCCGCTACCGTGGGCCAGGTTGCGGGTGAGCTCGCGGCCGAACACCGAGCCCGTCAGGGTCCAGTTGTCGCCGCCGGTGCTCAGCGCGGCGCCGAGGCGGCGCGACAGGCCGAAGGTGTTGGTCACCATGGCCTTGGAGATGAAGTCGTTGTTCTTGGTGCTCGAGAGCTCTTCGAGGCTGTTGGGCTGCTTGTACTGGCCCACGGTCAGCGTGGTGGCGCCGCTGAAGCGGTACTGCACGTTGGTGTCGAGGAACTTGTCGGCCTTGGCGTCGTAGCCGACGACCCAGTTGAACATGCCCGGGCCCTTGCCCTTGAGCACGATCTCGGCGCGGCGCAGTTCGCTGTCGGCCTCGGAGCCGTCGCGGGCGTCGCCGTTGAGGGAGAGGACGTCGCTGTCGAACTGGTTGTAGTCGAACTGGACGAGGCCTTCGAGCGAGACCTCGGAGCCACCGACGACGTCGATGGTGATCTCGGCCATGGCCGGGGTGGACAGGCCGGCGACGATGGCGGCGGCCAGGAGTTTCGGGGCGAGCTTCATGGGGTTCCCTGCGGGCTGGGTTGGAAGGACGGACGCAGGTTAGGTCGTGAAGATTTAGTTATTGTGACAGCCATGGAAACCCCGCTGTCATATGGCGCTCAGCCGGCCGTCTTCTGCTTGTAGCGGCACAGGTCGCGGATGATGCAGTTGGGACAGTCGGGCTTGCGGGCCTTGCAGACGTAGCGGCCGTGCAGGATCAGCCAGTGGTGGGCGTCTAGCCGGTATTCCGTCGGCACGGCCTTCATCAATTTGTCTTCGACCGCGCGCACGGTCTTGCCGGGGGCCAGGCCGGTGCGGTTGGCCACGCGGAAGATGTGCGTGTCCACGGCGATGGTGGGCTCGCCGAAGGCGGTGTTGAGCACCACGTTGGCGGTCTTGCGGCCGACGCCGGGCAGGGCCTCGAGCGACTCGCGGTCGCGCGGCACCTCGCCGCCGTGGCGCTCCACCAGGATCCGGCAGGCGGCGACGACGTTCGCCGCCTTGGCGTTGAACAGGCCGATGGTGGCGATGAACTTCTTCAGCCCGTCCTCGCCCAGTGCCAGGATGGCCTCGGGCGTGTTCGCCACCGGGAACAGTTTGCGCGTGGCCTTGTTCACGCCCACGTCGGTGGCCTGGGCCGAGAGCGTCACCGCCACCAGCAGCTCGAAGGGCGTGCTGTATTCGAGCTCGGTGGTGGGCTTGGGGTTGAGTTCGGCCAGGCGGGCGAACAGCTCGCGGCGTTCGGCGGGCTTCATGCACCGGCCCCCGCGCGGCGGAGGCGCCAGCCCTGGCGCAGGGCAACCAGCGCCGCCAGCGCCAGGAAGGCGCCGATGGGCAGCACCGCCGGCACGAAGCCGGGGTAGTTGGCCGCCGCCAGCTCCAGGCCCGGCAGCCCCAGCAGGTGGCCGGCGCCGGCGAACAGGCTGCCTTCGCCGACCAGCTCGCGCACCGCGCCCAGCGCCAGCAGCACCCACAGGAAGCCGAGGCCCGTGGCGAAGCCGTCCAGCGCGGCGCGGGCCGGGTCGTGGCGCGAGGCGAACGCCTCCGCGCGGCCCATCAGCGCGCAGTTGGTGACGATGAGCGGGATGAACAGGCCCAGCACCGCGTGCAGCGCCGGCAGGAAGGCGCGCATGGCCAGTTCGATGGAAGTGACCACCGCGGCGATGACGAGGATGAAGGCGGGGATGCGCACGTCGCGCCGGGTCAGGCGGCGGATCGCGGCCACCGCGGTGTTGGTGGCGGTGAGCGCCAGCACCGTGGCCAGGCCCAGGCCCAGCGCGTTCACCGCGTTGTTGCTCACCGCCAGCAGCGGGCACAGGCCCAGCAGCTGCACCAGGCCGGCGTTGCCGCTGGACAGGCCGTATTCGAGGATGGCGCGGGGCGTGGGGGTGGTCATGGCCTGTCGTCGGCGACGGGTGCGTCGTCGAAGGAAAGTGTAGCGCCGGGTTCGGCGGCGCGGACGGCGTCGCCGTGGCGCGCGACGAACTGCAGCGTGCGCCGCACCGCCGCCACCACCGCGCGTGGCGTCAGCGTGGCGCCGGCAAACTGCGGGAACTCGCCGCCGTCGCGCTGCACGCGCCAGCCGGGCAGGGGCGGGTCGCCCAGCGCGCGGCCGGTGAAGCGGGTGATCCAGTCGCTGCGGCCGGCTTCAATGTCGTCGCCCAGGCCCGGGGTTTCCTGGTGCGCGGTGACGCGCACGCCCAGCACGCGGCCGTCGGCGGCTACGGCGACGAGCAGTTTGATCGGGCCGGCGTAACCGTCGGGCGCCACCACTTCCAGCACCAGCGCACTGGGGGCTCCGGCCAGGCGGGCGCGCGAAACGGTGGCCGATTCGCTGCCCAGCCAGGCGGGTGCACGCACCTGCACGGCGTCGGCCAGCGGGTCGTTGTCGTAGCGGTCGGCGGGCAGGACGATTTCCAGTGCCTGCAGCTTCGCCTGCCGCTCCGCGGCGGCGATGCGTTCATGCGTCAGCGCCCAGGTGCCGGCCAGCAGCACGGCCGCCACCAGCCCGGCCAGGGCCAGCTGGGCGCCGGCGCGCAGCGATTCGCGAAGGCCTTCCTTCACTGCCCGCGCCCCTCGCCCAGGATGCGCGGCCGGGTGTGCGCATCGATCCAGGGCGCCGCGCAGTTCATCAGCAGCACGGCGAAGGCGACGCCGTCGGGAAAACCGCCCCAGCGCCGGATCGCCAGCGTGAGCACGGCCACGCCGGCGCCGAACAGCAGCCGGCCGCGCGGCGTGGTGCAGCCGCTGACCGGGTCGGTGGCGATGAAGAAGGCCGCCAGCACCAGCGCGCCCGAGAACACGTGCTGCAGCGGGAACGGATGCAGGTCGGGGTCGTACAGCCAGAAAGGCAGCGTGAGCAGCACCGTCGTGCCCAGCGTCGCCACCGGCACCTGCCAGGGGATGACGCGCTTCCACAGCAGGAACAGGCCGCCCAGCGCGAAGAAGTTGGCGATCCATTCCCAGCCGCGGCCGCCGAAGTCGCCGAACAGCGGCGCGCCGCGGATCTCGGCCAGGGTGGCGCCCTGGGCGCCCAGCGTGCGCACGGCGTCGAGCGGCGTGGCCTGGGCGAGCGTGTCCCATTCCCAGGGCAGCGGCAGTTCGCCGGTGGCCACGGCGCGCAGGCTTTCCAGCAGGCCGGGTGGCGCGATGGCACCGTCCAGTCCCGCCGGCGGCAGCCACTGGGTGAATTCGCGCGGGAAGGCCAGCAGCACCACCGCCAGGCCCACCATGGCCGGGTTGAACAGGTTGTGGCCCAGCCCGCCGAACAGCTGCTTGGCGATGACGATGGCGGCGAACATGCCGACGGCGGCCACCCACCACGGCGCCAGCGGCGGCAGGCACAGCGCGAACAGCACGGCGGTGAGCGGTGCGCTCAGGTCGGTGAGGAAGGGGCGCAGCGGCTTCCCGCGCAGCTTCAGCATCGCTGCCTCGAAGGCCAGTGCGAACAACGTGGCCAGCGCCACCTGGACCACGATGCCCGGCCCGAAGAACCAGGCATGCGCCACCAGACCCGGCACCAGCGCCAGCAGCACCAGGCCCATCACCGAACGCACGCTGCGGCGCGCCGGGAGGTGCGGGGCGGGGGCGGTGTCGAAGGTTTTCATGGGGCGTCGTTGCGGTCGGGCGCGGCGGCGGCGCGGCGGGCGCGGGCGCGTTCGAGCGCGGCGGCCACGGCCTCGGGGCTGGCGGCGGCCTTGCGTGCGGCCAGCTTGGCCTCGCGCTCGGCGGCCTCGCGCTCGAGCCGCTGCTGGCGCGATTCGAAGCGCCGGCGCGCGGCTTCGGCGCTGGCGGTCGCGGCGTCACGGGCGCGCAGCGTGGATTTCGCCACGCGGAACTGCTGGGTGAGCGGGATGTGGCTGGGGCAGGCGAGGTCGCAGCAGCCGCATTCGATGCAGTCGAACAGGCCCTGGGCGCGGGCATCGTCGAGGCGGTCGGCGCGGGCCTGCCAGAGCAGCTGCTGCGGCAGCAGGCGGGAAGGGCAGGCGCTGGCGCAGTCGCCGCAGCGGATGCAGGGCATTTCGCCGCCGGTGGCGCGAAGTTCGGCGTCGCCCAGCACCAGCACGCAGTTGTGGGTCTTGCCCAGGGGCACGTCGTCGTGGGGCAGGGCCAGGCCCATCATCGGCCCGCCCAGCAGCAGGCGCTTCGCGGCGGGCGTGTAGCCGCCGGCCTGCGCGACCAGGTGCGCGACGGTCGTGCCCGCGGGCACCACGTAATTGCCGGGGCGCGCCACGCCGGGGCCGGTGACCGTGACCACGCGCTCCACCAGGGCCTCGCCCAGGGCCACGGCGCGCCAGGCCGCGCGCGCGGTGGCGACGTTGAGCACCACCACGCCGATGTCGCGCGGCAGGCCGCCGCGCGGGACCTCGAGGCCGGTGAGTACCTGGACCAGCTGGCGCTCTCCGCCCTCCGGATAGAGCGTGGGCACGGCCACCAGTTGCACCTCGCCGCCGCCGTGCGCGTCCACCGCGGCGCGGCAGGCCGCCAGGGCTTCGCCCATGCTGTCCTCGACCGCCAGCTGCACGCTGCCCGCGCCGACGATGCGGGCCAGCACGCGGGCGCCTTGCACCACCTCGTCGGCGTGCTCGCGCAGCAGGGCGTCGTCGCAGGCGATCCAGGGCTCGCATTCGGCGCCGTTGAGCACCAGCCGCTGGCGCGCCACCGCGGTCTTTTCCGCCGTGGGGAAACCGGCGCCGCCGAGGCCGGCCAGGCCCGCCTCGCGCAGGCGGGCGCGCAGCACTTCCGGGGCCGCGTCGATGGCGAGCGGCGTCATCGACGCCGCGGGGGCGTCTTCCTCCACGGCGATCAGCACGTGCGGCACCGGGATGCCCGGCAGCTGGGGCACTTCGGCCTCTTCCACCGCCATCACGCGGCCGCCGCGGGGCGCGTGCACGTCGGCGCCGGCGCGGGCGATGCCGATGCGCTGGCCGCGCGCCACCACGTCGCCGGCCGCCACGCAGGGTTCCGCGGCTTCGCCGGCGTGCTGCAGCAGCGGCACGCGCAGCACCGGCGGCGCCGGGCAGGCGCGCAGCCCGCCGGCGGTGGATTCGGCCTTGTGGCCCGGCAGCGCCAGGCCGCCGTGGAAACGATGCAGGCGCACGGCCGGCGCGTGCGCGCTCAGCGGCCGGTGAACTGCGGCTTGCGGCGGGCCAGGAAGGCGCTGGTGCCTTCCTTCATGTCCTCGGTGGAGAACGTGACCGCGAAGACCTGGGTTTCGTAGTCCAGGCCGCTGTCGAGCGGCGCCTCGCCGCCGAGCAGGATGGCGTCGAGGATGCCGCGCAGGGCCAGCGGCGCCGCATTGGCCAGCTGGTTGGCGACGGCCTCCACCTCGGCCTCGAGCGCGTCGGCGGGCACCACCTTGTTCAGGATGCCGAGCTGGGCCGCGCGGGCGGCGTCGATGGGCGCGCCCAGCAGGCACAGCTCCAGCGCCGCCGGGCGCCCGGCCAGCCGCAGCAGCCGCTGGGTGCCGCCGAAGCCGGGCACCAGGCCCAGGTTGATCTCGGGCTGGCCGACCTTGGCGGTGTCGGCGGCGAAACGCAGGTGGCAGGCCATGGCCAGTTCCAGGCCGCCGCCCAGGGCGAAGCCGTTCACCATGGCCACCACCGGTTTGCCCAGGCGCTCGATGCGGGTCATCAGGGCCTGGCCATGGGCCGAGAAATCCCGCGCCTGGGCCGGGCTCAGGTCGTTCATCTCGGCGATGTCGGCACCCGCCACGAAGGCCTTCGGGCCGGCGCCGGTGAGCACCACCACGCGCACGGCCGGGTCGCGGCCGGCGGCCTCGAAGGCGGCGTGCAGCTCGGTCAGGGTGGCGTGGTTGAGCGCGTTGAGCTTGTCCGGCCGGTTCAGCGTGATGCGACGGACGGCGCCGCGGTCCTCGACCAGCAAGTTGGCGAAAGTCATGGGAAAACTCCGGGGAAGGGGGAACTTGTGGCCGCGCCCGCGGTCATCGGTTTGGAGCCGTCCGATGTCAGTGGCGGTTCAGGCCTGCGGGGGCTATCCTAACGCGGCGTCTGGGGGCCCACAGCGTCCCCGTCCACAACTGGAGATTTCCTGATGAAGTTGCGTCTGTTGGCTGCCTGCCTGGCGGCCTTTGGTCTGAGCGCCGGCGTTGCCCTGGCCCAGTCCGCCCCGGCTGCCAACCAGCCTGCGCCGCCCCCGGCCAACAAGCCGGTGCTGAGCTATGCCATCGGCTACGACCTCGGCAAGGACCTTGCCGACCAGAAGGTCGACGTCGACATCAATGCCGTCATCAAGGCCCTGCAGGACGGCTTCGCCAAGCGCGCGCCCGCCCACTCGCAGGAGCAGATGGACGCCCAGCTGGCTGGCCTGCAGCAGCGCATGGTGGCCCAGGCCCGCGCCGACTTCGAGCGCGTCGCCAACGAGAACAAGGCCAAGTCGGATGCCTTCCTGGCCGCCAACCGCAGCAAGCCGGGCATCACCACCCTGCCCAGCGGCATCCAGTACCGCGTGATCGAGCCGGGCACCGGCGCCAAGCCGACCGCCGCCAGCACGGTGCAGATGCACTACCGCGGCTCGGTGTCTACCGGCCAGGAGTTCGCCAACACCTACGCCCAGCAGAACCCGACCCCGGCCAGCTTCAAGGTCGGCGAGTTCCCGATCCGCGGCGTGCAGGAAGTGCTCGCCCTGATGCCGGCCGGCTCGCGCTGGGAAGTGTTCCTGCCGTCCGACAAGGCCTTCGGCAACGACCCGCGTTCGCCGGTCGGCCCGGGCCAGGCGCTGGTGTTCGACATCAAGCTCGTTTCGGTCCAGTAAGACCCCGCGAGGCCGCGCCGGCTCCCGGCGCGGCCTCGTCGTTTCCGACGACATGTCTTTTTCCCCCAGCTTCCGCGCCGTGCTCAGTCCCTGCGTCGGCGTCTGCTCGCTCGACCCGTCCGGTTTCTGCGAAGGCTGCCACCGCAGCGTCGCCGAGATCGCCCGCTGGTCCCAGATGAGCGACGACGAGCGCCTGCACGTGATGGAAGTGGAGCTGCCGCGCCGCGAGGCGCTCCGCGTGTGAGCCCGTCGTTCGACCCGCTCGAACGGCTTCCCCGCGCACTGCATCCGCTGGCCCGCCCCCCGCAGGGGCCTGGCTGGAACCACGCCGAACTGCACGACCTGCTGCCGCCCGGGCAGCCGCTGCGCCCTGCCGCCGTGCTGGTGGCGCTGGTGGAGCGCGCCGGTGGCCCGCAGGTGTTGCTGACCCGCCGCACCGAAGCCCTGCGCCACCATGCCGGCCAGATCGCCTTCCCCGGCGGCCGCATCGAGGCCGACGACGCCGACCCGGTCGCCGCCGCGCTGCGCGAGGCGCAGGAGGAAGTCGGCCTTGGCGCCGCGCTGTCGTCGCCGTTGGGCTACCTCGATCCCTTCGTCACCATCACCGGCTTCCACGTGTTCCCCGTGGTGGCCTCGGTGGCGGGCGGCTTCGTGCCCGTGCCCGATCCGGGCGAGGTGGCCGAGGCCTTCGAGGTGCCGCTCGGCTTCCTGCTCGACCCCGGCAACGTGCACACGCTGGACGTCGACTTCCAGGGCCGCCGCCGGCAAGTGCTGGAATTCCGCTACGGCGGCCACCGCATCTGGGGCGCCACCGCCGCCATGCTGGTGAACTTCCGCCACCGCCTGGAGCAGGTGCGATGAACTGGACTACCCTGGTTTCCGCCGAAACCCTGGCCGCCGCGCTGGGCCAGCCCGGCCTGGTGCTGGTGGACTGCCGCCATGCCCTGGCCGACGCCGAGGCCGGCGAGCGGGCCTGGCAGGCTGCCCACCTGCCGGGCGCCGGCTTCGCCCATCTCGACCGCGACCTGTCGGACCACGCCGCTGATGCGTCGCTGGGCAGACACCCCTTGCCGGACCCGGCGGCCTTCCAGGCCGTGCTTGGCCGGCTGGGCATCACGCCGGACGTGCAGGTCGTGGCCTACGACGCCGCCGACGGCGCGCTCGCCGCCGCGCGCCTGTGGTGGCTGCTGAAACTTTCCGGCCACGAACGCGTCGCCGTGCTCGACGGCGGCGTGGCGCGCTGGCAGGCGCTGGGCCTGCCGATGGATGCCTCGCCCGCGCCGGCGCCGGCGGCGCCTTATCCGCGGCGTTTCGACGCGGCGCAGGTCGTGCGTACCGACGAAGTGCTGGGAAGGCTCGCCGAGCCCGCCGGCTGGCTGCTAGACGCCCGCGCACCCGAGCGCTTCCGCGGCGAGGTCGAGCCGCTCGATCCGGTGGCGGGCCACATCCCCGGGGCGCTCAACCGTCCATACGCCGCCAATCTCGAAGGGGGGCGTATGCGCGCCCCCGAGGTGCTCCGGAGCCAGTTCGAAGCGCTGCTCGGCGGCCGGCGTCCGGAAGACGTGGTGCTCAGCTGTGGCTCGGGCGTAACCGCCTGCCACAACCTGCTGGCCATGGCGCATGCCGGTTTGCCGGGCGCGCGCGTCTATGCGCCGTCGTGGAGTGGGTGGGTCAGCGACCGCTCGCGACCGGTCGCCACCGGCGACTGATCACAGCCGCAGCGTATCGCGGTCGGCTTCGACCGGCAGGATCTCGACGCGCGTCAGTTCGACGCCGTCCACTGTCATGCGCCAGCGGCCGTCGGCCAGGTGCGGCGGCACCTGCACTTCGAAGCGGGCGCTCAGCGGCCCCAGGCCAATGCGGAAACCCTCGCGGCTGAAGCCGTGCGCCGGCCCCTCGATGGACGTGCGCGTGCCTTCGCGCACGCGTTCGTAGTCGGCATGGCCGTCGGGGCCGATCACCAGCAGCACGCCCTCGCCGCGCCAGTGGCCGGCGTAGTCGGCATAGGCCGCGGGCAGCGGCTGGCTGCAGGCGGTCAGAAGGAGGAGGGCCAGCGCCAACAGCACCGGCGCCGGCGACGCGCGCAGCCTCATTTCCCGAGCCGGGCGACCAGGGCCTTCAGGGCCGCCTGCGTGCCGGGGGAGTTCCATTCCCGGAGGAATCCGTCGAGGTCGTCGTCGCGGAAGGATTCGAGCGCGCCCACCAGGTCGGCGCGGGCGATGCGGCGGGTGGCCAGCATCGAGGCCGACGGGAGCTTGAGCAGTTCCTCGAGCCACACCGTGGCGCGCTTCACCACGTGCTCGCCGTCGGTGAGTTCGTCCACCAGGCCGATGGCGTGCGCCTGCTCGGCTTCCACCAGCGCGCCTTCGACCAGCAGACGCTCGGCGCGGTAGGGGCCGACCACGCGGCGCATCAGGTGCTGGATGGCGTCCGGCGCCACCAGTCCCACCTGCACCTCGTTCAGGCCGATGCGGAACGGGCCGCGCGCCATGATGCGGTAGTCGCAGCACAGCGCCAGCACGCAGCCGCCGGCCGGGCTGTGGCCGCCGATGGCCGCCACCACCGGCACCGGCGAGGACGCGATGGCGCGCCCCGCGGCGAACAGCGAAGCCCAGCCGGCCTTCAGGCCAGCCGGGTCCAGGCCCATCAGGTGCGGCACGTCCATGCCGGCCGAGAACACCTTGGCACCGCCCGACAGCACGATGGCGCGCGCGCCGGCGCCCGGCGCTTCCTGCACCGCGGTGCGCAGGGCCGACAGCAGTTCCGGCGTGAGCGCGTTGACCGGCGGGCGGGCCAGCCGGATCTCGTGGATGTCGCCGTGGCGGTGGAATTCAAGCATGGCGGGCCTCAATCGATCCGGACGTCGGGGGCCCAACGATAGCGCACCGTGTAGCGCACGTCCGCTTCGCCGTTGGCGGGCACGGGCAGGTCGAAGGCCACCGACTGCGAATCGAGCTTGCGCGCCGGCACGCTGCTGGCGGTGACCTCCCAGTCGGTCCAGCGCGGCAGCACTTCCTGCACGCGCACCGTGGCGGCGCCGGGCTTGGCGCTGCGCACGGTGATGACCACGGTTTCGGTCATCTCGCGGCCGGCGCGGTCGAGCTGGAAATCCTCGCGCCGGCGTTCGGCCATCAGGTCGAACACGGTGCCGGTCTCGAGCGTGACCTCGGTGTTGGCGGCGGTGTGGCCCAGCGCGGCTTCGCCGAGGAAATCGGCGCCTTCGAACAGGCGCATGCGCCCGGCCGGCAGCGGGACGCCCAGGCCGTCGGCCTTGCGGTTGGCGAAGCGCAGGGTGGCCACCACCGGCTGCTGGCCGGCGTGGGTATTGAAGTTGGCGTCGACGATGGGCTGCGGCGGCTGCCACTGGCCCATCGGCGAGCGGGTTTCGTAGCGGCGCTCGCAGGCGATGCCGCTGGCGGTGTCCACCAGCGGCAGGCGCTGCACGCTGCCCTGGGGCAGGTCGCCGGTGCCGGGCAGGCGGTAGGCGTGGTACTCGCCGGAGGTCTGCGGCGCCGGGGCGGCGTCGGCCACCATCATCTGCGCGCGCTCCGCCTTCGCCATCGGCACGCCGTAGCCGCCGCCGGAGACGCGGTTGGGTTCGCCCGCCACCAGCGTCAGCGCGACGCCGCTGAAGTCGGTGCCCGAACGGTTGGCCACCATGGCGGCGCCGTCCAGGGTCATGCGGCAGGCCTGGCCCTGGCCGGACAGCGTGGCCTGGTATTCGGCGCGCCAGGCCAGGCCGGCGGTGGCGAAGGACAGGTCGAAAGCCTGGCGCCCGGCGCGCGGCGCGGCCAGGGTCCAGGACAGCGTGGGCTCGCTGGCCACGCCCTCGGGCAGGCGCGGCAGCTCGAAGCTGGCGTAGTTCGAGAGCACCTTCACCCGGCCGTCGGCCAGGCGCAGGGTCAGGCCGTTGCCGGCCGAGAGCAGGGTGCCGGTGTAGGTTTCGCGGCCCGGGCCGAGCGACTGCTCGACCGAGACCTGCTGGCCGATCGCGCGGCGCAGCAGTTCGTCCTGGTCGGCCAGGGCGAAGTCGAAGCGCTGGCCGCGCACGCTGGCGTCGCCGGCTGGCTGCAGGCGCACCGAGCTGGCGTCGAGGGCCGCCGGCAGGCCGCCGCGCTGCACGCGGTTGTCGCCGGCCTTGAGGTCGAATTCGACGCGGGTGTCGTAAAGCGCGAAGCCGGGGCCGCCGGGCTGGCTGGCGCTGCGCGCGACGGCATCGAAATCGCCGCTGTAGACGGTGAGTTTCGGCGCGGCGGCGAAGGCGGGGGAGGCGACGGCGCCGGCGATGGCCAGGGCAAGCAGGGAACGGTTCATTCATGGCTCCTGTACGGTCGTGGGACTACTATAGGCCCATGAACGCATCGCGCCTTTTGCTGGGGTCTCTCCTGTTCGCGTTGGCTTCAGCCGCGTCGGCGGCGACGGCCTGCGCGCCCGCCATCGAGAAGCCCTGGGTGCGTTCGGCGCCGCCCGGCGCGAAGTCGCTGGCCGGCTACCTGGTGCTGCGCAACGGCTGCGACGCGCCGGTCACGGTGGTGGACGTGGAGAGCCTGGATTTCGGCATGCCGATGATCCACCGCACGGTCGAAGAAGGCGGCGTGAGCCGCATGCGCCCCGCGGGCAAGCTGGAGATCCCGCCGGGCGGCGAACTGCGCTTCGAGCCGGGCGGCCTGCACCTGATGCTGATGCGCCCGCTGCGGCCACTGGCCGAGGGCGACGTGGCGCGCGTGCGGCTGGTGCTGGCCGACGGCCGTCGCGTGTTCGCCGAATTCCCGGTGCGCCGCGCCGCGCCCTAGGCGCAGGCGGCCCGCACGGCGTCGGGCAGCGGCACGCTCTGGCCGCCGCGGTCCACCCACACCAGCACGGTGTGGCCGTCGCAATAAAGCGTGCTTTCGTCGTGGGCCGCCAGGATGCGGTGGCCCAGCGTGAGGCTCTTGCCGCCGATGCGTTCGGCGAACAATTCCGCCCGAACGGTTTCCGGCCAGTTGATTGGCCGCCGGTAGTTCACCATCACCGCCGCCATGATGGGCGCCGCGGTTTCCCCGGCCCAGTCCTGGCTCAGCGACTTGAACCAGCGCACGCGCGCCTCCTCGATGTAGCCGAGGTAGCTGGCGTTGTTGACGTGGTTGAAGGCGTCGAGGTCGCGCCAGCGGACTTCGAGCAAGGTTTCGAACACGACGCGGCTCATGCGCTCTTCTTCCGGGTGGCCTTGCGCGGCGCCGGCGGGGCGGCTTCGAGGAGCTTCGCGAGGAACCGCCCGGTGTGCGAACCCGGCGTGGCCGCCAGCTCTTCCGGCGTGCCCTGGGCGATGATCATGCCGCCGCGGTGGCCGCCCTCGGGGCCGAGGTCGATAACCCAGTCGGCGGTCTTGATCACGTCCAGGTTGTGCTCGATCACCACGATGGTGTTGCCGTCGTCGCGCAGCTTGTGCAGCACGGCCAGCAGGTGCTCGATGTCGTGGAAGTGCAGGCCGGTGGTGGGCTCGTCGAGGATGTAGAGCGTGCGGCCGGTGTCGCGGCGGCTGAGCTCCTTCGACAGCTTCACTCGCTGGGCCTCGCCGCCCGAGAGCGTGGTGGCCGACTGGCCGAGCTTGATGTAGCTCAGGCCCACATCCATCAGGGTCTCGAGCTTTCGCGCCAGGGTGGGCACGGGCTCGAACAGGCGCAGCGCGTCCTCGACCGTCATCTCCAGCACGTCGTGGATGGAGTAGCCCTTGTAGAGGATCTCCAGCGTCTCGCGGTTGTAGCGCTTGCCGTGGCACACGTCGCAGGGCACGTACACGTCGGGCAGGAAGTGCATCTCCACCTTGATCAGGCCGTCGCCCTGGCAGGCCTCGCAGCGGCCGCCGCGCACGTTGAAGCTGAAGCGGCCCGGCGAATAGCCGCGGGCGCGCGCTTCCGGCACCTGCGCGAACAGCTCGCGCAGCGGCGTGAACAGGCCGGTGTAGGTGGCCGGGTTCGAACGCGGCGTGCGGCCGATCGGGCTCTGGTCGATGTCCACCACCTTGTCGAACAGCTCCATGCCCTGCACCTCGCGGTGCGGCGCCGGCGTGTGCGAGGCGCCGTTGAGCTCGTTCGCGGCCAGGTGGTAGAGCGTGTCGTTGATGAGCGTGGACTTGCCCGAACCCGAGACGCCGGTGATGCAGGTGAACAGGCCGGCCGGGATCGAAAGGTCGACGTCCTTGAGGTTGTTGCCGCTGGCGCCGCGCAGCTCCAGCATCATCTTCGGGTTGGGCTTGTGGCGCTGCTTCGGGATCTCGATGCGGCGCTTGCCCGACAGGTAGGCGCCGGTGAGCGAACGCGGCGCCTTGAGGATGTCGGCGTAGCTGCCCTGGGCGATCACCTCGCCGCCGTGCACGCCGGCGCCCGGGCCGATGTCGACGATGTGGTCGGCAAGGCGGATGGCGTCCTCGTCGTGTTCGACCACGATGACGGTGTTGCCCAGGTCGCGCAGGCGGGTGAGGGTGCCCAGCAGGCGCTCGTTGTCGCGCTGGTGCAGGCCGATGGAGGGCTCGTCGAGCACGTACATCACGCCCACCAGGCCGGCGCCGATCTGGCTGGCCAGGCGGATGCGCTGGGCTTCGCCGCCGGAGAGGCTGTCGGCCTTGCGCTCGAGCGTGAGGTAATCGAGGCCCACGTCCACCAGGAAGCGGAGGCGGTCGTGGATTTCCTTGACGATCTTGGCGGCGATCTCGCCGCGCCAGCCGGCCAGGCTCAGGTGCGAGAAGAATTCCAGCGACTCGTCCACCGGCAGCTTGGTCAGCTGCGACAGGTTGCGGTCGGCCACGAACACGTTGCGGGCCGAGCGGTTCAGGCGCGCGCCGCCGCAGTCGGGGCAGGGGCGGTCGGAGATGAACTTGGCCAGTTCCTCCTTCACCACCTGCGACTCGGTTTCGCGGTAGCGGCGCTCGAGGTTGGGCACGATGCCCTCGAACTTGTGCTTGCGCTGGGTGCGGCCGCCGGACTCGGTGAGGTAGGTGAAGGTGATCACTTCCTCGCCGCTGCCGTACAGCACCGCCTGCCGCACCGGCTCGGAAAGCTCCTCCCAGGCGGTGTCGGGGTCGAAGCCGTAGTGCTTGGCCAGCGAGGCGATCAGCTGGAAGTAGTAGGCGTTGCGGCGGTCCCAGCCGCGCACCGCGCCCGCCGCGAGGCTGAGCTCGGGGTGCACGACCACGCGCGAGGGGTCGAAGAACTGGGTGATGCCCAGGCCGTCGCAGGACGGGCAGGCACCCACCGGCGAGTTGAACGAGAACAGGCGCGGCTCGAGCTCGGGCAGGGCGTAGTCGCAGACCGGGCAGCTGAACTTCGAGGAGAACAGCAGGGGCGGCGCGGCGGGGTCGTCGAGGTCCTGCACCTGGGCCAGGCCGTCACCGAGCTTGAGCGCGGTTTCGAAGCTTTCGGCCAGGCGCTGCTTGAGGTCGGCGCGCGGCTTGAAGCGGTCGATCACCGCCTCGATGGTGTGCTTCTGGCGCAGGGCCAGGGCCGGAACGGCGTCGAGCTCGTGCAGCACGCCGTTCACCCGCACGCGCACGAAGCCCTGGGCCCGCAACTGGTCGAACACCTGGGCGTGTTCGCCCTTGCGCTCGCGCACCACCGGGGCAAGCAGCATGTAGCGGCGGTCCTCGGGCAGGGCCAGCACCTGGTCCACCATCTGGCCGACCGTCTGGGCTTCCAGCGGGTAGTGGTGGTCGGGGCAGCGCGGGGTGCCGACGCGGGCGAACAGCAGGCGCAGGTAGTCGTAGATCTCGGTGATCGTGCCGACCGTGGAGCGCGGGTTGTGCGAGGTGGACTTCTGCTCGATCGAGATGGCCGGCGACAGGCCCTCGATGTGGTCCACGTCCGGCTTCTCCATCACGCTCAGGAACTGCCGGGCGTAGGCCGACAGGGACTCGACGTAGCGGCGCTGGCCTTCGGCGTAGATGGTGTCGAAGGCCAGGGAGGACTTGCCGGAGCCCGAGAGGCCGGTGATGACGATCAGCCGGTCCCGGGGCAGGTCCAGGTCGATGTTCTTGAGGTTGTGGGTGCGGGCACCGCGGATGCGGATCGTATCCATGCGCCGGGAACGGGTCCTTTTGGGGCGGGCGGGAACGGGAACCCGGCAGTCTAGCAGGGCGCGCGCTCACGGCCGTGACCCCGGGGTGGAGGAAACCAAACGCCTTCCGGATCAGTGGCTTGGCCAACGAACCAGGTTCATTTTCCGGCCGCTGCCCTCCGGGGCTCGGGGACATCCGGCCTGGAAATGAACCTGGTTCGAAGGGTTTGACGCAAAAGGGGTTTTTGGCTTAATATTCCGCTTCTGTCCCGTTGACCGCGGGCAGGTTTGGCCAAAATAACTACAGAGGAATCCCGGTCATGTATGCAGTCATTGTCACCGGCGGTAAGCAGTACCGCGTGATGCAGGGCGAGACCCTGAAGGTCGAGAAGATCGACCTCGAGGAAGGCAAGAGCTTCGAGATCGACAAGGTCCTGATGCTCGGCGACGGCGACAAGGTCAAGGTCGGCGCGCCGACCGTTGACGGCGCCAAGGTCACCGCGACCGTCAAGTCGCACGGCCGCCTCGACAAGGTCCGCATCGTCAAGTTCCGTCGCCGCAAGCACCATCGCAAGCAGATGGGCCACCGGCAGTACTTCACCGAAATCGAAATCACCGGCATCGCCGGCTAAGCCAGAGGAGACAACGTCATGGCACAGAAAAAAGGCGTAGGCTCGTCCCGCAACGGCCGCGACTCGAACCCGAAGTACCTGGGCGTCAAGATGTACGGCGGCCAGGCCATCGAGGCCGGCAACATCATCGTGCGCCAGCGCGGCACCGAGTTCCATCCGGGCGCCGGCGTCGGCCTCGGTCGTGACCACACCCTGTTCGCCCTCGTGGACGGCGTGGTGGACTTCTCGATCAAGGGTCCGAAGAAGCGTCGCACCGTGAGCGTGGTCCCGGCGGCCTGATCCCCGCCCGGTTCCGCCTGAAGGGCCCCGCTTCGGCGGGGCTTTTCGTTTCTGACACCGGCCCGGCGCGGCCCGCCCTTCACGGCGCGGCGCGGACGGCCCACAATCGCGGCGGACGGCCTGCGTGCCCCGCCTGGGAAGTACCCTGTGAAATTCGTTGATGAAGCCCAGATCCTGGTCAGCGCCGGCAACGGCGGCAACGGCTGCATCAGCTTCCGGCGCGAGAAGTTCATCCCGCTCGGCGGGCCAGACGGCGGCGACGGCGGCAACGGCGGCAGCGTCTGGCTGCAGGCCGACGAGAACCTCAACACGCTGATCGACTTCCGCCACCAGCGCCAGTACCGCGCCCAGCGCGGCCAGAACGGCATGGGCCGGCAGATGTTCGGCAAGGCCGGCGAAGACGTGCTGATCCGCGTGCCGGTCGGCACCGAGGTGATCAACGTCGAGACCGACGAGATCATCGGCGACCTGACCCGCCACGGCGAACGCCTGCTGGTGGCCCAGGGCGGCATCGGCGGCAAGGGCAACGTGCACTTCAAGAGCTCGGTGAACCGCGCGCCGCGCAAGGCCGGGCAGGGCACGCCGGGCGAGGAGCGCGAGATCCGCCTGGAACTGAAGCTGCTGGCCGACGTGGGCCTGCTGGGCTTCCCGAACGCCGGCAAGTCCACCTTCATCCGGGCCGTCTCGGCGGCCACGCCGAAGGTGGCCGACTACCCGTTCACCACCCTGTACCCGAACCTGGGCGTGGTCAGCGTCGAGACCGACCGCAGCTTCGTGATCGCCGACATCCCCGGCCTGATTGAAGGCGCGGCCGACGGCGCCGGCCTGGGCGCGCAGTTCCTGCGCCACGTGCAGCGCACCCGCCTGCTGCTGCACCTGGTGGACCTGGCCCCGTTCGACGAGCAGGTGGACCCGGTGCAGCAGGTGCGCGCCATCGAGGCCGAACTGCGCAAGCACGACCCGGCCATGCTGGAGAAGCCGCGCTGGCTGGTGATGAACAAGGCCGACCTGCTGCCCGAGGACGAGCGCCAGGCGCGCGCCCGGGCCGTGGTGGATGCGCTGGACTGGAAGGAGCCTTGGTTCCTGGTGTCGGCCATCGGCCGCGAGGGCACCTGGCCGGTGGTGCTGAAGGTGCAGCAGTTCTTCGACGACCAGAAGGCCGCGGCCCTCGAGGCGGCGCAGGACGCGGCCGCGCGCGCGGAGATGAGCCGCAATGCCTGAGCCGGCCGTCGCGTTCGCGCGCCTGCCGGCCGCCGCCGGCAAATCCCGGGCAGCAAAAAGGCCGGCTTGCGCCGGCCTTTCTTCGCCGATCGGCGGGGCGCCCGAAGGCGCCGCCGGATCAGGCCTGCTTCAGGGCCTTGATGTGGGCCGTGATGCGGCTCTTGTGGCGGGCAGCCTTGTTCTTGTGGATCAGGCCGCGGGCCGAGTAGCGGTCCAGGATCGGCTGGGCGGTCGCGAAGGCGGCCTCGGCGCCAGCGGCGTCCTTGGCTTCCAGGGCCTTGAGGACCTTCTTCACGGCGGTGCGCAGCATGGAACGCTGGCTGGCATTGCGGGCGTTGCGGACGACGGTCTGCTTGGCGCGCTTCTTGGCGGACTTGATGTTGGCCACGGAGGGCTCCTGAAATCGTTGGACGAGGGCCGGGGTGCGAATTCCCGGCCGGGATTCGGGGGTGGTGCTGGAAAGACCCGAAATTATGGGGGATTCAGTGGCTTGAGTCAAATCCCCCCTGGCAGCCCGGGGGTGGGGCCATGAGCGGGGCCGGCGGGGGCAAGTCCCGGGGCGGCCTGCTGCGGTCCACGGCCGTGTTCAGCGCCATGACCCTGCTGTCGCGCATCGCCGGCCTGGCCCGGGACCTGCTGCAGGCGACCCTGTTCGGCACTGGGGCGGCGGTCAGCGCCTTCGTGGTGGCCTACCGCATTCCCAACTACCTGCGGCGGATATTCGCCGAGGGCTCGTTCTCCTCGGCCTTCGTGCCGGTGCTGTCGGAGCTGCACGAGCGCGGCGACCGGGCTGCCCTGCAGGATTTCCTGGACCATATCGCCGGCGCCCTGCTGGCCACGGTGGCGGTGATCACCGGCCTGGGAATGCTGTTCGCGCCCTGGATCGCCCGCCTTTTCCTGCTGTTTGCCGGCAAGGAATCCGAGCAGGTGGCCCTGACGGCCGACATGCTGCGCATCACCTTCCCCTACCTGGCCTTCATCTCGATGACGGCCCTGGCCGGCGCCATCCTCAACAGCGTGCGCCGGTTCGGCCTGCCGGCCTTCACCCCGGTTCTGCACAACCTGGCGGTGATCGCCGCGATGCTGGGCCTGGCCCGGTACTTCGAGGTGCCCGAGTACGCCCTGGCCTGGGGCGTGTTCCTGGCCGGCCTGGCCCAGTGGGCCCTGCTGTGGCCGGCCCTGGGGCGCCTGGGGCTGCGTCCGCGGTTGAAAGTGGACTTCCGCCACGCGGGCGTGCGGCGGGTGTTTGCGCTGATGCTGCCGACGATCTTTTCGTCGTCGGTGTCGCAGTTGAACCTGCTGGTGGGCACGATGTTCGCCTCGATGCTGGTGAGCAACGCCCAGGCCTGGCTCTATTATTCCGACCGGCTGGTCGAATTCCCGCTCGGCCTGTTCGGCGTGGCGATCGGCACGGTGATCCTGCCGCACCTGTCGCGACGGCACGCCGCCACCGATGCCGCCGGATACTCGCAGGCGCTCGACTGGGGCCTGCGGCTGGTGGCCCTGGTCAGCATCCCGGCGGCGCTGGGCCTGGCGCTGATGGCCGCGCCGCTGTGCGCAACCCTGTTCCAGTACGGCGAGTTCACCGCCGACGACACCCGGATGGTGGCCATCGCCGTGATCGCGATGAGCGTCGGCGTGCCGGCCTTCATGCTAAGCAAGGTGCTGCTGCCGGCCTTCTATGCCCGCCAGGACACCCGCACACCGATGCGCGCCGCGGTGATCACGGTGTTCGCGAACATCCTGCTGACCGCGGTCTTGGTACTGGCCCTGCGCGAGGCCGGCGTGGTCGCGCCACACGGCGGCATCGCCCTGGCCACCGCGCTGGCGGGCGTGCTCAATGCCGCCCTGCTGTGGCGTTACCTGACGCGCCAGGGTGCCTACCGCGCGGGGCGGGGCTGGCTGCGGCTGTTCGGCCAGATCCTGGTCGGCGCGGTGCTGATGGTCGTGGTGGTGGCCTGGGCCCGGATGCAGCTCGGCGACTGGGCCGGCCTGGGCGCCTGGTACCTGCGGCTGGGCTGGCTGCTGCTGGTCGTCGGCGCCGGCGCCCTGGCCTATGGCCTCGGCTTGCTGATCGCCGGGGTGCGGCCGCGCCACCTGCGGGAAGCCTGAATCGGGGACCCGCGGCTATACTTTGCGACATGAGCAAGCTGTTCCGGGACGTCGAGGGCAAGAAGGATTGCCCGCAGGGCAGCGTGGTTTGCATCGGTGCCTTCGACGGCCTCCACCGGGGGCACCAGGCCCTGGTCGGCCACGTGCGGGCGCGTGCGCGCGCCGCCGGCCTTGCGGCGGTGGCGCTGAGCTTCGAGCCGCTGCCGCGTGAATTCTTCGCACCGGCGAGTCCGCCGGCCCGCCTGCTGCTGCCGCGCGCCAAGTTCGAGGGCCTGCGCGGGCTGGGCATGGACGTGGTTGGGCTGCTGCGCTTCAACGCCGCCATGACGGCCATGTCCGCCGAAGACTTCGTCGAACGCGTGCTGGTTGGCCGGCTGGCGGCGCGCGAGGTGTG
Source organism: Arenimonas sp. (assembly GCF_041913985.1). Taxonomy (GTDB): domain Bacteria; phylum Pseudomonadota; class Gammaproteobacteria; order Xanthomonadales; family Xanthomonadaceae; genus Arenimonas. The sequence continues at coordinate 53,679 of NZ_JAYSEG010000018.1, forward strand.
GGTCGGCCCGGGCTTCCGCTTCGGCCACGGCCGCAAGGGCGACCTGGGCCTGCTGCAGGCCATGGGCGGGGCGCACGGCTTCCGCGCCGGCGAGATCGAGCCGGTGGTGGACGCCGACGGCCGCGTTTCCGCCAGCGCGGTGCGTGCGCACCTGGCCGCCGGCAACCTGGAGGCCGCGGCCCTGGCCCTGGGCCGGCGCTATGCCATCGGCGGCAAGGTGGTGCGCGGCAAGCAGCTGGGCCGCCAGCTCGGCTACCCTACGGCGAACCTGCGCCTGGCCGGCAAGCGCGCCGCGCTGGGTGGCATCTTCGCGGTGTGGGTGCACGGCATCGGCCCGGAGCCGCGCGCCGGCGTGGCCAGCCTGGGCACGCGGCCGACGGTGCAGGGCGTCGAGCCCTTGCTCGAAGCGCATGTGTTTGATTTCGATGGCGACCTTTACGGCCGCCGCATCGAAGTGGAGTTCGTCGCCAAGCTGCGCGACGAGGAGAAGTTCGACGACCTGCCCGCCCTGGTCCGACAGATGGACCGGGACGCCGAGCAGGCCCGGCGCGCCTTGCGCCAAGACAGGGAAGAACGCGGAGTGACGGCGTGAGCGAGAACGGCGGCAAGGATTACAAGCACACCATCAGTCTGCCGGAAACGGCATTCCCGATGCGCGGCGACCTGCCCAAACGCGAGCCGGGCATGCTGGCCGGCTGGCAGCAGCGCGGCCTGTACGCGCAGGTGCGCGAGAAGGCCAAGGGCCGGCCGCGCTTCGTGCTGCACGACGGCCCGCCGTACGCGAACGGCTCGATCCACATCGGACACGCCGTGAACAAGGTGCTCAAGGACCTGGTGGTGAAGTCGAAGCTGCTCTCCGGCTTCGACGCGCCCTACGTGCCGGGCTGGGACTGCCACGGCCTGCCGATCGAGCTGGTGGTGGAGAAGAAGTTCGGCAAGGTGGGCGACAAGCTCGACGCCGCCGCCTTCCGCGCCAAGTGCCGCGAATACGCCGCCGAGCAGATCGCCGGCCAGTCGAAAGATTTCCAGCGCCTTGGCGTGCTGGGCGACTGGGAGCACCCGTACCGCACCATGGATTTCGCCTTCGAGGCGGACATGCTGCGCGCGCTCGCCCGCATCATCGAGAACGGCCACCTCAGCCGCGGCGTGAAGCCGGTGCACTGGTGCTTCGACTGCGGCTCGGCGCTGGCCGAGGCCGAGATCGAATACGCCGACAAGGTCTCGCCGCAGATCGACGTGGCCTACGACGCCTTCGAGCCGGCCGCGCTGGCGGCGAAGTTCGGCACGCAGGCCGGCGACGCCATCGTGGCGGTGCCCATCTGGACCACCACGCCCTGGACGCTGCCCGCCTCGCTGGCCGTCACCCTGGGCCCGGAAGTGGACTACGTGCTGGTCGAAGGCCCGGCGCGCGAGGGCAAGCGCGTGCTGCTGGTGCTGGCCGAGGCGCTGCACGAGTCCGCGCTCAAGCGTTACGGCATTGAAGGCGCCGCCGTGCTCGGCCGCGCCACCGGCGCCGCGCTCGAGGGCTTCGAGCTGCGCCACCCGTTCTACGAGCGCCGCATCCCGGTCATCCTGGGCGAGCACGTCACCACCGACGCCGGCACCGGCGCGGTGCACACGGCGCCCGGCCACGGCCAGGAGGACTACCAGGTCGGCGTGAAGTACGGCCTGCTGGAAAAGTACAAGACGCCCGAGCTCAACCCGGTGGGCGGCAACGGCGTGTACCTGCCGGGCACGCCGCTGGTGGAAGGCCAGTTCATCTGGAAGGCGAACGATTCGATCGTCGAGCTGCTGCGCGCGCGTGGCGTGCTGCTGGCCCACGGCAAGCTCGAACACAGCTACCCGCACTGCTGGCGCCACAAGTCGCCGGTGGCCTTCCGCGCCACGCCGCAGTGGTTCATCTCGATGGAACAGAAGGGCCTGCGCAGCGACGCGCTGGCCGCGGTTCAGCAGGTGCAGTTCGTGCCCGACTGGGGCCAGGCGCGCATCGCCGGCATGGTCGAGGGCCGCCCGGACTGGTGCATCAGCCGCCAGCGCACCTGGGGCGTGCCGATCGCGCTGTTCATCCACAAGGTCAGCGGCGAACCGCACCCGCGCTCGGTGGAGTTGATGCGCGCCGTGGCCGACCGCGTGTCGCAGCAGGGCGCCGACGCCTGGTATGCGCTCGACGCCGCCGAACTGCTGGGCGCCGAGGCGGCCGACTACGAGAAGGTCACCGACATCCTCGACGTCTGGTTCGATTCCGGCGTCACCCACGAGGCGGTGCTGGCGGCGCGCGCGGCCGAAGGCCTGGGCAAGCCGGCCGACCTCTACCTCGAAGGCTCCGACCAGCACCGCGGCTGGTTCCAGAGCTCGCTGCTCACGGGCGTGGCGATGGACAAGGCGGCGCCCTACAAGGCGGTGCTCACCCACGGGTTCACCGTGGACGCCCAGGGCCGCAAGATGTCCAAGTCCATCGGCAACGTGGTGGACCCGCAGAAGGTGAACGACGCGCTGGGCGCCGACGTGCTGCGCCTGTGGGTGGCCAGCACCGACTACCGCAATGAAATGTCGGTGTCCGACGACATCCTCAAGCGCACCGCCGACGGCTACCGCCGCATCCGCAACACCGCGCGCTTCCTGCTGGGCAACCTGCACGGCTTCGACCCGGCTGTGCACCTGCTGCCCAACGACCAGCTGCTGCTGCTCGACCAGTGGGCCGTGCACCGCGCCTTCGAGCTGCAGGAGCGCATCCAGGCCGCGTACGCCGCCTACGACTTCGCCGCCGTGGTGGCCGCCGTGCAGAATTTCTGCACCAACGACCTGGGCGCGGTGTACCTCGACGTCACCAAGGACCGCCTGTACACCATGCCGGTGGACAGCCATGGCCGCCGTTCGGCCCAGAGCGCCATGTTCCGCATCGCCGAGGCCTTCGTGCGCTGGGTGGCGCCGGTGCTGAGCTTCACCGCCGACGAGATCTGGCAGCACCTGCCGGGCCAGCGCGAGGGCCACGTGCTCTTCACCACCTGGTACGACGGCCTGGCGCCGATGCCGGCCGGTGCGGCGCTGTCGGCGGCCGATTTCGACCGCCTGCTGGAGCTGCGCGAGGCGGTGAGCAAGGTGCTCGAACCCATGCGCGCCAACGGCGCCATCGGTGCCTCGCTCGAGGCCGAGGTGGACGTGTACGCCGATGAAGCCACGCTGGCGCGTTTCGCCCCGGTGGCCGACGAGCTGCGCTTCTTCTTCATCACCTCGCGCTTCGACCTCAAGCCGGTCGCCGGCCGCCCCGGTGCGGAAGGCGAGGGCGCCGGCCCCTGGGTACACGCGGTCTCCACCAGCCATGGCAAGTGCGTGCGCTGCTGGCACTACCGCGCCGACGTGGGCAGCCATGCGGATGACCCGGAGCTCTGCGGCCGCTGCGTCGACAATGTCAACGGCGCGGGCGAAACCCGCCGGTGGTTCTGATGGCGGCGCCGCGCCCGAACGCGCTGGCCTGGCTGGGCCTTTCCGCGCTGCTGGTCGCCATCGACCAGTGGACCAAGGCGGTCGCGCTGGCTTCGCTGGAATACCTCAAGCCGGTGCCCTTCATCGACGGCTTCTGGAACTGGACGCTGGTGCACAACTACGGCGCCGCCTTCAGCTTCCTGTCCGACGCGGGCGGCTGGCAGCGCTGGTTCTTCACCGGCCTGGCCATTGCCATCAGCCTGGGTCTCACGGTGTGGCTGGCGCGCACGCCGCGCAACGACTGGCGCACCGCGCTGCCGTTCGCGCTGGTGGTGGCCGGCGCCGTGGGCAACGTGATCGACCGCATCCGCTTCGGCTACGTGGTGGACTTCGTCGACTGGTACGTGGGCAAGCATCACTGGCCGGCCTTCAACGTGGCCGATTCGGCCATCGTGGCCGGTGCGGTGCTGCTGGTGCTGTTCAGCTTCAAGGCGCCGCCGGCGCCCGGAAAGGGCGGATAATCGCGCCATGGACGTCCTGCTCGCCAATCCCCGCGGTTTCTGCGCCGGCGTCGACCGCGCCATCGAGATCGTCAAGCGCGCCATCGAATCGCTCGGTGCGCCCATCTACGTGCGCCACGAGGTGGTGCACAACCGCTTCGTGGTCGAGGACCTGCGCCAGCGAGGCGCGGTGTTCGTCGAGGAGCTCGACGAGGTGCCGGCCGGCGCCACCGTCATCTTCAGCGCCCACGGCGTTTCCCAGGCCGTGCGCGCCGAGGCCGAGCGCCGCGGGCTGAAGGTGTTCGACGCCACCTGCCCGCTGGTGACCAAGGTGCACATCGAGGTGGCGCGCCACTGCCGCGCCGGCCGCGACGTGGTGCTGATCGGCCACGCCGGGCACCCGGAAGTGGAGGGCACCATGGGCCAGTGGCGGCAAGAGCACGGCGACAACCACATCCACCTGGTGGAGGACGTGGCCGGCGTCGCCAAGCTGCAACCCACGCAGCCCGACAACCTGGCCTACACCACTCAGACCACGCTGTCGGTTGACGACACCCGCGAGATCATCGCCGCCCTGCAGGCGCGCTTCCCGGCCATCCAGGGCCCGAAGCACGACGACATCTGCTACGCCACCCAGAACCGCCAGGACGCCGTGCGCATCCTGGCCGGGAAGTGCGAGGTGGTGCTGGTGGTGGGCTCGGTGAACAGCTCCAACTCCAACCGCCTGCGCGAGCTGGCCGAGAAGCAGGGCGCCCGCGCCTTCCTGATCGACGGCGCCGAGTGCATCGACCCGGCCTGGGTGGCCGGCGCGGCCCGGGTGGGCGTGACGGCGGGCGCCTCGGCCCCGGAAGTGCTGGTGCAGGGCGTGGTGCAGCGCCTGCGCGAGCTGGGCGCCACCGGGGTGGACCACCTGGAGGGCGAGCCGGAAAACGTGGTCTTCGCCCTGCCCAGGGAACTGCGCATCAGCCTCGTAAATTGACCCGGGCGGCCCCGCCGCCTAGAATTCCCGCCTTCCGCCGGAATAGCTCAGTTGGTAGAGCGGCGCATTCGTAATGCCGCTTTTCCCGGTAAAAGAAGGCCGCAATTTTCTGGTGCGATGCACCGAAGCTCGTGACGTTTCCGAGCACTCGAATCCCATTGATTTGACCTGGCCTGGAACTCCCCGGCCAGCGCCTGCTGCGTCTGTCTCGCCGTAATGCGGATGCTCCTCACCGGGCACCGATTTTTGGCCCGTCCTAGTCTGCACTTACGGCCATTTACGGATGCAGACACCGGATGCGGACCACCCTCACTAAGCGGATCGTCGCCACCAGCGCCCCTCAGGATCGCCCCTACGAGATCCGCGACCTGGCCATGAAAGGCCTGATCCTCCGGGTGCAGCCCTCGGGCTACAAAGCGTTCATCGTCGAGTGGGCGCGTGGGAAGCGCAGGACGCTCGGTGCCGCCGCGCACTTATCTCTAGACGAGGCGCGCGCCCAAACGCTCCAGGCGATGTCTGAGGCGCTCCAGCAGCGTCTTCCGGCGATAGCTGGGCGGCAGACTGCGGCCATGCCCCTGGATCAGTTCCTAGCCGAGCATTACGAGGGGTGGGCCGTCGCTGAGCTCCGGGGTGGTGCCCGCTACGTCGAGCGCATTCGCAAGTCATTCCCGGACTGGCTGGGTCTGCCCCTCGATTCGATTGATACATCAAAAGTCGAGGCCTGGTGGCGAGGCAGGGTGCATGCCCCGAAGGGTGGGGAGCGCCCCGTCACCAAGGCAACCGCCTCCCGGGACCTGGCGTGCCTTCGGTCTGCGCTGAGCAAGGCAGTCGAGTGGAAGCTACTGCAGACCAACCCCTTGCTGGGCATCCGTAACAAGACGGTCGCAGCCCGGTCGGTCGTCCGCTACCTGAGTTCGGGCGAAGAGGAGCGCCTGAGAGCGGCTCTGGTGCATCGGGATGCGTTCCTGATCGCGGGGCGCGAGTCCGCCAATCAGTGGCGTGAGCAGCGCGACAGGCCGCTCTACCCGGTCCTACCTCGGGACGGCTACGGGGACCACCTGACCCCTCTGGTGCTGCTGGCGATGAACACGGGACTCCGCCGTCGGGAGCTCCTGACCCTGCGTTGGGCCGACATCAACCTGGAAGGGAAGATGCTCACGGTCCGGGCCTCGGTAGCCAAGAGCGGCAAGCAGCGATTCGTGCCGCTCAACGCCGAAGCCCACGCTGCGTTGTCCAAGTGGGCAGCCCAAACCGGGTCGGAGGGCGTGGTCTTCGGCATCCGGGACGCCAAGACGGCTTGGCGGAATCTCCTTGACGCCGCCGAGATTAGCGAGTTCCGGTTCCACGACCTGCGCCACCACTTTGCCAGTCGACTCGTTCGGGCGGGGGTGGACCTCAACACCGTCCGGGAGTTGCTGGGGCACGCGGACATCAAGATGACTCTGCGCTACGCACACCTCAGCCCGGACACGTTGGCGGCAGCCGTGGCGCGAATCTAAGGATGCCGAAGGCAATTTGAGCCTAGTTAACCGACGTCGCGGAATCCAAGTAGGGGCTGGTCATAGGAGGAAAAACTGCCTTCGCGTCCAGAGCCAAGCCAATGAGCAGGCAGAGACCGTTGTGCTGAACGCCAAGCTTCCTGCGCTCTGACCCCTTGCGTGCAGTCGACACCTGCTTCAATGCCTCGACCACGAGGGCCTTAGCCTCGGCCATCTGCTCCGAAAGCAAAGCGGACATATCTGCACCTTTCGACGACAGCCACTCGATGATCTGGCCGGCCTGTATTGCGCCGTGAACTTCATCAAAAGAAGCTTTTTCATCGTCATCCAGAAGCATGTTGGTGCGGAAAATCACATCGTCGAGGTAGATCTGGCGAAGGTCCGGCATGGGGCTGTCCCGAGGAGGTGGCTCTCCACAGATGGGGGCATGGCGAAGCTCCTCAAGGGCCAGTCAGAACCAGATGCCTGGGGCCAGCCATGCCCGAGCATGGTTGTGCCCACCGAAAGAGGAGCAGGCTGACTCGGGCCCGATTGTTGCGCAGACGAGATGATGGCTCATGTTTTCTCCGCATCCGCGACCTAAGTTGGGGATGGCTATACTCCCCAGGCGCGAGGCCGATGTATGGCTGACCGCCGCACCCACACAGCACACCTAACACCTCTCCTAAGCCCCGTCTTGCCGGGGACCCCGCGCCTACCGCCAAGCGGGAAGCGCCGCGCTCTTGAGCGCAGAACGTGAACTGCGTGAATTCCAGCCATCCCGGCAGGGGCACGTGCGGCCAAAATTCTAGGAAATTCAATGAACTTCGAGCTTCGCAACAATGAAATGACTCCCCCGGACATGGTCTTGGTCCTTCCGCTTGGTCGGTCTGGGGCGGCGACTACCGCATTCAGCCTTACCGCAGAGGTCTCTGTTGCTGGGACTGAGAGCAAGACCGATCTGATCGAGAAGATCTTTACTGCGATTCGTGATGGCCTTGCTCTCGCGGGTTGCCAGGACGAACCCTTGGTTCTGTCGGGCGTCCAGGGGGAGTCTGGGACCATCCACGTCTGTGGAGCGGTGGCGCGCGTTGTCACTCGCCACCGTCAAGCGGCTGGTGCGATTCGGGCTGCTACCGAGGCGGTTCACCTGGACCATGGGCTCGATATGAGCTCGAGGGTGTGGGTAACGCGTATGGTCAATTACGCTGAAGGAATGAGTGCGTTTAAGGCGACTGTCTACAGCGGTGAAGGTGCACACATCTACTGCAACAAATTCGCATTGGATCTGATGGATGGTCTGCTCGATGACCTGAAGGTCCGGACCCTCAACTGATCCCCCTCTCGCCGGCGGCACCGAGCGCCCGGTCCTCCACCAGGACCGGGCTGTTTCGGTTGGGTCCACAGCAGGCACTTCACGCTGAACAGCGCCGATCAGTCCCGGCAGGGCGTGCCCACTTTGAGTCCAGTGATCGACAGTTGGGTCAAACGATTAGAGGTATATGCATGAATACGAGGCAAAATTCCGAGATGGCAACGGCATTCGAGGCCGACCTGGAGGCTATCGTTCGCGAACTTGAGGCCGATGTGTCGCCCGAGCAGAAGCGGAGAGCCTTCTTGGATCAAGAGGAGAAATCTCTGGCGAAGATCCTCGGTATCGCCGCTGATCAAGTTCCGGTGACGCGCTGGACCAAAGAAGCATGGTCCGCGAGAAAGCGAATCAACCTCACCCGGAGCGAACTTCGCAGAGCAGCTAGGACGGCGGTGAGTCTGGAGTGGAGCAGGAGACATCTCCCGGAGCATAGTCCGTGGAAAAAGTTCCCGTTCTCTCTTATTAAAGATGACTCAGAAGAACTCAACCCGATTTCTGAATCGCCCCGGCTTTCCCGGAGGCTCCAAACCTTGAGAGGATGGAGCCATGAG